>JAJYYH010000001.1 GCA_021801255.1 Pseudomonadota bacterium
TCTGTTCCTTCGTCATCGTGGGTCTCCCTTGCCGCTGGCGGGCGGGGGCGCGGTCCCTTGCCCTGGGGCAGGACCGCACCCCCGCCCACCAGCTCCAGATTGCAAAACCCAACACCGAATGTCAGATAAAATGTTGACTAGTGCAGATAAGGCCGGCGGGCCGAATTCCGCTCCGAACGCAGACGGATCAGGTTTTTTGCCTCTCGTAAAAAATCAGTCGGCGGGAAGGCCCGCGAGAGGCGCCGGCGCGGGGGGCGGGGACGGCGACGGGCAGCGTGGGATGCGCAGCACGATCTCACGCGCCACCTCCTCCTCGGCGCGGCGCAACCGCACATCACGCAGCTTGAGCACGCTCAGCCCGGAATCGATATAAAGATCGATCGGCACCAGCGCGAGCTGAACCGCGACCGCATAGCGCCCGCCGGAGATGCTCATGAGATGATCGTCATTGCCGGCGGCGGTGGCCAGCATGTTCATTTGCAGCCCCACTCTCCAGCCGGCGACGAGAAATGCGTAAAGTCCCTGATAGGAGGTGACATCTCCCGCGATCAGGGTATCGGCGCCGAGCCACGCGCCAAGCTCATCGGGGGGAAGGGATTCGAGCGCGCCCCGGGTCACGATCCCATGGGCGGCAAGGATTGCGTCGATCTCCGGCAGCGGCACCAGGGAGAATTCGCGTTGCGCGAGAAAGGCGGCGAAGGTTTCGCGCATGCGATTGGCATAGGTCCAGCGCCAGCGCGCGCGGGTGTTCTCGCCGCGCAGTGTCACCGGCAGGCCGTCGATGATGAGGTTGCCACTGCCCTCATAGGCGAAGGGGAGCACGGCGACGCGATGCGGCGCTCTCGCGCAATAATCGGGCGCGATGTGCGGCGTGAAGCTTTCCGGGTCGGTTTCGATGAGGCGATCGAGAAAGGATTTCCGCCCGTGATCGGCCAGATCCTGCTCGGGCAGAAAAAAAACCTCACGCGGCTCTTCTGGCGCGCCGTAGCCGGTTTTGCGGGCTATCGGCACCGGCCCGTCGGATGGCGGCGCCACCGGGGGCGATGTCGTGGCCGTGGCGGCTGGCGTGCCTGCGTGCGGAATTCTGAGGATCAACTCCCGGCTGACTTCTTCCTCGTCGCGCCGCAGATCGACATCGCGGAGATCGGTGGTATCGAGCAATGAGTTGATCGCGATATCCCGCCCCGCCTCGGCCGGGCGCACTTCGATCTTGTATTCCGTCCCTTCTCCTTCGAGCGTCGTAGCGCCGGTGCCGCCCGAGGCGATGGCGATCTTGAGCGTGACCTCCCAGCCCGCCATCAGAAAAAGGTAATAGACCTCGTAGTGCTCGACCTCGCCATACACCACCGCATCGACGCCGAGCCAGCGCGCGAGGGTCTGCGGCGGGACGCGGCTGAGCTTGGCGTCATCATCGATGCCGTGGCGCGCGAGCACCGCATCCACCTCCGGCACCGGCACGGTGATGAATTCCCTGGCGCTCAGGAAGCCATCGATCACCCGACGCAGGCGATTCGCGTCGGTCCAGCGCCAATCCGTCAGCTGCGCGGCATTGCGCTCGGTGAGCGCCACCTTGTCCAGCACGTAATTGCCGCTGCCGCGATCGACGAACGGCAGCACGGCAATCCGGCGTGGCGGCGCGCGCGCGAATTCGGGCGAGACCGCGACATGGATGCCGCCCGGATTGGTTTCGACGACGCGATCGAACCAGGTCTTGCGGCCGTGCTCGCCGGCGCCGTACTCGGGGAGGAAAAGCGGCTCCGCGGCGCGCTGCTGTGCCCCGTCGGTAGCGCAGCCCACCAGCAACAGAAGGGGCAGAAGCCCGCGGCACCACGCAAGGAGGACGCGCGCGGCGCTCACGCTTGGTGGAGAACGGCGCCGCCCGCGCGCGGCTCGGCCAGCAATCGCGCGAAGCGGCCGGCGAACAGCAAGCCCATGAGCATCCTGAAGACGATCATCACGGCGGAATGGGCCAACGCGGCAGCCAGCAGGGTTGCTCGGGGGGCGAAGGCCCGCAGCAGCGTCACTGTCAAAACCTGCCGCACACCGAGGCCGGCGGGCGCGATGGGCAGCGCGCCAAGCAGCAGGATCGCCGCCTCAAGGGCGAACACGTCGCGCAGCGGCGCGGGGATGTTGAAAGCCCGGAGTTCGCCATAGAGCGCCACACCCTGGCTGGCGTAGATCAGCGCGCGGATCAGCGACAGCCTGAGATAATGGCTTGGGCGTGCCATGCGGAAGGCTTGTAGCGCGGGGCGCTGGCGCAGCCAGGCGCCGAGCCGGGTGTGCGGCCGTCCAACTATCCACCATGCGGCGAAAATCCAGGTGCAGGCTATTACCAGAGCGGGATAATACCATGCGAGATCCGCCGCCATGCCGCGCGCGCGCGGCACTGCGAGCAAGGCCCCCCAGGCGATCACCTGAAAATCGACAACACTCTGCAACAGCATCGTCGCACCGGCGGCGAGGAACGGCAGGCCGCTTCGCCGATGCACGAAGCCGACGATGGCGAGACCTGCCGCCACCGTGTCGAGCAATTGCAGGAATTCATGCATGGCGTTGGCCGGCAGCATCTCGGCGAAGCCGACGGGGGCACGGAAATAGCTGAACAGGCGGGAGAACAAGAAAGCATCGCCGATGAGCCAGCCCAGCGCCGCGACCAGGCAAGCGCTCAGGAACAGGCTCGGCCGCGCCTCTGCCGACGCCGCCCGCAAACCGCTCAGGGACACGGTATGGGCGACCAGCCCGAGTATAACGAGTGCCGCCGCATAAGCGAGCAGGGTGCGCGAGAGCGGTCGCGCGTGCCAGGCCGCGCGCCCGCCGCCCGAATGCCCCGACTTTTCCCCCAGCCCCGCGAGGCGAAGGGGCGGCCGGTCATCCTGCATCGGCGGCACAGGCCTCCGCTGTGGGATGCGCGGGCCAGGTGCGGCGCAGTTCGGGAAACTCGCGCCCGAGGAGCCTCTCCAGCGCCGTCATCTCGGGATCGAAAATCGCCCCGAGCCAGTCCCGCGCGCGGGGGTCCATCGGCGGCGGCGCGCCTGATTTGACAAAAAACCGATTGAAGACGGAGATGCCGGCCCGCTTGGACAGAAAGGTATTGCCCACCCAGCGCGCCCATTGCGCACCGGCGAGCCGGCGCGCCCACTCCGCGCGCGGGGCGGCGAAGCCGTTTTCCACCTGGCTCGTATCGATCAGCTCGAGCCCGCGCGGATCGACATCGAGAAAACGCAGGATGTCGGCGAGAACCCGCCGATCGCCATGCGCCAGACGGCGGATATCCTCATAGAGCAGGACATGCACACGCTCGGCGCCGAAAAGCCGCAGATAGCGTTCGATCTGGCGCGCGTAAAAACCCAGTTCAACATAGAGTTGCGAGACCGCCCAGCCCTTTTCCCGGCTGCGCCAATCCGCCTGTAACGCCTCATGGAAGGGCAGATGCTGCATGCCCTCGCGATAATCCATGAGATAATGCGAATAGGCCCGCTCAACGGGATCGCGCAACGTAATCACGATCCGCGCCTCGGGCGCCACGGCATGGATGCGCTCGGGTGCCTCCGGGCACCACAGATAGGAAGGGCTCGCCTCACCGATCGCGCGATAGCTCCCCGCTGAGCGGAACAGGCGAAGATAGGCGTCGCGATCGGAGATGAAGACCGGGGAAGCGTAGCGCTGCGCGCGCGAGGGACGCACTTGCGCGAAATAATGCGGCTCCTTGATATCCGACGGCATGAATATTTCTGGATGCTGGCGTAAATATGAATATAGCGAAGTGGTTCCGGCTTTCGCTGCGCCAACAATAAAGAAATTCGGCCATACTTCCGCGCGCAAAACACCTGATTTATTTTTTATAAAGAACGTCACGTTGCCTAATTCCCTCTGACTAGGTGTAATGCTGCGTTGTGTTTATATTGGGGCGGTCAGGTGGAGAAGATTTTACTCAAGCTTTTGGGTGAGGCAAGCATGGTCGATTTGCGAAGATCGGGTATCTGCTTATTGGAGATTTGGCAAGAGACACAAGCCACAACGCGGCGGCGCGTCGGTTCCTTTCGGGAGCATGGCTGCCATTCGGTCGGTAGACGCTACTCGAAGCGGCCGGAGCGGGGAAAACCGGCGGGCGGCAGGCGGCCAGCCTGGCCGCGCGCGCCGAGCCAATCCTTGAGCGCGGTCTCCGTCCGGGTCTTGCCACCGAGCCGCCAGGAAAGCCCCTCGGCGAGACGAAAAACCTTGAGATCGGCAAGCCCGCCATCACGGTATTTCTGCAATGCAACCCCGGCGCCACGCGCCATTTCCGGCACCTGCTCCAGCGGAAACACCAGCAGCTTGCGGCTTTCCCCGATCACCGCGACATGATCACCCTCGGCCGGTACGATGCGCGCCGCCTCCTCGCCGGGTTTGAGGTGGAGGAGCTGCTTGCCGGTGCGTTTTTCGGCCAGCAGATCCTCGGCGCGGACGACAAAACCCCGACCCGTGGAGCTGGCAACGAGATAGCGCAGCCCCTCGTGCCAGACAAAAAGCGCCACGACATCATCCTCGTTGCTCAACTCGGCGAGCAGACGCACCGGCTGCCCGTCGCCCCGCCCACGCGGCAGATCGGCGGCGCGCAGCGTGAAAACCCGGCCATTGGTCGCGAACAGCGCCAGCCGATCGGTGGTTTCGCAGAGCAGCATCTGGCGGAGCTTATCGCCCTCCTTGAATTTGAGTTCGGCATCCTCGTCAAGATGACCCCGCACGGCGCGCAGCCAGCCTTTCTCGGAAAGAATAACGGTGATCGGTTCGCGCTCGACGAGGCCCTCCTCGGGCAGCGCGAGCGAGGCCGGCGCGGCTTTGATGCGGGTGCGCCGCGCCCCGAGCGGGCCAGCGGCGAAAGCGGCGCGCGTCGCCTCGATCTCGGCGCCGATGCGCGCCCAGCGCCGCGCCTGATCCGCGAGCAATGCCTCCAGCTCCTTCCGTTCCTTGGCTAACGCCTTGTGTTCCTTGCGTATTTCCATCTCTTCCAGGCGGCGCAGCGCGCGGAGCCGCATGTTGAGGATCGCCTCGGCCTGCGCTTCGGAAAGCGTGAAGCGCGCCCGCAGCGCCGCTTTTGGCTCATCCTCCTCGCGAATGATGCGGATCACCTCGTCGAGATTGAGATAAACCGCGAGATAGCCATCGAGGATCTCCAGCCGACGGAGGATGGCGGCAAGGCGATGACGCGAGCGGCGCTCCAGCACCTCGTGGCGATGGTCGAGCCAGGCCCGCAGCAGCGCCACCAGCCCCATCACGCGGGGCGTGCGGCTGGCGTCGAGCACGTTCATGTTCAGGCTGACGCGGATCTCGAGCGGGCTCGCGCGAAACAGCGTCTCCATTAGCATCGCCGGATCGACGCTGCGGGCGCGCGGTTCCAACACCAGCCGCACGGTCTCGGTGCTTTCATCGCGGATATCGGCCAGCAGCGGCAGCTTGCGCGCCTCCATCAGCGCCGCGATCTGCTCGATCAGCTTGGCTTTCGCCACCTGATAGGGGATCTCATCGACGACGATCCGCCAGGTGCCGTTCTTGCCGGTCTCGACCCGCCAGTTTGCCCGCAGCCGCAGACTGCCGCGCCCACTCTCATAGGCGGCAAGGATGGTTTCCCGATCTTCAATCAGTACGCCGCCGGTGGGAAAATCCGGCCCCGGCATGAGCGCCAGGAGATCGCTGGCCGTGGCCTCGGGATGGCGGATAAGATGCAAGGCGCAAGCGCAGATTTCCGCAGCATTATGGGGCGGGATGCTGCTCGCCATGCCGACCGCGATGCCGGAAGCCCCATTGGCCAGGAGATTGGGGAACGAGGCCGGCAGCACCACCGGCTCCTGCTCCTCGCCGTCATAGGTCGGGCGGAAATCGACCGCGTCCTCGTCGATCCCCGCCAGCAGCGCCTGCGCAACCATGGTCAGGCGCGATTCGGTGTAGCGCATGGCAGCGGCGTTATCGCCGTCGATATTGCCGAAATTGCCCTGCCCCTCGATCAGCGGATAACGCGCCGCGAAATCCTGCGCGAGCCGCACCAGCGCCTCATAGACCGCGACGTCACCGTGGGGGTGGAACTTGCCGATGACATCGCCCACCACGCGGGCACATTTCTTGAACCCCGAGGCGGGATCGAGGTGCAATTGATGCATGGCGTAGATCAGCCGGCGATGCACCGGCTTCAGCCCGTCGCGCAGATCGGGCAGCGAGCGTGACATGATGGTGGAGAGCGCATAGGCGAGATAGCGCTCACCGAGTGCTGCGGCGAGCGGGGTATCCTCGATGCGGCCGATGAGGTCGTCGGGCATTCAGGACTCCGGGGGATCAGGGGATGGAGCGGCGAGCGTGGCGATACGGTCGTAGAGGCTGAGGCGTGCCGGGGGAAGCGGGCGATGGCGCGCGCCGAACCCATCGCGGGCAAGAAAATGGCCGGTGAGGCGCAACCCGTCGCGCCAATCCGAGGCGCCGGCGGGGGCAGCCGCATCGCAGAGGAAAGCCGGCAGCGGCAGCAGACGCTCAGCCCAGGGCGAAGCGGCGGTGCGGCTGACCGCGCGGCCGGTGCGCGGGGAGACAAAGGCAAGATCGTCCACGGCGCCGCTTACCGCGCAGCAGCGAAGGTCGAGCCCGTAGCCGAGATCGGCGAGCAGATCGGCCTCCCAGCGCACCAGATCGACGATCGCGCGCTCGGGGGCGACGATTCCGGCAAGCAGGCGGAACAACCCGGCGAAGATGCGCGGATGCGCCTCGCGCTCGGGCAGCGCGCCCTCGGCCACCGCGCAGGCGGCGGCGAGCAGAGCCAGCGCGAGCGGGCTATCGAGCACCAGGGCGGCGCTCGGGTGGACCAGTTCGGCGGTGAAATGGCCGAGCTGATCGGCGAGCCGCCCGGTCCAGCGCGCTGCGACGAGACTGCCGACCTGCCAGGTCGCGGCCTGGCGCCGGCTTTGACCGCCCCGCACCAGGCCGCGATGGCGGCCCTCGGCCTCGCTCAGCAAGGTCGCAACGGCATCGTTCTCACCATGCCGGCGGACATCGAGGACAATCGCGGGAGCCTGCCATTCCATGGCGCTGGGGGATTACGCTTCTGGTACTTCTGGCACTCAGGAATTGTGGAGAATTTATCGCATCAAACCCTGAGGCTAGCGCTGCGCCTTGAGGGTCTGCGCGGCGATGGCGTGCATCAGGGGGATTTCGCCGATCGGGCGATCGCTGGCGATCTCGCGGGCGAGGAGAGCAAAATCCCGCCAATCGGCGCCGGTCTCCTCGTCCTGGCGCATGGTCAGCGCCATCCAGGCGAGTTTCTCCGCCCACAGCGCGCGGTGCGGCGCCAGCACATTCTCCAGCACGAGACGGATCCGCTCCGCGCCCGTGCGCCGCTTGCCGCCAAGGAGATCCCGGAGCGCCGCATCGTCCTCGAACCACGAGGCGGTAAATTCACGCTCCGCGAGCCATCTGCCGCTTGCCCTCAGCACCTTCGCGACCGCAGCGGCGTTTTGACGTTCGGGTACGAGATCGCCGAGCAAGGTCTCGAGCAGCTCGGCGAACGGCAGCGCTCGCGCTTGAACCGTGGCGATTCCGGCGGTCTCGATGAAGTCGAGCAGGGCCGGCGGCGGCAACACGCCAGAGACCTGATTGGCCGCGAGCGCATGCGGCAACACCAGATTAAGATATTCGAGGGAGGCAGCAAAAAGATCCAGCCGATCCTCCACCCCGGCGACGAAATCCTCGGCCTGATTTTTACTCAGCCGATGCTGCACCCAGGCATCGCGCACCCCGAGGCCGTGCTTGACGAGGAGCGAGGCGACCGCGCGTTTGCGCCCTTCCTTGGCGATCACGAAGATTGTTTGCGCACCGGAGCCATCAATGCCGGAGGCCCGAACCTCGCGCACCTGCACCGGGGCGAGCGCCGCGCAGGCGATCCCGCTTTGCCGGCACGCCTTGATCGCCGCGTCGAGCGGCGCGCGGTCGGCTTCCGGCAGCCAGTTCCGCATCGCGATCATGCGCCGCAGCATGGTCTCGCTGACGACGCGGCGGCTGGCGGCCGTGCCGAGCAGACGGGCGATCGCCCGGCGCACCTCCGCGCTGCCATCGAGCAGCCAGCCGACCACCGCTTCACGGGCGGCCTCCTGTGGCGCATCGAGCAGTGCCTCCAGAATGGTGGCGCGATGGGCGTCGGGAAGGGTCGCGAAGGCTTCCGCCAGCTCCGACTGAATGGCGAAGACATCACCCTCCATCGCTTCGACAAGACCGGCGAGAAATTGCGCCGGGTCAGACGCTTCCGGAAGGGCCGGCGCGGTCTCCGCTTCCGCCGCCATGGCAGCCCCCATTGCCGCGCGCAATTCATCTCCCGGATCGAGCTTGGCGGTGACAAACTGCCGCATCACCAGCAGCAGGGCCTGCGCCGGGATCCGGCCGGCACTGGACATCTCGCGGAGCCGCTCGCGCAGGTCGGCGACCGCGGCAATCGCCTCGGGTCGGTTGCGCTCGCAGCCATAGCGCAGCACCTCCAGCCCCTGGCCGGTCATCAGCGCATAGGCTTCGAGCAGATCGTGACGCGGCTTCTTTTTGGCGCTTTCGGCGGTGAACAGGCCGATCAGCTCGTGCAGCGCCGCGGGGTGCGCCGCCAGGGTATCGCCGATTCCCTGGGCCCCGTCGCCGAGTTCGCCGTTGGCGATATCCGCGGCGATCGCCTTGCCAATCTCGGTCAATGTGCGACGGGTGAGCATGGCAGCTTTTCGCACGAGCCAACCGCCCGCGTAAACCCCGCGCGGCGCGCCGCAAGAGGGGTCACGCCCCTTTGTCTCCGCTCCGCCGCCCTGCTAATCACGCGCGAGGAGCCTGGAGCACGGCAATGGATCATCCCTCCCCGACCGAACCGCATGCCGAGATCCGCGAGGAAGTGCGAAAACTCTGCGCCCGCTTCCCCGGTGAATACTGGCGCCGGCTCGACGCCCAGCGGGCCTATCCGAGCGAATTCGTCGCCGCCTTGACCGAGGCCGGCTATCTCTCGGTGCTGATCCCGGAGGAATATGGCGGAGCGGGGCTGGGGCTTTCGGCCGCCTCGGCGATCCTGGAGACCATCCATCGCGAGGGCTGCAATGGCGCGGCCTGCCACGCCCAGATGTACACCATGGGCACCGTGCTCCGCCACGGCACGGTGGCGCAGAAGGAGCGCTATCTGCCCGAGATTGCCGCCGGGCGGCTCCGCCTGCAGGCCTTTGGCGTTACCGAGCCCACGAGTGGCACCGATACCGGGGCGCTCCGCACCACGGCGCGGCGCGAGGGCGATCGCTACATCGTCAATGGCCAGAAAGTCTGGACCAGCCGCGCCGAGCATTCCGATCTCATGCTGCTGCTCGCCCGCACCAGCCCGCGCGAGGCGGGAGGCAAGAAAACTGACGGGCTTTCGGTGTTTCTCGTCGATATGCGCGAGGTTCTCGGCCATGGCCTGACCATCCGGCCGATCCGCACGATGATGAACCATAATTCCTGCGAGGTGTTTTTCGACAATATGGCAATCCCCGCCGAGGCGCTGATCGGCGAGGCGGGAAAAGGCTTTCGCTACATCCTCGATGGCATGAACGCCGAGCGGCTGCTGATCGCTTCCGAGTGCATCGGCGACGCCAAATGGTTCACCGCGCGCGCCGTCGCCTATGCCAATGAGCGCCGCGTCTTCGATCGCCCGATCGGCCAGAACCAGGGCGTGCAATTCCCGATCGCGCGCGCCTATGCGCAAATGCGCGCCGCCGAATTGCTGGTGCGCGCCGGCTGCGCCAAATTCGAGGCGGGAGAAGCCTGCGGCGAGGAGGCGAACATGGCCAAGCTGCTCGCCGCCGATGCCGCCTGGGCGGCGGCCGAGGCCTGCGTGCAGACCCATGGCGGCTTCGGCTTCGCCGAGGAATACGATGTCGAACGCAAGTTCCGCGAGACGCGGCTCTATCAGGTGGCACCGATCTCGACCAACCTCATCCTCTCCTACATCGCCGAGCATGTGCTCGGCCTGCCCCGGAGCTACTGATGCAAAAGCCGCTGGCCGGCCTTCTCGTTCTCTCGCTCGAACAGGCCGTCGCCGCGCCCTATTGCAGCTCGCGCCTCGCCGATGCCGGAGCGCGGGTGATCAAGGTGGAACGCGCCGAAGGCGATTTCGCGCGCGGCTACGACACCGTCGCCAAGGGACAGTCGAGCTATTTCGTCTGGCTCAACCGCGGCAAGGAGAGCCTGATCGCCGATCTCAAGAACCCCAGCGATGCGGCGCTGCTGCATCGCATCCTGGCGCGCGCCGATGTTTTTATCCAGAACCTCGCTCCCGGCGCCGCCGCGCGCGCCGGTTTCGCCGCCGCGGATTTGCGCGCGCGCCATCCCCGCCTGATCACCGTCGATATCTCGGGCTATGGCGAAAGCGGCGAATATGCCGCGATGAAAGCCTATGATCTGCTGGTGCAGGCCGAATCGGGGCTGACCATGATCACCGGCCACCCCGCCGGGCCGGGCCGTGTCGGCGTCTCGGCCTGTGATATCGCCTGCGGCATGGCGGCGCACGCGGCGGTGCTCGAAGCGCTGATCGCGCGCGGCATTTCCGGCCAGGGCAAGGGCATCGCCGTCAGCCTCTTTGATGGCATGGCGGATTGGATGAACGTGCCGCTGATGTTTTTCGAGGGCACCGGCCAGACGCCGCCGCGCATGGGCCTCGCCCACCCCTCGATCTGCCCCTATGGCGCGTTTGCCACCGCCGATGGCGGGCTGATCCTGATCGCCATCCAGAACGAACGCGAATGGGCGGGTTTCTGCCGCGAGGTTTTGCGCGAGCCCGATCTGCCGCAGCGAGCGGGTTTCGAGACGAACAATCACCGCGTGCGCAACCGCGAGAAAGTGGACGCATATATCGCCGCGATCTTCGCCTCCCTCTCACGCAGCGAGGCGGCCGCGCGGCTCCGCGCGGGCAACATCGCGTTTGGCTTCGTCAATGACTGCGCCGGCCTCGCCCGCCATCCCGCGCTGCGGCGCGTCGTGGTCGAGACGCCGAACGGGCCGATGGCGATCGCCGCGCCGCCGGCGATGTTCAGCGATGGCCCGCGCCCCCTCGGCCCGGTGCCGGCGCTCGGCGCCCATGCGGCGGCGATCCGCGCCGAGTTCGGCTGAGAGTTTGAAAAAGAATGCCCTCTTGCGCGAGAATCGACGGGGAAAACACCAATATTTTCAGAGGGCATTCTTTTTCAAGTTCGATTGATTTTCACGCTCTGAGGTCAGGCCGGTGAACAACCCCGATCCCGCCGGCGCGACGAAGGTCGCGGCGGTCACCTTCGCCTTCTGGATCATGAAAATCTGCGCGACCACGCTCGGTGAGACCGGCGGGGATCTGCTCTCGATGACGCTCGGGCTCGGCTACGCCGCGAGTTCGCTGATCCTTATTGGTTTTTTCTTGGCCGTGCTGATCGCCCAGCTCGCCATGCCGCGGTTTCACCCGGCGCTCTACTGGGCGGTCATTCTCGCCACCAGCACCGCCGGGACGACAATCTCCGATCTTATGGACCGCACCCTCGGCCTCGGCTATGCGCGTGGCGCGCTTATTCTCGTGACGCTCCTGGTTCTGGTCCTCGCCACCTGGCGTTTCTCGCTCGGCTCGGTTTCGGTGGCCCGAATCGCCGAGCGCAAGGCCGAGATTTTCTACTGGATGGCAATCCTCGTTTCCAACACGCTCGGCACGGCGCTCGGCGATTTTCTCGCCGATAGCTCGGGCCTCGGCTATGGCGCCAGCAATCTGCTGATTTCCGCCGCCATCGCGTTGATCGCGCTGGCCTATTTCCTCACCCCGTTCTCTCGCACCGCACTTTTCTGGGCGGCTTTCGTGCTCACCCGCCCGTTCGGCGCCACCATGGGCGATCTCTTGACCAAGCCGCCCGCGCAGGGCGGGCTTGGCTTTGGCACCATCGGTGCCTCGGCGGTCCTGTTCGTCGTTCTCCTTGGTTTCGTCATCGCGACCAGCCAGCGCGCGCGGCGCGCCGCGGCCCTGCCGAGGTTTCGGCCAAGCCGCTGAGATTGCGCGGCCGCCTCGTTCTGGTCTGTCATCAGAGTTTCATTAGGAACGCTCTGGACGGGGCGGGTATCGGGGAAGCCATGACCCGCATGGCCATGCCTCTTCCCTTCCTCGCCCCGGCTTCCCGCTCTCCCGGCGCCACGGGCGCCCGGTCGGATAATTTTTCAAAGGGTGATCGCATGCTGATCAGTTTCGTCGTCCCGGCCTATAACGAGGAGGTTCTGCTTGCCGACACGCTCGCCGCCATCCGCGCCGAAATCGCCCGGTGCGGCCTCGTGGCGGGGTGCGATGCGGAAATCATCGTCGTCGATAACGCCAGCACCGATGGCACCGGCGCAATCGCGCGGGCATGGCCCGATGTCAGCCTCGTCGAGGAGCCGCGCAAGGGTCTGGTAGCGGCGCGCTGGGCCGGCTTTGTCGCGAGTTCCGGCGCGCTCATCGCCAATGTCGATGCCGACACCGTCATCCCGCCCGGTTGGCTTGATCGGGTGCGCGCGCATTTCGCCGCCGACCCCAACCTCGTGGCCTTGAGCGGGCCTTATGTCTATGCCGATCTCGCCCTGGGCAAGCGCGTTCTGGTTCGCGTGTTTTATCGCCTTGCCTATCTTGTCTATCTTTTGAACCACCGTGTGCTGAGGGTGGGCGCGATGCTGCAGGGGGGCAATTTCGTCGTCCGGCGAACCGCGATGGAACGGCTCGGCGCCGCCAATGACCGCTTCAGTTTCTATGGCGAGGACACCGATCTTGCCCGCCGCCTCGGGCGGATCGGGCGCGTCATCTTCACGTTTGAGCTTTTTGCCCAATCCTCGGGCCGGCGCCTGACCGGCGAGGGCCTGCTCACGATCGGTCTTCGCTATGCCATGAATTTCTTCTGGGCAACGTTTCTCAAAAAGCCATTCACGACCGAGTGGCGCGATATCCGCGACCCCCCGATCGGCCAGGAACAGTGAGAGTTTGAAAAAGAATGCCCTCTTGCCCGGAAATCGACAGAAAATTCAATGTTTCCAGAGGGCATTCTTGTGCAAGTTCGATTGATTTTCGGGCTCTGAGCCCGGGCGCCCTCCCCTTCGGCGTCAGAGATCGAGCGTCACCGCGACCGGCACGTGATCGGAGGCGAGCGGCCAGTCACGCGCGTCCTTGAGCGTTGTCTCCGCCTGCAGCGCTGGCACGAGATCGGGCGTCACCCAGATATGATCGAGCCGGCGGCCGCGATCGGAGGCGCGCCAGTCGCGGTTGCGATAGGACCACCAGGTAAAATGTTTTTCTTCAGCCGGCACGAAATGGCGCACCGCGTCGATGAAGCCGGTCGCCGCCCAGGCGTTCAGCCCCGCCGTCTCGGGCGGGGTATGGCTGACCACGCCGAGCAGTTGCCGATGGCTCCAGACATCGTTCTCCAGCGGCGCGATATTGAGATCGCCGACCAGCACGGTGCGTCGGCGCGCCGGGACGCGGGCGAAAAAATCCCGTGCCTCGGCGATGAAATCGAGCTTGTGCGCGAATTTCGGGTTCGCGTCGCGATCGGGGATGTCGCCGCCGGCGGGGACGTAGAAATTATGGAGATCGAGCGGCCCACCCGCCGCCTCAAGCCGCACCGCGAGATGGCGGCAATCGCCCTTGCCGCACCAGTCGGGAAACCCTGCGAGCGCCGCGATCGGCCGGCGCGCGAGGATGGCAACCCCATTATACCCCTTCATGCCGCGATGGGCGATGTGGGGAAAGCCGAGGGCGGCGATCTCGGCGGCGGGAAACAAATCGTCCGGCACCTTGGTTTCCTGGAGGCAGATGACATCGGGCGCGAGGGCGGCGATGAGATCGGCGAGGCGCGGCAGACGGAGACGGAGCGAATTGATGTTCCAGGTGGCGATACGAAGCGTCACGAAACGATCCGTGTCCGCACCACCCCGACGCCGGCGATCTCACCCTCCAGCAGGTCGCCGCGCCGGACCGCGGCGACCCCTTCGGGCGTGCCGGAAAAAATCAGATCGCCGGGAGCAAGGCTCACCAGGCGGGAAAGATAGGCGATGATCTCGGGGACGCTCCAGATCATCTGCGCGAGATCGGCGTCTTGACGCGGCGCGCCGTTGACGTTGAGCACGATCCGCCCGCGCGCGGGGTGGCCGACGCGCGCGGCCGGGGCGATCGCGCCGATCGGGGCGGCATGGTCGAACCCCTTGCCCATGTCCCAGGGTTTGCCCTCTTTCTTGGCACGCGCCTGGAGATCGCGGCGCGTCATGTCGAGCCCGGCGGCATAACCCCAGACATGACCGAGCGCCGCCTCGGGCACAATCTCGGCCCCACCCCGCCCGATCGCCACGACCAATTCCATTTCATGATGCAAATCCTCGGTCGCCGGCGGGTAGGGCAGATCGGCGCCCGCGGTGAGGACAGCATCGGCGGGTTTGGTAAAGAAAAACGGCTCCTCGCGTGTCGGATCGCCGCCCATCTCGCTGGTATGGGCGGCATAATTGCGCCCGACACAGAAAATGCGCCGCACCGGGAACAGCCCGCCGCCCTGCACGGGCACCGCGGCCTGGGGCGGCGGCGGGATGACGAAATCGGACATTTTTTCGCGCTTCCTCGATGATCATACAGATGTCAGGCAGGCTCTGGGCGGGCGGCACCTCATTCGGCGGCGGCGGCGAGCGATTGGCGCGCGTGGCCCGCGACGGCGCGCGCGAAATCGGCGAAAATGCGCGCGGAAAGCGGGTTGCTCGCGAAATCGTATTCGGGGTGCCACTGCACGCCGATGGCATAGCCGGCCGGCCGGCCGCCGGGCGTGGTAATCACCCGCACCGCCTCGATCGTGCCATCCACCGCCACCCCCTCAACCGCGAGGCCGGGGGCAAGACGGTCGATCCCCTGATTGTGCAGCGAATTGACGGCGATCTCGGTCGTGCCGGCGAGGCGATGGAGCCAGCCGCCTTCGGTCGCGCGCACGAGATGCGCCTTGCCGGTGCGCACCCGCGCCGAGGGTTGCAGCGGTGTCGAATGATCGATGCGCCCGGGCAGATCCTGTAGCCGCTGATGCAGCGTGCCACCGAGCGCGACGTTGAGTTCCTGCAGGCCGCGGCAAATCGCCAGCACCGGCAAGCCGGCGGCGATGGCGGCGCGCAGCAGGGGAAGCGTCACGGCATCGCGCTGGCGATCTTCCGGGGTGTCCTCGGGTGGTGTCGGCCCGCCATAATGCGCGGGCGCGACATTGGAGCGGCTGCCGGTAAAAATCACCCCGTCGAGACGGGCGAGCAGCGTCGCGATATCGACCGCCTCGCCATTGGCCGGGATCAGCACCGGCACTCCACCCACCACCTGATCCACCGCCCGGACATAGGTATCCGAGGCGGCGTGGTTCGGCATGCCATAGATGCCGAAGGTTTTCATGCAGCAGGAAATGCCGATCAGAGGTTTCATGGTGCGCCGCACATTCCTTCACCTTGTATTATGGCACTATTACGGCGCGGTGAAGATGGCGAATAAAGCGCTGTCATGCGCGGAGCGCGGGGCAAAAATTCAGCGCACCGGCGCGCCGCGCGGGGTGGGCGTGAGGGCGAATTCGAAGAGCGCATCAGGAAACTGCCCACCAAATTCCATATCGGAGAGGCTGACGCGGGTTTCGCGGCGCTGCTCATCGAGCACCACCCATTGGCGGAGCACCAGCGGGGCGGCGTCGAACACCAGGCTGAGTGACCCCTGCCACCAGCGCCGCGCGCGCAGCACCGTGACCTGGATCACCCCCGGTACACGGGTGATATCGGTGATCATGATATCGCCGGTCAGCGCGATGTGATCGGCAAGCAGGATGGAAAGCGGCGTGTCGCCGAGCGGCGTCGCGTTGGTCTGGTCGAGTTGGGAATCGTGAAAAATCACCTGATCGTGATTGGCGACGAGCAAATAGGGCACCGGCGGGTCGTATTGCACGCGAAGCCGCCCCGGCCGGGCCATCCAGATGGTGCCGGCACTGTCCCCGCCATCCGGGGCGATCTGCTCGAAGCGGGCTTTCAGGGTGTGGATGGCGTTGAGATAGGCCTCGATGCGGGTGACATCGGCGCGATCCTCCGGGCTCAGCGTCATGGCGCTGATCGCGCGTGCCGGGCGGGCGGCGAAAATCGGCGCGAGGGCAAGCAGGGCGAGGGCGGCGCGACGGTTCATGGCCCGCCATGTGGCATGCCGGCGCCGCCAGGGAAAGCGCACGGCGGGAACCCTGCTATTCGGCGGCGACGGCCAACCCCCCTGCCCGCTCCCAGAGCGCCGGGTCGAGTTCCTCGCGCCGGTCGGGAAAGAAGATCGCGCAGCCCAGCGTAACCAGGGCAAAGGCGGCGAGCATCAGGGTCACCGCGACCAGGCTGCCGGTGCGCTCATAAAACACCGCCACCACCGGGGGGGCGGCGGCGCTGCCGAGAAAACCCACGAAAAACCGCACCGAATACATCCGCGCCCGCACGGCGGGCGCGATATAGCGCGCGGTCATCGTCTCGTTCACCGTCACCTGGCCGAACACCGCGGCGGCGACGAAGCCGGCCACCGGCAGAACCATCCAGCCATGCACCACCGCAAGCGCCGCGAGCGCTGGCACCAGGATGAGGCTGAGCGGCAGAAAGACCCGCTTCAGCGTGGTGCGGTCGATCAGCCGCCCGACGCTGAACTGGGTTACCGCGCCGCAGAGGGTGGCAACGAAGGCGCCGGCGCCGACCAGCGGCAATAGCCCCCCGCCGAGCCGGTCCGCCATCAGTTTGGGCAACAGAATGGTAAAAGCATTGAACACCAGGCCGGAAACCGCGGCAATCAGCAGCAGCACCACCACGGCGCGCTTCACCAGCGCCGGCGGAATGGCCGGAAACGGCCGGGTGGGGCGGCGCGCGGCGTGATGGTCGAGAGCTGGGGTGCGCATCCAGACAACGCCCAGGCCAAGGCAGATCAAGCCGGGGGCGATGAAAGCCGCGCGCCAGCCGAAATGCTGCGCCAGCCCCCCGGTGATGATCGGGGCAAGGGCCACGCCAAAATTGCCGAATACGCCATTGACCCCCACCGCGCGGCCCGGCTTGTCGCCGGCGGCATCGACCAGCATGGCGGTACCGATGGGGTGATAGATGGCGGCGAACAAGCCGGCGGCGGCCAGCGCCAGGGCAAGCAGCCATGGCGAGGAGACAAATCCCGCGACCAGCAACGAGGCGCCGGTGCCGAGAAAAAACGTGGCCAGCAGCGCTTTCCGCCCAAACCGCGCGGCAAGCCAGCCCTGGGGCAATGAAAACAGCCCATAAAGCACGAACATGCCAGTCGCGAGCTTGAGGATCGGCCCGTATGAATCGCCGAACAGCCCGCCAGGCCGCGCCATGACGAGCACCGCAGTGGGCAGAATGAGCAGCGAATAATGCGTCAGGCAATGCGCGAGATTGATCAACGCGATCTGCCGGCCTTCCTCGGAGACCTTCATGTCCGCACTCTCCCGCATACCAGCCCTATTATATTACCGCTTATATTACCGCGTCTTCCCCGCCATTCCCAAGCGCTAAACCGGCATGGCTGCAATCGTCGGGGATAATGGCCGAACTCGGTGCGCGAGGCCATTCTTTTTCAAACCCTCAGGTCTCGGCCAGCCGCGCGGCCTGATCCTCGGCGGTCAGCGCGTCGATGATTTCATCGAGTTCGCCCGCCATCACCCGATCGATTTTGTGCAACGTCAGATTGATGCGATGGTCGGTCACGCGCCCTTGCGGAAAATTATAGGTGCGGATGCGCTCGGAGCGATCGCCGGTGCCGACCTGGGCGCGGCGATCGGCGGCGCGGTCGGCGTGCGCGCGCGCGCGCTCGCGTTCATAGAGCCGGGCGCGGAGGATTTTCATCGCCTTGGCGCGGTTCTTGTGCTGACTTTTTTCCTCCTGCATCACCACCACGATGCCGCTCGGCAGATGGGTGACGCGCACCGCGCTTTCGGTCTTGTTGACATGCTGTCCGCCAGCGCCGGAGGCGCGATAGACATCGATGCGAAGATCGCCCTCGTTGATCGCGACATCGACTTCTTCCGCTTCCGGCAGCACGGCCACCGTCACCGTCGAGGTATGAATGCGCCCCTGGCTCTCGGTTGCCGGCACGCGCTGGACGCGATGGACGCCGGATTCATATTTGAGCCGCGCGAACACCGCGCGCCCGGTGATCTCGGCGATCCCTTCCTTGATGCCGCCGATGCCGGTGTCGGCATAGTCAAGAATCTCGAAGCGCCAGCCCCGATTTTCAGCATAGCGCTGATACATCTCGAAAAGCGCGGCGGCGAACAGCGCCGCCTCGTCGCCCCCCGCGGCGGGGCGGATTTCGAGAATGGCGCTGCGCTCGTCGGCCTCATCACGCGGCAGCAGCGCGATGCGGATTTCTTTCGCGAGTGCCGGAATACGTTTGCGCAGCTCGGCAAGTTCGACCTCGGCAAGCGGCGCGAATTCGGGATCGGCAAGCAGCGCCTCGGCGTCGGCGGCGCTCTGTTCCGCCGCGCGCAAAGCGATAATCCGCGCCTCCAGCGGTTCCAGTTCGGCGAGTTCGCGGGCGATGCGGGCGAATTCCTCACCCCCTACCCCCGCGGCCAACAGGGCACGGAGTTCCTCGGCGCGCGCCTGGATGCGATCGAATTTCTGATCGAAGCTCACGCGTGTTCTGCGAAGATTTTTTTCACGGCGGCGATTACGTCCTCAATCGCCGTATAGGCGTTTTGCTCGCGTCGGGTGAGATCGCGGACGATCACGCTATGATTTTTCACCTCGTCCTCACCGATCAGAACGGCGACCAGAGAACCGATTTTGTCGGCGCGCTCAAGCCCACGCTTAAGTGCCGCATGGTAGGAAAACTCGGCTGCGACCCCCGCCCGCCGCAATGCCTGAAGCATCTTGAGCCCGGTTTCCTCGATCTCGCCGGCGCCCAGGGAAATCACCATGGCCGGGGCGATCGCCTCTGGTGCTCGCGCGAGCAACATCGCCAACCGCTCGATGCCAGCAGCGAAACCCACCCCCGAGACCTGAGGCCCACCCATCTCGCCTACCAGCCCTTCATAGCGCCCCCCCGCCATGACCGTGCCTTGTGCGCCAAGCCGCGTGGTGATGAATTCGAAAGCTGTGTGGCTGTAATAGTCAAGACCACGCACGATACGCGGGTTTTCTTTGAACGGGACATCGAAGATATAAAGATATTTCTTGACGCCATCGTAGAATTTTTGCGCCTCATCGCTCAAATGCGCAGTGATCTTCGGCGCGCCGGCGATGATCGCCTGGTCGCGTGGATCTTTGCTGTCGAGAATACGGAGTGGGTTTTTCTCTAGCCGCAACCGACTGTCATCTGAAAGGTCGCTGACAAAATCGCGTAAATAGGCAACCAATGCGGCGCGATGCTTCTCGCGGCTTGCCGCGTCGCCAAGCGTATTGATCTCAAGGGTGACATCCGCGTCGATGCCAAGGTGATGGAGTATGTCATGCCCACAGGCGATGATTTCGGCATCCGCGATCACGCCTGAAGGTAAGCGGCCATCGGGAAATGTGAGTGGGGACGGCCCGAGCAATTCGACGCCGATCTGATGAAACTGGCGAAACCGACCCTTTTGCGGCCGCTCGTAGCGAAACATCGGCCCGGCGTAAAAAACCCGCTGTGGCAGGGATTGCGTGAGGCCGTTGGAAACCAGCGCCCGGCACACCCCGGCGGTGCCTTCGGGGCGCAGCGTGAGCGAATCGCCGCCGCGATCGGCGAAGGTGTACATCTCCTTGGTCACGACATCGGAGGTCTCGCCGAGGGTGCGGGCAAACACCGCTGTATCCTCGAAAATCGGCGTTGACCATTCGGCGAAGCCATAGGTCTCGGCGATGCGCCGCGCGGTCTCGGTAACAAAACGGTGCCGGCGTTGCTCTTCCCCGATCAGGTCATGGGTGCCACGCGGCGGCTGCAGACGCGGCATTTAGGCCGCGGCCTGTTTCGGGGCCGCCGCCAGCTCGGCGGCCTTGGCCTCGACCAGATCGACGATGTGTTCGATCATGTCAGCTTCCGCGACAGTGTGGTCGGTCTTGCCGGCGTGATAGACCATGTGGCGGCCATTGCCGCCGCCGGTGATGCCGAGATCGGTCATCAGCGCTTCCCCCGGCCCGTTGACGACGCAGCCGATGATCGAGAGGGTGAGCGGGGTTTCGATATGGGCGAGGCGCTCTTCGAGCTTGGCCACTGTCTCGATGACGTTGAACCCCTGCCGCGCGCAGGAGGGGCAGGAGATCACCCGCACGCCGCGATGGCGAAGACCGAGCGATTTCAGGATTTCCCACCCCACCAGCACCTCCTCCTCGGGCTCGGCGGAGAGCGAGACGCGGATGGTATCGCCGATCCCGGCCCAGAGCAGGTTGCCCAGCCCGATCGCCGATTTCACCGTCCCGGTGCGCCGCCCGCCGGCCTCGGTGATGCCGATATGGAGCGGATGGTCGCAGACTTCCGCGAGTTGCTGATAGGCGGCGACGGCGAGGAATACGTCAGATGCCTTCACGCTGATCTTGAACTCGTGAAAATCGTGATCTTGCAGAATTTTCGCGTGTTCGAGCGCGCTTTCGACCAAAGCCTCGGGGTTGGGCTCGCCGTATTTTTCCAAGAGATGCCGCTCCAAGGAGCCGGCATTGACGCCGATCCGCATCGAGCAGCCGTGATCCCGCGCCGCCTTGATCACGTCCCGCACCCGCTCGGCGCTGCCGATATTGCCGGGATTGATGCGCAAACAGGCCGCGCCGGCCTCGGCGGCCTCGATGGCGCGCTTGTAGTGGAAATGGATATCGGCGATGACCGGCACCGCGACGGCGCGGACGATCTCGCCAAGTGCCGCCGTGCTCGCGGCATCGGGGCAGGAGACGCGGACGATATCGACCCCCGCCTTTTCGGCACGGCGGATCTGCGCGACCGTCGCGGCAACGTCGGTGGTCAGCGTGTTGGTCATGGTCTGGACGCTGATCGGCGCATCGCCCCCGACCGCCACGCTCCCGACATGGATCTGGCGCGAGCGGCGTCGCTCGATGTGCTGGTAGGGTCGGTAGTTCATGGGCAGGCTCCGGTTCTGCGTCGCATCACGGCCACGCCGCCTCCCGCCAAGGAACGGGGCGCGGAAAACAAGATATGGCGGCTATTGCGCCGCGCTGGAAGAGCGCGGCCGAGGATTTGCCGGCGGCCATTTGCCGCTGCGGATCACCTCGGGATCGAGCGGCAGGTCGCGCCGCACCATGCCAGCGCTGCCCAGCGGCGGCGCCAGAGTGCCATCGACGAGCAATTCGGTGCCACCGGCGTTACCGGTGGTGAGCAAAAGTTGCTCCGCGCCCTCCGCCTGGGCGGGCACCGTCCAGGTCTCGCCGCTATGCAGGGTGCGGTTGAGCAGGATATGGCCATGGCGATCGCGCACCTCGACCCAGGCGTCGGCGCGGGCGCGCACCGTGATCCGGCTGTCGCCGGGCGCGGTCTCGGGTAATGCTGGGGGCGGCGACGTTGCGCCAGCGGGGGGGGTTGTTTCGGCGAGTCGCGGCGACGGCGCCAGGGGGGATGAAGACGGGGGGGATGAAGACGGGGGGGATGAAGACGGGGGGGATGAAGCCGGTGGCGCGGCGGTAGGTCCGGCGCTGGGCGTGGGGAGAGATGGAACGGCGAGCGCGGGCGCGGCGCTCGCCTGGACCGCGGGCGCCGTTGCCGCCCCCGCCGCGGTGCCCGCGGGCGGCGAGATGACGGCGGGCGGGGGCGATTGCGGGGTGGGCGCCGCCGTGGCGGGGGGAACGGCGGGCTCCGCCGCCGGGGCTGGGGGGGGCGTCACTGGGCGCAGAAGCCGATCTGGCACAGCCGCGATCGGCACCGGCCCTGGCCGCTCGCCGGAAAACCGGTACCAGCCGACATAGGCGCCGATCGCGATCACCGCGCCGAGCAGGACCACCGCGCCGGCCGGCATGCCGCGTTCGGTCACCGGGGCGGGAAATTGCAGGTCGGTGTGGCGATGTTCGCCGCCCAGTTCCGCCCGGTAGCGGCGCGCGATCTCATCGGGATCGAGGCCGAGAAGGGTTGCGTAGCTGCGCACGAAGCCGACGGCATAGGTGAGCGCGGGCAATTCGGCGGCATCACCCGCCTCAATGGCGCGCAGCAAGGGCTCGCGAATGCGCAGTGTCGCGGCAACATCGGGGAGCGCCCAGCCCATTCGCTCGCGCGCCGCACGCAACCGCGTGCCGACGCCCAACGGCGGCGCGATGGTCGTCTCGGTGCTTTCGGCGGTGGCGTTCACGCCATGCCCCCCCGACCGGCCTGCTTCAAAACCCGTGGTTGCATGCTTTCAAAAGCCTCGTATCAGCTTTCGACTATGCCCGATCCCGCGGCCGCCGTCGAATCTCCCCCCCAACCGCAGGTATTAAAAGGCGAGCTACACCGGCAAACCCTGCTCGCGCGCCCAGCCGGCCAGCGGTTCGCGCAGACTGGCTACCCCCCCGGCCTGGCGGCGGACAGTTTCCAATACCGCGCGGAAGGCGGCAAGGTCGGCGGCGGCCAACGCCGCCTTGACCGGCAGCACCGAGGAGGCGTTCATCGAAAGGCTGCGAAAGCCGAGTGCCGCGAGCACGAGCGCTATCAGGGGTTGCCCCGCTGCTTCGCCACACACCGAAAGTGCCGTTCCCGCAGCCGCCGCCCGGCCGACCACCATCTCCAGCAGGTCGAGCACTGGCGGGGCGAGGATATCGTAGCGGCCGGCCAGCGCCGGGGCACCGCGATCGGCGGCGAACAGGAATTGCAGGAGGTCGTTGGAGCCAATCGAGATGAAATCCACCTGCGCCAGAAGCGCGTCGAGCTGCCAGAGCAGCGCCGGTACCTCCAGCATGGTTCCGATCTCCAGCCGCTCGGGCGCGGGGCGCACGCGCGCAGATTCGGCCTGTAGCAGCGCCTTGGCAGCGACGAACTCGGCAACCGTCGCCACCATCGGGAACATCACCGAGAGCGGTCGTGGGCCAGCGGCGAGCAGCAGGGCGCGGAACTGGCGGCGCAGCAGCGCCGGGCGGTCGAGCCCGACGCGGAGCGAACGCCAACCCATCGCCGGATTTTCCTCGACCGCTGCCACAGCATCAGGCAGCAGCTTGTCACCGCCGAGATCGAGGGTGCGGAACAGCACCGGCCGGCCGGCGGCGGCATCGAGCACGCGGGCATAGAGCGCCGCCTGCTCGGCGACATCGAGCATGCGCCCGCGCGCCAGCATCGGGATTTCGGTGCGGAACAGGCCGATCCCCTCGGCGCCCACCGCATCGAGCGCGGCCAGCTCTTGGGCCAGCCCAACATTGATCATCAGAGCCACATGCACGCCATCGGCGCTCATCGCCGGGCGATGCGCAAGTTCGGCCCACGCCTCCTCCCGCGCCCGGCGGCTGGCGGCGGTGCGCTGATAGGCCTGGCGTACCTCGACGGGTGGGCGCAGGATCAGTTGCCCGTCCTCACCATCGAGGATGGCGATATCGCCCGCCTCGGCGGCATCGATCAGATCGGCGACGCCGCCCAAGGCCGGGAGGCCGAGCGCGCGGGCGATAATCGCCGCGTGCCCCGCCGCGCTCGCCTCCTCCACCACCACACCCGTGATGCCGCGGGCGTGCCACTCCAGCAGATTGGCCGGGCCGAGCCGGCGGGCCAGCAGGATGGCGCCGGGCGGAAGGGACGGCAGCGGCGCGCCTTCATCGAGTGCGGCGAGCAGCCGCTCCGCGAGATCCTCGATATCGGCGGCGCGCTCGCGCAGGTAGGGATCGGCGATGCGGCGCATGCGCTCGCGCACCTCGGCGGCGGCGCGCTGCACCGCGGCCTCCGCCGAGAGGCCGGCGCCGATGCGTTCCTCGACCCGCCGCAGCCAGCCGGCGTCCTCGGCGACCAGGCGATAGGCTTCCAGCACGTCTCGCGTCGCCCCAGTTTTGGCGAGCGGGCCGGAGGCGGCGATTAACTGGTCGAGCCCGTGGCGCAGCCGGGTCATGGCGCCAGCAAGGCGGGCGCGCTCGGCCGCCGGGTCATCAGCGAGCAGCCGCTCGGGCGGCGGGCGGCGCCCCTGTATCACCACCGGCCCAATCGCCAGGCCACCCACCAACGGCACGCCGGAAAAATGTCGCGGCAGCGTTGCGGTCAGATCCTCGCTGATCAGGGCCTCGGCGTGGCTACGGGCAAGCGGGGCGGCGAGCAGCATGGCCACCGTCTCGAGCGCTTCCGTCTCATCCTCGGCATAGAGCCGCGCGGCCCGATTCTGCACCACGAGCACACCGAGCAGGCGCCCGGCGCTCCGCACCGGCACGGCGAGCAGGGCCATGAACGGCTCTTCGCCGGTCTCCGGGCGATAGGCGAAAGCGGGGTGGTTCTGCGCGTCGGGCAGGTTCAGCACCTCGCCGGTCGCGGCGCAGAGCCCCACCAGCCCCTCGCCGACGCGCAAGCGCGTGCGCCCGACCGCCTCCGGCTTGAGCCCGTGGGTTGCGGCGAGTTCCAGCACCTCGCCAGGGCGCAGCACATAGACCGAGCAGACCTCGCAGACCAGTTCGGCGGCGATCAGCTCAGCGATCTCGGCCAGCGGGGCGGCGCTGCCGCCGAGCAGACCGCGCAGCCGGGCGAGCAGGCGGCGGCTCATCGCGGCGGGCGCGGGGCGTTCATCACGCCGGGCGCGTGGGGGATCATCACGCCGGGCGTGTCGAAGGTCATCGCGTCGCCCCGATCATGCTCCGGGCGGGGCGCGGGAAGCGAGCGCCGCCACGGCCTGCGCCACCAGTTCGGCGATGATCTCGGCGGTCGGCTGCACGCGCGCGACCATGCCGACCGACTGGCCGGCCATCACCGAGCCCTCCTCGACATCACCCTCGATCACCGCACGGCGCAACGCGCCGGCCCAGAAATGCTCGATCGCGAGCTGTGCCGCCTCGCGCGAGAGGTCGCCGGCAAGAAAGCGATCCCGCGTCGTTGCCTGATGGGTGAGAAAGCGGCGCGTGCCGGCATTGTTGAGGCCGCGCACGGGGATCACCGGAAAGCGCTCGTCGAGCTGCACCGAAGGCACCGCATCGCGTGCCGACGCGCGGATGAAAGCTTGCTTGAAGCGTGGATGGGCGATCGATTCGGCAGCCGCCGCGAAGCGCGTACCGAGCTGGGCACCCGCCGCCCCCATCTCGAGATAGGCGAGGATGGCTTCGCCGCGCCCGATGCCTCCGGCGACGAATATTGGCACCTCGCGTAGATGCGGCAGGATTTCCTGCGCGAGCACGCCGAGCGAGACCGGGCCAATGTGCCCGCCCGCCTCGGAGCCCTCGATCACCAGCGCATCAGCGCCGAGGCGCACCAGGCGGCGCGCCAGGGCGAGCGCCGGGGCAAAGCAGATCAGTTTTCCGCCGCCCTCCTTGACCGCGCGGATCGCCCCGCCTGGGGGAACGCCGCCGGCCAGCACGATATGCTTCACCCCGGCCGCCAGGGTGACGCGGATGAGATCATCGAGGGCCGGGTGCATGGTGATGAGATTGACGCCGAAAGGGTTTTTCGTCAGCGCCTGGGTGCCAGCGATCTCGGCTGCAAGTTGCTCGGGGTTCATCGCGCCGCAGGCGATGACGCCGAAACCGCCGGCATTGGAGATCGCCGCCACCAGATGGCGCTCGCTCACCCAGCTCATCGCGCCGCCGAGGATGGCCACGGGGCAGCCGAGAAATTCGGTGCCACGCGCCCACAGCCGCCCGAGCGCCGCGCGCGCTTCCTCCTGGGCGGGATCGGGGGGGGGAATATCAGGCGCCATCGAGGCCGTAGGCCGAATGCAGCGCGCGCACCGCAAGCTCGGTATATTCCGCCCCGATCAGCACGCTCACTTTGATTTCGCTGGTGGAAATAACCTGAATATTGATGCCGCGCTCGGCCAGCGTCCTGAACATCGTGCTCGCCACGCCGGCATGGCTGCGCATGCCCACGCCCACGACGCTGAGCTTCGCCACATCACGATCAGCCGCGATCTCGCCATAGCCGATCGCCTGCCTGATCTCCTTGAGCGTCGCCTCGGTGCGTGGCAGATCGGCCTTGCCGACGGTGAAAGTAATATCGGTGGTGCCGTCGGCAGCGAGATTTTGCACGATCATATCGACATTGATCCCGGCGGCCGCGAGGGGGCCAAAAACAGCGGCGGCGACGCCCGGCCGGTCGGGCACCCGGCGCAGCGTGATCTTGGCCTCGTCGCGCGAATAGGCGATGCCGGCAACCATTTCTTTTTCCACGATTTCATCCTCATCCACGACCAACGTGCCGGGCGCGTCGCTGAAGCTCGAGCGCACCTGCACGCGGACCTTTTCCTTCATCGCCAGCTCGACGCTACGGGTTTGCAGCACCTTGGCGCCGACGGAGGCCAGCTCCAGCATCTCCTCATAGGCAATCCTATCGAGCTTGCGGGCCTTCGCAACAATGCGCGGATCGGTGGTGAAGACGCCCTCGACATCGGTATAGATATCGCAGCGCTCGGCCTTGAGCGCCGCCGCCAGCGCCACCGCCGAGGTATCCGAGCCGCCGCGCCCGAGCGTGGTCACGCGATGATCGGGGCCGAGCCCCTGGAACCCGGTGACCACCGCGACCTGGCGCAATTCGCGCATCCGCCGGAGCAGCTCGGCGCCCTCGATTGCATCGATCCGGGCCCGGCCATGCGCGCCGTCGGTCTCGATCGGGATCTGCCAGCCCTGCCAGGAGCGCGCCTCGACGCCGATATCCTGGAGCGCGATGGCGAGCAGCCCGCTCGTCACCTGCTCGCCGGTCGCGACCACGGTATCGTATTCGCGCGCGTCGTGCAGCGCCGAGAGGCTCTGGCACCAGGCGACGAGCTGGTTGGTGGCGCCGGCCATCGCCGAGACCACGACGGCCACCTCATGGCCGGCATCGACCTCGCGCTTGACGCGCCCCGCAACGTTGCGGATGCGGTCGAGATCGGCGACCGAGGTGCCACCGAATTTCATGACGATGCGGGCCATTTGCTATCCTGAGGCGCGAGGGGGCCGCGCCGGTTGCCGGGCGGGCGTGGCGATCACATAAAGCCCCGTATCAGGAGAGGCAACATGCCAGAAAACCGTGAGGCCAATGTTTCGGCCGCCGAAATCGCCCGTTTCGCCGCCCTTGCCGCCGAATGGTGGGACCCCGCGGGGCCGATGCGCGCGCTGCACCGGATGAACCCGCTGCGCATCGCCTGGGCGCTCGCGCGGTTTCGCGAACGCCTCGGCGCGCGCCCGCTCCACCTGCTCGATATCGGTTGCGGCGCCGGCCTCGCCGCCGAGGCCCTGGCGCGCGCCGGGCACGACGTGCTCGGGCTCGACGCCGCCGCGGCGACGATCGAGGTCGCGCGGCGCCACGCCGCGACGAGCGGCCTTCCGCTTGCCTATCGCACCGGCACCGCAGAAGAACTCCTTGCGGAAGGAGCACGATTCGAGGCGATCACCGCTTTCGAGGTCATCGAACACGTCCCCGACCCCCGCGCGTTTCTGGCGACCTTGGCCGAGCTTCTGGTTCCGGGTGGCGTGCTCGTGCTCTCGACGCTGAACCGCACCAGGCGCTCGCTCGTCTTCGGCAAATATGCCGCGGAATACATTTTCCGCTGGGCGCCGCCCGGCGCGCATGACTGGCGCCGCTTTCTCACCCCGGCCGAACTCGATGCCGGGCTCGCCGTCGCGGGGCTGGCGCTGTTCGATCTCTCGGGCATGGTTTTCGATCCGCTCCGCCAGCGTTTTGACCTGGCCCGCGATGTCGCGATCAATTACCTCGCCGCCGCCCTGCGCCCCCCACTCGCTACAATGTGAGAGGAATTTTTCCCGCGCGCGGTGTCATTCCGGCCTCGGATGCCCCTAATGCTGGGCGCCGCAATCATCCTAAGGAGAGACCATGACCCGCGATGAAATCCTCGCCTCTTCCGCCATGCCGCTTTGCTGCCCGAGCTATCCCAAGGGCCCCTATCGCTTCGTCAACCGCGAATATCTGGTCGTCCATTACGAAAGCGACCCCGATGCCATCCGCGCCGCACTGCCCGAGCCGCTGGAGCCGGACGGCAATCACGTGTTCTTCGAATGGATGAAAATGCCGGATTCCTACGGTTTCGGGAGCTATCAGGAGAGCGGCTGCGGCATCGCGGCGAAATGGAATGGCACGCCGTGCAACTATAGCGCGCAGATGTATCTCGATGACGAGGCGCCGACCACGGGGGGCCGCGAAATCTGGGGTTTCCCCAAGAAAATCGGTCAGCCCAATCTCCGCGTCATCCACGATACGCTCACGGGCACGCTGCACTATGACGATATCCGCGTCGCGATGGGCACGATGTCCTATAAATATCAGAATCTTGCCCAGGATAATGCCAAGGTGAAGGCGGAGATGGGCAAGCTCAATGTCAACCTCAAATTCATCCCCCATGTCGATGGCTCGCCGCGCATCGCCGAACTGATCGGCTATCACCTCACCGATATCGACCTCAAGGGCGCCTGGGCCGGGCCGGCGCGGCTCGATCTGGTGCCGCATGTCAACTGCCGCGTCGCCGATCTGCCGGTGCGGAAGATTCTCTATGGGCGGCACTTGATCGCCGATCTCACCCTGCCCTACGGCAAGGTTCTGCACGACTATCTCGCCGCCTGAGCGTATTCACCTCGAAGGAGAAACATATCATGAATCTCAAGGGTAAAGTGGCCCTCGTCACCGGCTCGACGAGCGGTATCGGCCTCGGCATCGCCCGCGCGCTCGCCGCCGAAGGCGCGCATCTCATGCTGAACGGGCTCGGCGATCGCGCCGTGATCGACAAGCTGGTCGCGGACCTTGCCCACGAATTCGCCGTCAAGACCGCCTATTCCGCCGCCGACATGGCCAAGCCCGCCGAAATCCGCGCGATGATCCTGGAGGCGCAAAAAACCCTCGGTGGCCTCGACATCTTGGTGAACAATGCCGGCATTCAGTTCGTCGCCCCCATCGAGGAATTTCCTGCCGAGAAATGGGACGCGATTATCGCCATCAACCTCTCGGCCGCCTTCCATGCCATCAGCGCCGCGCTGCCCGCGATGAAGCAGAAGCGCTGGGGGCGGATCATCAATATCGCCTCCGCCCATGGCCTCGTCGCGAGCCCGCAGAAGGCGGCCTATGTCGCGGCCAAGCACGGCATCGTCGGCTTGACCAAGGTGGTTGCCATCGAGGCCGCCAATGACGGCGTCACGGCAAACGCCATCTGCCCCGGCTGGGTGCTGACCCCCTTGGTCGAGAAACAGCTCCAGGACCGCGCCAAGGCAAAGGGCACCACGGTCGATCAGGAAAAAAAGGCGATGCTGGCGGAAACCCAGCCGATGCACCAATTCTCCAGCCCCGAGGAAATCGGCGCACTCGCCGTGTTCCTTTGCTCGGAGGGCGCCAAAACCATCACCGGCGTGCCGCTTTCGATCGACGGCGGCTGGGTTGCGCATTAATAATGCAGGGTGAGGGGCGCCGCCCCTCACCCCGCCAGGTACAGAATTCCCCTGGACCGGCTAGGGCTTCAGGCACAGCCGGTCCGGGGCGGTGCCCTGGCCTTTTTCCTTGTCCGCGGGCTATCTTCCGGCGATGAGCCAGACGCCGCTTTTCCTTGATACCGAGCGCCCCGCCGTTCCCGATCTGATCGTGCCACGGGGTGTCGTGCCGTTTCATCTTGCCGATGCGCCGGTGCGTGGACGGCTGGTGCGGCTTGGTCCGCTGGCCGCGGCTCTGCTTGGCCGCCATGATCATCCGCTCGCCGTGCGTCGCCTCGCCGGCGAAGCGCTGGCGCTCGCCGCGGGCCTTGCCGGGGCGCTCAAATTCCGCGGTTCCTTCAGTCTGCAGACCAAGGGCGATGGACCGGTGCGCACGCTGGTTGCTGACTGCACCGAGCTGGGCGCTCTGCGCTGCTACGCCTCGTTAGCGGCATTGCCCGAGGCGCCTGCCGCGAACGCTTCGGCGCGGGATCTGCTTGGCAGCGGCTATCTCGCCTTCACCGTCGATCAAGGTGGCGAGCGTGAACGCCATCAGGGGATCGTCGCGATCACGGGCGAAACCCTCGCCGAGATGGCCGGGCATTATTTCGCCACCAGCGAGCAGCACGCCTGCCACATCCTCCTCGCCTCCGCCGAAACCGCGCAAGGCTGGCGGGCCTCGGGCCTGATCCTGGAACGCATCGCCGAAAGCGACGACGCCAGCCCCGCGCGCGCGGCGGACGAAGAGGACTGGCAGACCGCCGCCCTGCTCGCCGCGACAGCAACGGCCGCCGAATTGCTCGACGACGCACTCGCCCCCGAAACCCTGCTGCACCGCTTGTTCCACGGCACCGGGCTGCGCCTCGGCCAGCCCCGCGCGCTCGCTTTCGGCTGCCGTTGCTCGCGGGCCCGGCTGGCGGCGATTCTCGACAGTTTCTCCCCCGACGATCTCGACGCCATGGCGGTCGCCGCCGACATTGTCATGACTTGCGAGTTCTGCAATGTCGATTTCCACTTTCCTCGCGCCAGCCTGGGCGGCAATGCGGGGGAGATATTATCGGGACGGAACCGCGAGGCTTGACCGCAACCGTCCCGCTCCGCCACTTTTCTCCCGCGCGGCGGCATCGCCGCGCAGTATCGACACGTTCTCTCTTTCCTCGCTTCATGGCCGGATCAATCAATGTTCAACCTCGGGCGCTTGCCGCGTCTCTCCCGCCTTCTGCCTCTGATGCGCGCGGTGGTCTTGCCGCTGATCGTGCTTGCGGCGTGCAGCCACACGCCGAGCCCGGATTATCCGCTGCTGCGCTATACCTACCTCACCCCGCTCCGGCTCAATGTCGCGAGCATCGAGATCGATGACAGCTGGGTGCCGGATGACCCCGCGGATGTCTCGCGCCTGTCGCCCGAGCCGCCCGAGGATGCGCTCAAGCAGATGGCACATGACCGGCTGATCGCCTCCGGCAATAGTGGGCGTGCGGTATTCAAGGTCGAGGATGCCGGGATTCGTCGCGAGGGCCCCTGGCTCTATGGCCATCTCGCGGTGAAGCTCAGCCTGTCGGACGCTGACGGCCAGCACACCGGCTTCGCCGAGGCCTCGGTCGCGCGCAATGTCGGCGTTCCCGAGGAAGGCGGCGATGTAGCGCTGCGTCAGACGCTCTATGACATGACCAAAGCGATGATGGACAACATGAATGTCGAGTTCGAATACCAGGTGCGCCATTCGCTGCATGACTGGCTACAGGAAACCAGCCCCGGCTCTAGCGCCGTGCCGAGCCCGGTTGAGCAGCAGCCGCTGAATTAACGATCGAGGGCCGGGTGCCCCGCCCCCGACCTTATCTGCAAGGCGATTTCGTAATTTCCTTTCAGGTCTTTCTGAGGTATCATGAAAGTATGACCTCAGAAGGATGCTCGCATGGCTTTGGCCGCTTCCCGGCGTGGTGGTGCCGCTGACCCCGGCGCGCAGCTGCTTGCTTCCCCTCGGCTGCGCGGCCTGATCTTTCGCCGGCTTGCCGAGCTTGCGGGGCTCGGGCTGGCGCTGCTCGGCCTGACCCTGCTGGTCGCCCTCGTCTCCTACGCGCCGAGCGATCCCTCGCTCGACACCGCGACTGCCGGCGCGGTGCGCAACCTCGCCGGGCCGCTCGGCGCGGTGATCGCCGATCTGCTGCTGCAAGGTCTCGGCCTCGCCGCGGCCCTGCCGGGGATCGCGCTGCTGGCCTGGGCGTGGCGGATCGCGGCGCATCGCGGGATTTCGGCGGCGCCGCTCCGGATTCTGGCGCTGCTGGCGGCGCTCCCGGTGCTCGCCGCCTGGTTCGCGACCCTGCCGATCGCCGCCGGCTGGCCGAGCCCGGCCGGTCCCGGCGGGGCGCTCGGCGAGGGGCTGGCGCGGATTGGGCTTGCCGCCGGGCGCGGAGTGCTTGGACCACTCGGTGCGGTGATCGTGGTCGTGTTGGGTGCGGCGCTTGCCTTCAGCCTCGCGGTGCTCGGCCTCGGCCTCTCGGCCAAGGAGTGGCGAGCCGCCGCGCGCACCAGCGGCGCTCTCGCGCGGGGTGGGTTTCGCCATAGCCAGGGCGCCGCGCGGCGCCTCAAAGCCCTCGGCGGGCGCGCCAGGGCGCTGCTGGCGCCGATTCTCGGCCGCGATCTTCTGCACGCCCCGCCCCAGGGGTTCGTTGGCGCTGCGGCGGCGTTCAGCACCACACCAACTACCTTCGCCGACCATGAGCCGCGCGCCGGCGAACCCACGGCGCCGACTGCCGCGGGCGTGCGGCGCATCCTCACCGCGCGCCCAACCCCGCCGGCGCCGCGCCAGCAGCAATTACCCCTGCCGGAAGCCGGCTGGCAGTTCCCCGCGGTTTCCCTGCTCAAACCGGCGCCGGCGCGCGCTGCCAGCGGGCCGAGCGCCGATGCGCTCGAGGCCAATGCCCGACTGCTCGAAACGGTACTCGCCGATTACGGCGTCCAGGGCGCGATCCGTGATATCCGCCCGGGCCCGGTGGTGACGCTCTATGAGCTGGAGCCAGCGCCCGGCATCCGGAGCGCCCGCGTCATCGGGCTTGCCGACGATGTCGCGCGCAGCCTCTCGGTGGTCGCCGTGCGCATCGCGACCGTGCCGGGCCGCAACGTGATCGGCATCGAGGTGCCCAACGCCAAACGCGAAACCGTCTATCTCTCCGAGCTGCTGGAAAGCGAGGCGTGGCACAAGCATCCCGGCAAGCTCGCCCTAGCGCTCGGCAAGGATATCTCGGGCGCTCCGGTGATGGCCGATCTCGCGCGCATGCCGCATCTGCTGATCGCCGGCACCACCGGCTCGGGCAAGTCGGTCGGCGTCAACGCGATGATCCTGAGCCTCTTGTACCGGCTCTCGCCGGACCAATGCCGGCTCATCATGATCGACCCCAAAATGCTCGAACTCTCGGTCTATGAGGGCATTCCGCACCTCATGGCGCCGGTGGTGACGGAACCCGCCAAGGCGGTGACGGCGCTGAAATGGACGGTGCGCGAGATGGAGCGCCGCTATCGCGCGATGAGCCAGCTCGGCGTGCGCAATATCGGCGGCTACAATGAGCGGGTGGCCGAAGCGCGCGCCAAGGGCGAGGTGGTGACGCGGCGGGTGCAGACCGGCTTCGACCTGGAAACCGGCCGGCCGGTATTCGAGGAGCAGCCGCTGGCGCTCGAGCCCCTCCCCTTCATCGTCGTCTTCATCGACGAGATGGCCGATCTGATGATGGTTGCCGGCAAAGAGATCGAGGCCGCGGTGCAGCGCCTAGCGCAGATGGCCCGCGCCGCCGGCATCCATGTCATCATGGCGACCCAGCGCCCCTCGGTCGATGTCATCACCGGCACCATCAAGGCCAATTTTCCGACCCGGATCAGCTTCCAGGTGATCAGCAAGTTCGACAGCCGCACGATTCTCGGCGAGCAGGGCGCCGAACAACTGCTCGGCCAGGGCGATATGCTCTACATGATGGGCGGCGGGCGCATCACCCGCACCCACGGCCCCTTCGTCACCGACCGCGAGGTCGAGGATGTCGTGGCGTTCCTCCGCGACCAGGGCGAACCGGCCTATGTCGAGGAAGTAACGGAAGCCGCCGAGGATGACGGCGCTGGCGCGGCGTTCTCCGGCATGGCCGGCGCGGCGGAGGGGGAGCGTGGGCTGTTCGATCAGGCGGTCGATCTGGTGGCGCGCGAGGGAAAGGCCTCGACCTCGTTCATCCAGCGCCATCTCCAGATCGGCTATAACCGCGCCGCCAAGCTGATCGAGCAGATGGAAAAGGAAGGTATCGTGAGCCCTGCGAATCACGTCGGCAAACGCGAGATCCTGGTGCGCCGGTCGGAGGAGTAATGATATCGCCATCTATCAGGCACGGGGTTTCACCCCTGGACCCGAAGCGAAAGGCGGAGCCTTTGCTCTACCTTCCCGGGATGGGGTCGGCATCCTGGCCTTTATTTCAATGAGATAAATTCCGCACAAGCCCTGATGCCACCGGTTCAGCCCGGCGCCGGATCGAGCGGGGGCGCGCGGAAACTGGCGCGGGCCTCGCTTGTAATCCGCGCGTCGGTGATGATGCTGTCGAACGCGCTGAGGGGGGCGAAGAAAGCCGGTTTCAGCCGACCGAGCTTGGCCGTGTCCACCACCAGATGCCGCCGCATCGCCGCGGCGAGCGCCGCCTGCTTGATCGCCACCTCGTGGAAATTGGAACAGCTCGCACCCCGGGTCACATGGGCGCCGCCAGCCGAGAAAAACGCGATATTGATGCCGAGGCGGCGCAAACGCTCCACCTGATCCTCGGCATAGAACGTCGCCGAGGAGGGATGAAATATCCCACCCAGCAGCAGCAATTGCGTGTTCGGCCGTTGCGCCGCGAGGCTTGCGATGTTGAGCGCGTAGCAGACGATGGTGAGCGGCATGCCCGCGGATAGCGCGGTCACCAGATGCGGCAGCGTCGTGCCGCAATCGATGAAAACGGTATCGCCCTCGGCCACCAGCCGGGCGGCGTGGCGGGCGGCTTCTCGCTTGGCCCCGGCGCGGCTCTTCTGCTCACGATCGAGCACGTAGCGCGAGGGCGCGATGGGATAGGCGGGCGCCATCGGGGCGGCGGTAACGTGGCCGCCGAGCAGCGCAAGATCGGCCGCGCATGGGGCCCCCTCGGCAAGATCGCGCCTGAGCGTCATCGGCGAAACGCCGAGCAGAAGCGCCGCCTCGGCAAGCCGCAACGCGCCCTGTTCGCGTACGAGGCGCCGCAATCGCCCGATCCGCTGCTCCCGGCGCGCCAGGATCACGCGCTTGACCTCGCTTTCCCCCATGCTCCGTTTCCTCGCTCAGCCGCGCTTGACGGCCCGGCCATCTGATGTGACAATCGCATCAAATGTGACGATTGTCACGCCCATCAATCGCCGCAGGGGAGGCGCCGATGACCATTTCTCGCGGGGACGCCCCCGCCGTCACGACTTTCCCACTCTCTCCCGCGGCACTGGTCAGGCTTATCGACCACACCATCCTACGGCCGGACGCGACGGAGGCCGATATCGGCCTCTATTGCGAAGAGGCGATGGCGCATCGCTTCCACGCCGTCTGCGTCAATCCGCTGCACGTCAAATTCGCCGCGCGCCAGCTCGCCGGCACGTCGGTGCGCACCTGTTCGGTGATCGCCTTTCCCTTCGGTGCCAGCACCAGCATGATCAAGGCGGCGGAAGCCGCCTGCGCGCTCGCCGATGGCGCCACCGAGATTGACATGGTGATCGATATTGGCGCGCTGAAGGAGGGCCGTCTGGCGGCGGTGCAAGCCGATATCACCGAGGTCCGCAAGGCGGTTGCGACCGCGGTCCTGAAGGTCATCATCGAGACCGCGTTGCTCACGCGCGCGGAAAAGATCGCCGCGTGCCAGATAGCGGTGGCAGCCGGCGCGGATTTCGTGAAAACCTCGACCGGATATGCCGGCGGCGGCGCGACGGTCGCTGATGTCGCGCTGATACGCGAGACGGTCGGGCCTAAGATCGGGGTCAAGGCTTCGGGCGGTATCCGCCGGCCTGAGGAGGCCGCGGCGATGATCGCCGCCGGGGCCAATCGCCTGGGCAGCAGCGCCAGTCTCGCGCTAATTGGCGTTAATACCCATTGATTTCGTTTGAAACCATCAAGGAGGAAGCAAAAATGATCACCCGACGCCACCTGCATTCCCTGACGCTCGCGGCCCTTGCGGGCGCAAGCCTCGGCATCCCGCGTGCCTTCGCCGCATCCGGCCCGGTTGATGTCAGCAAAGTGCCGAAGGACATCACCGCCAAGGCGGTCGGCAAGAAATTCTCCATGGCGACGGTCGTGAAAGTCGATGGCATCGCCTGGTTCGACCGTATGCGCGAAGGCGTCAAGCAGTTCAAGGACGACACCGGGCATGATACCTGGATGGTCGGCCCGAGCCAGGCCGACGCCGCGGCGCAGGTCCAGATCGTGGAAAGCCTGATCGCGCAAGGGGTCGATGCCATCTGCATCGTTCCTTTCTCGGTCGAGGCGGTCGAGCCCGTGCTCAAGAAGGCGCGCGATCGCGGCATCGTGGTGATCTCGCACGAGGCCTCCAACCTCAACAACACCGATTACGATATCGAGGCCTTCGACAACCGCGCCTATGGCGCCAAGCTGATGGAGGTGCTGGCGAAGCAGATGGGCGGCGAAGGCGGCTATGTCTGCACCGTCGGCAGCCTCACCTCGCAATCACAGAACGAATGGATCGACGGCGGCATCGCCTATCAAAAGGCGCATTTCCCGAAAATGTTCGAGGTCACCAAGCGCATCGAAACCTATGACGACGCCAACACGGACTATACCAAACTCAAGGAAGTTCTCACTACCTACCCCAAGCTCCGCGGCATTCTCGGCGGCCCGATGCCGACCTCGGCCGGCGCCGGGCGGCTGATCGCCGAACGCGGGCTCAAGGGCAAGCTCTTCTTCTCGGGCACCGGCCTGGTATCGGTCGCTGGCCAATACCTGAAAGATGGGGATATCGACTATATACAGTTCTGGGATCCCGCCGTGGCCGGCTACGCGATGAACATCCTTGCGGTCATGGCCTTGGCCAAGCATCGTGACCAGATCAAGCAGGGCCTCGACCTTGGTCTCACCGGGTACACCCATCTCACGACGCCCGATCCGAAGCGGCCGAACCTGCTTTATGGCGCGGGCTGGGTCGGCGTGACCAAGGAAAACATGAACCAATACAATTTCTGACCTCGGCACGGGACGCCCGACGTCCCGCGATTTTGTAAATCCATGAGCGAGCCTCTAATTAGTCTCTGCGGGGTGAGCAAGAGTTTCGGCGGCGTCCAGGCGCTCGCCGGGCTCTCGCTCACGCTCAGGCGGGGAGAGATCCATTGCTTGGCGGGCGAGAATGGCTCGGGCAAATCGACGCTGATCAAGATCATTGCCGGCATCTACCGCCCGGACTCCGGCAGCGTGCTGATCGATGGCGAGACGGTCACGCAGCTCGATCCGATCACCGCCATCGCCCATGGCATTCAGGTGATCTATCAGGATTTTTCGCTATTCCCGACACTGACGGTCGCGGAAAACTTGGCTTTGCCGAGCGAAATCCACGCCGGGCGGCGGCTGGTGCGCTGGCGCCACGTGCATCAACTCGCGCGCGCCGCACTCGCGCGGCTGGGCATCGATATCGACCTTGCCGCCAACGTCGAGGCGCTGAGCACCGCCGAGCGTCAGCTTGTCGCGATCGCGCGCGCTCTGATGTCGGCGCCTCGCCTTTTGGTCATGGACGAGCCGACGACGACGCTCACCGGACGCGAGGTTGAGCGCCTGTTCGCCATCGTGCGTGATATCCAGCGCCAGGGCATTGCGGTACTTTTCGTCAGCCACAAAATCCGCGAGATGTTTGATATCAGCGAACGGATCACGGTTATTCGCAACGGTTGCGTGGTCGCCGCCGGGGCGATCGGGGAGTTCAACGAGGCGGCACTCGCCCGCGCGATGACCGGCCAGGAAATCACCGCCGAGGGCTATCGCTGGATGCCGCCCCCTGGCGCAAAGCCACGTCTTGAAATCCGTGGCCTCACCGTGCCCGGCGAATTGCAAGGGATCGATCTCCGCGTGATGCCGGGCGAGATCATCGGCATCTCCGGCTTGCTCGGCTCGGGGCGCACCGAGCTGGCGCTGGCACTTTTCGGGCTGCGTCCCATCCATCAAGGCGAGATCCGCGTCGATGGCCGCGCCGCAGCGCTGCGCAGCGTCCAGCAGGCGGTTTCCGCTGGCATCACCTATGTGCCCGAAGACCGGCTCACCGAGGGGTTGTTCCTCACCCAGACCATCAACCGCAACCTTCTCGCCGCCAGTTTCGAGGCGCTGAGCCGTTATTTTCTGATCGATTTCGCCCGCGCCCGGCGCGCGAGCGCCAACATGATCGCCGAGATGCAGATCACAACGCCGAGTGGCGAACGCCCGGTGATGGAGCTTTCAGGTGGCAACCAGCAACGCGTGGTAATCGGGCGCTGGCTGATGCGCGATGCCCGCGTGTTGATCCTCAACGGGCCCACCGTCGGCGTCGATGTCGGCTCCAAGGCCGGGATCCATCGGCGCATCCGCGACCTCGCGGAGAGCCGCGGCGTTGCTGTCCTGATGATCTCCGATGATCTGCCGGAGCTGGTGCAGAATTGCAACCGCATTCTCATCCTGCATCGCGGGAAGATCGTGGAGGAGGTCATGGCTGAGGCCACTACCGAGGCCATTCTCAGTGAAATTCTCAAGGCCTTGTCATGAGTCTTTCTGTTCTCAGACGATCCGAGACGGTCATCGCCCTGGTGCTGCTCGCCGCCATGCTGCTCATCGGCCTGATTAACCCGGCATTCTGGAACCTCGCCAATCTCTTCAGCCTTGCGCGCAGCAATGTCGTCATCGGCATCATGGCGCTCGGCGTGCTCACCGTGATGATCTCAGGCGGGATCGATGTCTCCTTTCCCGCCTTCGCGGTCGCTGCGATGTATCTCACGGTTCGTGCGATGGTGGCGTGGGATTGGCAGGGCGTCGCCGGGCCCTTCGTCATGGCGACAGCGATCGGCCTTGCGCTCGGCCTGATCAATGCCGCCTTCGTCTATGGTCTGCGCATGATCCCGCTCATCGTCACACTCGGCACCGGCTCGCTGGTGCGTGGCTTTCTCCTCGGCGTCGTCGGCACCAGCCAGGTCAACATTGATCGCATGCCGAAATCGCTGATCGCATTTGGCAGCACCGAACTGACAAGCCTCAGCGATCCCGCCGGCGGGCATTTCGCCTTGTCAGCGATGCTGTTGATCTATCTCGCAATGGCGCTCCTGGTTCATTTTCTGCTCACCCATACGATGCTCGGGCGCGGCATCTATGCGCTGGGCAGCGATGGCGAAGCGGCGCGGCGCGTGGGGTTCGATCGGCGCCTCACGATTTTTGTTGTCTACGCGCTGGCCGGGGCGTTGGCGGGCTTCGCCGGCCTGCTCCACGGCGCGATGATCTGGCTTGCCAACCCACGTGATTTCAACGGCCTCGAACTCGACGTCATCGCCGCCGTGGTGTTGGGCGGGGCCAGTATTTTCGGTGGCCGCGGCAGCGTGCTCGGCACCATGCTCGGCGTCTTCATGCTGGTCATGGTCTCCAATAGCCTGATCATCATGCACATCGCCACCACCTGGCAACGCGTGGTGGTTGGCTTTATCGTGATCATCGCAACCGCCGCGACCTCCTGGCGCGACCGGCGGCGCATCGCCTAGGAAGCAAGACCATGCAATTCACGATGCGGCGTCTTTTCGGGGCGGATAACAACCTGCTCCAGCTCGCGCTGCTCACACTCATGATTTTCGCGCTGATGACAGCGCTTGCGCCCGACAAATTCCTCCGCCCCTACAATCTTCTGTCGATCACTTATGTCGCCCCCGAACTCGGACTGCTCTCGATCGCGATGATGGTTACGATGCTAAGCGGCGGGATCGACTTGTCGGTGATCGGCATTGCCAATCTCTCGGGTATCCTGGCCGGGATTTTCTATCACGCTTATGCCGGAGCGCGCGGGCCGGAACTCACGGCGATGGCCCCGCTGTCCGTGCTGGGCGGCATCCTGATCGCGCTCGCGACCGGAGTGCTGGGCGGCGCCATCAACGGCGTTCTGATCGCGCGTCTCCGCATCACGCCGATTCTGGCGACTATCGGCTCGGGACAGATCTTCACCGGCGCGGCCCTGGTGCTCACCGGCGGGCCAGCGATTGTCGGCTATCCCGATGGCTGGGGTTTTATCGGCAATGGCGCGGTGTTCGGCATCGCCATGCCGCTCCTGGTTTTTCTGCTTTTAGCGGGCTTCGTCGCACTCCTGCTCACACGCACCGCGTTCGGCATCAATCTCGCGTTGATCGGCACCAACCCGAAAGCGGCAGTGTTTGCTGGATTGCGCCTCGTGCGAACGGTGTTCTTCTCCTATGTCCTGAGCGGCACGCTGGCGAGCGTCGCGGGCGTGATCCTTTCCGGGCGCACCAATGCGGCGAAATCGGATTATGGAGTCTCATATTTGTTGCAGGCGGTTTTGATCGCCGTTCTCGGCGGCAGCAATCCCGCCGGCGGGCGGGGCTCGGTTGCCGGCATCATCATGGCGCTGCTGGCGCTGATGCTGCTCTCAAGCGGGATGCAGTTGCTGCGATTTAGTAACTTCATGGTTGATCTGGTATGGGGTGCCTTTCTGCTCGCCTCGATCGCGCTGAACGCACTCCGCACCCGCGTGAGATGAGAAAGAAATCGCCATGGCCGAGGTAAGTGTCGCACTGCCGCGAACTCTGTTCGGCGAGGCGGAAGCGCCGTTTCTTTCCTGGGGCGATTTGCGCGCCTCGCTCTTCCGCTATGCGAGTGGCGTCGACGCGGTGCGGCTCGCCAATCAACGTGGCGATGTTGTTGTCCTGCCTTTTCTCGGGCAGATGATCTGGAGCGCATGCTTCGATGGCGTCGAGCTTGCGATGCGCGGGATGTTTCCGATGCCGCGCCCCGCCGCCACCATCATCGGCACCTATGGCTGTTTTGCTTTTCACAGCGGGTTGCTGCGCAACGGCGTGCCGGGGCCCGAGGACGACCATCCCGTGCATGGCGAATTTCCCTGCCTTGCGATGGATCGCGCGATGCTTATCGCTGGGGAGGATGACGAGGGAAAATATCTCAGCCTCGTCAGTGAGGTTGACTATGCGCAAGGTTTTGGGGCCCATTATCGTGCGAGCCCGCGTGTTACGCTGCGCGCTGGGACGCTTTTCGACATCGCCATGAATGTTGAAAATCTTTCTTTCCGGCCAATGGATCTGATGTATATGTGCCACATCAATTTCGCCTTTGTGCCAGGCGGGCGTATCGAACAGCCGCTTCCCTTCACGCCCGAGGCCACCGTCGTCCGCCAGGCAGTGCCAGCGCATGTCCACCCCGATCCCGCCTATCTCGCGCAGATCGCAGCACTGGCTGCGCATCCCGAGCGTATGGCGGTGCTCGATGAATCGGGCGCCTACGATCCGGAGCAGGTTTTTTATCTGCGCGGGCTGAGAACCGACGGCCGGGGCGTGACCCATCTCATGCTGCGTCGGCCGGAGCGCGATGCTTTCGCGATCGGCTACAAGCCACACGACTTTCCCAAGACCGTGCGCTGGATTCTCGAAAATCCCGATCAGGCGGTCGCGGCCTTCGCGCTGCCCGCGACCTGCGAGCCGGAAGGCTATGCCGCTGAGCGGCGCAAGGGCAATATCCGTGCTCTCGCCCCTGGCGAGACGGCACGGTTCGAGGTGCGCACGGGCTATCTCGCCGCGCCGCAAGCCGCGGCGCTGGCGCGCAAAATCGCCGCATTGGGTCGGTAGGAGAACATAGCCATGGTGGGGCGGGTCGGCGTCATCGGCAGTTGCATGATGGATCTCGTCACTTATGTCGAACGCATGCCCGAAGCCGGCGAGACGCTGGTGGCACCGCGTTTCGCAATGGGTTTCGGCGGCAAGGGCGCCAACCAAGCGGTCGCGGCGGCGCTGCTCGGCAGCGAGGTCATGATGGTTGCGAAAATCGGCGGCGATCCTTTTGGCGAGAGCACGGCTGCGAATTTTCGTGCCCATCGCATTGACTGCCGTTTCGTCGAGAAAGTTGCCGGGGTCTCGAATGGGGTTGCGCCGATTTTTGTCGAGCCGAGCGGCGAAAACCGCATTCTTATCATCAAGGGCGCCAATGATCATCTTCGCCCCGCCGATATCGACCGAGCGGAAGCGGATCTTGTCGCCTGCGACCTCATTCTTCTGCAACTCGAAATCCCCCTCGAGACGATCTATCACGCGGTTGCGCTGGCGGCGCGCGCCGGCCGGGCAGTGTTGCTGAACCCCGCACCCGCCAACCCGGCGCTCGATCTTGCGCGCCTGCGGGGTGTCACGTTTCTGGTGCCCAATCAGAGCGAATTGCGAATTCTGACCAATCGGCCGACCGAGACGCCGGCGCAAGCGGAAGCTGCGGCGCGCATGTTGCTCGCCTCCGGGATCGGCCATGTGATCGTGACGCTCGGCGCGGCGGGCGCGCTCTGGGTTTCAGCGTCCGGCACGAAACCCATCCCCGCGGTCGCGGTAGCCGCCGTCGATACCACCGGCGCGGGGGACGCGTTCATCGGCAGTTTCGCGCATTACTATGCGCGGTCGCGCGACATCGCCGAATCCCTGCGCTGGGCCTCGCGTTATGCCGCCGATGCCATCACCCGGCCGGGCACGCAGAAAAGTTTCGCCGATGCCGCACGCTTCGCCGCGTTCTGCGCCGGCCTTTGAGCCTCGCCTCCCCGGCGCTGCCTTGCGGCGTTTGGAAAAAAATCTTCTCTGGTGACCGCCGGTATTTACCCGCGGGCCGAAATCGCGCCATGAACCAGGGATGAACGATCCCACGCGCGAGGCTGCCTTCGCCCTGCTGGTTGCTGTGCTGGAGCGGCGCGAAACCCTGACCTCGGCGCTTGACGCGCTGCCGGCAATCCCCGCGCGTGACCGCGCCGCCGCCCATCTGCTGGCAGCCACCGTGCTGCGCCGGCTCGGCACGATCGATGCCGCCCTGGAGCCACTGCTGCGCAAGGCCCCGCCGCAGCCGGTGCGCCAGATTCTGCGCCTCGGCGCGGCGGCTCTGCTGTTTCTCGCGACCCCGCCGCACGCCGCCGTCTCGACCGCGGTGGCGCAGGCCCGCCGGCGTGAGCTGGCGCCGTTTGCCGGGCTGGTCAATGCCGTGCTGCGCCGGCTGGCGACGTTCGGCGCGGAAGCGCTCGCGGGACTGGATGAGCCGCGCCTCGACACACCGCCCTGGCTCTGGGCGAGCTGGGGGCCGGCGGCGCGGGCCATTGCCGTCGCGCATCAAACCGAGGCGCCGCTCGATCTTACGCTGCTGCCCGGCCGCACGGCGCCACCGGGAGGCGTCATGCTGCCCTCCGGCACTCTCCGGTTCCCCCCCGGCACCGCGCCCACCGCGTTGGCGGGCTTCGCGGCGGGAAATTTTTTTGTCCAGGACGCCGCGGCGGCGCTGATCGTGCAGCTTTTTGGCCCCCTTGAGGGAGCGGAAGTGGTCGATCTCTGCGCCGCTCCTGGCGGCAAGACGGCGCAGTTGGTGCTGGCCGGGGCGCGGGTGACGGCGCTTGAGCGAGTGGCGGAGCGGCAGGCGCGGCTGGCCTGCAACCTCGCCCGGCTCGGCCTGGCCGTCACCCTGGTGCGGGCTGATGCCAACGCCTGGGGAGACGAGATCGCGCCCGCTCGCCCGTGCTTCGATGCCGTGCTGCTCGATGCGCCGTGCAGTGCCACGGGCACCATCCGCCGCCACCCCGAGATCGCCCATCTCCGTCGGCCCCAGGATCTCCGCGCCCTCACCGCCGCGCAGGACCGGCTGCTCGCCACCGCCTGCCGCCTGCTGCGCCCCGGTGGGCGGCTGATTTATGCGGTCTGTTCCCTGCAACCAGAGGAAGGTCCGGCGCGGGTCGCCGCCGCCCTCGAACGCCTGCCGCTCCGCCGCGCCCCGCTCGCCGCCGCCGATCTCCCCTTTCTCCCCGAGGCGCTCGATGCCGCGGGCGACCTTCGCACCCATCCGGGGATCTGGGCGGAGCGCGGTGGCATGGATGGATTCTTTGCGGCGCGGCTGATCCGTTTATGATAGGCGGGTGAACATGTTCCTTGTCGCGGCCTACTGCCGCCTCCTGTCCCCCCCGCGCCCGCCCGCCCGCACCGCGGCGCGCGCCGTGATCACCCGATGAGCGGCTTCGATCCGCGCCGCTGGCTGCGCGACGTGCGGCGCGTGGCGGCGCGCCTGCCCTCGCTCCGTCCCGGCCGGGTGCCGGACGCACCCGCTTTGCCGGTGCGCGACCCGTGGCCAGGGGATGCCGGGCGCGGGGCGCGGCTGCTCAAGGGGGAGCTGGGCTGGCAAGGTGCGGCGCGGCCGCTGCGGGCCGAGAGTTGGGCAGAAAGAGCCGGCAGCGAGGAGCTGCGCGGCGAGGCGCTCGGCTTCACCTGGCTCCGTGATCTGCGCGCCTTGGGAACCGATTCGGCGCGGCTCCGCGCCCGCGCCCTGATCGCCGCCTTTATCGAAACCGCTGAGCTTGACCCCCTCTCCCGCCGCCCCGACATCGCCGGCGCGCGCATCGCGGCCTGGCTCGGACACTATGATTTCTTTGCCGCCAGCGCCGATGATCCGTTCCGTCAGCACCTGATGGGCCGGCTGCTCGCCGATGCCCGCGCGCTCGCCGCCGAGCTGCCCGCCGAGCAGATCGATGGGCGGGCGCTGACCGCGCTCAAGGGGCTGGTCGCCGCCTCCGTCGCACTGCCCGAACCGCTCGGTTTTCTCTCCCGCGCGCTCCGCTTCCTGCCGGGGGAAATCGGCCGCCAGGTGCTCGGCGATGGCTGCCATGTCGAGCGCAGTCCGGCCGCGCAGCTCAAGGCGCTGCAAGACCTCACCGAAATCCGCGCCCTGTTGCAGGCGGCGCAGGCCCCGCCGCCGGCGGCGCTGACGGTGGCGATCGAGCGGCTGGCGGTGGGGTTGCGCACGCTTCGTCACGGCGATGGCGGGTTGGCCCTTTTTAACGGCGCGCGCGAGGGCAATGCCGCACTCACCGACCTTGTACTCACTCAGGCCGGGCGCGCGGGGCGGCCGATGAACGCACTCTATGACGGCGGCTTTCACCGCATGCAGGCCGGGCGCGGCACGGTCATCCTCGATGGCGGCGCGCCGCCCGCTCCTGGGCTCGACCGCCGCGCCCATGCCGGCACGCTGGCCTTCGAATTCTCCCTCGCGCGCGAGCGGCTGATCGTCAATTGCGGCGGCGCGCCAGCGAGCGGCGCGGAATGGCGCGATGCCGCGCGCGCCACCGCGGCGCACTCCACCCTGGTCATCGCCGATACCAATTCCTCCGAACTGCGCCCCGAGGGGCTCGGCCGGCGCCCGACACAGGTTGAGGTGCAGCGCCAGGAGGCGAATGGCGCGCACTGGCTGGAGGCGAGCCATGACGGCTGGCGCCGCCCGTTCGGCGCGCTCCATCGCCGCCGCCTCTATCTCGCCGAAAGCGGCGAGGATCTGCGCGGCGAGGATGCCGTTGAGGCGCCGACCCCGCAGCCTTTCGCCGTCCGTTTCCATCTCCACCCCGCCGTTGATGCCAGCCGCCAGCAGGACGGCGAGGCGATGCTACTGCGCCTGCCCGGCGGCAGTTTTTGGCGGCTACGCGCCGAGGGCGTGCGGCTCGGGCTCGAGGAAAGCATCTATCTCGGTGCCGAGGAGCCACGACGCTCCGAACAGGTGGTGCTGAGCGGCGCCGCCGATGGCCCGCAACTGGTGAAATGGGCGATTACCAAGGTGGGATGAGCTGGCGCTGACCGCGTGGGCGCGGGGTCGATTCGGGTGGGCGTTGGTGCGGTGATATACTGGCGATTATATTTGCGCTGAGCCGTTCTCAAATAAACTCCGCGACAATGGGGATGGGTGAACCCTGTCCGACTCGTGCACAACGCTCATCCAGGGGCAAAACCCCTGACCTTCCGCCGATCAATACGATTTCGGCAAGCCGAGAATTTTCTCGGCGATGAAAGAGAGGACGAGTTCTCGGCTCACCGGAGCGATGCGCGGGATCAGGCTTTCGCGCAGGTAGCGCTCCACATGGTACTCCTGCGCGTAGCCCATGCCACCATGGGTCATCACGGCGGTTTCGCAGGCCCGGAAGCCGGCCTCGCCGGCGAGAAATTTTGCGGCATTGGCCTCGGCGCCGCATTCCTCGCCGCGATCGTAGAGGCTGGCCGCCTTGAGCACCATCAGGAACGCCGCCTCCAACTCCGCCCAGTGGCGCGCCAGCGGATGCTGGATGCCCTGATTCTGGCCGATTTTCCGCCCAAACACCACGCGCTCATTGGCGTAGGCGGCGGCCCGGCGCAGCGCCGCGCGGCCCAGCCCCACCGCCTCGGCGGCAATCAGAATGCGCTCGGGGTTCATGCCGTGCAGGATGGCGCGAAACCCCGCGCCCTCGGCGCCGATGCGGTCGGCCGCCGGGACACGCAGCCCGTCGATGAACAGCATGTTCGAATCGACCGCGTGGCGGCCCATCTTCTCGATCCGCCGCACCTCGACGAAGCGGCGGTCGAGCGCGGTATAGAAAAGGCTCAACCCCTCGGTCTTGCGGTGCACGCGATCGAGCGGCGTGGTGCGGGCGAGCAGCAGCATCCGGTCCGCCACCTGCGCCGTCGAAATCCAGATTTTCTGGCCCTTGATGACGTAATCCTCGCCGTCGCGAAGCGCCTGGGTTTTAAGCGCGGTGGTGTTGAGCCCGATATCGGGTTCGGTGACCGCGAAACAGGCTTTTTCCGCCCCCCTTATGAGCGGGGGCAGCATCCGTGCCTGCTGTTCGGCGGTGCCGAACAGCACCACGGGATGCAGGCCGAAGATGTTGATATGCACCGCCGAGGCGCCGCTCATCCCAGCCCCCGAGGCGGCGATACGCTCCATCATCAGCGCCGCCTCGGTGATGCCGAGCCCAGCGCCGCCATGGGCCTCGGGCATGGCGATGCCGAGAAACCCGCCTTCGGCGATCGCGCGGTGAAACGCCTCGGGAAACTGCCCGTCACGATCGCGGGCGAGCCAATACTCGTCATCGAAGCGGGCGCTCAGGCGTTCGATCGCGGCGCGGATTTCCGCCTGGGCGGGGGTGAGGGAAAAGTCCACTTCAACTCTCCTTGAGCCTATCGCCAAGTGGCGGCAGTGACCTGTCCCTCGATCGCGGAGTTAGGCAGCCCGGTCAAGCGGGCGTGCCGCCACCGCGTTGCCATCAGGGCTGGCGGAAGCCGGACGGATGGGCATAGTGCGGGGGGCGAAAGACGGAGCGGAAATGACCCTTCTCGCGATGCTTCTCGGGCTGTTCCTGCCTGCCTGTGGGCAGCCGGGGGCTGCCGGCGTGATGCCCGCGCCGCCTGGCCTGCTCGCTCATCTCGAACGCCCCAGCAGCCCGAATTCGGCGCTCGCCGCCCCGCCTGGATTTAGCCCCGCGCCCGATATCGTGCTGGCACCGTTCCCGGTGCCCGCCGCCCAACTCACCGCCGCCCTCGACGACGTGGCGGCAAGCCGCCCACGCGTTTATCCCCTCGCGCACGACGCGGCCCGCGGCACCACCCAATGGGTCGCGCGGAGCGCCGTCCTGAATTTTCCCGACCGGATCATTGCCGAGGTTTCACCAGACGGCCTGAACGCAAGCAAGCTCGTCCTCTATAGTCAGAGCCTCTATGGCTATTCCGATTTCGGCGTGAACCGCGCCCGCCTCGCCGATTGGATCAAGGCCCTCGATACCCGGCTCGGCCGAAGCAAGGAATAATTATGATCAAGCTTCTCCCCTTCCTCAAAGACGCCTGGATCATTGCCCGGCCCTATTTCCGCTCCGAGGAAAAATGGTCGGCGCGGCTTTTGCTCGCGGTCATCGTCCTGCTCAACCTCTCGTTGGTCGGCATGGATGTGGTGCTCAATTTCTGGAACGGCGCGTTCTATGACTCCCTGCAAAACAAGGATTGGCGCGCCTTTGTCGATCTCTTGTTTCTCTATCATCGCAGCAAGGATGGCGGGCTCATGCCCGGCTTCAGCGCGGTCGCAACGATTTATATCATCGTCGCGGTCTATCGCACCTATCTCAACCAGTGGCTGCAAATTCGCTGGCGCCGCTGGCTGACCCGCGTGTTCCTCGATGAATGGCTCGCCGATCGCGCCTATTACCGCATCAGCCTGACCACCAGCGCATCCGGCACCGGCACCGACAACCCCGACCAGCGCATCGCCGAGGATCTGCGGAGTTTCGTCGGCGATACGCTTTCCTTGGGTCTCGATCTGCTCTCCAACATCGTCTCGCTGATCAGTTTTGTCGGCATTCTCTGGAGTCTTTCTGGCTCGATCCGTCTGCTCGGCGTCAACATCGCCGGCTATATGGTGTGGATCGCGCTGATCTATGCGATTTTGGGCACCTGGTTGACCCATCTCATCGGCCGCCCGCTCGCCATGCTGAGCTTCCGCCAGCAACGTTTCGAAGCCGATTTCCGTTTCTCGCTGGCCCGCCTGCGCGAAAATGTCGAGGGGGTGGCGCTCTATGGCGGCGAGAACGACGAACGGGCCGGCATTCTCGTGCGCTTCTCGGCGGTGGTGATGAACTGGTGGGCGATCATGCAGCGGACCAAGATGCTGAACGCGCTCACCTCGGGCTATCAGCAGATCGCCGTGGTATTCCCGATCGTCGTCGCCGCCCCGCGCTATTTCGCCGGCCAGATCCCTTTGGGTGGCCTGACGCGCACGGCCAGCGCCTTTGGCCAGGTGCAGGGCGCGATGTCGTGGTTTGTTTCTTCCTATGCCTCGCTCGCGGCGTGGAGTGCGACCGTCGAACGTCTCGCGAGTTTCCAGCGTTCGGTCGCGAAAGCGCGCGCCGACGCCGCGAGCGGCATCCAGATCACCGAGTCCACGACAGCATCGTTGCAATTCAGCAAGCTGCATCTCACGCTGCCCAATGGCCAAGTGCTGCTCGACGAAGACGCGCTGCGCTTCCAACGCGGCGAGGCGGTGCTGATCAATGGCCGCTCCGGTTCGGGCAAATCGACGCTGTTCCGCGCGATCGCCGGCATCTGGCCGTTCGGCAACGGCACCATCGCCCGCCCGCCCGGCACCTATCTGTTTCTGCCGCAGCGCCCCTATCTGCCGCTCGGGGCGCTCCGCCACGTCGTCACCTACCCTGCCGCCGACGATGCTTTTGACGATACCACCATCGCCGGCGTTCTCGCCCGCGTCGGCCTCGGCGCGCTCACGCAACGGCTGGACGAGGAACATAATTGGTCGCTGCTGCTCTCAGGTGGCGAACAGCAGCGCCTCGCCATCGCGCGCGCCCTGCTGCTCAAGCCGGACTGGCTGTTCCTCGACGAGGCGACGGCCAATCTCGACCCCGAGGCGGAAACCGAACTCTATGCCCTGCTCAAGGAAGAATTGAAAACCACCACCCTCATCTCGATCAGCCACCGCGACAGCATCGCCACCTTCCACCCACGCCACCTGACGCTCACGGGCACCCCGGGAATCCCCGCGACGCTGCGCGAGGCGAGCCCGGCGGCGGTGGGGGAATGAAGACGCCAGGCAGGTGCGGCGCGACGTCCAGCGGGCGCGGCCCGATCGGATTTGCCGCCAGCGGAGCATGCTGATGGCCGTGGCGAAAGGATTTGACCCAGCTCGCGCCAACGGCGGCCTGCGCGCCGCTCAGATCGCGTCCCGCAGTTCCTTCGCGGCGCGGAAGGCGATTTTCTTGCTGGCCTTAATCTGGATCTCCTCTCCAGTCGCCGGATTGCGCCCCATGCGCGCGGGGCGGCTTTTGACCTCGAGGATGCCGAGACCCCCGATTTTCAAGCGATCGCCCCGCTTGAGATGGCCGACCATGAGATCCACCAATCTGGTGACCAAGAGAAGGGCCTGCTTCTGGGTGAGGTTCTGCTGATCGGCGATCGCCGCGGCGAGATGTTTCACGGTCACGACCGGCGCCGCCTTTGCCGGCGGGGCGGCCATTGGCTTGGCCCGCGCCGCTTTGGATGCCGCCTCGCCAGGCGGCGATTTCTTGGGGGTGGATCCGGCCTTGGCCGGCGCCGTCTTCAGAGCCATGAAAATCTCCAGCTTGGATGAGGACCGCCGGCAAAAAAGCACGCCGCCCGTTCGCGAACAAGGTGGTTCACCATCGGCAACGGGCCCGCCCGCGTTCGCCAAGCCTCAAGGCGCGCCGGCGCCGGGCAGCGCGCGCGGATGTGAGCGGGCCGAGCACGATTGTTACCCCAAGGCCCGCCGCTCCCTGGTGATCTTGCGCATCAAGCAGGCCATCTCTACCCGCGCGGCACCGCGCTCGAAGGCCGCGATACATACCATCTGGAGCGTCAATGTCGTGACACGATCTTGTCCCCTGCCCTTGCCTCTCCTGCTCGGCGGCCTGCTCGTCCTCGCCGGCTGCCAGACACCCTCGCCCGCCCCACCGCCTGGGATGCCCATCGTGCATCTCGGCCTGTTGAATAAGGCGCCTGCGGTCTGCCATGCCGCACCGCACGCGACGAGCAACGCGCCGCTCCTTGGTGATGCGCGGCTGATTGTGACCGATGGCTCGGCCAAGCTCACCGGCTGTATCGTCAACCCAGGCCCGCTCGACTATTCGGCGGTGGTCGTGGAGATCGCCTTCTTCGATGCCGGGGGCCATTTGCTCAATGCATTGTCACGCGACAGCGCCATGCTGCCGGCCTATGCCGCGCCTCCTGCCGAAGCGGCCACCGCGTCGAACTGGGCGATCCCGATCGATGTCTCGGGCGATCCCCACGCCACAGAGGTCGAGGTGCTGGTCCATACCCTGCTCTGCCCCGGCGCCTCGGGGCGCGGCTGCGTCGAGGAGCACGATACCGGCGCCGTCCGTCTCAGCGTCTCCGCGGCAAAATCCTGACCGCGCCAGCGTCCTCGACTGTCGCCAGGAGGCGCACCGAGCGTCGCCGCGAGCACTTTGGTCGAATTCAACAAGCGTGTCGCCAAGACCGACCAGCGGCTCAATCGGCTCTTCGACGCTATCGCGTCCGGTGTCGCCGACCTCGACGCCCCCGGCCTGAAAGAGCGCATCGCCGGCCTCAAGGCGATTCGCGAACAAGCCAGCGCCGACGTCGAGCGCGCCCAGGCCGCGCTCGACCATGCCGGCAGCCAGTCCGTTAGCCCGATTTGGTGAGAACCTTCGCCCGCACGGCCCGCCAGCGCATCCGGCTGGAGAGCGGCGGCTACCGCCGCGACCACCTGCGCGCATTGGGCCAGCGTGTCGAGGTCGCGGAAGTCCGCATCATGGGATCGGAATCCGAACTGCTGCGCACCCTGGTCGCCGCCTCAGGCGGGAAATCGGTCGCAGTCGGTGTTCAGAGATCTGTTCTGAAATGGCGCGCCCGAAGAGATTCGAACTCCTAACCCCCAGATCCGTAGTCTGAGTGTCACTCGCGCCAGGGTAAGACACCACTCGCCAATCCCTCATAAAACCTAGCGTTAGGCGCTCTCTGTCCTTTCCTGACACGTCATGGCGTGGTATCCCTTGCGGTAGCAGAGTCGAAAGGGGCACCAAAGCCATGCTGACCCGCATCACCACCGCCGTCATCGATGCCATGAAGCCGGGTGAGGTCGTCTTTGATACCGAGGTGCGGGGATTGTTCATCCGTCACCGCGCGGAGGGGGGAGTCCCGCACTACTACCTCAAGACGCGCGTCAAGCGGGTGCAGCGCGTTTTCGCCATCGGCCGGCATGGGCGCGGACATTGGACCCCGGAAACCGCAAGGCGGGAGGCGGTGCGCATCCTTGGCCTGATCCGCGATGGCCGCGACCTGCATGCCGAGCGCGCGGAGGAAAAGGCCGGGATCACCTTCGCCAGCTTCGCCGATCGGTATCTCTCCGACTATGCCGGCAACCATCACAAGCCCCGGACGTTGGCCGAGGAAAGCCGGCTGCTACGCCTGCACGTCATCCCGGCGCTTGGACCGATCAGGCTGAAGGAGATCGATCGGCCGGAGATCGCGCGTCTCCATGCCAGATTGAGCGGGAAACCCGTCACCGGCAATCGGGCGATTGCGCTGGCGTCATCGATCCTCGGATGGGCGGAGAAGGTTGGCGAACGTCCCGTTGGTAGCAACCCGGCGCGGGGTATTGATCACTACCCAGAGAAGGCGCGCGAGCGGTATCTCACCGGCGAGGAACTGCAACGCCTAGGCGAGGCCCTGGCGCGAGCGGAGACCGATGGGCTGGTGGATTGGCGCTTTGTCGCCATGGTGCGGCTGCTGCTGTTCAGCGGCGCCAGGCTCTCGGAAATCCTCGGCCTTACCTGGCCGCAGGTGGATACCGACACCGGGGTTGTCCGGCTCGCCGATAGCAAGACGGGTGCGAAAAATCTCTTCCTTCCCGCGCCCGCCCTGGCCGTCCTAGCGGCGCTTCCGCGTCTCTCCGATAACCAGCACGTGCTTCCAGGCGATCGCCCTGGAGCGCCACTGGTGGGGGTGCAGCGGCCATGGCAGCGCATCCGCCGCCTGGCCGGCCTGCCCGATCTCCGCCTGCATGATCTCCGTCATGCCTTCGCCTCTGTCGCAGTTGCCGCCGGCGAGAGCCTTTTCATCGTCGGCAAGCTGCTTGGACATGCCAACGTCACGACTACCCAGCGATATGCGCATCTCGCCCCTGATCCCGCCCTGGCCGCCGCTGAGCGCGCCGCCGCCCGCATTGGCGCCGCGATGACGGGCGAGAGCGGTGACGTTGTGAAGCTGCGGAAGAGCCGTGCCTGACATAGAGCGGGCCGAGGTAGCGCCGCCAGCGCCGCCCCGGCCCTAAACCCGAACCATGGAGACCCATGGCCGTGTCTGATCGAGCAAATACCACCATTGCCGCGAAGATCGAAGCCGCGTTCGAGGAAGAGATCGCGCGGTCGCTCGCCTTTCCTGATGAAGTCTGGGCCGCCCATTTTACCAAGCGAGCGGCGGACTATCGGCGCAATCTGCCGACTATAGAAAAGGTCATCGCCGCCTTTGTCGAGGTGCTTGGGTGGCACCGCGCGCCGCCTTTGAGAAACCTTGCCGAAGTGCTCGACATTGGCCGACTTGCCGAAACTGTCGTGTATTTCCGGGCCATACGGCAGATCACTTTCTACAGTCCACACGCAATTCAGCAGATGCGGGGGGCCATCCGCGACTTGAGTCTGACGTTGCCTGACATCCTGGCAAAAACTGAGCGTGAGGCTGCGGATGTTGACATTAACTTAGATCGCCCGATCGATCTTCTCCGAACGCTGATCGCCGCTATCGCTCCTTTTGAGAAGATCGCGCGATCTCGCATCGATCGGCGATCTTTTATTCCACACGCCGCCATTAGGAATATTGCCGCGAAAGTCCGCATCGTGTTGGCTCGGCAAGGTTTGTCGGTAAATTTCACGCATGAAGATACCGACGCGACAAAAATAACCAGACTTCTCCTCAATCTTTGCAAAATCTACGCCGAAGACGGCGCCATCGTGGAGGCCGTTCGGGGCAGGGCTGGCAAAATTATTCGAAGCCGCCAGCCGACATAGAGGCGCGTGTTGTCGCAAGGTGGCGCATCGCAACGGATTCGGAGTCGCCCGATGGAACCCCTGCTCACGAAAGACGAGGCTGCTGCCGCCTTGTGCGTCTCGCGTCGCACGATCGACAGATTGAAAGATTTACCCCGCGTCCGGTTGACTGGCAGACGTATCGCCTTTCGCCCCGCCGACCTCGCCGCATTTGCCGCCGCACGAGTGTCCGCGCCAGCCGCGCCGGCTGACGCCGAACGCGCCTAACCCCCCCAACACAAGAAAAACCCGCCACGGCTGGCAGGCCGGGCGGGCTTGAAACAGGAACTCACAGACATGCATACCGCCGATTTTGGCCAGAATCAACCGTTTTTCGGCCCAGACCCCGACGAGGTGATGCCGGCCACCGAGTGCGCCCTCGGACTTGCCGAGGGCGGTTGGGCAACATTTCCAATGAACGCCCGCAAGCGGCCTGTTTGCCGGCACGGCGTGAAGGACGCGACCATTGACCCCGATCGCATCCGCGAGATGTTCTCCCATCCCGGCGCCGAGCTGGTCGCGATCGCCACCGGCACACCGTCCGGGATCAGCATCCTCGATATCGACCGCCAACATGATGGCCTCGAGTGGTGGCAAGAAAATCGCGGGCGTCTCCCCAGAACTCTAACATGGCGCACGAGATCGGGCGGGTTGCATGTGGTGTTTCAGCACCGCCCCGAGATTCGGACGGTCGTGCTCGGCGAGATTGGGCGCGGCATCGAAATCCGCGCAACGGGCGCGAGCGCGATCTACTGGCCGGCGCAGGGATATCCCTATCTCTGCGAGGCGCCCCCCGCGCGCTGGCCTGACTGGCTCCGTCCTCCTCCTCGACCCGCCTATGCGCCCCCCGTGCCCGCCGCCTGGCAAGGCAGCGATCGGCGAGCGAGACGATATGCCGAGGGGGCGTTGGCGAACGCGATCGCCCGCGTCGCGACCGCCGCGCCTGGCGAGCGGAATAGCCGCCTCAACCAGGAAGCCTTCGGACTGGCCCGGCTGACGGAAGCCGGCGCGCTCACCGCCGGCGAAATCGTCTATGGCCTCGCCAACGCCGCCACTGCCGCCGGTCTCGATCCCCGCGAGGTCTCCGCCACGCTCAGGAGCGCCTTGAGCGGCCGAGGTGCGGCATGAGCGCGCGCACGGCCGAGAGTATCGCCGAGGAGGTGTTGGCCGGCCTCGGCGTGGGTGGTGATCCCGAATGGGATGCCGCACCTGATCTCGCAGTGATGCGCCTTGGCCGACGCGAGCCGCCGGCGCTCCCGCACCATGTCTTCGGGCCGCGTTGGAGCGAGTGGATCGCCACATGCGCCGAGGCCGCCGCCTGCCCGCCGGATTATGTCGCAACCGGCCTGCTCGCCTCGGCATCGGCCCTGATCGGGCACGCTCGATGGGTGCAGGCAACGCCTGGATGGCGCGAACCGCCTCACCTTTGGCTTGCCAATGTTGGCGATTCGGGAACGGGGAAGAGCGGCGGCGCGGACGCCCTCAACAGGGACGTTCTGCCCGAGATCGAGCGCCGGATGCTTGGCGATTTCCCCGAGCGCCTGGCGCAGTGGAAGGCATTGGCCGAGGCGGACTCTGCACGGCACGGCGAGTGGCAAAAGTCAGTCAAGGAGTCTTCCAAGGGCGGTTTCGCGCCGCCCATGCCGCCCAAGCGCGAGGCGCCGCCGATAGAACCCCAACCGCCGCGATTGCGACAAACTGATGTAACGATCGAGCGCCTGGCCTCGATCCTCGCCGATGCCGCCCCCAAGGGCGTGGTCGTCATGCGAGACGAGATCGCCGGCTGGTTGCTCGGCCTAAACCAATACAACGATGCGGGGCGAGCGTTCTGGATTGAAGCTTTCGGCGGCCGCCCCTACCGCATCGAGCGCGTCAAGCTCCCTGAGCCGCTTATCATCCCGAGGCTTGCCGTTTCTGTGCATGGATCGATCCAGCCCGAAAAACTCGCCGAGCTATTCAATGGCGCGGATGACGGCCTCCTCGCGAGATTTCTTTGGGTTTGGCCGCGCGTGTTGCCGTTCCGCCTATCGCGAGCCGCGCCGCCTACGCAATTCGCGATAGACGCTCTTGATCGGTTGCGCCTGCTCGATCTCCGGCCCGGTGAAGGAGATGCGCCGCCAAAGCCGATCTATGTGCCGTTGGCTGATGCTGCCCTGCCGGCGCTCGAAGCCTTCGCCCGCGACATGCAGACCAAGCAAGAAGAGGCTGGGGGCCTGCTTCGATCAGCTTATGGGAAGGCGCGCGGCGTGGCGCTGCGCTTGTCGCTGGTGCTCGCTTTCCTGCGCTGGTGCTCCGAGGAGGGTATGGCGCCGCCGCCGGCGGAGATTCCCGAGGGGGTTTTTCTCGACGCCTGCGACACCGTTTCGGATTACTTTCTGCCCATGGCCGAGCGCGTCTATGGCGACGCCGCCGCATCTCCCGAGCAACGCGACGCCGCCACCCTGGCGCGATGGGTATGGAAAGTGCGTCCCGAGGCGGTTCACGTTCGCACGATGCAGCGTGAAACGCGGCTTCCGGGCCTGGTGGAGGCCGCGCCTATCCATGCCGCATGCGCGCGGCTGATCGAGGCCGGCTGGCTCAAACCCCCGGCCCGCGCCGGCATCCTTGGCCGTCCCGCCGCCCGCTATAGCGTCAATCCCGTGATCCTGGAGGCACCACGATGACCCGGTGGAGCGCGAGATTCAGAGGCGCCGGACATGAGGGCGCCGCCCAACCCTCGGTTGTGGTTTCGCCATCCCGTCCGCTGGCACTGGATGGCCATATCTCCGCTTATACCCCCCGTGACACAATTGACTCTATTGACACAAGTCAGGGTGCGGACGCCAGCAAGGGGGGTTTTGTCAATAGTGTCCATTGTGTCAAAGGGGGTATAGCCGAAGAAAAGGGGCGATCGGCCAATGCAGCGCCCATTTCTCTCCGCGCCAAAGATCAACCCAAGGTTGCGCCATGTGGCGCCCAAGATGGGGCTGTCCATAAATATGGAGAGTCTCATGTTCACGATTTGTTCACTGCGCATAAAGAGGGGTCTATAGAGGGTGACGGCTCCGATGAGGTGGAAGCCCTGGCGCGGGAACTGCTCGCCATCGCCGAACGCAACCCAGCAACGCGCATCCCCGATCCAGCGGCGGCGCTGATCTATTTCCGCTCCGAAGCCCGCCGCCGGCTCGAACTGATCGGCCGGCGGGCGCGCGATGCCACCGGCGGCGAGGATATCGAGCGAGCCGCGCTCATGGCCGAGGAACACGCCACCATGGCCAGCCCAGAGGCTCACAGTGCGGCCGTGGCTGCCCTGCTGCTCACCGCTGGTCCATTGGCCGGCGCCCCCGGCGCGCGGGCCTGTAGAGCCTGCGGGCGCGGTATCTGGTGCTCGTCAAGCTGGCGCGGATCGCCGCCGGATATCTGCTGGCAGTGCTCGCGGGTGACGCCATGAGCACGTCGCGGCTTTGCCGCCGATGCCGATTGCCGGCGCCGAGCCAATGTCTAGCCTGCGCGCTGGCGACGAACCCGCGTGGTGCCGAAACCCCGGCCGAAGCCGCCCGCCACCTGGCCGAGATGGCCGAGCGGATGCGGCCGGACTGGCAGCAACCCGAGCGATTTTTCGAAGCGAAATCGGCCTTGGTTGACGCCGCAAGGCGCCTGGCCGCAACCCTGAAAGGAACTGAACCATGAGCGATGAAACCCCGATGCCAGCAACGCCGCCTGAACCGGCTTACCGCGTGCCCAGCCACGGAAAAGGCCGCTTGCGGGTGATCCGCCCCGGCGAGAGTGGCAATCCTTCGGGCCTGAGCGGCCGATACGGCGAGGTTGTGCGCCTCGCACGCCAGGCCAGCCCGGAAGCGATGCGAGCCATGATCGAGATCATGCGCAACCCCGACGAGGAAACCCGCGCCAGGATTGTCGCGATCGAAGGGATTTTGAACCGCGCCTTCGGACGCCCGCGCGAGATGCAGCCCGATGCCCCGGCGCCGCTGGTGGACGTGAACCGCATGAGCGAGGTGCAGTTGGGGTTGCTGATCGAGGCCCTGCGCTTGGCGAAAGCGGCCCGCTCGACTACGCCGCCGGCCGAGCCGCAGCCCGAGGGTGAGCCCGAGCCGCCTGCGGTTTCGCCGCCGCGCTCTGGGCCGCTCGATGTCCCGAGCCATGTCACCCCCCCGATCGCGACGCCATGACTCCGAGCACCTGCTTTGGGGTCTGCGGTTCTGCGCGTGAAAGTGGCCGCAATCCGCCGTTCATTGCGGCATTTACCGCGCCACGGGTAACGCACGGGTAACGCGGCGGCTTGTGTTCCGCTTTTGTTCACGGCCGAGCAGGTGAAAAGCGGCGGGTTTGGCGGTTTGGTTTTCCAGAACCGTTCCGCCAAAAGCGGACGCTAAGGTATTATAATGATTGCAGCGAGGGGTGTTTTCGAGTAGCTTACTCACGGTGCTCAGCCGCCCCGCGCGGGGGTTTCGGGTAGTCGCTCTACCCGGCCCCCGCGCGTCACCGAAAGGAACCCGCGAATGTCCGATCCTGGCCAGCCTGCCACGCCCGGCCGCCCTGGGCGTCCTGGGCGCCGTCCTGGCGTGGCATGGACGGGCAGGCGCGCATTGGCCGAGGCGGCGGTCCTGGACGGCGCCGCGACGCTGCTGCGCGAAGCCGCGCGTCGGCTGGCCGAGCTGGCCGGCGAGGCCCCCCGCGCTACGAACGAAGGACGATGAAATGGCCGAGCAAAAACCTGTTAGCGAGATGACGCGGGCAGAATTTGCCGCAGCGAAAAGACAGCTTTCATTGAACGCCGCTGCTGAAGCGCGGCGAGAGATGAACGCTGCGGCGGACGCGCGGATAACGGCACGGTTCGAGGACGGAAGCGCTCGCGCGGCGGCCGATCGGCTGCGGTATGTGCGAGCCCGCATCGCGCGCGAACTGGTCGAGATGGCTTCCGCGCGGCCCAAGGATTCGGCGCCATGACGAAAGACGGCATCCATTCGCCGCGCGCGATCGCGAGGACGCCCGCCTACAGGCACGCGCTCGCAACGGGACACGCCGACGTTGCACGGCCGCCAAGTGTCCCGCATGGCAAGCCTGGCACGGCCATCCACACATTGCCGCCCTCATTCCTGCCTGAGCCGAGGAAAAATCCAAAATGATCGACGCAAGCCCGAGCGCGCTTTCGGCCCTTTACGACGAAACCATCGCCGCCGCCGGACGCGAGCGAGCGGTGCAGGCGGTGGCAGCGCAGCAGCGCCACGCGGCCCGCGTCCGGGCTGCCAAAGCCGCCGTGCTGGCGTTGGAAGCCCAGATCGAGGCTGCGGTTATTGCGGTTGCTGATGGCGCGCCGCCCGCGTTGCTGGCCGATCTCGGGGCGCGGGTGGCGCAAGCCAAGGCGGAGCTTGGAGCGTTGGAGGCCGCTGCCGCGCTGCACGCCGAGCGCGCGATCGCGGCGCGCGATGAGGTTGAGCGCGCGACACACAATGCCGCTGCGGCGATCGCAAATTTCGCTGCCGATGCGTTGCTCGACTCGGCGGTGCGCATCGAGCGTGCTGATGCAGAAAAAAAGGCCGCCGTCTCCGACTACGAGGCCGGCTTGCGGGCGCTCGCCTATGCCTCGAGCCGGGGGTGGAAGCAAAGGCCTAATGTGCGCGGCGGGCTGAGGCTGTCCAAACGGGCGCCAAGGCCCGAGGAAACCGAAATTCAGGAATATCCGAAACCAGCGATGATGCGCGCGACTCTGATTGAGATGGGCGCGTTGTCGGAACAGCCGACGGAATCGAAACAATGAGCGGCCAACAAACCCTCGCGACGCAGACGACATGGACACCTGCCGGAACCACCGGCCAGCTTGCGTTGTCCCCCCCGCAGTCTCAGGCTGTCCTGCCAGCGGTTGATTCGAGTAACACGGCCATGGTGGTCACGAACGGCTCCAGCGGCCCGCTCTACGTCATGTTCGGCACCGGTGGTGCCGTGACAGCCAGCCCGGCACTGGCCGGCTGCTTCATTGTCCCGGCCGGCGCGACGGCTGTTGTCCCCGATTCGTTCTCGCCTGGAACCGCCACGATTGCGGCCATTTGGAGTGGCGGCGGCGGGGTGGTGTCGATCACACGCGGCACGATGACGGCGGCTAGTGTGGTGGCGCGCGGCTGATCGTGCGGCGCCATCCCGGCACGATGCCAGCGCTTCCGCCAGCGTGCGCATCGGCGAGCTGGTGCGAGAGTTGGATAAGGCGCAGCGCGAAGGGCCGGCAGGGGAATATAAACTTCCCAACGCTGGGAAGTCTAAAGCCGATGCCATCACCGATGCCGGCCTAAGCCGCTCGCAGGCATATCGCGCCCGGACAGTGACGCGCATCGCTATCCATTGCGGATAGCTAACGGAGCTATCGGAGCTATCGGCAAGGGGGTGGCGCGTGAAAACGCCGCCCCTCGATCGCTGGTGACGGGGATCACGCTTCCGCGAGGCTAGAGACCCGGAAACCGCTCTTGGCTCACCCCGGCATGGCCTGGCAGCGCAGGGCGTGGTATCCATTTGGTATGCGGAGGCATATTTGCGCCAGCGTATCGACGGAATAACCCATTGATATTGCTTGGCGCGCCCGAAGAGATTCGAACTCCTAACCCCCAGATCCGTAGTCTGGTGCTCTATCCAATTGAGCTACGGGCGCCGTGACGCGGGGTTTAGCCTATCGTTGGCCGCCAGCGCAAGGGCGGTCGTTCTTGCCGCAAGCGATAAAAGGGTCAGGCACCGAGTTTGTCGAGCTCCCGCACCACCGCCTCACCCATCACCTGCGTGCTCACCTTAGCGCAATGCTTGGCCATGATATCGGCGGTGCGCAGGCCGCTTGCCAGCACCGTGGTACAGGCGTTCTCGATCAGCCGCGCCTCATCATCCATGGCAAAGGAATAGCGCAGCAGCATCGCGAAACTCAGAATCTGCGCGAGTGGGTTGGCGATGCCCTTGCCGGCGATATCGGGCGCGCTGCCGTGGATCGGCTCGTAGAGCGCGTGGCGCCGCCCGCTCCCGTCGAGCCCGCCGATCGTAGCCGAGGGCAGCATGCCGAGGCTTCCCGTCAGCATCGAGGCGAGATCGGAGAGCAGATCACCAAAGAGATTGGTGGTGACGATGACATCAAACTGGCGCGGATTGCGCACCAACTGCATCGCGCAGTTATCGGCATACATATGTGTCAATTCGACATCGGCGAATTCGCGCTGATGCAGTGCGGTGACGACCTGGCGCCACAACAGGCCGGTTTCCATCACGTTCGCTTTCTCGACGCTGCACACGCGGCGCTGGCGTTTGCGTGCGAGATCGAAGGCAACGCGAGCCACCCGCTCGATCTCGTCGGTGGTGTAGACTTCCGTGTTGATGGCGCGCTGTTTGCCGTTGGCGAGCGTCTCGATGCCACGCGGTTCGCCGAAATAGATGCCCCCTGTGCTCTCGCGCACGATCATCAGGTCAAGCCCGCGTATCACCTCCGCTTTCAGCGTGCTCGCTTCGACTAATGGGTCGAACACCACCGCCGGGCGAAGATTGGCGAACAGGCCAAGTTCGCGGCGCAGCGTGAGAATGGCGATCTCAGGGCGCATATCGAAGCCGAGTTTGTCCCATTTCGGCCCGCCCACCGAGCCGAACAGCACCGCATCGACGCTTTTAGCCTTTTCCACGGTTTCAGGAGAGATCGGCGTGCCACGCGCATCGATCGCGGCGCCGCCGACGAGGTCATCGGAAATTTCGAAGCGCACGCCGCGCCGGCGCTCCATCCAGTCGATCACCCGCCAGACCTCGTGCATGACCTCGGGCCCGATGCCATCACCCGGCAGGACAAGCAGTTGTTTATTGGCGGACATGGAAATTTCCTTGCTAAACTGGTGCGATTGCCGGCAGCCAGGGCTGCGCCGCGCGCCGCGCCTCCTCGAAGCTCGTGATGCGGGCTTCGTGCCGCAGGGTCTGGCCGATATCATCGAGACCGTTGAGCAGAGAATGTTTGCGGAACGGATTGATATCAAAATAAATTTCTTCGCCGTTCGGCCGCACCACCACTTGGCGCGCGAGATCGATGGTGAGCCGCGCATTGTCGCCCTGGCTCGCATCCCCGATCAAGGTGTCGATCACCGCGCGTGGCAGGCGGATCGGCAGGATGCCGTTCTTGAAGCAATTGTTGTAGAAAATATCAGCGAAGTCAGGCGCGATCACGGCGCGGATGCCAAAATCGAGGAGTGCCCAGGGCGCGTGCTCGCGGGACGAGCCGCAGCCGAAATTCTCATGTGCGATCAGAATTTGGGCGCGCCGGTAGGGCTCGCGGTTCAGCACGAAATCCGCACGCTCGCGGCCTTCCACGTCATAGCGCAGCGTGTCGAACAGATGCACACCCAAGCCGCTACGGCGGATGGTTTTCAGGAAACGCGCTGGAATGATCTTGTCGGTATCGACATTGGCGAGCGGCAAGGGGGCCGCGATGGCGGTGAGCGTGGTGAATTTTTCCATCATAAGAACTCCCGGACATCGGCGAGCCTTCCGGTGATCGCGGCGGCAGCCGCCATGGCCGGCGAGACCAGATGGGTGCGTCCGCCCGGCCCCTGGCGGCCCTCGAAATTGCGGTTCGAAGTGCTCGCCGAGCGCTGGCCGGGGGCGAGCTTGTCGGGGTTCATCCCGAGACACATCGAGCAGCCGGGCTCGCGCCACTCGAAGCCGGCATCGAGAAGGACACGATCGAGCCCCTCCGCCTCGGCCTGTTTTTTCACCAGGCCGGAGCCCGGCACCACCAGTGCGCGCACATTGGCTGCCACCCGACGCCCTTTGGCGATGGCGGCAGCGGCGCGGATATCCTCGATGCGGCCATTGGTGCAACTGCCGATGAAGACAACATCGATCGCAACCTCAGCCAATTTCTGCCCCGGCGCGAGGCCCATATAGGCGAGCATGCGCGACAGTTGCGCTCGCTTCGCACCATCCGGCTCGGCCTTCGGATCAGGCACCGCGCCGGTGATCGGCGCCACCGTCTCGGGGCTGGTGCCCCAGGTGACCATCGGCGCGATCTCTGAGGCATTCAGCCGCACCACCTTGTCGAATGGCGCGCCCGGGTCGGAGGCGAGGCTCCGCCAATAGGTGCAGGCGCGGGCGAAATTTTCACCCCGCGGCGCGTAGGGCCGGCCTGCGATCCAGGTGAAAGTGGTTTCATCCGGCGCGATCAGCCCGGCGCGCGCGCCCGCCTCGATCGACATGTTGCACACCGTCATGCGCCCCGCCATATCGAGTTCGCGCACCGCTTCGCCGGCATATTCAATGACATGGCCGGTGCCGCCGGCAGTGCCGATGCACCCGATGATGGCAAGGATCAGATCCTTCGCCGTCGTGCCAGGCGGCAGCCGTCCGGAAACCTCAATCAGCATGTTTTGAGCCGGCTGCTGCAACAATGTCTGGGTCGCCAGCACATGCTCGACCTCGGAGGTGCCAATGCCGAAGGCGAGCGCGCCCAACGCGCCATGCGTCGAGGTATGGCTATCGCCGCAAACCACGGTCATGCCGGGCAGGATGATGCCTTGCTCGGGGCCGATGACATGGACGATCCCCTGACGTTCATCGAGGAGTGGAAAATAGGGCACACCAAATTCGGCGACATTCTTCTCCAGCGTTTCAACCTGGATGCGGCTTTCTTCCTCGCTGATGCCTGCTCGGCGATCCGAGGTCGGCACATTATGATCGACCACCGCGATTGTCGCTTCCGGGCGGCGCACGGCGCGGCCCGCGGCGCGCAGCCCCTCGAAAGCCTGCGGGCTGGTCACCTCATGGACAAGATGGCGGTCGATATAGAGGATGCAGGTGCCGTCCGGAAGCCGCTCGACCACATGGGCGTCCCAGATCTTGTCGAACAGGGTGCGGGGTTTGGCTCCGGACATGCGCTTTTCCTTTATTCGGCGGCATCCTGCTGAGGGGCGGCGGACGGCGGCGCGTCAGGCTCGATGACGCGGGCCTTCTCGGCGATGCGAGCGGATTTTCCCGAGCGACCGCGCAGGTAATAGAGCTTGGCGCGCCGCACATCGCCGCGGCGGACCACATGGATCTCGGCGATCGTCGGCGCGTAGAGCGGAAACACGCGCTCCACCCCCTCGCCGTAGCTGATTTTGCGCACGGTGAAGTTGCTGTTGAGGCCTTTGTTGGACCGCGCGATGCACACCCCCTCGAAAGCCTGGGTGCGGGTGCGCTCACCCTCCACCACCTTGACCGAGACACGGAGCGTATCGCCGGCGGCAAACTCCGGCACCGGGCGGGCAGCGCTGAGGCGGGCGATCTCGCCGGCCTCGAATTCCTGAATGACGTTCATGGGGGGGAAATCCTCTTTCTTACGGTTTTCTTACGGCGCATCCGCGGCACTGGCAACTGGCGCCGTGAGCGTGCCGGATGGGTATTGGCGGGCCTGGAATTCGGCCCAGAGATCGGGGCGACGGGCGCGGGTCAGGCGCTCGGCCTCCGCCCGCCGCCATGCGGCGATGGCGCCGTGATCGCCCGAGAGCAGAATGTCCGGCACGCGCCTTTCCTGCCACGCCGCCGGGCGGGTATAGTGCGGGTATTCAAGAAGGCCCGCGGAAAAACTTTCCTCCTCGGCGCTTGCCGCCGCCCCCATCACGCCCGGCAACAGGCGCACGCAGGCATCGAGCACGACAAGGGCCGCCGGCTCGCCGCCCGAGAGCACGTAATCGCCGATCGAGACCTCCCGCATGGCGCGCGCCTCGATCACCCGCTGATCAACCCCCTCGTAGCGCCCGCAAAGCAGGATCACGCCCGGACCGGCGGCAAGCTCGCGGGCCATCGCCTGGGTGAATCGCGCCCCACGCGGGGTAAGACAAAGGATCGGCCGACCATCGGCGAGGGCATCCACGGCGCGGTCGATGACATCGGCGCGCAGCACCATCCCGGCCCCGCCGCCGAAGGGCGTGTCATCGACGCTGCGATGGCGGTCGGTGGCGAAGGCGCGAATATCATGGGCCGCCAGCCGCCAAAGGCCCGTTGCCGCCGCCTTGCCGGCGAGAGACAAACCGAGGGGCCCGGGAAACATTTCCAAAAACAGGGTGAGCACGTCGGCCCGCCAGGGTGTAGCGGGCGCGGTCACGGCAGCACCTCGTGCTCGCGGGGCGGGACGACGACGAGGCGGCGGGCAGCAATGTCGATTTCCGGCACCGCGGCGCGGGTGAACGGCACCAGCAGTGGCGTCCGGCCGGGCCGGACGATTTCCAGGCTGGCGCCGGCGCCATAATCGTGGACGGCGGCAACCTGCCCGGCCTCGCCTTCCGGCAGAACAGCGTCAAGCCCGATGAGATCGGCGAGATAGAATTCATCCTCCCCCGCCGGCGGCAAGGCGCTGCGTCCGAGATAGAGGCGGCGATTGGTGAGGCGCGCGGCTTCGTCCCGGTCGCGGATCTCCACCCATGCGCCCTCGCGCCAAAGCGCCAGCGCCGCAATTCCGGTGCCGCGCCAAGTGAGGCGGATCGGTGTGCCAGCCTCGTCGGCGAGCGGACCATAATTGGCGAGCGCCAGCGGTGAGGCGGTGTAGCTCGCGACACGCACGAGCCCCCGCACGCCGTGCGGACGGCCGACCACGCCGACCAGGATGCGCGCCTCCGCCATGTGATCCCCCGATCAGGCCGCTTCGGCTTCCTTGGCGCGTTCCTGGGCCTTCTTCTTGGGCGCTGACTTCACCGGCTGCTCGCGCCAGGTGGGCATCGGCGCCAGGCCGGCCTTGCCGAGAAACCGCGCCACCCGGTCGGTGGTCTGCGCGCCCTGGGAAAGCCAGTGCTGGATGCGCTCGGCCGAAAGCCGCACCCGCGCCTCATGCTCCAGCGGCAGCATCGGGTCGTAACTCCCAAGTTTTTCGATAAAACGCCCGTCGCGCGGGCTGCGGCTATCGGCGAGTACGATGTGATAATAGGGGCGCTTCTTGGCCCCCGCGCGGGCGAGGCGGATTTTCAGGCTCATTTGGCTTCTAACTCCTTGTAATTTAAGAAATCTGTGGGGTCAAAAAGGCGGGCGCCGGCCGGGCATCAACGCCCCGATTCCATGCCGCATCAGGCCCTTCTGGCCGAGCTTGTTCATCCGCTTGATCATCCCCGACATTTCATCGAACTGCTTGAGCAGGCGGTTGACTTCCTGGACGGTGGTGCCGGAGCCGGCGGCGATGCGCTTCTTGCGGCTCGCCTTGAGAATTTCCGGGGTGCGCCGCTCAATGCGCGTCATCGAGGCGATGATCGCCCCCTGGCGCTTGAAAACCGTTTTATCGAGCTTCGATTCGTCGATCTTGCCCATCAGCTTGTTAGCACCCGGCAACATGCCGAGAATGCCCGAGATCGAGCCCATGCGGTTGATCTGGCGCAGTTGGGCAGCGTAATCGTCGAGATCGAAACGACCCTTGGCGATTTTGGCGGCAAGCTTTTCCGCCTCTTCCTGCTCGATGGTCTCGGAGGCACGCTCGACGAGGCCCACGACATCGCCCAGGCCGAGAATGCGTCCGGCCACGCGCTCGGGGTGGAATTCCTCGAGGGCGTCGAGCTTTTCGCCCACCCCCACGAGCTTGATCGGCGCCCCGGTGACGGCGCGCATCGAGAGCGCCGCCCCGCCCCTGGCGTCGCCATCCATGCGGGTGAGGATGATGCCGGTGATGCCCAAGGCCTCGTTGAAGGCGCGCGCCGTATTCACCGCGTCCTGCCCGGTCATGGCATCGACCACCAGCAGCGTCTCGGCCGGGTTGGTCGCGGCCCGGATCGCCTGAACCTCGGCCATCAACTCCTCGTCGATGGCAAGCCTGCCGGCGGTATCAAGAATGACGATATCGAACCCTTCCCGCCGCCCCGCCTCCAGCGCCCGGCGCGCGATCACCGTCGGCGTCTCGCCGGCGACGATGGGAAGGGACGGCACCTGGGCGGACTGGCCGAGCTGGGCCAGTTGCAGCTGGGCGGCCGGGCGCTGGGTGTCGAGGCTGGCCAGCAGCACCCGCTTTTTCTCGCGCTTCACCAGCCGGAGCGCCAGCTTGCCAGACGTTGTGGTCTTGCCCGAGCCTTGCAGCCCGACCATCAGGATGGCCACCGGCGGCGGCGCGTTGAGCGCCAGCTTCACGGCGCCCTCGCCGCCAAGATGCTCGATCAAGACATCATTGACGATCTTGATGACCTGCTGGCCGGGGGCAACCGCGCGGATGACCTCGGCGCCGATGGCGCGATCGCGTACGGCTGCAATAAAGCTCTTCACCACCGGCAACGCGACGTCGGCCTCCAACAGCGCCAGCCGGACCTCACGCAGCGCCTCGCCGACATCGGCCTCGTTCAGCGTGCCGCGCTGGCGCAGCCGATCAAAAACCGCGCTGAGCTTATCGGAAAGCCCCTCGAACATGAAAACCCCTCAACGGAAAACGCGCCGCTGCGCGAACCCTCGCGGAGCGGCGATCTTTCTTTTTCCCCAGTGCCCCAGCCTGGAGGGGCTGTCAAGGCGGAGAATTGCCGCAGTGAGCCCTTGCGCTAGGGCGGCGGCTGGACGCATGAGAGCGGCGCCTCTTTCCCCCACCTACGGCATGCCCACATCTCTTCCCGGAATAAAATCTATCATAATAGATTGTGCCGAAACCCGATAAAGCGCCATGATTTGAAATGCCAAAATATTACAGATATTCAGAGTAAATTATAATCATGCATCACGGAGCCGCCGGTCTCATGGTTGCTTCGCGCGTGATCCTGCATCGGCGTCCGCCGTCGTTCCGGGCCGCCATTCCGCTGATCGCCGCTGCCCCTCGGCGATCTCCGCTGGCGTCATCAGGGCCGCGACCCGCTCGCGCATTTGCGCCGCCTTCGCCGCCATGGACTGGTTCGGGTCAGCGGCGGCGATGTTGAACCACATATAAGCCGATACCAAATCCTTCGGCACGCCGAGACCGTGATAATAGGAGGCGCCGAGACTATACTGCGCCGGGGCGTTTTCCTGGGCTGCGGCCAGCAGCCACCAATGGACGGCTTGCACGTCGTCGGGAGCAACGCCGCGCCCGGAATGGTAGGCAAGGCCAAGGTTGAATTGCGCCCCGGCATTCCCCTGTTCGGCGGCAAGACGGAACCAGTGCACCGCCTGTTCGTAGTCCTGCGCGACGCCATGGCCGAACGCATAGGCGCTCCCGAGACTTGACTGCGCGAGCGCGTTGCCTTGCAGGGCGGCAGTGCGAAACCAGTGTATCGCCTGTTCGTAATCCTGCCCCACGCCGCGGCCGAGGGCATAGGCGCTGCCGAGATTGAACGCGGCCGTGGCGTTGCCCTGTTCGGCGGCGAGGCGGATCCAATGCACCGCTTCCGCGTCATCGCGCGGCACGCCGATCCCCATCGCATAGGCGCCGCCCAGGGCAAGTTCGCCCTCGGCATCGCCTGCCGTGGCGGCAAGCCGCCACCAACGCGCCGCCTCCTTGTAATCCTGGGCGACGCCGAGGCCGCCCCAGTACATCTCGCCAAGCTGGACCTGCGCCCAGACGACACCATCGTCGGCCAGCGGCGGCAGCAGTTCCATGGCGCGCTGGTAATCCTTGGCGGCGAGCGCCGCCCTGGCCTCGGCGATCACGCGATCGGATGCCCCTGGAGCGGATGGGCCCGGAGCGGATGGGCCGGCGTCTTGCGCTGGGGAAGGGGCGGTTTCTCCGGTGGGAGAGAGAGCCTCGCCCGGCCCCGTTCCAGCTTCGACGGCGAGCCCGCGCCCTCCCACGACGCCCGACAGGAGTCCCACGAGCAAGAGAAATTTTCGCCCGGTCATCGTGCCTCCCTCCTCTGTCCAACAGGCGGCGGGCGACCAATCAAGGACAGGACGAGGAACAGGGCAAGCCGGGGCGACGATGAACGGTCTTGATCGCCGCCGCTCTTGTGCGCTCGCGCGCGGCGCGCCATCTACCGCGCCGATGAACATATTTTCCTTCCCCCACGATCCGGTCGGTTGGCACGGCACCACCATTCTCTGCGTTCGCAGCAAAGGATGCGTCGCCATGGCCGGCGATGGTCAGGTGAGCCTGGGCCAGACCGTGATCAAGGCCAATGCGCGCAAGGTGCGGCGTATCGGCCCGAAATCGGAGGTGCTGGCGGGCTTCGCCGGCGCCACCGCCGATGCTTTTACCCTGCTGGAGCGGCTGGAAGCGAAGCTCGAACGCTTTCCCGGCCAGTTGGAGCGGGCTTGCGTCGAGCTGGCCAAGGACTGGCGCACCGACCGCTATCTGCGCCGGCTGGAAGCGATGATGGCGGTCGCCGATGGCGAGCGGAGTTTTACCCTGACCGGTAATGGCGATGTCCTGGAACCCTCAGGCGGGGTCATCGGCATCGGCTCGGGGGGGAATTACGCGCTCGCCGCGGCCCGCGCCCTCATGGAAATCCCTCACCTGACAGCCGAGGAGATCGCCCGGCGGGCAATGGCGATCGCCGCCGAGATCTGTGTCTATACCAACCACAACGTGATCGTGGAGACCATCGGGGGGGCGGGCTGATGGACGTGCCGACTTATTTGCCGCGCGAGATCGTCTCCGAGCTTGATCGCTTCATCGTCGGCCAGGCCGAAGCCAAGCGTGCTGTCGCCATTGCGCTCCGCAACCGATGGCGCCGCCAGCAGCTCCCCGAGGGGTTGCGCGAGGAAGTGGTGCCGAAGAACATTCTGATGATCGGCCCGACCGGGTGCGGCAAAACGGAAATCGCCCGGCGCCTCGCCAAGCTCGCCCAGGCGCCGTTCCTTAAAGTCGAGGCGACCAAGTTCACCGAGGTCGGCTATGTCGGGCGCGATGTCGATTCCATCGTGCGCGACCTTGTCGATGTCTCGCTCAACATGCTGCGCGAGGCGTCGCGCCGCGAGGTCCAGAGCAAGGCCGAGCTGGCCGCCGAGGAGCGGCTGATCACCGCGCTCGTCGGCGAGCGCGCCTCGGCTGACACCAGGAGCGCCTTTCGCCGCCGCCTGAGAGAGGGTGAATTCGAGGACAAGGAAATCGAGATCAGCCTGAGCGAGGCGCCGGGGATGCCGATCGGCCAGATCGATCTTCCCGGCATGCCGCCTGGGCAGATGATCAACCTCTCCGAGATGATGAAGAACATGATGGGCCGGACGCCGCAGAACCGTCGCATGCGCCTCGATAGCGCCCGCCTCGCGCTCGAGCGCGAGGAGGCGGACAAGCTGCTCGATAACGACCGCCTCGCCAAGGAGGCGCTGCATCACGCCGAGAATAACGGCATCGTCTTTCTCGACGAGATCGACAAAATCTGCGCCCGCACCAGCGAGGGCGGCTTCCGCGGCGGCGATGTCTCGCGCGAAGGGGTGCAGCGCGATCTGCTGCCGCTGATCGAGGGTACGACGGTCAATACCAAATACGGGGCGGTGAAAACCGATCACATCCTCTTCATCGCCTCGGGTGCCTTCCATCTCGCCAAACCCTCGGATCTGCTGCCCGAATTGCAGGGCCGGCTGCCGATCCGGGTCGAGCTCGCGGGTCTGACGCGCGCCGATCTCCGCCGCATCTTGACCGAACCCGAGCACTCGCTGCTGAAACAAGCCCAGGCGCTGCTGGCGACGGAACAGGTGACGCTGGCCTTTGACGAGGCGGCGATCGCGGCCCTGGCCGAGCTGGCCGCCGATATCAACGAGCGGGTGGAGAATATCGGCGCCAGAAGACTCCACACCGTGCTCGAAAAACTGCTCGAGGAGGTCAGCTTCACTGCCCCCGATCGTGCCGGCGAAACCATCACCATCGACGCCGCCTATGTCCACGAGCGGGTTTCCCCCCTAGCCGGGCGCGGCGATCTCAGCCGCTTCATCCTCTAGCGCCGCTGGCCTAGACTAGCGGCATGGAGCCGCAGCGCATTCGCCTGCTGCCCGAGGCGCTGATCAACCGCATCGCCGCCGGCGAGGTGATCGAGCGCCCGGCGGCGGTGGTCAAGGAACTGGTCGAGAACGCGCTCGACGCCGGAGCACGGCGCATCGCCATCGCCATCACGGGCGGCGGCGTCGAGCGGATCAGCGTCAGCGACGACGGTGCCGGCATCGCCGAGGCCGACCTGCCGCTTGCTGTCGAGCGCCACGCCACCTCCAAGCTTGGCGATGACCAGTTGATCCGCATCACCACGCTCGGCTTTCGCGGCGAGGCGCTGCCTGCGATCGGCGCGGCGGCGCGGCTCGCCATCACCTCGCGCCCGGCGGCCGCTGATCATGCGATGACGTTGCGCGTCGCGGGCGGGCGGGTGTTTGACCCCGTTCCCGCCGCCGGCCCGCCAGGGACCGAGGTGGTGGTGAGCGATCTCTTCTTCGCCACCCCGGCGCGGCGCAAATTCCTTAAATCCCCACGTGTCGAGTCCGAGGCAGCCGAAGCCACGGCGCGCCGCCTGGCCCTGGCCGCCCCGGAGGTAGCATTTCGTTTCGAGGCTGATGGCCGCCTCGCCTTCGAACGTCCCGCCGAGAGCCGCGCGCGCCGCGTCGCCGCCTTGCTTGGTACGCTGGAGGCGCAGGCGCTCCTGCCGCTCGAGATGGCGCGCGGCAGGTTGCAGCTTGCCGGCTTCGCAGGTGCTGCGAACCTGACGCGGGCGAGCGGGGTGGCGCAGTATTTCATCGTCAACCGCCGCCCGGTCATCGACCCGGTGCTGCGCATGGCGCTGCGCATCGCCTATCGCGATGTCATCCCCGCGGGGCGCCATCCGGTGGCGGCGCTCTATCTCGATCTCCCGGCGGAAGAGGTCGATGTCAACGTCCATCCCGCCAAGACCGAGCTGCGCTTTCGCGAGCCCGATGCGGTGCGTGGCCTGGTCATCGCGGCGCTGCGTGCCGCCTTGGCGGCGCCGATTGGCGTCGCGGCGCCCCCGCCGATGCGCTTTGTCACGCCCTCAGGGCGTGCCGCCGCGGCGCTGCCCAGCACCCGGCATTTCGCCGAGGCCTGCCTGCCGCTCGCGGCCCCCCCCGCTGCACGCCAGATCGCGCCGGATCCAGCGCAAATGGCGCCGGAGGGGGCCGCGCCGTCGCCAGAGCCGCATCCGCTCGGCGCCCCGCTGGCGCAGATCTGGGATACCTATATCCTGGCGCTCGCCGCCGACGGCGCGCTGGTGCTCGTCGATCAGCACGCCGCGCATGAACGGCTGACCGAGGAGACGCTGGCGGCGGAATGGCGGGCGGGGGGGGTCCGCGCGCAGCCGCTGTTGCTGCCGGCGGTCGTCGAATTGCCCCAGGCGGACGTGGCGCGGCTCGCGGGCGCGAGCGCCGAACTCGCCCGTTTCGGCCTCGAGATTGAGCCGTTCGGCCGCGAGGCGGTTTTGGTCCGCGCGCTGCCCGCCGTGCTCGGCGCGCCTGATCCCGGGCCGCTCCTCCGCGACCTCGCCGACGAGCTGGCCGAGAGCGGCGAGGCCCAGGCACTCGCCGCGCGGCTCGATGCGGTGATCGGCCGACTCGCCTGCCATGGCAGCGTTCGCGCCGGGCGCAAGCTGGGAGGGGACGAGATGGCGGCGCTGCTGCGCCAGATGGAGGCGACGCCGCGCGCCGCGACCTGTAGCCATGGCCGCCCGACCTTTCTCAAACTCAGCCGGGCCGAAATCGAGCGGCTGTTCGGGCGCCGTTGAAGATGACGGAACGATGACAATTGATGTCACAAAACCTTCATAAAACGGCAATCAAGCGGACGCCGTCCCCGCGTAAACCCTTGCCGCCGAGCAAAATCCGAGGAAATCCGATGTCGCTTTTCCGCCTTCCGCTTGCGCTCGCTTTTGTCCTTGGCCTGATCGTGCTCGGCACCCAGCCGGGCGAGACCGCCTCGATCACCGGCGCCGGCTCGACCTTCGTCTATCCCATCCTCGCCAAATGGTCCGAGACCTATCGCCAGCAGACCGGCACCGAAATCAACTACCAATCGATCGGCTCGGGCGGCGGCATCGCGCAGATCAAGGCCGGCACCGTGACGTTTGGCGCCTCCGACATGCCGCTGACACCAGCGGAATTGAAGGAGGCGCGGCTGATCCAGTTTCCCTCGGTGATCGGCGCCGTGGTGCCGGTGGTCAATCTGCCTGGCATTGCGGCCGGGGCGCTGCATCTTACCGGCCCGGCGCTCGCCGATATCTATCTCGGGCGGGTGAAGAAATGGAACGATCCCGAGATCGCGACGCTCAATCCCGAACTCAAGCTACCCGACATGGCGATCACCGTCGTGCATCGCTCGGACGGCTCCGGCACAACCTTCAACTGGGTCGACTACCTCGCCAAGGTAAGTCCGGAATGGAAGGCCCGCATCGGCGAGGCAACCTCGGTTTCCTGGCCGGTGGGCGTTGGCGGCAAGGGCAATGAGGGGGTCGCGGCCTATGTTCAGCGCATCAAGGGGGCGATCGGCTATCTCGAATATGCCTATATCCTGCAAAACAAGATGACGTTCGCGCTGGTGCAGAACGCCGCCGGACGATATCCGGTGCCCGGGAAAGCCTCGTTCCAGGCTGCGGCGGCAAGTGCGGATTGGTCGAAAATCTCGGATTTCGACCTGGTTCTGACCAACGCGCCGGGCGAGGACGCCTATCCGATCACCGCCACCACCTTCATTCTGATCCATCGCGGCGGCGATGATGCCGCGGTCAAGGCGACGCTCGATTTCTTCCGCTGGGCCTTTGAGAAAGGCCCGGATCTGGCGGAACAGCTCGACTACGTGCCGCTGCCGGCATCCCTGGTCGCCGCCATCGAGGCCTATTGGCGGACCACCATGCCATGAGCGGTGTCGAGGCCAAGGCGGGCGCCGCCTGGCCGGGCGAGACAGCGCGGCGGCGAAGCGGAGCGTTGGGCGATCGTATCTTTCGCGCCCTCGTGGCGCTGGCGGCGGGTCTGGTGCTGCTCGCCCTCGGCGGCGCGGCGGCGGCGATATTGTGGGGCGGGCTGCCGGCCTTTCTGCACTTTGGCCTGTATTTCCTCACCAGCACGGCGTGGGATCCGGTGCGCCGCGACTTCGGCGCAATGGTGCCGATCTACGGCACGCTCGTCACCTCGCTGATCGCTATGCTGAGTGCTGTCCCGATCAGCTTTGGCATCGCAGTTTTTCTCACCGAGGTCGCGCCCGGTTGGCTGCGCGGGCCAGTGGGTGCAGCGATCGAGCTGCTCGCCGGCATTCCGAGCATCATCTATGGAATGTGGGGATTGTTCGTTTTTGCGCCGTTCATGGCCGATCATGTCGAGCCTTGGCTGACCACCCTCCTCGGCCCGCTGCCGCTGTTGGGCGCGCTGTTCGATGGCCCGCCGCTCGGCATCGGCATGCTCACCGGCGGGCTCATTCTCGGCATCATGGTGGTACCGTTTATCTCGTCGGTGATGCGCGATGTCTTTCTCTTGGTGCCGCTGCCGCTCCGCGAGGCGGCGTTTGGCCTGGGCGCGACGCGCTGGGAGTTGGTCTGGCGGGTGATGGTGCCGTACGCGCGCACCGCCCTGATGGGGGGCGTGTTTCTCGGCCTCGGGCGGGCGCTCGGGGAGACCATGGCGGTGACCTTCGTGCTCGGCAACGCGCATGATTTCAATCTTTCGCTGCTGATGCCCTCGACCTCGATCGCCGCCGCGATCGCCAACGAATTCACCGAGGCGGATTCCGAGATCTATCGCTCCTCGCTCATCGCGCTCGGGTTTTTACTGTTCCTCATTACCTTCGTGGTGCTGGCGGTGGCAAAGCTGCTGATGGCCCGCCTCGCCCGCGCCGAGGGGCGGATATGAGGCGGAGGCCGGCTCCCCTGGTGCTGCGCCGCCAGATGATCAATGGCTTGGCGCTGGGGCTCGCGGGTTTTGCGACGCTGCTCGGGCTGGTCGCGCTGATCTGGATTCTGGCGACCATCATCGTCAATGGTGCCGCCGCCCTCGGCCCGCAGCTTTTCACCCGCGACACACCGCCGCCGGGCAGCATGGGCGGCTTGCGCAACGCGCTCGTCGGCAGCGCCATCATGACCGGGCTCGGCGTCCTGCTCGGCGCCCCGATCGGTATCCTCGCCGGCACCCATCTCGCGGAGTTTGGCCGCGCCAGCCGCTTCGCCGAAACCATCCGCTTCATCAACGATATCCTGCTCTCGGCACCCTCGATCGTCACCGGACTTTTTGTCTACCAAATTGTCGTGCAGCCGAGCGGACATTTCTCGGGCTTTGCCGGCGTGCTGGCGCTGGCACTGGTGCTGTTGCCAGTGGTTGTGCGCAGCACCGATGAAACGCTGCGGCTGGTGCCGATCTCGCTCCGCGAGGCGGCGCTGGCGCTCGGCGCGCCGCATTGGCGCATGGTGCTGCGGGTGCTCTATCCGGCGGCACGCACGGGAATGCTCACCGGGGTCCTGCTCGGTATCGCGCGGATCAGCGGCGAGACCGCGCCGCTGCTGTTCACCGCGCTCAACAATCAATATTTCACCTTCGATCCCGCCCAGCCGATGGCCAATATGCCCGTGGTGATCTTCCAGTTTGCCTTGAGTCCCTATGAAGCGTGGCACGCGCTGGCCTGGGCCGGGGCCTTGTTGATGACGCTTTTCGTGCTGCTCCTGAGCGTTGCGGCGCGCCGGCTGCTGCGCACCGGTTCGGCATAAGGAAATGAAGATGGAGACCGCAATGTCCGCGCGTGAGGCGGCTCAGGCCCCACCCGTGCCGCGCATCATGATGGAAAATCTGCATTTCTTCTATGGCGAGACCGAGGCTCTGAAAAACATCACGCTGGCGCTGCCGCAATGTCAGGCGACCGGCATGATCGGTCCCTCGGGTTGCGGTAAATCGACGCTGTTGCGTGTGCTCAACCGGATGTATGATCTCTATCCCGGCCAGCGCGCCACGGGTCGGGTGATGATGGATGGCGAGAACATCATCAGCCCCGAGACCGACGTTAACCGGCTGCGCAGCCGTATCGGCATGGTGTTTCAGAAGCCGACACCTTTTCCGATGTCGGTTTATGAGAACATCGCCTTTGGCGTGCGTCTGCATGAACGGCTCGGGCGTGCCGCGATGGACGAGCGGGTGGAATGGTCGCTTGTGCGGGCGGCGTTGTGGGATGAGGTGAAGGATCGTCTGCGCGGCCCAGCAACATCGCTCTCGGGTGGTCAGCAGCAGCGCCTCTGCATCGCGCGTTCGATCGCGGTAAGGCCCGAGGTGATCCTGCTCGATGAGCCGACCAGCGCGCTCGATCCGATCAGCACGCTCAAGATCGAGGAGCTGATCGACGAGCTGAAAACCGATTTCACCATCGCCATTGTCACGCACAACATGCAGCAGGCGGCGCGCTGCACCGATCAGGTGGCGTTCTTTTATCTCGGAGAGCTGATCGAGGTCGGCCCAACGGCGCAGGTTTTTACCACACCGCGCCAGCGCCGCACGCAGGAATACATCACCGGGCGCTTCGGTTGACAGGGATCGGGCCAACGCCATGAGCGAACCCACGGGACATATCGTGAAAAGCTATGAGCAGGAATTAAAGCGTCTCGCCGATCTGATGGCGGAGATGGGCGGGCTAGTGGAGAGCCAGATGGCGCTGGCCGCACAGGCAGTGGTGCAGCAGGACGGCGCCGCCGCCGCGCGCGCCATCGAGATCGACCCCAGCGTCGATGCTCTGGAGCGCGAGGTCGAGCAGTTCGTCATCCGCCTCCTCGCCTTGCGCCAGCCGGTCGCGAATGATCTCCGCAAGATCGTGGCCGCGCTTAAGATCACATCGGACCTTGAGCGCATCGGTGATTATTCCGCCAATGTCGCGAAGCGCAGCATGATCCTGGCACAGTTCAAGATGCCCTACAGCCTCACCGGTATCGCCCACATGGCGCGCATGGTGCAAGAAAATCTCAAGGCGGTGATCGATGCGGTGAGCGAGACCGACGCCGCCAAGGCGATCGCGGTGTGGCGCTCCGATCAGGCGGTCGATGACATCTACAACACCATCTTCCGCGAGCTTATCACCTATATGATCGAGGATCCGCGCAACATTACGCCTTGCACGCATCTTCTGTTCATCGCCAAAAATCTCGAACGCATCGGCGATCACGCAACCAATATCGCCGAAAAAGTTCATTATACGGCAACCGGCGAGATTCTACCCGAAACGCGGCCGAAGGGCGACAATTCGCCCTACCCGGCCATCCACACCCCTTGATCGCGCCACGGATCATGGCCAGGAGACGCAAGAACATGCCGGAACTATCGCCCCGCAGTGCCAAGCCGCGGGTACTGATCGTTGAGGACGAAGCGCCGCTGTCGACGATGCTGCGCTATAATCTTGAAAAACAGGGATTTCGCGTCGAGGAGGCGGCCGACGGACAGGAAGCTTTGCTGCGCATCAACGAGGCTGTGCCAGATATCGTACTGCTGGACTGGATGCTGCCCAATCTTTCAGGCATCGAGGTCTGCCGCCAAATCCGTCGTGGTAGCGCGACCCGCGATCTTCCTGTGATCATGGTGACGGCGCGCACCGACGAGCAGGACGCGGTACGCGGGCTCAATACCGGGGCCGATGACTATATCACCAAGCCCTTCAACATCGAGGCGCTGCTGGCACGGATGCGCGCGCTGCTGCGCCGCGCGGGAGGGTCCGCGAGCAAGGGCCGGCGCGAATTTCATGACGTCGTGATGGATCTTGCGACGCATCGTGTCTATCGCAATGGCCGGGGCGTCCATCTCGGCCCGACCGAATTCCGCCTGCTCGATTTCCTGTTGCAGCACCCACGCCGCGTTTTTTCGCGTGAGGAGTTGCTCGACGCGGTATGGGGCACTGATATCCATGTCGAGCCACGCACGGTCGATGTGCATATCCGCCGCTTGCGCAAGGCGATCAATGAGGCCGGTGAGATCGATCTGGTGCGCACGGTGCGCGCCGCCGGCTACGCGCTCGATACCGAAAGTCACTGATCAGGAAGTGACCAACCGGCTGAGAAAAGCCTGACGGAATTTTGCAACCTTCGGGGCCACTACGGCGCGGCAATAGCCAGCATTGGGGTTCTTGGCAAAATAGTTCTGGTGATAATCCTCGGCGGGGTAGAATTCGGCAAGAGGGGTCACTTCGGTGACGATTTGTTCCTCCCAGATTCCGCTCGCCGCGATTTCCGCGATCACCGCGCGCGCCGTTGCTTTCTGTTCAGGCGAATGGACGAGGATGATCGAACGGTATTGCGTGCCGGCGTCGTGGCCTTGCCGGTTCAGGGTGGTCGGATCGTGGATGGCAAAAAAGACCCTCAGGAGATCGTCATAGCTGAGTGCGGCAGAGTCGAAATCGATCTGTACAACCTCGGCATGCCCGGTGCGCCCGGTGCAGACCGCCTCATAGCTTGGCCGCGCGACCTGCCCCCCAGCATAACCCGAGACGACATGTGAAACCCCCCGCAGATCGCGGAATACCGCGTCAAGGCACCAGAAGCACCCGCCGCCCAAGGTGGCCTGTTCGATTGCCATACGAATTTTCCTCTACCTCTATATTCCGGAGTGGAGATCTGGTGCCCCTGACCCAGCGGGGTCAAGGGGCGACGTCCCTGGCATACTCGGACTCACGAATTCTCGGTATATTTTTGGTCCGGCGCGCAGCACCAGCCACACCGTCGACAAGGTTCTGGCGTGGTCGTTCGCCATAATATCCGGCCAAAGCGTCGTTCGTCGGTGCTATCTGGCCGATATCGGAGCCGATGTTATCGGCCGATATCCCAGCAATCGCCGTACTCTTGGTGCCGGTGGCGAACTGAACATTATAGGCTGGCCGGCAGCCAGCGCCGGCTATCTTCATCCCCGTGACTGAGCATCGGTCGTCGAGGCGCGTGGCTCTTTCACGCAAGGCTTGTTCGATTGCGGCCCCTCAACAGGATCCTTCTGGTCTTTCCCCGCATCCTCCTGGGCTTTTTCCGCCGCACGTTCGGCCTCTCTGAGAGCCTGCTCCTGCTGCCGGGTGTGTAGTTCCTCGGTCACCGCCAGTGCCGCGCGCACACGTCGCTCGCGATCCTCAGCTGCACGCAAACGCACCGTCGCAGATTTGAAGGTTATGATCCTGGCAACGCAAAGATCCACAGGACAGATCCCTCCTCTGGCAGTGCCATGTCCGGCACGAGCGTTGACAATTCCTGGCCTTGGCCGGAACCGTTACCGACGGATACCGCGATATACTGCTTGCCACTCACGCCATAGCTGATCGGAAAACTGTTAACGGCGTTATTCGTTCGGACCTGCCATAGCACTTTGCCTGACACGCCGTCGATGGCCCGGAAGTAGCGATCCCATGAACCAGCGAACACCACACCGCCCGCCGTCGGCAGCACGGCGCTCGTCGCCGGTGCGCGAAAGCGGAACGACCAGGTCGTGGAGCGGTCGCTCAGCTTGACAGCGTCTATCCGGCCGATATTCCCATCACTCCCGGGGATCAGATTACGCGCGAAGGTGGCTCGCCCGCCGCCGTCCCGATAGGCTTGTCCGGGGGCGAGGGGAAGTGGCGTCGTATAGGCGCAGAACTCATTTAGCGGGAGGTAAAGCGTTTGCGTGTCCGGGTTGTACGCGGTCGCCGGCCAGCCCCGCGCGCCGGGATCCGAAGGACAATTCATCGTCGTCTGACCGATATGCGGGATCGAGGCTTGATCGATCGTCTTTGCGCCGGTCTTCGGATCAATCGAATCGATTATATTCTGCGGAACGGTCTCCTTGGCCCAGAGCCACTCACCGGAGTCGCGGTCAACCGCCTCAATCATGCCGAGCCTGCCAGTGCTGATCACCATTTTGCGCATCGTGCCATTCACGGGCAGATCGACCAGAACCTGCTCGAAGGCATCGTCAAGATCCCATGTGTCATTTGCCAGATGTTGATAATACCATTTCACCTTGCCGGTCGTCACGTCGATCGCCAGCGTCGAGTCTGAATAAAGCGCTGAATTCGTTATTCCCGGTGCGACCTTGAGTGGCAGCGTACCACGCATTTCGGCGATCCAGGGGTAGGGCTCAGCGACGCCGAAATAAGCCAGGTTCCGTTCTGGGTCGAACGAGCCGGCGGCCCAGACAGACAGGCCGAAGCGATTTTCTAGCGGCACGCCGTTCCAGCTGTTCGAGTTCGGATCTCCGGGGTGCGCGATCGTCCAGACGCGCCACTTCTCAGCGCCGGTCTTGACGTCATGCCCAGTGATGAAGCACCCGCCCGGCTCCCCGTTGCCGCAGCCGCTCATGCCCTGCAGCACCATTCCGTTGGCGACCATCGGGCCAGAGGTGTAGCGCCAGCCCTTCTGCCAGTCAGCTGTTTCATGGTCCCAGACAATTTTTCCGGTCCTCGCATCCAGGGCGACGATATGAACATCGGAGGTGGCGATAATGATCTTGTCCTCGAAGATGGCCATGTTCCGCTTGGTCAGGTCGTTGCCTCGGCCATCAGCAAGCTTCTCTGGGAGATCGCGGCTGTATTCCCAAATCAGATCGCCGGTCGCGGCATTGAGGGCCTGCACCTTGTCACCAAAGTTCCAGATATAGAGGATCCCGTCGTGAACGATCGGCGTGCTCTCGGTCGCCCCACTCGTCAGCGACCAAGTCCACGCGACACGAAGATCCTTGACGTTATCTCTTGTAATCTGTTTGAGCGGACTAAAGCCGAAGCCGTCATAGGTGCGACGCCACATGAGCCAGTCATTGGGGTCGGGATGGAGCAGCATGTCCGCGCTCACCGGGCGCAGATTCTTCATGGGGTCTGTCGCCTGCTCCGCACGCGCGGAGATGCCGAAAAGGCTTGAAAGAAACGCAACGAGGAGCATTTCCCTCGCGGCTCTCAATATGGGGGCTCGGTCAATTGACATCTCGCGTGCTTCTCTCTGGTTGATCGGTGTCACAGGGGCGCAGCCTTGCTGGCGGCTGGTTCGCCATGCCGGGCTCGGCGGCCGGCTAGCATATTCTTCTGACTCACAGACATATCGCGAGCCTCCGGCTCTTGACGGGCCTTCACTTCCAATTCACAATCTGAGCATGTAGGGCTTTTTAGCGAATTCCCGGTAAAGACAAGACTAATGCCACACGGCGCATCGTCAAGCGGGCGATGTCCCCTTGGCGCGCGGCGACTCAAGGCTTCGCCGATTGACAGCATTGCACCATCGCGCAATGATAATCATGCCGCTGGACGATGAATGAGGGGGAAATGCCGTCTGTCTTGAAACACGCCGCTCTGGGCTTCGTCGCCGCGGTCGTTTCGGTGCTGACTTTTCATCAAGAGGCGTGGGAGGTATTGCACCTCTTGGCTTTGCCTGGGCTGGCGCTTCCAGCGCCATATCCCTTGGATCCCGTGATCCCGTTTGGGCTACCACGGATCGTGAATTACTGCCTGCTGAGTGGGATTTGCGGCCTCGTGTTCGGCTTAGCGACTCCCCGAATGCGGGGACCGCTGTGGTTGTGGGGTCTTGGCCTAGGCGCGATTGTCGCCGCGTTTGGCTTATTGACGGTTTCCGGGATCAAGCATTTTCTGCCGGGTGCGCGCTGGATACCGCTAAAATACTACACGGGAATAATGACCATTGTCCTAACCTATGGCCTTCCGATGAGTGGCAGCATCGTTTCACCCTTGACCTGGATCCGCTCACTCTTGGTTGATGGAATCTGGGGCGTTGGACTTGGGCTGATCCTACCACGGCTCGGCCTGCGGCCATCGCGCCAATAGAGTGGCGATACGGCAATGAAGGTCTTGTTGTCATTGAACCCAGCAGGCCGTTCTCTAATCGCGTCTCCCCTGTCAATAGGATTTCCTGATTACGCATGAGCTTCAGCCAACTTTAGCAGCTGGCATGGCATTGGCGACGTGTATGTCCTGATAAAGGCGAGGCGCGGCACCATCGAGCCAAGCCCATAACAGCAATTGAACCGACATTCGAGATCCGCGAGATAACGGGCAGATGTCTGATTCTGTAGGTGGCACGGCGCGATCACATGAGGGTCGCGATGCGGGCAATCGCGGCGGCGCCAGATCGGCAAGGTTCGGGCTGGGCGGGGGTGCTCAGCTCGGAGCGGCGACTTCAGGAGCACCGAGCCGGCCGGGCCATGGTCCTCAGTCGATGCGAAACGGGTTTGCGATTCGCAATTGCTCCTGAATTACCATGCCGTCGTGCATGTCCTCCGACCAGAGCGTGTCGCACTCGGCGTGGAGTGCAGAGGCGGCGATCATGGCGTTGTAGATCGAAAGACCATAGCGCTCGGCGAGCACGAGGCCGGTCTCGTGGATCTCCACCGTGATCGGTTGCACCGGAAGCAGGGCACGAATCGTGGATAGAAGCGCATGGGTCTCGGGCCAGTTCATGCGCATTTTGCGGCGCGACACGTTGGCCAATTCGTTCAGCACCTGCACGCTGATCGTGGCGCCGTCAGCGATGATCTTCTCCGCCCGCTCCGCCTTCACCGGATCGCCCGACGCCACATAGACCAGGACGTCGGTGTCGATGAAGCTACCGGGCATTCGCCTCGTCCCGGTCGAATTTGAAGTCGGCGGGCAGACGGCCGCGGAAGGCTCGCAGGCGCTTCAGCAGCTCGTCTCGCCCGGGTTTGCGGGCGACGGCGAAGGCGCGTGCGTCTGCGACGTGGATCTCGATGTCGTCGCCTTCCTTCAGCTCAAGCGCTTCCACGACGGCAGCAGGGAGGCGAACGGCGAGGCTATTGCCCCATTTGGCGACTTGCATGACCTCCTCCAGAGATATACAGCAATCTATATGTATATCTTTCGGCCGTTCCGTCAAGGAAAGTGAGCAGTAGCCGATCTCGCGCCTGTCCCCAGAGCCGCGACGGGACCCCGGTGTTCGGGATCATCAAGTCGGTGCGCGGGTTTCGCCAGTTCCTCTTGCGCGGCCTCGGCAAGGTGGAGGGCGTTCTTTTTTCAAGTTCGATTGACTTTCAGGCGCTGAGTGAGACCAAGCCCTTTTCGCGTCAATATTGCTGTAGCGCTAAACCCAGAACGGGGTCTCGGCGCGCAGTCGGCGCAGCGCCCGCTCGGCCTTGGCGGTGGCACGCGGCCGGATCGCGGCGGCGAAGCCGAGCACGACCCCTCGCGCCAACACGAACCCGGGTGCGCCCTCGGCGCCAGCGAGATCGCCGATCAGCCGCGCCGCCGTGGTCGCGTCATTGGCGGCGCCAAGCCATTCCTGGAAGTCAGCGAGACGCCGCAGATACCGACGCGTGCGCCGCGGTGGAAAACAGCGGGCAAAAGCCTCGCCGAGATAGCGCAGCCGCTTGGCATCGAGGCGGAGCCGATGCAACCGCTCGGCCGCCAGCCCGGCCAGCGTCTCGGTGCCCAGAACGCGCCGCGCCCGCCGCGCCAGCAAGGCTGCGGCGAAGGTGCCGAACTCCTCCCCGCTGTCCCCAGCGGCCAGCGGCGCGAGGCGCTGTGGCAGCAGTGCCAGTGCGATCTCGAGGGCGCGAAACCGCGCACTCTCAAGCCAGTCCTGTATTTCCCGATATGCCATCGACCGACGCTCGCGAGCCGCCGCGAACAACCCTGCCAGCTCCGCCTCGTCTGGAAAATTATTTTTCAAAATCAGTGAGCTGCCGGCAAGAAATACGTCCCAGTCGCGTCCCCTCCCGAGGCCGCGCGCAAGGCTCCGCAATTCGGGGCGGAGCTCCGCTACGGCCGCGGCGGAAATCAGCGGGGTCAGGGCTGCAAACACCGCGCGCAACCGCCTTGAGGCCACGCGCGCTTGATGCAGCCTCTCGGGATCCGCACCTGGCTCGACCGTGCGCAGCGTCATCAGTGCGGCGAGAAACGCCTCCGCATGCGCCGCTAGAATCTGTCGTGCGGCGGGGATCAAGGGAGAATGCGCGCCAAAATCCACAGTCGCCACCGCCGCGGCAAGCCGTGACGCGGGCGGGTTCGGGCGGCTGAGCGGCAGGTCGGCGGCCAAGGCGCGCGCCGCTGTGGCGACCGCCTCGGCTGGGCCGGTGAAGCGCAGCCGACAGAATCGCCCACGCACGCCGCCGGCAACGCCAAGCCCCTCGGCGCAGCGCAACGCCACGCCTGGCCAGGCTCGGCTGGTGAACAGGCGCTGTCGGCCAATCACGCCCCCGATCGGGGGGGGCAACCAGGCGGGATCGGCAGCCAGGCCAGGGCGGGCAATGAACACCGCCCCGTCGGCCCCGGCAAACCACATTTCGGCCAGGCGTCGCGAACGGCCCATCCGGAAATCACCGGCGGCAAAGCCAGGCGTTCGGGTCAGGTGCGACGCCGTTTCCGCATCGAGCACGAGTTCGAGAGCGGCCAGCGGGGCGACGCCGCCCAAGAAGCTCTCCCCGGTTCTAGGTGCCCTCATCGCCAAGATCGCGGGGCGAGAGCACACGCGCCAGCCGCGCCTGCCCCGCGGCCAGATGCGCCCAAGCACCGCCACAAGCAAACTCCACCAGCGTGCCAGTGGGGAGCCCCTCGGCCAGCATGCGCCGCGCCCTCTCGGGGCCGCTGCCGGGGGCGGCCAGAAGAACCGCGCAGGCGCGCAGCCCAGGATTGTGGCCGATCACCATGACACTCCGCACCGTCTCGGCGACCTCGTTCACCAGGCGCAGGATCTCCGGCGCGCTCGCGAGATAGAGCCGATCGATGGTTTCGATCAGCGGAGCCTCCGGCCAGGGTTCGAGACATTCGAGCGTCTCCTGGATGCGCCGCGCGCTTGATGCCAGCACCAGATCAGGTTGCAGCCCGAGCGCGTGCAGCGCGCGGCCCATGGCGAGCGCGTCGCGCCGTCCACGCGCCGTAAGCGGCCGCGCCGGATCGGGGAGGCCGGGTCCCTCGGCGACCGCCTTGGCGTGCCGCAGCAACAAAAGCTGATGCATCGCGCGCTCTATTCGGCGGCAAGCGACAATTGGGCGGCTTCGGCGCGCAGCCATACCGATGTATCGTGAAACGCCGCGCCTCCCTTGGGCGGGGCGGCATCATCGCCGGTGAGTGCGTTGATGCCCATGCCACCGGGAAAATCCTCCCCAGGCCAGATGCTCTCGACCACCACCACGCCGGGTTGCAGCCCATCGAACAGCCGGACATGGACAACGACCTCGCCGCGCGCATTGCCGAGCCGTACCAGCCCGCCCTCGATCAGGCCAAGCCGCGCCGCATCCTCGGGATGAACGAGCGCGGCCGGACGCTTCTCGCGCCGCCGCCCGCTCGGGGTTTCGGTAAAGGTGGTGTTGAGGAACTGCCGCGCCGGGGCAGCGACCAGGCGGAACGGGCGATCGGCCGTCGCCTCCTCGCTCGAGACCATATGGTCGGGGAGTGCCGGCATGGCGGCGCCATTAGGGCCGATCGCCGCCCAGTCGGGGGCGAAGTGGAATCTGCCGTCGGCATGGCCGAAGCCGTTGAGGAAATGGCTGGTTGCGAAATCGGGCTGGGCGTCGATCCAGCGCGAAGCCAGCACGGATTGCGCGTCCGGCCAACCCGAAACTCGCAGCGTCGCGTCGATCAATTCCATCGCACTCATGGTAAAACCGGGATGGCGCGCCCCGAGCCGCTCGGCAAGCGCGCCGATAACCTCGTGGTTGGAACGGCAGGCCCCGGGTGGGTCGATCAGCTTCGGACCGATCTGGATATGGCTGTGCCCGCCCGCCTGATAGATGTCGTCATGCTCCATGAACATCGTCGCCGGCAGCACGATATCGGCGAATTTCGCGGTTTCGGTGAGGAATTGCTCATGGACGCAGACGAACAGATCCTCTCGCGAAAACCCGCGCCGGACGCGGTTGGAATTGGGCGCGACGGTCACCGGGTTAGTGCTCTGGATCAACAGCGCGTGCACTTCCGGCCCATCGCCGAGTTCGCTGCGGTCGCCGGTGAGGACGGCGCCGATCCGGCTCATATCCATCTCGCGCACGCACGGATCGCGTGCGTCCAGGCCTTCGATCAGGGTCTTGTCCCAGTGGTAGATATGGCGGTTATTCCAGAACGCGCCGCCGCCCTCGTGCTGCCATTTGCCGGTGACGGTGGGGAGGCAGGTCACGGCGAAAAGATTGGCGGCGCCATTGCGCAGTCGCGAAAACCCGTAGCCGACGCGGATATAGGCGCGTGCGGTCGTGCCATAGAGTTTGGCGAAATGCTCGATGGTCTCGACGGAGAGGCCGGTAATAGCCGACGCCCAATCTGGTCCGCGAGTGGCGAGATGCGCCTCCAGCCGCTCGGGGCAATCGGCATAGCGCGCCATGTAGGCGCGATCGGCATAGCCGTCGCGGAAAGCGATGTGCATCACCGCACAAGCGAGCGCGCCATCCGAGCCAGGACGGAGTGCGAGATGAAAATCGGCGACCTCGGCGGTGCCGGTACGATAGGGGTCGATGACCACGAGCCTGGCGCCGCGTTCCTTACGGGCGCGGCTGATATGGGCCATGACATTGACCTGGGTCGCGACCGGGTTGGTACCCCAGACGATGATCAGGTCTGAGCGCGCCATCTCCCGCGGATCCGGCCCCCAGATCTTGCCCACCCCCGCCTCCCAGCCGGATTCGGCGAGATAGGTGCAGATCGTGGTGCGCTGGCGCGAATAGCGCATGACGTGGCGAAGGCGGTTGATGCCGTCGCGCTGCACGAGGCCCATGGTGCCGGCATAGTAATAGGGCCACACTGCTTCGGCGCCGTGGCGCGCAGCGGTGTCGCTGAACGCGCCGGCGACGCGGTCGAGCGCCTCGTCCCAGCCGATCCGGCGAAACTGGCCGCTACCTTTGGGGCCGGTGCGCAACAGCGGCTCTGTCAGCCGGTCGGGGTGGTGGATGCGCTCAGCGTAGCGCGCGACCTTGGCGCAGACCACGCCGGCGGTGTAGGGATTGGCGCCGGCCCCGCGCACCGCGCCGATGCGGGCGCCCTCCAGCACCTCCACCTCGAGCGCGCAGGTCGAGGGGCAGTCATGCGGGCAGACCGAGGCGCGGATCTCCCGCGCGGGCGCGTTGGCCGGGATCGCTATCATTGCGCCAGCCTAGCCATCACCGCCCGCCTTGGCAACGCGCAAGCCGCGCGCTACCAAGGTTTCGCCGAATTTTGCCGCGGAGGTTTCATGCTTGAGCGCCGGCTGCTTCTCGCCCTCGCCACGATCGGTTTCGGCAGTGCTCTCGCCACGCCGCCGGTGGCGGCCCAGATGGCCGCCAGGAACGGCATCATGATCGAGCACCCCTGGGCCCGCGCCACACCGACCACCAGCCTCTCCAGCGTCGTCTATCTCACCATCGTCAACAATCATCGCGATGACACCCTGGTGCATGCCAGCACGCCGATCGCGACCATGGCGACACTGCACCAGACCCGGCTCGATAACGGCATCATGCGCATGCTACCGATCGAGGCCATTCCGATCGCCGAGGGCGAGCGGCTGATGCTCAAGCCCGGCGGCTATCACATCATGCTCACCGGGCTGATGAAACCGCTCAAGCCCGGCACGTATTTCCCGCTCACCCTCACCTTCGCCAATGCCGGGGCGATCACGGTGCGGGTGCGGGTCGAGAAAGCCGGCGCCAGCGGCACCGAGGATTCCGATGCCCCCGCCGAGAAAAAACCCGGCGGCTCGAAAGGCGACGATTCGGATACCGACGACGAGATGGGCGGGATGAAGATGCCTTGAAAAATTCGGGCACACAGCTAAGCCGCCGGTAGCGAGAGGGGTGACGGGATGGGCGGAATGATGGAATGGATGGGATGACGGGGGCGGCGAACACGAGCCTGCGGCGGCCGGTGATGATGATCTATATGGTGCTGTTCGCGGCCAATCTCGCGGTCTGGGCCTGGGCGGTGATGCTTTTCCGCGGCAATCCGCTGCTGCTCGGCACGGCATTTCTTGCCTATGGCTTCGGGCTGCGCCATGCCGTCGATGCCGATCATATTGCCGCGATCGACAACGTGACGCGCAAGCTGCGCCAGGAAAACAAGCGCCCGGTCACCGTCGGTTTCTTCTTCGCGCTCGGCCACTCCACCGTCGTGCTGCTCGCCGCCGCCGCGATCGCAGCAACCGCCAAGGCGATGGCCACGCATTTCGACTTTTTCAAATCCGTGGGCGGCATCGTCGGCACACTGGTCTCGGCGCTGTTCCTGTTCCTCATCGCGGCGATGAATATCGTCATCCTGCGCGCCGTGTGGCGGAGTTTTCGGCACGTCCGCCAGGGCGGCCGTCTCGATGATGACGATTTCGACCTTCTCCTCAACAGTCGCGGCCTGCTTGCCCGCCTGTTCCGCCCGCTCTTCAGCCTGATTTCGACCGGCTGGCACATGTTTCCGCTCGGCTTCCTGTTTGGCCTCGGCTTCGATACCGCGACCGAAGTGGCATTGCTCGGCATCTCGGCAAGCGAGGCGGCGAAGGGCCTCTCGATCTGGTCGATCATGGTGTTTCCGGCGCTGTTCACCGCCGGGATGTCGTTGATCGACACCACCGATGGCATTCTGATGCTCGCCGCCTATGATTGGGCCTTCGTCAAACCGATCCGCAAGCTTTACTATAATTTCATTATCACTTTGGTCTCGGTAGTGGTTGCGGTGGTGATCGGTGGCATTGAGGCGCTTGGGCTGATCGGTGATCAGCTCGATCTGCACGGTTGGTTCTGGGACGGCATCGGCGCGCTGAACGATAATTTCAATGGCATCGGTTTTGTCATCGTCGGCCTCTTCATCGCGATCTGGATCACAGCGCTGCTGGTCTATCGCTACAAGGGGCTCGACGAACTCGAACCGGGCGCGGCGGGAAGCTAGGGCGCGGCGACGGCGCGGCGCGCCTCGATACGATCCCAAATCGCACTGGCGAGATTTCTTCCATCGAAACGCGCGATTTCCTGGATACCCGTGGGCGAGGTGACATTGATTTCGGTGAGCCAATTGCCGATCACGTCGATACCGACAAAAATCAGTCCCTTCTCACGCAATAGCGGCCCGATTCGCGCGCAAATCTCGCGATCGCGCGCCGTGAGCGTCGCCGCCTCGGCTCGCCCGCCGACATGCATGTTGGAGCGCGCCTCGCCCACGGGCGGCACGCGGTTGATCGCGCCCAGGGGTTCGCCATCGACCAGAATGATCCGCTTATCGCCGGCCCGCACCGCCGGCTCATAGCGCTGCGCCATCAGCGGCTCGCGCGAGGTGGCGAAGTGGAGTTCCAGAAGCGCCGCGAAATTCTCGTCATCGGGACGAATATGGAACACCCCGGCGCCGCCATTGCCGTAGAGCGGTTTCAGCATGATATCGCGATAGCGGGCACGGAAATCGGCGATCGCGGTGCTGTTCCAACCAATCAGCGTTGGCGGCATGAGATCGGGGAAATGCGTCACCAGAAGTTTTTCCGGCGCATCGCGCACGGCGGCCGGGTCATTCACCACCAGGGTTCGCGGGTGGATATGCTGGAGCAGATGGGTCGCGGTGATATAGGCCATGTCGAAGGGTGGATCCTGGCGCATCAGCACCACGTCCATCGCCGCGAGATCGAGCCATTCGGCAGGCTTGGTGCGGAAATGATCGCCCGGCCCGCGCCGCACCTCGACGGCGCGGGCGAGTGCGCGCAAGACACCACTTTCGAGCACCAGATCACGCACCTCGTAGTGCCAGAGCGCATGGCCACGCGCTTGCGCCTCCAGCATCAAGGCGAAAGTCGAATCGGCGTCGATCTTGATCCCCGCCAGCGGGTCCATCTGCACAGCGATTTTCATCTTGGAATGCCCTGAGAGTTTGCAAAAGAATGCCCTTCCGCCCGGGAATCGGTGGGGAAAAGCCAATGTTTCCGGGGGGCATGCTTTTTCAAGTTCGATTGATTTTCATGCTCTGACTACCGCGCGCGGGGATGGGCGCCACGCCAGACCGCGAGCAATTGATCGGTCGCGACCGCGGTATAGCGCTCCGTGGTGGCGAGGCTCGAATGGCCGAGCAATTCCTGGATAGCCCGCAGATCGGCGCCTTCCTGCAGCAGATGAGTGGCGAAAGAATGCCGGAGTGCGTGCGGCGTTGCGTGTTCGGGCAGCCCCCGTTCGCGGCGGAACCGCCGGAGAATACGCTCTGCGACGGCGGGGTCGAGCCGCTTGCCGCGAGCGCCGAGAAAAAGCGGTGCCGCCGGTTCCGGGCCGGGGTGTTGCGCGAGCCAGGCGGCGATCGCCGCGCGCACCACCGGCAGAACCGGCACCAGCCGCTCCTTGTCTCCCTTGCCGCGCACCCGCAGCGGCGCCGCCGCGCCCACGCGCGGCGCATCGGCAATATTCAGGGCAAGCGCCTCGCTGATGCGGAGCCCGCTGCCATAAAGCAGGGAGAACAGCGCCGTATCCCGCGCCTGAAGCGGCGCCGCGGCGCTGATCTCGCCGATATCATGCGCCACCGCGGCCGCATCGTCCCGGCTCAGAGCCCGCGGCAGGCGGGGTTTGCGGCGCGGTGCCTGGATCACCGCGAGCGCGGCGTTCTCGATCCCCCGCCGGCGGGCGAGAAAGCGGAAAAAACTACGCAACGCCGAGAGCCGGCGACTGCGTGTCGCGGCATCGATCCCCGCCGCCGCGGCGGACGCGAGCCAGGCGCGGAAATCCCCCGGCCGCAGGAGAGCGAGGGCTGCGAGATCGGGCTCGCCTCCGAGGTGACCAACGAGAAAGCCAAGAAACCCCGCGACATCACGGCCATAGGCCTCCAGTGTGCCAGACGCGGCGCGGCGCTCGCCCCCGAGCCAGGCGAGCCAGGCCAAGCGCGCCGCCTCGGCGCTCTCCCTCTTGCGCGGCGCGGTGGCGACGCTATCGACTTTTCCCGGCATGATGATGGAACGATAGAGGATGGCGGGAACGGAGGAAAGCGGTCGCGCGGAGGCCGGCGCGGCACGCATCGCGGTGCTGTTGCCCTACCCTTTTGCCGGACCGCTCGACTATGCCGCGCCCGCCGGCGCGCCGCCCCCCGGCACCATCGTCGCGGTGCCACTACGCCGGCGCTCGGTGTTGGGCGTGGTATGGGACGCCGAGACCGGATCACCGAGGGAGGGGGGCGATGCGGGATCGCTGCGTTCGCTCGGCGCGGCGATCGACGCCCCTCCCCTCCCCCCTGACCTTCGCCGCTTCATTGACTGGGTTGCGGCCTATACGCTGAGCCCGCCCGGCGAGGTGCTGGCGATGGCGCTCCGCATCGATCTTCGCCAGCCCCCTCGCGCGCCGCGCCGGGCCACGGAATTTGCGTCACCTGATCCCGCGCATGCCCCCCCCCGCCTGACCGCAGACCAGGCGGCAGCGGCGGTGGCGCTGCGCGCGGCGGTGGACGCGAAAAATTTCTCGGTCACCCTGCTCGCCGGCGTGACCGGCTCGGGCAAGACGGAGGTCTATTTCGAGGCGATCGCCGCTTGCCTCGCCGCCGGGCGGCAGGCGCTGGTGCTCCTCCCCGAGATCGCGCTCTCGGCGCAGATCCTGGCGCGGTTCGCGGCGCGGTTCGGCGTGGCCCCCGCCGCCTGGCACTCCGAACTCGGCCCGGCGCTGCGCCGGCGTACCTGGCGAGCGGTCGCGGAAGGCCGGGCACGCGTCGTGGTCGGCGCCCGCTCGGCACTCTTCCTGCCTTTCGCCGAACTCGGCCTGGTCATTGTCGATGAGGAGCATGAGGGCGCGTTCAAACAGGAGGAAGGGGTGATCTATCACGCCCGCGACATGGCGGTGGTGCGCGGGCGGCTCGCGAACGCCCCGGTGGTGCTGGTCTCGGCAACGCCCAGCCTCGAGACCCTCAGCAATGTCGCCGCCGGGCGCTATCGCCGCCTCGATCTGCCGGCGCGCCATGGCGGGGCGGCGCTGCCGGCGGTGGAGATGATCGACTTGCGCGCCGACCCACCGCCGCGCGGACGGTTTCTCGCCCCGCGCCTGGTCGCCGCGATCGCCGAAACACTGGCGCGCGGTGAACAGGCGATGCTGTTCCTCAACCGCCGCGGCTATGCACCGCTCACCCTCTGCCGCGCCTGCGGGCATCGCCTGGAATGCCCGCATTGCACCGCCTGGCTGGTCGCCCATCGCGCCCGTCCTGATTTTACCTCCCCGCATGGCCTGATCTGCCATCATTGCGGCCATCAGACGGCGCCGCCGCAAGCCTGTCCGGCCTGTGGCGCCGAGGGCAGCCTGGTGGCGATCGGGCCGGGGGTAGAGCGCATCACCGAGGAGGCGGCAGCGCTGTTTCCCGACGCCAGGCGGCTGGTCATGGCGTCCGACACGCTGGCCGGAGCGGGCGCGGCGATGGCGGCGGCCGAGGCGATTCTTGAGCGTCGCGTCGATCTCATCATCGGCACCCAGATCGTCGCCAAGGGGTGGCATTTTCCCCATCTCACCCTGGTCGGCGTGGTCGATGCCGATCTTGGTCTCAATGGCGGCGATCTCCGCTGTGCCGAGCGCACGTTTCAACTGCTCCATCAGGTGGCCGGGCGCGCCGGACGCGCCGGGGCGCCGGGGCGGGTTCTGCTGCAAAGTTTTTCTCCCGAGCATCCGGTGATGCGGGCGCTGCGCGCTGGCGATCCGGCGGGTTTTCTCGCCGCCGAGACAACAGCGCGACGCGCCGGGCATTGGCCGCCCTATGGCCGGCTCGCCGCCCTGATCGTAAGCGCCGCGAGCGCGCCCTTGGCCGAGGATGTCGCCCGCCGGCTCGCGCGCGCTGCCCCCGCCGGGCCGGGGATCACCGTGCTTGGTCCGGCGCCCGCCCCGCTCACGCGGCTGCGCGGGCGCTATCGCCAGCGGCTGCTGCTCAAGGTGCGGCGCGAGCTGGCGCTGCAGCCGCTGCTGCGCGCCTGGCTCGCCGCCGTCGCGCCGCCGGGGGGCGTGCGCGTCGTTGTCGATGTCGATCCGTTCTCATTTCTCTGAACTGTTCCGCGCGAGGTGTATTGCAGGAGGTGGCACCCCATGCTAGACGCCGCGCGCCGGTGCTGACGCGGCGGCGCTCACGAAGAAATGACAGGACGCGAGAGAGTGGCCACAATTAGCGCAGCCCCGACAGCGAGCGCTGCCCCAAGCGGAAGCCCGCAAGCCTCCGGCCTCGCCAGCCGCTATGCCAACGCGCTCTATGCCCAAGCCGACGAGACCCACGAACTCGACCGCGTGGTGGCCGAGATGAAGACGCTCGGCCAGATGATCGATCAGAGCGCGGATTTTCGCCGCCTCGTGGATAGCCCCCTAGTCGATCTCAACCAGGCACTAGCCGCAGCCCGCGCCGTGCTGCAGGCGCAGGGTTTCAGCGCCAGCGTGCAGAATTTTGTCAGCGTCGTGATCAGCAACCGCCGCCTGCGCCAGTTGCGCCAATTCGTCACCGCCTTCGCCGCGCTGGTCGCCGAGCGGCGTGGCATTGTCACGGCCCACACTATTTCAGCGCATCCGCTGAGTGCGGTGCAGGAACAGGCGTTGCGCGCTCGCCTCATCGAGGCCGGCTACAGCAACGTGGACATTATCAAGGAAATCGACCCGAGCCTGCTCGGCGGATTGATCGTGCGAGTCGGCACCCGTCTCTATGACACCAGTCTGAAATCCCGTCTGCAGCGCCTGCAGTACGCCATGAAGGGAGCCGCGTGATGGACATCCGCCCCGCCGAAATCTCCGACATTCTCAAGAAGCAAATCGCCGCCTTCGACACCGAGGCGAATGTCGCCGAGACCGGCCAGGTGCTCAGCGTCGGCGACGGCATCGCCCGCATTTTCGGCCTCCAGAACGTGATGGCCGGCGAGCTTGTCGAATTTCCTGGCGCCGGCCTCAAGGGCATGGCGCTCAATCTCGAAACCGACAATGTCGGCGCCGTAGTGTTCGGCGATGACCGCCAGATTCGCGAAGGCGACACCGTCACCCGCACCGGCGCGATCGTCGATGTGCCAACCGGCAAAGCGCTGCTCGGGCGCGTCGTCGATGGACTCGGCCAGCCAATCGACGGCAAGGGCCCGATCGAGGGGGCGGAACGCCGCCGCGTTGAGATCAAGGCGCCGGGCATCATTCAGCGCAAATCGGTGCATGAACCGATGCAGACCGGATTGAAGGCGATCGATGCGCTGATCCCGATCGGGCGCGGCCAGCGCGAGCTGATCATCGGCGACCGCCAAACCGGTAAGACGGCGGTGATCATCGACACCATTCTCAACCAGAAAGCCATCAACGTCGGCGACGACGAGAGCCGTAAGCTCTATTGCATCTATGTCGCGATCGGCCAGAAACGCTCGACGGTGGCGCAGCTCGTGCGCACCCTCGAGGATAACGGTGCGATGGAATACTCAATCGTTATCGCCGCCACCGCCTCCGACCCCGCGCCAATGCAGTTTCTTGCCCCTTATACCGGCTGCACGATGGGTGAGTATTTCCGCGACAACGGCATGCACGCCGTGATTTTCTACGACGATCTTTCCAAGCAGGCGGTCGCCTACCGCCAGATGTCGCTGCTGCTGCGCCGCCCGCCCGGGCGCGAAGCTTACCCTGGCGACGTGTTCTATCTGCATTCGCGCCTGCTCGAGCGCGCTGCCAAGATGTCGGACGAGATGGGCGCGGGCAGCCTCACCGCCCTGCCGGTGATCGAAACCCAGGCCGGTGACGTTTCGGCCTATATCCCGACCAACGTGATTTCGATCACCGATGGTCAGATCTTCCTCGAGACCGAATTGTTCTTCAAGGGCATCCGCCCGGCGGTGAATGTCGGCATCTCGGTCTCCCGTGTTGGCTCAGCGGCCCAGATTAAGGCGATGAAGCAGGTCGCCGGGCACATCAAGCTTGCGCTCGCACAGTATCGCGAGATGGCGTCCTTTGCGCAGTTCTCCTCCGATCTCGATGCCTCGACCCAGAATCTGCTGGCGCGCGGCGCGCGGCTGACCGAATTGCTCAAGCAGGCGCAGTATCATCCGATGCCCGTCGAGGATCAGGTGGCGGCGATCTTCTGCGGTGTGCGCGGCTATCTCGATGCCTTGCCGGTCGAGCGGATCGGCGCCTTCGAGCGCCAGATGCTCTCCGAACTGCACGCCAGCAAGGGTGACATCCTCGCGGCCATCCGCAAGGATCGCGAGATCAAGCCAGAAACCGAGAAGCAGTTCATCGCTTTTCTCGATGGCTTCGTGAAAAGCTTCGGCTGACGGTCGGATCATGGCCAATCTGAAGGCGCTCCGCGTCCGCATTGAAAGCGTCAAATCGACGCGCAAGATCACCAGCGCGATGAAGCTGGTTTCCGCCTCGAAGCTGCGCCGCGCGCAGATCCGGGCGGAGGCGGCGCGGCCCTACGCCGAGCGGATGGCACGCATGCTCTCGGCGCTGGCGGCGAGTGCTGCCGGCAGCCCGATGGCGCCGCCGCTCCTGGTCGGCACCGGGCGTGATCAGACCCATCTCATCCTCGCCGTCACCGCCGATCGCGGCCTCGCCGGCGCCTTCAACGCCAATGTCGGGCGCGCCGCGCGCGTCCTCGCCCAACAGCTCCAGGCGCAGGGCAAAATCGTCAAGTTCGGCGTGATCGGCCGCAAGGGACGTGATTTCCTGCGCCGCGATTTCGCCGACCGCATCGTCTTCGATGTCACCTTCGCCGGCCGCAAGCAGATCGAGTTCGCCGATGCCGAGGCGATCGCCACCCGCGTCCGCGGTCTGCTGAGAGAAGGCGCCTTCGATGTCTGCACGCTGATCTATAACCGCTTCGTCTCGGTGATTTCGCAGATCACCACGGAGACGCAGCTGATCCCGACCCCGGTGCCGCAAGGCGAGGCGCGCGCAACGCCAGGCGCGCGCCAAGCGGTCTATGATTTCGAGCCCACCGAGGAAGACCTGCTCGCGCGCCTGCTGCCGCAGAATCTCGCGGTGCAAATCTACAAGGCCCTGATCGAAAGCGCCGCTGGCGAGCAGGGCGCGCGGATGACAGCGATGGACAACGCCACACGCAATGCCGGCGACATGATCGGGCGGCTCACCTTGAACTACAACCGCACCCGTCAAGCCAATATCACCAGCGAGCTGATCGAGATCATTTCCGGCGCGGAAGCGCTCTGAGCCGGTCCGCGACGAACAGGAGAGATTTGAATGGCGAAAAACATAGTCGGACGCGTCACGCAGGTTCTCGGCGCCGTGGTCGATGTGCAGTTCGACGGCGACCTGCCCTATATCCAGAACGCTCTGCGCACCGTCATCGACGATCGCACGCTGATCCTCGAAGTGGCCCAGGAACTCGGCGAGCACACCGTACGCTGCATCGCCATGGACGCGACCGAGGGCTTGGTGCGCGGCCAGGAAGTGGTCGATACCGGCGGGCCGATCACCGTGCCGGTCGGGCCCGAGACGCTCGGGCGCATCATCAATGTGATCGGCGAGCCGATCGACGAGCGCGGCCCGGTCACCACCAAGCTGCGCTATCCGATCCATCGCGAGGCACCCTCTTTCGAGGACCAGGTGACGTCGGCCGAGATCCTCGTCACCGGCATCAAGGTCGTTGATCTCCTGGCCCCCTATCTCAAGGGCGGCAAGACCGGATTGTTCGGCGGCGCCGGGGTCGGCAAAACCGTTTTGATTCAAGAACTTATCAACAACATCGCGAAAGAGCACGGCGGTGTCTCGGTATTCGCCGGCGTCGGCGAACGCACCCGCGAGGGCAACGATCTTTATCGCGAAATGATCGATGCTGGTGTCATCAAACTCGACGGACCCGACTCCAAGGTCGCGCTCTGCTACGGCCAGATGAACGAACCGCCCGGAGCGCGCATGCGCGTGGCGCTCTCGGGGCTCTCCTTGGCGGAATATTTCCGCGACGAGGAAGGCCAAGACGTGCTGTTCTTTATCGACAACATCTTCCGCTTCACCCAGGCCGGCGCCGAGGTCTCGGCTCTTCTCGGACGTATCCCCTCGGCGGTCGGCTATCAGCCGACGCTGGCGACCGACATGGGCGCGCTGCAGGAGCGCATCACCTCGACCAAGAAGGGATCGATCACCTCGGTGCAGGCGATCTATGTGCCGGCCGACGACCTCACTGACCCCGCGGCCGCAACCTCGTTCGCCCATCTCGACGCAACCACCGTGCTCTCGCGCCAAATCGCCGAGCTTGGCATCTATCCTGCCGTCGATCCGCTCGATTCGACTTCACGCTCGCTCGATCCCCGCATCGTCGGCGAGGAACACTACACTGTCGCGCGCGAGGTGCAGCGCATTTTGCAGACCTACAAGAGCCTCCAGGACATCATCGCCATTCTCGGCATGGATGAACTCTCCGAGGAAGATAAGCTGGTGGTGGCGCGGGCGCGAAAAATCCAGCGCTTCCTTTCGCAGCCCTTCCATGTTGCGGAAGTCTTCACCGGCTTCCCCGGCGTGTTCGTGCCGGTGGCCGACACCATCAAGAGCTTCAAGGCGATTTGCGCCGGCGAATATGACCATCTGCCGGAAGCCGCGTTCTACATGGTCGGCACCATCGAAGAGGCGGTGAAAAAGGCGGAAAGCCTGAAAGCGACCGCCTGATGCCGGTCGCGCTCGAGATCGTCAGCCCAACCCGGCTGCTGCTGTCACGCCCGGTCGATATGGTGGTGGTGCCGGCCGCCGAGGGCGAACTCGGCGTGCTGCCCGGGCACGCGCCGATGATCGTGCTGCTGCGCGGTGGGCTCGTCCGTATCTTCGAGGCCGGCAAGGAAACCAGCCGGCTGTTCGTCGGTAGCGGCTTCGCCGAGATCACGCCCGAACGCTGCACGGTACTCGCCAACGAGGCAATCCCGTTAGCCGAGGTTTCCAAGCGCGAAGCCGCCGACCGCCTCAAGGTGGCCGAGTCGATCTATGAAGCGGTCGATAAGAACGACGTCGCCGCGCGTGAGGCGGCACAGGAGCAGCTATACTCGGCGCGCGTCATGGGAGATCTCGCGCAAGCGCCGTAACCAGCACTCGGGCGAGCACCCCCTCGCCTTCCCTATAGATACCCGGCTCCGGCCTCCTCGGCGAAGCGTGAAGCCGGGCCTTGCCAAATGATGCGGGCGTGTTCCAGCACATAGACGCGATCGGCATGCGGCAGCGCAAAGGTGACGTTTTGTTCGCCGAGCAGCACGGTGATCGGTGTGGTCTGTCGCAGCACTTCGAGCGCCCTGGAAATCTGCTCAAGAATGACGGGAGCCAGGCCAAGCGTCGGCTCGTCGAGAATGAGCAGGCGCGGGTTCATCATCAAGGCGCGCGCGATCGCCAGCATTTGCTGTTCGCCACCCGAGAGCGTGCGAGCCATCTGGGCGCGGCGCGATTGCAGGATGGGGAAGAGATCGAGCAGCCAGGCCAGCCGCTCAGCCCGCTGGGCAGGTTTCTGGTGCTGACCGCCAAGATCAAGATTTTCCGCGACACTCATATCGCCGAATAACTCACGCGTCTCCGGGCATTGCACGATGCCATCACGCGCGATCGCCCCCGGCGTCCGGCCGGCAAGCGACGTGCCTTCCCAAATGATACGCCCGCTATAGGGCACGAGGCCGGAGATGGCGTTGAAAAGCGTCGTTTTCCCCGCGCCATTGAGGCCAACGACGGAGACGAACTCGCCCGCATGCACCTCCAGTGAAACTTGCTCCAAAGCCTGCGCCTTACCGTAGAGCACGCTGAGATCGCTAACATGCAAGAGGGGCACCCCGGTTTTCTCGGGCGCGATGTCGCGCGCATGGGTCCCGATCGCGCCGCCGAGATAGACGCGCCGCACTGTCGGATCGCGCATCACCACCTCGGCCGGCCCCTCGGCGATGCGCTCGCCAAGATACATGGCAAGCACCCGATCAACCAATGCCGCGACACTCTTGACATTGTGATCGACGAGCAGAACGGCTTTGCCCTCTTCGCGAAAGCTTCTTATGAGGGCGGAGAAGTTCTCGACCTCACCCAGCGTGAGGCCGGCGAAGGGCTCATCGACCAGCACCACTTTCGGATCACGCGCGATCGCCTTGGCGAGTTCCATGCGACGCAGATCGGCAAAAGGAAGCGTCGCGGGATGGCGGTCGAGCACTGCGCCAAGGCCGACGCGCTCGCCAATCAAGCGGGCGTGCTCATCGACGGCGCGGTCGGCGACAAGGCGCAGCAAGCTATCGGGCAGGAGCGCCAGTTTGATATTTTCCCGCACCGTCTGGCGGTGCAGCGGACGCGAATGTTGAAAAACCAAGCCGATGCCGGCACGCGCGATACGGTGCGTCGGCCAAGACACGATCTCCTCGCCGGCGAGCCGCACCGAGCCGGCATTGGCCCGCTCAATACCCATGATAAGCTTCATCGCGGTCGATTTACCCGACCCGTTTGGCCCGATCAGGCCGAGGATTTCGCCTTCTCGGATAGCAAAGCCGAGATCCTTGACCGCGACCAGCCCGCCAAAACGCTTTGTAAGGCCAGCAACTTCAAGCAGCGTCCTCATGCACGCTCTCTCCGACGCAGCAGATAGCCGACAAGGCCATCGGGAAAAAACAGGATCACGCCGAGCGCGACAGCGGAGACGACAAAGGTGCTGAGCTGGCCGAGCGGACGCAGGATCTCGCCAGCGATGATGAGAAAGAGTGCGCCGATCACGGCGCCGAAAATGGTACGCCGTCCGCCGAGTACTGCCGCGATGATGATCTGCACGCCAACCGAAATATCGACCACCGTATCGACCGAAGCGGTGCCGAGATAAAACACCAGCATTGCTCCGGCAAGACCAGAGAACAGGGCACTGATGGCAAAAGCCGCGAGTTTGTGCTTGACGACATTGAAACCAAGCACCTGCGCCTCGATTGGATCCTGCCCGCTCGCCTGCAGGATCAGCCCCGCCGCCGAGCGCGAGAAAAGCGTAAGGACGATCCCACTGATGAGAAGAAAACCGAGCGCCAGCCAATAATTATGGCCAGGATCGAGTGACAGCACGTCGTTGATGGTAAGCCCGATCTCGCCCCCGGTGACGCCGGCGAAAATCACAATCACCTGTTGCAGCACCAGCACCGCGACCAGTGTGATCAGGCCGAAATAGGGGCCACGCAGGCGCAGCGCTGGCACCGCGAGAATAAGACCACCGAAAACCGCGGCAACGGCGCCAGCGATCACACATAACCAGACTGGCACGCCATGATTGTCGAGCAGGCCAGCGCTATAGGCCCCGAGCCCAATGAGAAAAGTCGGGCCAAAATTGACTTCTCCCGCAAAGCCGAAGAGCAGATCCCAGCTCATCGCGAAAACACCGAAAAGATAAGCAATGGTGAGCACGCCGAGAATGTAGCCAGAGACCCAGAAGGGCAGCGTTGCCAGCGCCAGCAGAACGACCAGGGCGGAGAGAATGCGCATGGGAAAACCTCAGCGTCGCCCGAGCAGGCCCTGCGGGCGCACATAGACTACGAGCACGAGCAGAAGCAGGGAGGGAATGGTGCGGAGTGTCGGCGTCAGCAGATAGGCGGTCGCGGTTTCGAGATAGCCGATAATATAGGCGGCGATCAGCGAGCCCGAGACGCTGCCAAGTCCGCCCAGCACGACGATCGAAAACGCGCTCGCCGTCAGCACGCCGATATTATTCGAACTTGTGCCGAGGAAAGTTGCCAGCAGCACGCCTGCAATCGCGGCGAGCACGCCATAGATCACCCAGACCATGAGATAAACCGAGGAAAGCTCGAAGCCGAGCAACGTGAGGCCGCGTGGATTGATCGAGGCGGCGAGCAGGCGCTTGCCCACGGCGGTACGATTGACCAGCAGCCACAGCAGCACGATCGAAATCCAGCAGATCACGGCAGTGAGAATCTCGTTGGCTGGCGTCCGCACGCCAGCAATATCGACGACACCGCTAATCAGCGGGCGTACCGTGATCGGACTATCAGAAAAGAAATAGGCGATTGCCTCCTGGATCATGATGCCCCAGAGCAGCGTGCCGGTGAGCACGAAGATCTCGGTCTCGTCGTGGGGAATGGCGCGCGAGCGCTGGATCGGGCGCACCACCACGCCATAGGTAACGAGCGCCACGACGACGCCAATGCCGACGCCACCGAGCGCACCGAGATATTGTCCGGCGCCGAGCGGGCCAGCGATGAACCAGGCCGCGACGGCGGCGGCGACCATGATGCCGCCATGCGACAGATTAAGCACGCCCGAAACGCCGAAGATCAGGGAAAACCCGATCGCACCCAGCGCGTAGAGCGTGCTGATGGCGAAACCATCGACCATGATCTGCAAGGCAAGCATCACGCGTCCTCAGCCATTGCGAGGCTCTCCGAAAATCGGGGAAGGCAGCCCAGCCGGACTATTTTCCGGCCGGGCCGATCAAGCTATTGCGCGCTTGCGTGTTGCTGCGGCAGTTTGATGAAGGGTGGGAAATGCAGCGTGCCGTTGGCGATTTTTTCCGGCCAGACGGTTACCTGCTTGCCGTCCTGCCATTGGATCATCAGGCCGGAGACGAAATCCTTGCCGGTTTTGATGGCGTGCGGAAATTCACTGTCTTGGCCATAGAACTCGATACGACCGACGGTGCCGACATAGTCGGTTTTTTCCATCTCGGCGACGATTTTATCGGCATCATCGGAACCGGCGCGGCCGACGGCCTCGGCGATGATGTGTACGTCATCGTCGGCGGTGTAGCCGGTATAGGCAGGACTCACGCCAAAGCGCTTGAAATAGGCGGCCGCGTAGGGCACGGTTTTCGGCGTGATCGCGACATCGGGCGCGGCAACAACCTGGGCGATCACGCCTTCGGTCGCGCCATTGGTATCGCGCCAAAAAGTCGTGGTGGTGGCCTGCGAGCTGATACCCGACATCGGCACCGGCACCTGCTCGCTATGCCATTGCACCGTCGGCTGCACGCCGACATGGCTGATCCCGGTGGTGATGACATCCGGACGCTCACCCTCGATCTTGTTAAAAATCGGCGTAAAATCGGTGGTGTCGGGCGAGACCCGCATGGCGTCGAGAATTTGCAGGCCAGCCTTGGGCAGACATTTTCTCGACTCTTCATCAAGCGGTTTGGTCCAGGCGGCATCCTCGCTGAGCAACACGGTGGTTTTCATGCCGAGTTTCTCGACCAGGACATCGTGGCTGAAATCGCAATTGGCATCGGCGATGGCGGTTGAAGTCAGATAGCCGTGAAAAGTGTATTTGTTACGCGCGTAGTCTTCCTTGACATGGCGAGTGATCTCGTTGCTCGCCGCCCCCGGCGTGATGAACGGCACACGCAGCCGCGCCGCCCAGGGCTCAAGCGCGAGCGCTACCTCGCTCATGTAGCTGCCGACCACCGCGGCCACATGATCCTGCGTTGCCGCGCGCTGGAAGGCGCGCACCGCGTCGGTTGCGGAGTTATGGTCGTCATAGTCGATGATCTCGACCTTGCGGCCGTTGATGCCGCCGGCGGCATTGATCTCGTCCGCCGCCATCATCGCACCATTGGTGATGGCCACCCCGGAAATCGCCGAATTCTCGGCAATCACGCCGATGCGGATGGGATCAGCGGCGTAAGCGCCCGGTATTGCGCTGATACCAAGGGCGGCGGCGCTCGCCGCGGTGATCATTCCCCGCCGCCAGCCCCGCCGCAGCCGGCGTTGAGGGGTGTTGGGTGATGCGTTTTTATTCATCGTTCTCTCCCCGCGCGCCAACGCGCGCCATATATCGGTTCACGCGCCATGATCGCGAAATCTGGCCGCGAGGCAAGAGGCAGCTCAGGATTCGAGCATGCGCCGCAGCAGCTCGACATCCTCGGCAAAGGCCGCGTCGCGCTCCATCAGCTCGCCGACGCGGGCGACCGCGTGCATCACCGTGGTGTGATCGCGATTGCCGAATTTGCGGCCGATTTCAGGCAGGCTGCGGCTGGTAAGCTGCTTGGCGAGGAACATCGCGACCTGGCGTGGGCGGGCAACATTGCGCGCGCGCCGCGCCGACGACATGTCCGTGAGGCGGATATTCCAGTGCTCGGCCACCTTGCGCTGGATCTCCTCGATGGTGATCCGCCGGTCATGCGCCTTGAGGATGTCGTGCAGCACTTCCTGGGTGGTCTCGAGGGTGATCGGCCGATTGAACAGATTGGCGTGCGCGATGAGGCGATTGAGTGCGCCTTCAAGCTCGCGGACATTGGAGGTGATCTTGTGGGCGAGGAACTCCATCACCTTGGGCGGCACGGCAACCCCGGCGCGCGATGCCTTGGCTTCGAGGATCGAGATACGCAGCTCGAAGGTGGTGGCGTGCAGATCGGCCACCATGCCGCAACCGAGTCTGGTACGCAGCCGATCCTCCAGCCCCGAGAGGTCGGAGGGGGATTTGTCGGCGGATACCACGATCTGTTTGCCGGCGTCGACCAGTGCATTGAAAGTATGAAAAAATTCTTCCTGGGTGTTGTCCTTGCCGATGAGGAATTGCAGGTCGTCGATCATCAGCACATCGGCGCTGCGGAGCTGTTCCTTGAACTCCATCGTCGCCTGGCTGCGGATGGCGGCGATGAAGCGGTACATGAATTTTTCCGCCGACATATAGGCGACCGAGACGCGGCTCTCGGAGCGGTTGATCAAATCCCAGGCGATGGCGTGCATGAGATGGGTTTTGCCGAGCCCAACCCCGCCATAGAGAAAAAGCGGGTTGAATCCCGGCATCGCCGGCTGCGCCGCGACCCGGCGGGCGCAGGCATAGGCGAACTCGTTGGGCTTGCCGACAACGAAATTGTCGAAATCGAAGCGTTTATCGAGATTGGCGGTATCCACCGGCGCCTCTGCCGCGACCGGCCGGGCTCGCCCGGAGACCGCCGGCGCATTCGCGGCAACGGGCGGGCGAGTGGACGCTGGCACGCTCGCAGCGGCGGGTCGGGGAGATATTCCAGGTGCCTGACCGGGTGCCTCCGGCGCCGCTGGGGGATTTGCCAAGCTCTCGGCGAAACCGGCGCCGCCCGCGCCCAGCCCGGCGGCCGCCGGGCCGGCACGAATATCGACGCGCCGGATCTCCGGGTCTTCCGATTGCCACAGGGCGGTAAGGCGGTCGCCATAGTGGCGGCGCACCCAGTCGCGCAGAAAGCGGGTTGGCAGCAGGATGGTGACCTCGTCGCCGTCGCGCCCGGCGAGTACCATCTGACGCAACCAGGAGCGGTATTCCACCTCGCCGACATCGCTTTGCAGGCGGCTCCGCACCTGCGCCCAATGCGCCGCGAGCGTGGCGTCGGAGACGACACGCACCGCCGCCTTGCGGACGACGGTTGCGCTACCTTGGCCGCCACGCGCATTGGCGGTGAAGGCGAGTTCCTGGTCCATACTGCCGTTGCCTGATACCACTCTGGCCCACCCGTTAGCCTTGCGGCTGCAAGTCACGGCCTCCACAACACCTTCGCGGCGCCGCAAAGTGAGCGTGACTTGAAGACAGAATTGAGAGGCGCGGAGAATAGCCCGAGCGGCACGAAATAAGCAACCGCTAAAGTGATCCACCCCCCCAAACAGCCATGCATCGACTCTTTATTGGAAAAAAAGAAACAAGTTACTTCCCGCCGTCATCATCTGGCACGAAGTCCGATAAGTATATGTTAAGAATTCACAGAGAGGCAGACGGCAACGCCAAAAAAAACGGCGTCACGAAGCTGTCATCTTCGCCGCAATCCGACACCGCCGTCAAGACGGCGCGGCAAAAAAACCCGACAAAAAATTCAGGTTGAGGCAATCGCCTTGATGCGCGCGGAAAGCCGCGAGAGCTTGCGCGACACCGTGTTGGCGTGCGCCACCCCTTTGCTGGCGGCGCGCTGCATCTCCGGCTGGGCATTGCGCAGCGCTTCGGCGGCAGCGCTCTTGTCGCCGGCGGAAATCGCCTGCTCGACCTTGCGAACGAAGCTACGAACCCGCGACTTACGGGCGCGATTGCGTTCGGTGCGGCGCACCGTCTGGCGGATGCGCTTGCGCGCGGAGGCGGTATTGGCCATGGCCCCTCATCACTCGGCAAATCACACGGAAAAACCCTCGGCGCGTCGTCCGGCCGGTGGGCGAGCGGGGTTCTAGGGCGGAGGCGAGGACAAGTCAAGCCGCTCCGGTTGCCGCGCCGCGCCATTCCCGGCAAGCTCACCTTTATGGAACAGCCTTCGGAGATTCTCAGCCTTCCCGGCGGGCCGACGCGGGTCGAGTGGCGGCGCAATGCCCGCGCCCGCCGCGTCAGCCTGCGCATCGACCCGCGCGGCGGCGCTGTCGTCGTCACCCTGCCCGCCCGCGCCGCCCGCCGCACCGGCATGACGCTCCTGATCAGCCACGCCGACTGGGTCACCGCCCGGCTCAAGGCCCTGCCCGCCGCCATCCCTCTCGGTCCGGGCGCGGTGATCCCGATCCACGGCATCCCCCATCGCATCCGCCATCTGCCGGCGGGGCGCGGCGGCGCCTGGATCGAGGGCGAAAGCCTCGCGGTGAGCGGCGAGGCTGATTTTTTGGCGCGCCGTGTAACCGATTTCCTGCGCGCCGAGGCTCGCCGCCGCTTCACCGCGCTCGCCACCGCCAAGGCCGCCACCGCCGGCTGCGCGGTGCGCCGCGTCAGTGTGCGCGATACCCACAGCCGTTGGGGAAGCTGCGCCCGCGACGGCGCGCTCAGCTTTAGCTGGCGGCTGGTAATGGCGCCGCCCTTCGTCCAGGACTATGTCGTGGCCCATGAGGTCGCGCATCTCCGCCACATGGACCACGGCTCTCGATTCTGGGCCCTGGTCGAGGCGTTGACCCCTTTTCGGGCGGCCGGCATGGCCTGGCTTAGGTGCGAGGGCGCGCAGCTTCTGCGTGTCGGCTGACTTGCCCCGCCACTGCCCGCCAACCCGGCGCGACCTCGCGTTTTTCTGCATTGCCAGCGGGCCCGGGCAGATGAAGATAGGTGCCCGGCAGCGCCCCAGGAGCGCCAGAAAATGAAAGCCATCGCCTATACGCATGCTCGCCCGATCGACGCTGAAGACGCGCTGATCGAGATCGATCTGCCGGAACCCGCGCCGCATCGCCGCGATCTGCTGGTCGAGGTCCGTGCCGTCGGCGTCAACCCGGTCGATACCAAGCTCCGCCGTCTCGCCCATCCGCTGGGCGAGCCGCGTGTGCTCGGCTTCGATGCCGCCGGCATCGTCCGCGCCATCGGCCCCGAGGTGACGCATTTCGGCATCGGCGATGAGGTCTGGTATGCTGGCACGTTGCAGCGGCCGGGCGCCAATGCCGAGTTTCAGACGGTTGATGAGCGCCTCGTCGGCCACAAGCCGAAGCGCCTCTCCTGGGCCGAGGCGGCGGCCATGCCGCTCACCACCATCACCGCCTGGGAGATGCTGTTCGACCGCCTGGCCCTCCCGCGGGGCGCACGAGGGGCTGAAAGCGGGACGGCAAAAACCCTGCTGATCATCGGTGGCGCCGGTGGCGTCGGCTCGATGGCGATCCAGCTCGCCCGCAGGCTCACCCCGCTCACCGTCATCGCCACCGCGTCGCGCCCGGAGAGCCGGGAATGGTGCCTGAAACTCGGCGCCGATCACGTCATCGACTATCGCGCCGACATGCCGGGAGCGCTCGCCGCGCTTGGCGACCGCTTCGCCGACGACATCTTCTGCACCAACGCCACCGACCGGCATTGGCCGGCGATCGTGCGCATGATCCGCCCACAGGGCCGCGTCGGCCTGATCGACGACCCCGCGCCGATCGACGTGCGCGAACTCAAGGAGAAATCCGCCTCGCTGCATTGGGAGGCAATGTTTACCCGCGCCCTCTATGAAACCCCGGACATGAGCGCGCAGCGCGATATCCTTGATGCGGCAGCCCGCCTCGTCGATGATGGCGTGCTGGTCACCACGCTCGCCGAGCATTTCGGCCGCATCACTGCGGCCAATCTCATCCGCGCCCACGCGAGGATCGAAACCGGGCTGATGCGCGGCAAGATCGTGCTGGAAGGTTTTTGAGCGGCAAGCCCGAGAGTTTGAAAAAACATGCCCTCTTGCCCGGGAATCGATCAAAAAAATCAGAGTAAAATTCATTGATTTTCAGCGCCTGACCTCCCCTGCTCCCCCTGCCCCGCGATCAACCGGGTCGAGGCGAGCGGGGCGTGCTTGATTTCTGGCGACTTTATGCTTAGGTCCAGGCTCTACCCCTAGCAACGGAGCTGCTCTCCATGGCGCGCGTCACCGTCGAGGATTGCGTCGAAAAAGTCCCCAACCGCTTCGAGCTGGTGCTGTTCGCGGCCCAGCGTGCGCGTGGCCTGAGCCGCGGCGAGGAGGTGACGCTCGACCGCGACGATGACAAGAACCCGGTGATTGCGCTCCGTGAAATCGCCGAGGGAACGGTCGATGTCAAAAAACTTGAACTCGATCTCATCGGTTCGCTCGGCCGCGCGCCCGAACCCGAGCCCGCCGACGAGGAGGTGATGGACCTCATTCCGACCGATCAGAACATTTTCGGCCTCCAGGACATCTCGGCCGAAGAGGAAGCCGCCAGCCTGCCGGTCGAGGGCGAGGATATCGCGCCGGAAGACCTCGAGGCGGCGATCGAGGCCGAACTCGCCGGCCGCCCAGCGCGACGCTAGGCGGGAATGCCAGGCAGGGAGATCGTCAGGATCAATGGCAACGGGCGCCGGCGGCCATGTTCTTCCGGAGCCCCGGCGGCTGCCGGAGGGGGTTCTCTCGCCGGCCGCACCGACCCGCAAGCAGCCCGCAACGGAACTCGCTGCCCGCGTCACCCGCTATGACCCCAAGGCTGATGCCGCGCTGATCCTGCGCGCCTATGAGCTTGCCGAGGCCGCCCATGCCGGCCAACTCCGCGACAATGGCGCTCCCTATATCGTCCATCCCCTGGCGGTCGCCAACATCCTCGCCGGCTACAAGCTCGATATCGGCAGCATCGTCACCGCGCTGCTGCACGACGTCATCGAGGATACCAAGATCTCGCTGCCCGAGATCACCCGCCAGTTCGGCGCCGATATCGCCGGCCTCGTCGATGGCGTGACCAAGCTCACCCGGCTCGAGCTGCAATCGGATCGCACCAAGCAGGCGGAAAATTTCCGCAAATTGGTGCTGGCCATGAGCCGCGATATCCGCGTTCTTCTGGTTAAGCTCGCCGACCGGCTGCACAACATGCGCACGCTGCATTTCGTGCAAGACCCCGAACGCCGCCGCCGTATCGCACGCGAGACCATGGAGATCTATGCCCCGCTCGCCGAACGCATCGGCATGGACGCGGTCAAAACCGAATTGCAAACCCTGGCCTTCGCCCAGCTCGACCCCGAAGCGTTCGAGACCATCCAGGCGCGCCTCAACTTTCTGCGTGGGCAGGGGGCCGATGTCATCGAGGAAGTTCGCGCCGAACTGCGCAACGTCTGCGAGGCCGCCGGCGTGCCGGTACTCGAGGTGACGGGGCGGGAAAAATCGCCCTATTCGATCTGGGAGAAGATGCAGCGGCGCAAGATCAGCTTCGAGCAGCTCTCCGACATCATGGCGTTTCGCATCGTCGTGCCGACGCGGGAAGCCTGCTACGCGGCGCTCGGCGCGGTGCATGCCGCCTATCCGGTGATCGCCGGGCGCTTCAAGGATTATATCTCGACGCCGAAATCAAACATGTACCAAAGTGTCCATACCGGCGTCACGCTGCGCCATCCGCGCAACCAGAAAATCGAGGTGCAGATCCGCACCCGCGCCATGCACGACATCGCCGAGAATGGCGTCGCCACCCACTGGGCCTACAAGGCCGCCGGCAGCGCCGATCCCGCCAATCTCCAGGAAGTGCAGAAATTCCGCTGGGTGCAGGATCTCCTGGAAATTCTCGAAAACTCCAGCGCCCCCGACGAATTTCTCGAAAACACCAAACTCGAACTCTACGAGGACCAGGTCTTCTGCTTCACCCCCAAGGGCCAGCTCATCCCGCTGCCGCGCGGCGCGACGCCGGTCGATTTCGCCTATGCCGTGCACAGCCAGGTCGGCGATACCTGTGTCGGCGCCAAGGTCAATGGCCGCCTCGTGCCGCTCCGCCACCAGGTGCAGAACGGCGACCAGATCGAGATCATGACGGCGCGCGGCGGCACGCCCTCGCCACAATGGGAGCGCTTCTGCGTCACCGGCAAGGCGCGCGCGCGCATCCGCCGCTTCGTGCACCAGCAACAGCGCCAGCAGCACCGCGACGAGGGCCACGCCATGCTCGCTCGCGCCTTCCGCCAGGAAGGCGTCGATGGCAGCGACAAGGTGCTGGAGGGCACGCTCAAGTCGCTCAAGCAGACCACCCTCGAAGACCTCTTCGTCGCCGTCGGCGCCGGCACCATCGGGCCCAAGGAAGTCGTCCACGCGGCCTATCCCGAACTCCGCCAGACGTCGCGTGCGCCTCGCGTCCTGCCCGGCTTCGCCGCCCGCCCTGCCAAGAGCACCGCGGAAAAAGCCGATCGCGGCATGGTCATCACCGGGCTGATCTCAGGCATGGCGGTGCACTATGCCGGCTGCTGTCACCCGCTACCGGGCGACCCGATCGTCGGCATCGTCTCCACCGGCCGCGGCGTCACCATCCACACCCGCAGTTGCGCGACCCTCGATTCGTTTGCCGCCACGCCCGAACGCTTCATTGATGTCGATTGGGATCTCGCCGCCCTCGGGCGCGAGAAGAACGGTCAACATATCGGGCGGGTCAGCGTCATCACCGCCAACGAGCCGGGAGCGCTCGCCGGGCTCGCCAACGCCATTGCCAAACACGAGGGCGCCATCGCCAATCTCCGCATGGTCCATCGCCAACAGGATTTCTGCGAGATCTTGGTTGATATCGAAGTGCGCGATCTGCGCCATCTCTCCCATGTCATCGCGGGGCTCCGCGCGACCCAAGGGATCTCCGAGGTCGAACGGGCCCGCGGATGAACGGGTTGATCCTCGGCCTCGGCGCCGATCTCTGCGACATCCGCCGTATCGAGGCGGTGCTCGCCCGGCATGGTGAGCGTTTCATCCATCGCGTTTTCACCGCCGCCGAACGTGCCCGCGCCGAGCGGCGCGCGGGGAAACTCCGCGCCGCGACGTACGCCAAGCGCTTCGCCGCCAAGGAGGCTTGCGCCAAGGCGCTCGGCACCGGGTTTCGCCGGGGCGTGTTCATGACCGATCTCGGCGTCATCAACCTGGCCTCGGGGCAGCCGAGCCTCTGCCTCCAGGGCGGCGCCGCGCAGCGCCTGGCCGCCCTCACCCCTTCCGGCATGACGGCCGAGATCGCCCTCACCATGACCGACGAATATCCCTATGCCTTCGCCCAGGTCATTTTCTCGGCCCGGCCCTACCCGGGGGATTAGGCGGCGTCGCGGATGAGGGCGGGAGGATAGAGAGACTGGCCAAGCCCGCGCCGCCGCCGCAGAATGGCGGGAGAACAGCACGGGGGGGATCGCATGGCCGAGGCCGATATCGCCGCTATTACCGCGCGGCTTGACCGGCTGCCGGCCACGCGCGGCATCTGGCATCTGGTGGCGTTGCTCTCGATCGGCGGCGCCTTCGAGTTCTACGATCTCTTTTTCACCGGCTATGTCGTGCCGGGCCTGGTGCGGGACGGGTTGCTCGCGCATGTCCGGGTCGGGATTTTCACCGGTCCCGCCGCCTTCGTCGCCGCGACCTTCGGTGGGTTGTTCATCGGCACTATCGCCTTCGGTTTCATCGCCGATCGCTTCGGCCGCCGCCCGATTTTCACTTTTTCCCTGCTCTGGTACAGCCTGTCCACGGCGATCATGGCCTTTCAGCACACGGCATCCGGGCTGCTCATCTGGCGCCTCGTCGCCGGCCTCGGCATCGGCGTCGAGCTGGTGACCATCGACACCTATCTCGCCGAGCTGGTGCCCAAGGATCTGCGCGGGCGAGCTTTTGCCGTCAATCAGATGGTGCAATTTTCGGTGGTGCCGATCGTGGCGCTGCTGGCCTGGCAATTGGTGCCGCGCACGGTGGGAGGGATGGCGGGCTGGCGTGTGGTCGTGCTGATCGGCGCCTCGGGGGCGCTGTTCGTGTGGTTTCTCCGCCGCGGCCTGCCCGAAAGCCCGCGCTGGCTCGCCCAGCATGGCCGAATCGCGGAGGCCGAGCGCATCACCGCGCGCATCGAGGCCAGGGTGCGAGCCGATCTCGCGGGCGCGGCCCTGCCCCCCCTGCTCGCCGCCGCCGCGCCCGAACACGTGGCCAAAGGCGCGTTCATTGAAATCTGGCGCCCGCCCTATCGTGGCCGCACGATCATGCTGATGGTCTTCCAGTTTTTCCAGACGATCGGGTTTTATGGCTTCGCGAGCTGGGTGCCGACACTGATCGCCGAGCGGGGCATCCATTTGCAAGGCAGCCTGCTCTATTCTTTCATCATCGCGCTGGCCAATCCTTTCGGGCCGATGATCGCCATCGCCTTCGCCGACCGCATCGAGCGCAAATGGCAGATCGTCGGCGCCGCCCTCGGCATCGCGCTCGCCGGGCTCGCCTTCAGCGTGCAGCGCCAGGTGCCGGCGCTGATTTTCTGCGGCGTTGTGCTCACGCTTTGCGCGAACGTGCTCTCTTTTGCTTTTCACGCCTATCAGAGCGAGCTTTATCCCACCCGCATCCGCGCCCGCGCCGTGGGCTTCGTCTATTCCTGGAGCCGGCTTTCGGCGGTGCTGGTGAGCTTCATGATTGCCTTCCTGCTGCAATGGGGCGGGGTCGCGGCGGTGTTCGTGTTCATCGCCGGCGCGATGGCGATGGTCATCATCGCCATCGGCGGCTTCGGGCCAGCGACCAACGGGCGGCAATTGGAAGCGATTTCGGAATGAACTCGCGCAACGCCCCGGCGTCGCGCGCGGCGCCGGGGCGCAGTGTCCGTGGGGTGGCTATCAGGGATGGATGTAAAGATAGCCCATGCCCTCGAGCCGGGTGATCTCGGCAACCCCGCTCGGCACCAGATCGGCCTCCTTGACGCCGTAGAGCGTATGCCAGTCGATGTGCCGCTCGGCGAGCGTACGCTGGCAGATCAGGAACTTCACGCCATCGGCCTTCAGCGCGTCGATGCGCTCGGCAAGGTCGTGATCCTGGTTGGCAAGCTGGAACAACACCAGCCCATCGCCATGATCAACGACTCGGACCTGGATATGGTTCTTGCCCACCGCGTTGACGTGGTTCCTGATATTGGTCAAGAGCTTGCGGAAATAGGCGGCATTGTCGGGAGCGCCGCCATTGTTGTGATAAACAACTTTCTGGTCGGTGTAATATCCAGGAGGCACGCCCGGGGCCTGGGCGCGCGCCGCCCCGATCGCCATGACCGCACCGAAAGTCGCGAGCAGCAGGGTTCTTAGGATATATCGCAAGACATTCTCTCCATCTTGTTCGTGAAGCTGACCAGCCAAACAAGGCACGAAAACCCCGCTTTTTCAAATGCAAGCTTGCGCTCTAATCAATCGCCTTGAACGATTGATTTTGCCGGATCGTCACACCCAGCCGGCAAGACCGGCGGAGCGGTAGAGCAGATAGCAGGCGACGGCAAAAACGATCGCGGCAAACACGCGGTTGAGGGCGGCGCGGCGCGGCGCCAGCTTCTTGGCGAGACGCAAGCCAAACCAGCCGCCGGCCAGTCCGCCGAGGATAAATTCCCCGGCGACGCCCCAGGCGACGAAGCCTGAGAGGGCATAATTCACCGCCGCCGTCAGGCCAAAAACGCCCACCGACAGCAGCGAGGAACCCACCGCCTCGATCATGCTGAGTGGGGTCGCGAACAGCAGCCCGGGGACGATCAAAAACCCGCCGCCGATGCCGAAAAATCCGGCCAGCATGCCGGCGGCGAGACCGACAAGGACGATGCGCACGCTGCTCGCCCGCATCGCGCGTTGCTCCGGCGGCACCACGCGGCGCGGCCGCAGCGTTAGACCGGCGACCACGAACATCAACACCGCGAACAGCGCGAGCAGCTTCTCGCCATTGATCGCCTTGCCGAGCGAGGAACCGGCCGCCGCCCCCGCGACGCCGGCCGCGGCAAAAATCGCAGCGGCGCGCCAGCGCACATGCCCGGCGCGGGCATGGCCCGCGAGATTGGCGAAGGCATTGAAGGAGACCGCGAGTGCGCCAGTGCCAATCGCCTGATGCGGTGGCAATCCGACCACGGTGAGCAGCAAGGGCGTCGCCAGGATCGACCCGCCGCCGCCGATCAGCCCGAGCACGAAGCCCACGACCGAGCCCGACAGGATCGCCAGAACCGGCTCTCCCCAGGAGAGCACGCTCCCCGAGATCACAACGCCGACGGCACCCCGCTCAGCGCTTCGCGCTCTGGGAATGCCGTTGGCTGTGGTGATGCACCACCGCGGGAGGGACGTCGAAGCCATGCTTGGCAACGGCGGCGCAGGCCTCATCGACGCTCATCCGTCCGGCTTTCACCTCGCTCAGCGCCCAGAGCAGCGCCGAGCGCGTTCCGGAACGGCAATGGGCATGCACCCTCCCCTCGGCCTTTTCCAACACGGCCGCGAAGCGCTCAATCGCCTCCGGCGAGATGTCCTTCATGGTCAAGGGGATATGATGATAGTCCATGCCGTGTTGCTGGGCCAGGGCGGCGGCGGCGGCGGCGGTCATCTGGCCAGCATCCTCGCCGTCGGGGCGATTGTTGATGACCGTGCGCACGCCACCCTTGGCGAGTTCGGAAAAATCCTCATGGGTCAACTGCGTCGAGACGCTGAGCTTGTGGTTGAGATGTTTGGGCTGCATCGGGATGGTCCCCTGGGGTCACGGTTTTTGGCGCACGGCCGAATGGGGGATCATGCCGGGCGGCGGGCGCGCCGTAAAGCGCCCGGAAGGCGCCCTATCGTACGCGCCAATGTGACAGCGAATTCATTCAATCGAGGCTTGATCGCGCAAACGAACCGCCCATAACTCGGCAAGCTCTGACTCAAGCTGAAGCAAGGAAACCGAGCATGTCCGCGTACGTCGACGGCAACAATCTTGTCATTCCGTATAGCAATAATAATCCGAACGACACAGTTGTTATTCCGTTCCCGAACGCCAATTCGGCGAATTATGTCGGAGCGAATTTCGCCGGCCCGATCGAAACCTATGCGCCGGGGATCCAGGTATCGCAATACATTACCGCCCCGAGCCAGATCGCGCTTGGCCTGGCCAATCCGTCAGCGCCGACCGCCCTCTTCGTGCAGTTTTCCGACACATCGCAAGCCACCCTCGATCTCACGAACCAAAATGCCTACGCGGTGGTCAATGCCAGCACCGTGCCGGTCACCCTGAACGATAGCGATAACGCGCTGCAATCGATCATTTCCGGCACCGGCGGCATGACGCTCTACGCCGCCGGTGCCAATGGCGCGGCGGCCTTCGCGGGCGGCGAGAATATCGTCACCGGCGGCACTACCGGCGTCGAGAACTGGTATTTTGATTTCGAGGGGGGCACCAATACGATCAGCGCCGGCGCCGGCAACGACACCATCACCGGCGGCCCCAACACCAATTTGATGTTCCTCGGCAGTGGCAACGATACCGTCTATTCCGAAGGCCTGGACACCATCGTTGGTGATACTGGGGCAGACACCATCAACGCCGTCGGTCAGGCCCTCGCCTTCAACAATTCCGCCAGCATGGTGTTCATCAACACCAATATCGGCAGCCTCGTCGGCTCCAGCACGATCATCGGCGGCTCAGGCGCGCTTAGCGTGTTCGGCGGCATCGGCGAGGTCACGGTGTTCGGCGGTTCGGCCAATAACGAGTTCATGCTCGGCGGCACCGGCAACGTCGATGCCCTGATCGGTGGCACCGGCAGCGCGAGCATTTTTGGCGCTGGCCATTACAACTATCTCGCCTCCGGTACCACCGGCGCCGACACCATCGTTTCCGCCCCCAGCGGCACCAGTTACATGTTTGGCAACCCCACGGCGACCGATAACGTGTTTGGTGGCGAGCCCAATGCGACCAATGCCACCGACATCGTCGTCCCGGTTGCTGGCGTGAACACCATCTTCGGAGGTGATGGCAGCAGCGATACCACCGACGTTTTCACCGCTCAGTCGAGCGATTTGATCTGGGGCGATCAAGGTGTGTTGTTCGTCCAGCAGGGCAGCGGCACCAATACCGTCTATGATAGCAGCAAATTCACCTTGTTTGGTTTCGTCAATGGTCAAGCCGGGGGCAACCTCGATATCTATGACTTCAACCCGCTCAACGCCGCCTTCACCCTCGACGGCTATGCCAGCGGCACCGCCGCCAATGCAGTGAGCAGCGCCACCGTGAGCAACGGCTCAACGACCTTCACGCTCCCCGACAACACCCATGTAACGTTGGAAGGCTACACGGGTGGGCTCACCCACGCCTCCTTCGTCTAGGCGTCGGGATTGGCGGGCTTGAAGGTCAGGGCCGCGCCGTTGAGGCAGTAGCGGAGCCCGGTCGGCTTCGGGCCATCGGGGAAAACATGGCCGAGATGGCCGCCGCAGCGCGCGCAATGTACTTCGGTACGGGCCATGAACAGGCTGCGGTCCTCGCGCACGCCGACCGCCTCGGGATCACGGGGCGCGAAGAAGCTTGGCCAGCCCGTGCCGCTTTCGAACTTGGTCTCGGCGGGGAACAGCGGGGCATCACAGCCAGCGCAAAGAAACATACCAGGCCGCTTTTCCTGGTTGAGCGGGCTCGTGCCGGCCCGTTCGGTCGCGTGCTGACGCAGCACGGCGAATTGCTCGGGCCGCAAGCGCTCCCGCCATTCAGCGTCGGTGTGCTGCACCGGATAGGTTTCCACCGGCCCCGGGGGGGATGAAAAGAGCTTCATGGCCGATCTCCTCATGGTTGATCTCCGCTAGGCTTATGATTTAGGCGCTTCTTCCGGCAGACAAGCCGCCCGGAGTGCGGCGAAGGCGCGCGCGCGGTGGCTATCGGCGTGTTTGGCGTCGGACGCCATCTCGCCATAGGTCTCGACCCCGCCATGTGGAACAAAAATCGGATCATAGCCGAAACCGCGCGTCCCACGTGGCGGCCAGACCATCTCGCCCTCGGCGCGGCCCAAAAAACTCGCGGTCTCGCCATCCGGCCAAGCGAGCGCGAGGGCGCAGGTGAACCAGGCGCGGCGGTCGGGGTGATCGCCCAGGCGGCGCGCGACCTCGGCCATGGCGTGGGCAAAATCCCGCCCCGCGCCAGCCCAGCGCGCGGCGTGGATGCCTGGCGCGCCATCGAGCGCGGCCAGGGAAAAACCGGAATCATCGGCCATAGCCACCCATCCGCTGGCCCGCGCCGCCGCTAGCGCCTTGATCCGGGCATTGCCGGCGAAATCCGGGGCGGTTTCGGCGGGTTCCGGGAGGCCAAGCGCGCTGGCGGCGATAAGACCGATGTCTTGCGGGGCGAGCAGTTGGGCGATCTCGGCGAGCTTGCCGGGGTTGTGGCTCGCCAGCACCAGTCGGGCGCCAGGCGCCAGGCGCCGCGCCATCAGGGGCTGGCCAGCGCGGCGCGCTGGGCGAGAAAAAGCTCCGCCGTGCCCTGGCGGGCGAGGCTGAGCAGGGTCGTCAGCGCGGCTTCGGAAAACACCGCGCCCTCGGCGGTCGCCTGCACCTCAACCAGGCCGCCGAGATCGGTGAGCACGAAATTGGCGTCCGCCTCGGCCCCGGAATCCTCCGCGTAGTCGAGATCGAGCACCGGCGTGCCCGCGACGATGCCACACGAGACCGCCGCGACCTGGCCCTTGAGCGGCGAGCCCTTGATCACCCGCATCTGCTCCAGCCGGGCGAGCGCCAGGGCGAGAGCCACCCAGGCGCCAGTTATGGCAGCGCAGCGCGTGCCGCCATCGGCGTTGAGCACATCACAATCGAGTGTAATCGTCATTTCGCCCAAAGCCGCGCGATCGACGACGGCACGAAGTGCCCGCCCGATCAGCCGCTGGATCTCCTGGGTACGGCCCGACTGCTTGCCGCGTGCCGCCTCGCGCTCGCCCCGGGTGTGCGTGGCGCGCGGCAGCATGCCGTATTCGGCGGTGATCCAGCCCTGGCCGGAGCCGCGCAAGAACCCCGGCACCCGACCTTCGACGCTGGCGGCGCAGATCACTTCGGTTGCGCCGATGCGGATCAGGCAGGAACCCTCGGCGTGGCGGGCATAGCCCGGCACCAGGGAAACGGGGCGAAGACTGTCGGGCGCGCGGCCGGAGGGGCGCATGAACGATCGCTTTCAAAATGCCGATGCCGCCTTATAGCCGCCCTGCAAAGCGCGCGGAAGGCAATCGCCACGCTCCCATGCTCTTGCCTCGCAGCCGCTTCGCCGCCACCCTTTACGTTTGATTTCGCTGCCTGGGAGAGCTGCCGCGATGAACCCGCCTTTCGACCACCCCGATCTGACCTCCGATCTCGCCTTCGAGAAATTCGCCATCGGACAGCCGGTGCCGCGCCTCGAAGATCCCACCCTGTTGCGCGGGCAGGGGCGCTATACCGATGATCTCCATCTGCCCGGCCAGCTTCATGCCGCGATGCTGCGCAGCCGCCATGCGCATGGCCACATCCGCGCTCTTGATCTCGATGCCGCGCGCGCCCTGCCCGGCGTGCGGCTGATCCTCACGGCGGCCGAGATGGCGGCGGCGGGGCTGGTCCGCCTGCCGCCAGGGATGCAGCAGCCGCGGGCCGATGGCACGCCGCCCGAGGCGCCGATCCAGGCACCGCTGGCCGGGAACAAAGTGCGCTTCGTCGGCGAACCGATCGCCTGCGTCATTGCCGACACCCCCCAGGCGGCGCGCGATGGGCTTGAGGCGATCCTGGTCGAAATCGACCCGCTGCCCGCCGTCACCACCGTGGCCGCCGCGACCGAGCCCGGCGCGCCGCTTCTCCATGCCGGCGTCGATGGCAATATCGCGCTCCGCTTCCATCACGGCGATCGCGAAAAAACCGCCGCCGCGTTCGCCCGCGCCGCCCATGTCACGCGACTCGCCTTGCGCAACAGCCGCGTCGTCGTCTGCCCGATGGAGCCGCGCAGCGCGATTGGCGAATATGACGGCGAAACCGGCCGCTATACACTCCATGTCGGCTGCCAGGGGGTGTTCGGCCTGTGCAATGCGCTGAAGGACGCGATGGGCGTCGCGGTGGATAAAATCCATGTGCTGACCGGCAATGTCGGTGGCTCGTTTGGGATGAAGGCGGGCTGCTACCCGGAGTATCCCTGCCTGCTGCTGGCCGCGCGCCTCTTGGGGCGGCCGGTGAAATGGACCGATGAGCGGGGTGAGAGTTTTCTCTCCGACAGCCATGGGCGCGATCATCAGATGACCGCCGAGATGGCGCTCGACGCGACGGGTAAAATCCTCGCCGTGCGGCTCACCGGCCAGGGCAATGTCGGGGCCTACCTCACCAACGCCGCGACCCTGCCACCGACCATCAACGCCGCGAAAAACATTGTCGGCGTCTATGCGACGCCGCTGATCGAGATCACGACCGAATGCGTCTTCACTGACACCACTCCGGTCGGCCCCTATCGCGGCGCCGGGCGGCCGGAAGGGAATTACTATATCGAGCGGCTGATCGAGACGGCGGCCGCCGAGATGGCGATCGACCCGCTGGAACTGCGCCGCCAGAACCTCATCCGCCCGGACCAGATGCCCTATGCCGCGCCGAGTGGGCTCACCTATGACAGCGGTGATTTCCCGGCCATTCTGGAGGAGGCGCTCGGGCGCGCCGATTGGGCGGGTTTCCCCGCCCGCCAGGCCGAAAGCGCGGCGCGCGGCTATCTCTACGGGCGCGGCATCGGCCAATATCTCGAAGTCACCGCGCCGCCTTCGCGCGAAATGGGCGGCATCCGGTTCGAGGCCGATGGCAGCGTCACCATCATCACCGGCACGCTCGATTACGGTCAGGGCCACGCCACCCCCTTCGCCCAGGTACTGGCCTCGCGCCTCGGCATTCCCCTCGGGCGGGTGCGGCTCTTGCAGGGCGACAGTGACGAGTTGATCGCCGGCGGCGGCACCGGGGGGTCAAAATCGCTGATGGCGAGCGGAGCGGCAATCATCGAGGCCTCGGAAGAGGTCATCGCGCGGGGGAAAAAGGCCGCCGCCCATTTCCTGGAAGCCGCCGAGGCCGACATCGAATTCACGATCGGCCCCGAGGGCGGCCGCTTCGCCATCGCCGGCACCGATCGCGCCCTCTCCATTCTCGACCTCGCCGCCAAACTCCGCGCCGAGCCGCCGCCCAAGGGGATATCCGAGGGCGTGCCAGGGGGCGTGCCCGAAACCCTCGATGTCCGCCACATCCATCAGGGCGCGCCCTCGGCCTTTCCCAATGGCTGCCACATCGCCGAGGTCGAGATCGACCCCGAGACCGGCACCATCCGCATCGCGCGCTACAGCGCGGTCAATGATTTCGGCACCGTGGTCAACCCGCTCCTGGTCGAGGGGCAGACCCATGGCGGCATCGCCCAGGGCATCGGCCAGGCGATATTGGAAGCGACGCATTATGACAGCGCGGGCCAGCCGGTCACCGGCAGCTATATGGACTACGCCCTGCCGCGCGCCGGCGACCTCACCGCCATCGCCAACGCCTTCCACCCAGTTCCCGCCCGCACCAATCTGCTCGGCGCCAAGGGCTGCGGCGAGGCGGGCTGCGCCGGCGCCCTGCCGGCGGTGATGAACGCCATCGTCGATGCCCTCCGCCCGCGCGGCATTCGCCATCTTGACATGCCGGCAACACCCGAGCGCGTCTGGCAGGCGCTCCAGGCGAAGGCCGGGGCTTGACGTGCGGGTTGTAAACCTGCCCGAGCGGCCATAAACAAGACGCGCCCGCAGCCGGAGAGGTGGCCGAGCGGCTTAAGGCGCACGCTTGGAAAGCGTGTGTGCGTGAAAGCGTACCGTGGGTTCGAATCCCACCCTCTCCGCCAGCGTCTAAATCATTGATTTAATTAGATATATTCTCTGTATCGTGGTGCCGCAAGTCCCGGAAACTCGGCCCTCATTTCGCTGATGGTGTGATAGTCCGGTCCACAGAGACGGTCTCGGTCCGCCGGTAACGCGATGCAATCGCCGCATATCTCTCAGCGCCCCTTCACATGGTAACTGTTCAGTCAGCCCAACGGCGCATCTTCAACGCATACCGCGAACGAGACACGCTCCACCGTCCGGCAGGGCGTCATTGTCAAATCGCGTCCAAATGTACAAATCAGAACTTGATCTGATTTCTCCGCCTTGGCCTTCTCCAGCGCGGCGAGCTGGCTTTCGGTCAGGATCAGCCGCTCCTGCGCCATCTTCGCTTCGAGCGCCTTGAGGCGGTGCTTCATGGTGGTCAGTTCGTGGCGCTGCCAT
>JAJYYH010000057.1 GCA_021801255.1 Pseudomonadota bacterium
GGGTCTCCCTTGCCGCTGGCGGGCGGGGGCGCGGTCTCTTGCCCTGGGGCAGGACCGCACCCCCGCCCACCAGCTCCAGATTGCAAAACCCAACACCGAATGTCAGATCAAATGTTGACTAGTGCAGATTGATTTGATTCTGCCCGCCGCCTCGCGGCACGATCCCCGAACCCGCGAGCCTGACCCTTCGCCGCCGCCCCCGCCAGTCTCGGCGCCACGCGGCGCCACAATGGAACGAAATAAGCCCAAACCACCGGCGCCAAGGCGAGGTTTCGTGGCGCTCGCTCAGGGCGAAACGGCAACCAGAACCTCGTGCCGCGTCCACGACAACCATACCCGATGGCTGCGGAAGAAATCCGCGCCCAGCAGCATGTCCGCCGGCAACAGCTTCATCTCGCCCACCCACACCGCATTGCCGTTATAGACTTCCGCGCCTATTCGTACCTCGCGGAAATGGTGAAGATACGCAAGATGGGCCTGCATATCGATGCCATGCACGGCGACATGCCGATCTCCGGCCAGCGCCGCCTTCGGCACGCCGAGCTTGCCCAGGGCGCTGGCGTTGAGAACTGTCGTTTCTGCCCCGGAATCCACCATCGCTTTCAACCGGCGGCCATCAATCGAAACCGTAACCAGTAATTGCCCGCCATCACTCAGCTCCGCCGGCAGCGTGTAATAGCGCGCCCCTGGCCACGGTGGCACAAAACGGCCAGAGCACCGTCGTGGGCGATAAAGCGTGATGCGCTCCGCCGGCATATCGAAATCGGCATCGAGCCCGCCAAGAAAATCCGCCCCGATCAGGCCCGAGGGGCGCGGGTCGAAGCCGGCAAAAAATCCCGGCTCGCCCACCATGACATGCTGCGCGCCCAGATCGACCGCGCCGACCAGGAACCGGTCAACCACCATCCGCCGCGTCAGCACCATCCCGCCAACGCCATTGACCGCGTAAGGCATAAGCCGATCCGGCATCAGGCCCAGTTGGTCAGCCATATGCCGCGCGACCATCGTCGCCGCGGCCCCTGTGTCGACCAAGAGGAGCGTTTCTTGCCCATTCAACCCGGCCGGAATCAGCGCGAAACCCCGGCTCTGCGTGATCGGCAAGGCGGCAATCCGCGCCAGTACACAAGCCGCGGTATTCGGCGGGGCGGGCTCGGTGCAGGCGGCGAGAAAACTCAGGAAACATAATGCGAGGCCACCCACGCCCCATCGGCGCCGGCGGCTCCAGTCCCTCTTGCCAAAGAGGCGCATCACCTGCTCACCATGGCCCCCGGCTTCACGCTCACGCCACACATGTCAAACACGCCCCGCCCCGCGAGCTGGGGGCGGCGCCCGCGACCTTACGGCTCAGAGCGTGGCACTCAATCGACCTTGAAAAAGAACACCCTTTGGGGGGCATCGATTTTTCTGATCGATTTCCAGGCGCGAGGGCATTCTTTTTCAAACTCTCAATGGCGGAAATGGCGCAGGCCGGTGAATACCATGGCGATGCCGGCGGCGTCCGCAGCCGCGATCACCTCGGCGTCGCGCATCGAGCCGCCGGGCTGGATCACCGCCGTCGCGCCCGCGGCAATGACCGCTTGCAGCCCATCGGCGAAGGGGAAAAAAGCGTCGGAGGCGGCGACGCTGGCGGCCGTGCCCGTCGCCTGGGCGGCCTTCCAGGCGGCGATGCGGGCGCTGTCCACACGGCTCATCTGCCCCGCGCCAATGCCCACCGTGGCGCCGGCGCGGGCATAGACGATGGCGTTCGACTTGACGTGTTTGGCAACCCGGAAAGCAAACAACAGATCGGCGATTTCGGTGGTACCGGGCACGCGTCGCGTCACGACCTTGAGATCTTCCGCCTGAACCCGCCCGGCATCGCGCGTCTGCGCAAGAAAGCCCCCGGCCACGCTGCGGAAGGTAAGGCCCGGCGCGGCGGGATCGGGCAAGCCGCCGGTGAGCAGCAGGCGGAGATTTTTCTTCCGCGCCAGCACCGCGAGCGCCTCATCCTCGGCGTCGGGGGCGATGATCACCTCGGTGAAGATTTCAGCGATTTTCTCCGCCGACCGGCGATCGAGCTTGCGGTTGAGCGCCACAATACCGCCAAAGGCCGAGACCGGATCACAGGCCAGCGCCTTGTCCCAGGCTTCGGCCGTACTCGCCGCGACCGCGACCCCGCAAGGATTGGCGTGCTTGACGATCACCACCGCCGGTTCGGCGAATTCGGCGACGCACTCGAAGGCGGCGTCGGTATCGTTGAGGTTGTTGTAGGAAAGCGCCTTGCCCTGCATCTGACGCGCGGTCGCAACACCCGGCCGGGAGCTATTGATATAGAAAGCCGCCGCCTGGTGAGGATTTTCGCCATAGCGCAGCGTTTCGCGCCGCACGCCCCGCAGCACCACCCGCTCGGGAAAGGTTTCGCCGCGCGCGAACCAGGCGGCGATCGCCGCGTCATAGGCGGCGGTCGCGGCATAGGCGAGCCCGGCCAGATGCGTGCGGGTGGCACGCGTCGTACCGCCCCGCGCGGCGAGTTCGTCGAGCAGCGCCGCATATTGCGCGGGATCGGTGAGGATCGTGACAAAATCATGGTTTTTCGCCGCCGCCCGGATCAGCGCCGGCCCGCCGATATCGATATTTTCCACGCAATCCGCCGGCGCCGCGCCGCGCGCGACGGTCGCTTCGAAGGGATAGAGATTGACGACAACGAGGTCGATCGGCGCGATGCCGTGCGCGGCCATTTCCGCCTGATGGCTGGCGAGATCGCGTCGGCCGAGGATGCCGCCATGGATTTGCGGCACCAGGGTTTTGACGCGGCCGTCGAGAATTTCGGGAAAACCGCTGACCTCGGCAACCTCTCGCACCGCGATGCCGGCTTCGCGGAGCGCCTGCGCGGAGCCGCCGGTGGAAACGATCTCCACGCCCCGCGCCGCGAGCGCCTGGGCCAGCGGGATCAGCCCGGTCTTGTCGGAGACCGAAATCAAGGCGCGGCGTGGGACAACAAGATCAGTCATGGCGAGCCTCCTTCGCGCTGCTGCGCTGCGGCATAAACCGGGACGCCGAGCAGGTCCAGCGTGCGCGCGACCACCTTGGCCTCGTCGTAGTGTTCCAGCGCCCGCGCCCGCCCCGCCTGCCCCATCCGCGCCCGCAAGGCGGGGTCGGCGGCAAGCCGGCCGAGGGCTTCGGACAAGGGCGCCACGAGCCGGGGCGGCACGAGGAACCCGGTTTCGCCATCCACCACCTGCTCGCGCGGGCCGCGGATATGGGTCGCCACCACCGGAAGTGCGGTCAGCATGGCTTCGACGATCGACATCGGCAGACCCTCGAAATGGCTCGGCAGGACAAAAATATCGGCCGCCGCCAGAAGTGCTGGAATATCCTCGCGATAGCCGAGCCGGCGGAGCCGCGAGCCGAGGCCGGACTGGGCAAAATAGGGTTCGAGGTCCTCACCGTGATCGGAAGGCAGCCGGTCACCGACCACCCAAAGCTCCACCTCCGGCAGCGCGCGCATCGCCGCCAGCAATTCGGGATAGCCCTTGTGGCGCACCAGGCGCGAAACCACGATGACAACGACGCGCCCCGCGCAGACGCCGAGCGCGGCGCGGAGACGGGCGCGGGCCGCCGGGTCGGGGCGGAACAGGGCGGGATCGCGGCCATTGCCGATGGCGATGGCATGGCGTGCGATATGGAGGCGCCTTGCATCGGCGGCCTCTTCGGCGGAGACCGTGAGATAGATATCGGTGAGCCGCCCGCCGAGCCATTCAAGGCCCAGGGAAGCGGCGCGGCGCCAGAGCGGGCCGGGCTGGTTGAACAGAAAACCGTGGCAGGTATAGGCGACGCGCTGCACGCCGGCGCGCCGCGCGGCCAACCGCGCCAGAAAGCCGCTGATCGGCATGTGGCCATGCACGAGATCGGGGCGCTCGGCGCGCAGCAGCCGCACCAGCGCCCGATAGGCCCGCCATTGCGCGCGCGGCGAAAGGCTCCGCGCGAGGGGAGCGGCAACGACGCGAAACCCTTCCGCGCGGACAGGGGTGAGCAAGTCGCCCTCGGCCGAAACGCCGATCACCTCATGGCCGCGCCGGCGCATCTCGCGCATCAGGGGCAGGACAAAATGCCTGAGGGCGAAATCGACATTGGTGATCTCGACGATCTTCACGCGCGCGACGAGCCGTCTTTCAACCGCCTTGCCAGACGCGAAATCCCTCGGCGCGCAAGACACAGGCCGGACAGGCGCCGCAGCCATAGCCCCAGGCGTGGCGCTGCTCGCGCACGCCGCGATAACAGGTATGGGTGTGTTCAAGGATGAGATCGACCAGTGCCTGGCCACCGATTTCCTCGGCGAGCGCGAAGGTCTGCGCCTTGTCGCGCCACATCAAGGGAGTTTCGATAACAAAACGGTGTTGCAAACCGAGATTGAGCGCGAGTTGCATCGCCTTGATGGTATCATCGCGGCAATCGGGATAGCCGGAATAATCGGTCTCGCACATCCCCGCGACGATGCGCCGGAGCCCCCGGCGATAGGCGATGGCGGCGGCGTAGGTGAGAAAAAGCAGGTTGCGGCCGGGCACAAAAGTAGTGGGCAGGCCCTCCGCGGTCATCGCGATCTCGGCCTCCGAGGTGAGTGCGGTCGCCCCGATCGCGCCCATGCTGGCGCCGAGATCGACGAGATGATCGGCGCCGAGCCGCGCCCCGAAGGTGGGAAACTCGGCGAGGCGGGCGCGCAGGGAGACGCGGCACTCCAGCTCCACGGCGTGGCGCTGGCCATAGGCGAAGCCCACGGTCTCGACCCGCGGATAGCGGGTCAAGGCCAGCGCGAGACAGGTGGTCGAATCCTGACCGCCCGAGAACAGCACCAGCGCGTGATCGGGAGAAAGCTCCATGGCGCTTTCATGCCGCTCTTCAGGCGCGGCCGGCAACCCCTTATATGCCGGGCATGAACCTCGATTTCAGCGAAGACGAACTGCACCGCTACTCCCGCCATATCCTGTTGGGCGAGGTCGGCGCGATCGGTCAGGCGCGGCTCCGCTCCGCCAGCGTGCTGATCATCGGTGCCGGCGGGCTGGGCTCGCCGCTCCTGCTCTATCTCGCCGCCGCCGGGGTCGGGCGGATTGGGGTGATCGACGACGATGTCGTCGAGCTTTCCAATTTGCAGCGCCAAATCGCCCACTCCACCGCCCATCTCGGCATGGCCAAGACCGCCTCGGCGGCGGCGGCGGCGCGCGCGCTGAACCCCTTGGTGCGCATCGACGAGCACCGCGCACGCCTCGGGCCGGCGAACGCGCTCGCGCTTTTCGCCGACTACAACATCATTTGCGACGGCTCGGATAATTTCGCCACGCGCTTTCTCGTGGCCGACGCCGCCCATCTCGCCAACCGCACGCTGGTTTCGGCCGCGGTTTTGCGTTTCGAGGGGCAGTTGGCGGTATTTCACCCCGGAGGCCCCTGCTATCGCTGCCTCTATCCCGAATCGCCGCCGCCGGGGATGGCGCCGAGCTGTTCGGAGGCCGGCGTGCTCGGCGCGGTCACCGGCGTGATGGGGACGCTCCAGGCGACCGAAGTGCTGAAGGAGATCCTCGGCCTCGGCGAGAGCCTCGCCGGGCGCTTGCTGCTATGGGACGCGCTGGCGGCGCAGTTTCGCACCATCACCCTCGCGCGCGATCCCGATTGCGCGCTCTGTGGCGCCACCCCGCGCATCCATGACCTCTCGGGCGATTATGGGGGAAATATCTGTGCCGGCTGAACCGCTCGGCATCCTGCTGGTTTCGGGCACGCATGAGCGGGCGCATTTCGCCTTCGTGCTCGCTGCCGGCGCCGCCGCGATCGGGCGCCAGGTGGTGCTGTTCGCGACCAACGCCGGCTGCCGGGCGCTCACCGAGGATGGCAACGGGCTCGCCGAGGCCGGGCGGGACGAGATGGTCCGCGTCCGGGGCGTTGCCGGGTTCGCCGAACTGCGCGCGGCGGCAAGCGAACTGGGAGTGCGGCTGATCGCCTGTGAGGCCGGGCTGCGCGCCGAAGCTCTTGCGCCCGAACGTTTGCTAGCGGGGGTCGAGATCGCCGGGGTGGTGACGTTTCTCGAAGCGATCGGCGCCGGCCAGATCGTTACATTGTAGTTTTCATCGGTGCTGCGGCGGCGGACGAGACCGAGATGTAGTTTTTCTGCAGGAATGGATTGCAAAGGCTTGGCCTTTGCTCGGGGTGCAGGGGGCAAGGCACCCTGCTTAAGCCGCTAAAAACCCCTGGCGAGGCCGAAGTGAAAATTGAGGTCGTTGAAATTCGCCTGCGCGGCGCGCCGCGCAAAAACCCCGACTTTCTGCAACGCGCCACATTCGAGCGCATAGTCGGTATCGTCCACGCCGCCAGGGACTGCCGCAAGACTGGGGGGTATCGGAGGTGAGTGGGTCATTTGCGCCTGTTCTTGGGCTGGGAGGTGGCCACGGCTGTTCAACGCTATGGGATAGCGAGACAGGGTGAACATATTATCGATACCGGCGAGGGCGGCTCGGTGGCGGTCCTGGGCAGGAGCGGGCATCATGGCAGCGCTGCGGAAGGTCGTGGATGCGGCACATGCCGGTCAGGTACGGGTGTTTGCTGGTGTTTTTCACCGGCGAGACGGTGGCCGGGTATCTGTGGATGAATGTCGCCGAGGATTGAGGCGGCAGCGCAAGGGCGTCGATCACGTTTTCGTGATAATCGCAAAAATTTACCTGATTACGCATCTTGCTCAGCCGACTCTGTTGTGGTTCAATTGCTCGGATGCGGTGGATTAACAATGGGTTGGCCAATGGCGCGCAATTCGGTGCAGTTTCAGAAAGGGCTCAGCGAGGCGGAATTCGACCGGCGCTATGGGACGGAAGCGCAGTGCCGCGAGGTCGTCATCGCGGCGCGCTGGCCGCGGGGT
>JAJYYH010000021.1 GCA_021801255.1 Pseudomonadota bacterium
TTATGAGGATCAGGCCGCGCGGATCTCCATCTTGGCCGGGTTGGAAGCCCGAGACCGGATACGTTGAAGCAGACTGATTAGAGCCAGATGAAAATCACCCCTTGCGGACGGGGCGGGCCATACGTTCTTACGGTCGCGCGCCAGGAACCACAGGCAGGCCGGAATTTGCGTCGAGTAGAAAAGCTGGCCGGGCAGCGCCACCATGCAGTCCACCAAATTCGCCTCGACCAAAGCTTTCCTGATCTCGCCCTCGCCCGACTGGTTGGAGGACATCGATCCGTTTGACAGCACGAAACCGGCAACACCGGCGGGCGCCAGATGGTGGACGATATGCTGCACCCAGGCGAAGTTGGCGTTGCCGGAAGGTGGGGCGCCATAAGCCCAGCGCTTGTCGTCGCGCAGCCGCTCGCCGCCCCAATCGGAGACGTTGAAGGGCGGGTTGGCGAGGATGTAATCGGCCTTCACATCCGGGTGGCGATCGTTGTGGAAACTGTCACCGTGCGCGATGTTGCCGTCGATGCCGCGAATGGCGAGGTTCATCTTGGCGAGCCGCCAGGTGGTGTAATTGCTCTCCTGCCCGTAGATCGAGATATCGGCCTTCGCGCGGCCGCCATTGCCGTTGCCGTTCGCGTGCGCGCGGATGAACGCCATCGATTGGACGAACATGCCGGCCGATCCACAGCAGGGATCATAGACACGGCCGCGATAGGGCTCCAGCATCTCAACCAGCAACTTGACGACGCAGCGCGGCGTATAAAACTCCCCGCCCTTTTTCCCCTCGGCGCTGGCGAACTGCGACAGGAAATATTCATAGACGCGGCCCAGCACGTCTTTCGACCGCGCCGCGGCGTCGCCGACCTTGATGTTGGAAATCATGTCGATGAGCTGCCCCAGGCGGGTCTTGTCCAGCGCCGGGCGCGCATAATTCCCCGGCAGAACGCCCTTGAGTGCCGGGTTGTCGCGCTCGATCCCCGCCATCGCATCATCCACGAGCTGGCCGATGGTGCTCTGCCGGGCCTGCGCCTTGAGGTGCGGCCAGCGCGCCTCGGGCGGCACCCAAAAAATGTTTTCGGCGCGGTATTCGTCCGGGTCTTCCGGGTCGGCGCCCTGCGCTTTTTCCGCTTCCAGCGCGGCGTGCTTCTCCTCGAAGGCGTCGGAGATGTATTTCAGAAAGATCAATCCCAGCACGACGTGCTTGTATTCCGCCGCGTCCATGCTGCCGCGCAGCGCATCGGCCATGCGCCAAAGCTCGTCCTCGTAGCCGACATTGGCACCGTTGCCGTTCGGCTTTTCCGCGGGCGCCGGGCGATTAGGTTGAGCGGGCTTCGCAGGTGTGGTCGCGGCGGGTGCGGGCTTATTTTCCGCGGCAAGGGCGACCGATCCGCCGCGCCCGCGACCCGGCACGATGAGCCCCTCATCAATCAGAGCATTCTTGACATTGGCGTAGGTCGATTCGTTCCAGCCCAGCGCCTCGCGCAAACGCGCGTTCCCGGCCGAACCACCATATTCCTCGAGGATGGCGATGAACCGCTCGCGCAAGGCTTCCCGAACCATGGTTTCTGCTCCCCCATCGCCATTGACGTTTCGGCACGGCCGATGAGGGCAAAGTTTATCGAGTAAGCCCCCTCTGTGCCAGCCACGCCTTGCTGCGGTGTGGGATGGCAAGCGGTGGGGTGTGGCCGAGGCGTTGGAGGAGAGCGGCCAGGAGGGAGGGAATGCCTCCGACGGAGCCGATTTCGGTGACGAGGCGGCGGGCGGGGGCTGGGTGCAGGCGGCAGGTGCCGTCGGCGCTGAGGGTGAAATCCGCCGGGGCGAAGATTTGCCCGGCCACGAAGCCGAGCACGATGCGATCGAGCGTCGGGCGCAAGGGCTCCAGAAGGTCGAGGAGCAGCGCCGGGCAGTCGGGGCGGTGGTCGTGGAGAAAGCCGGTTGCGGGGTCGAGGCCGATGCGCGCGGTCTCGATACGGATTTGGCTTTCCAGCACCGCATAGGCGTAATTCAACATCGCCTGGGCCGGATGGGTGGCATTGCGGCTGCGGGATTGGGCGCGCGAGCGGCGCGGGCCGATTCGGCGCCAGGTTTCGGAGATCGGCTTGCGCGTGGTGTTTTTCCAGGCGATCGGCAGATCACGCCAGGCATCGAAATAGACCTGCGCGCATTTTCCCTCGATGCCGAGCAGTGCGGTCTTTGGCCCGGCGAAAGGCTGGCCGAGGCGGTCGATTTCAGCATCGAGGCGGACCAGCGCGGCCTTGCGCGGGGTGCTATCCGAGAGGGTTGCGAGCAGGGTGTGGCGAGTGGCGATCAGTTTTTCCCGCACCAGCCAGGTTGCGATGGTGAGCGCGCACTTCGGTTCATGCGCCGCGGCGACTTGCAAGGCGAGCAGGTTGGGATCGCTGCCAATGCTGTTCTGGCCGATCGCGGCGACCACGTTGCCACGATAGTCGAGTTGAATGAGCGGGATGCCTTGCGCCGCGAGCCAGGCGAGCACGTCGAGCGTGAGAGCGCCGCTGCCATCGAGCAGGATGATGCGCGCCGGCCGCTCTTGATCGCCGGGGAAAAACCGCCACGCCTCGCGGGTTTGCGGGTAGTGGGTGAAGCCGTTTTGGATTTCGAGCGCGCCGTTGTTGATGCGCAGCCGCATGCCGTGGCCGCTCAGAATGAGCGGCTGGCGCTGGTTTGCGCGGCAGTGCCGCATCAGTCGTCCCGAAGCGGGATCGTCATCCCAGAACCGGGCACGCTCGCACCAAGGGGCGTCATTGCCGCCGTCATCCGGGGATGGTTGGGCTGGGGTGATGGGGGCGGTGTTTGCGGCGCACCACGAGCCGCTTGCAGACTTCATCCAGACACGCCCGCGGCAAGCCGCTGAATATCACGAAAGCCCGCGACGACCTCGGGATATCCGCTGGCCCATGGTTCGGTTCTGATCTGGCACCAAGCGATGAGCATGAAGGCCAAATCGGTCGTTGATGCTCGCGCGAAGCAATCAGCGAGCACGCTCAGCCCCAGCGGGTTCCCGCGAAATACTTTTTGTAATCCGCGCACCACGGCGACCACCCCCAAACCGATATCGCGCCACTCATCGCGCGCTCGCAGGATGTCGGGTGTATCAGTCGCGGCAATGACTTGAGCAAACGATCTACCGCCGATGGATGCCGACAGATTAGCCAGGGCATCTGCGATGGGGCCGATGAGCCACGGGCCAAGGCCAGTAAGCTTCTGCCGCCGTGCGTCGCTCAGCCCAAGGATTTTCTCATGGATGGCATCGTCGCGTTGCTGCTCATTCGAATCGTGTTGGAATTGCGAGTTTGCTTGAAAATTCCCGGTTGCAATATCGATGATAAAGAGTAACACGGCATCGAAATTCCGCTTGCCGATCCGCTTTCGCATTGCTGGCCACAAATGGCTTGTTGATACGCCGATCCTTCATTCGTCCGAGTTGTTCGAAGGCCGCGTCGCTCTTCTGCTCGTCATCTCCATTCAGGATTGCACGGGCGGACCGCAACTGAACCATATACTGATCCCATTGGCGTGCGGCGGCTTTCAGTTGCGCTATCCCGAAACGATCGCCGACCGGAAACCCGTGCCACCACAACCGCCAGCCCACTTCATCCAGGCTGCGATAACACTTTCGTATCTGACATAGAACCAGCACTTGGCACGCGGTGCCCGCCGGGTACCACGACACCGTGCCCTTGCTCCGGCCGAGCGATTTCTGCCGGGGCTGCGGGATCAAGCCTTCCCGATGCCAGCGGGCCAGCCGGGTCTCGGACACGTCAAAGCCGTGTTTGCCGGCTGCGGTTCGAATATCGGCCGATGTCTCGAACTCGGGTTGTTGCGTCATCGGAGCATTATACAGCCTTACATAACCCCCCCTCAAGAAGTTCCGAAGGCTTTTGCTATGTCGTCGTGGTGACAGGCCGAGAGGGCACCATGGACGCGATTACCATCCCGATAACCTCAATCACCGCCGACCCCGCCTTGCAGCCACGGACCGACGGGCTTGATCTCGACCATGTCCGAGCACTGGAGATGGTGGCCGAGGCATGGCCGCCGTTGAAGGTGGTGGGGCCGGGCTGCCGCTTCCTGCTGGTCGATGGGTTTCATCGTTTCGCTGCGGCCCAAAACCTCGGGCTGGCGGAGATTGCCGTCGAAGTGCTTGAGGCCCCGGCCGATGGTGATTTGCATGCGCTCGCCTTCACGCTCAATGCCGCGCATGGCCGCCCGCTGACGCTCAGCGACCGGCGGGCTTTTGCCGCACGGCTTTTGCGCGCTCACCCAGACTGGTCGGATCGCGAGATCGGCCGCCGATCTGGATTGGTGCAGCCTACGATCGCCAAGGTCCGCCAGGATTTGGAGCGAGAGAAGGAGATTGCGCCGGCCGTCGCGCGCACCGGGCGCGATGGGCGCGTCTATCCCGCTAAACCTCGCATCACCGAAGACAACGCCGGATCGCCAGGATTGCTGGCGACTACCGTGCCGAATATGCCCGCCGCGTCGCACGCGGTGCCATGCGCGGCCTCAGCCGATCACAGGCGCGCGGGCACCCACGACGGATGGAAGCGCCACTGCGGACAAAGCCGCCTGCTTTCAGCCGCCAGCTCGAAGCGGGGCTGCGCGCGATCAAATCCGGCCAAAGCTTGAGCGAGGCGGCCCGCAGCGTCCATGTCGCGCCGGAACGGTTGCGGCGCTATCTCGCCGCCTCCGGCATCGCCGAGAAGCGCGGCGGACGCTGGACCGTTGGCCCGCGCGATACGCGCCTCCGGCAGATGCTGCTCTACAGCCAGGGTGTTGCGATCATTGCCAGCGTCACGCCGGCCGAGGCCGACATCATCGGCCGCTACATGGCGGCGGTCGGGCGGTTCCTGGAAAGCAATGATCCGGCCTATCTCGCCCCGTTCGCGGGCGAAGTGATCACCGACACCGCCGGCCGCCACCATCCGTTGGAGACCGATCCGAATGCGCTCTATCGGCTGGAGGCCAGCGGCGGCGAGACCTTCGAGGATGTCTATCGGATTGTCGTTTGATAATGGAGAATGGTCATGGATGACGCCACGAGAAAGCAGGAAGCCCGCCGGCGGGCAGCGCAAGAACGGCTCGGCCGAAATGATGCACGATGCCCCTTCTGCGGCGAGGCCGACGTGCGGTGCCTGGAGCTGCACCATATCGCCGGCCGCAAATTCGACGACGAAACCCTCCCGGTTTGCCGCAATTGCCACCGCAAGCTTTCCGATATGCAGCGCGATCATTGCCCGCCTCTGCATGATGATCCAGGGTGGATGGAACGCCTCGGACATCTCCTGCTCGGCCTTGCCGATCTCCTGGCGCTCGCTGTCGCAAAGCTCAAGGAGTTCGGCAAGCTTCTGATCGACAAGGCGCGCGCCACGCCAGCCGAAGGCGCGCGGCCATGATCGCGCCCGAGGAAGAAGCCATCATCACGGTGCGTGCCTTTCTCGATGATGGCGCGCTCTGGATCGCCCCGGCGGCGGCCAACCGCCGGCGACGCTTCCAGACGCCCGATATCGGCCCGTCGGAATGGACACTGATCCTCGACACCGAGACCACAACCGATGCCACGCAGCACTTGCGCTTCGGCTGTTATCAGCTTCGCCGTGGGACCGATCTCGACGAGGCCGGTATCTTTTGCGACCCGGCCAGCCTGAGCGATGACGAGCAAGCGCTTGTCACGGAATACGCGGTAGCCAATGGCTGCAACCTGATGACGGCTGAGAATTTCATTGGCGATATCTTCTACGGCAGCGGCTACGATCTCGGCGCGATGATCGTCGGCTTCAATCTGCCCTTCGATCTTTCGCGCCTCGCCATCCGCCATGCCTCGGCGCGCGGGCGGATGATGCGCGGCGGTTTTTCTTTCCAGCTCAGCCCGGACAAGCGACGGCCATCCGTGCAAATCAAACGCCTCTCTCGCCGGGCCGCGCTGATCCGCTTTGCCGCCAAGCGCGGGCAGAGAACCGGGCGTGGCATGCGTCGGCGCGGGATGCGCGTGGCCCCTCGGCGCGGCTATTTCCTCGACGTGAAAACCCTCGCCGCGGCCCTCACCAGCCAGACTTTCAGCCTTGCTCGTCTCGCCGAATTCCTCGATCTTGCCGATCGCAAGAAGGCCATCGAGGGCCATGGCGGGCCATTGACCAGCGACTATCTCGACTACGCCATGCAAGACGTGCGAACAACTTGGGCATGCTTTGAGGCTTTGCGTGAACGCTATGCGCACCATCGTCTTGCCAGCACACCGGTCTATCGCATCCTGAGCGAGGCCGGGCTCGGCAAGGCCTATCTCCGGGAGATGGGCGTCAAGCCCTGGCGAGAGACATCCCGCGCGATGCCGTCGGGTTTGATCGGCCAGATCATGAGCACCTATTACGGCGGCCGGGCCGAGGTGCGGCTACGTCGTGTCGGTCGCCAGATCGCCTATTGTGATTTTCTCTCGATGTATCCGACGGTTTGCACGCTGATGAAGCTCTGGCGCTTCGTCATCGCTGATGGCACCGAGCAGAGTGACGCGACGGCGGCGGTGCGTAACCTGCTCGCCGATGTCTCGCTCGATCGCCTGCAACGTCCAGAATTCTGGGCCGGCTTGCCCGTGATCGTGCATGTGCGGGCCGAAGGCGATCTCTTTCCCGTGCGCACCCGCTATGGGCAGGAACCGAACTACACCATCGGCCTCAATCATCTGACCAGCGAGCAGCCGCTGTG
>JAJYYH010000040.1 GCA_021801255.1 Pseudomonadota bacterium
TGCAATCAACCGCTTTCTCGCCGAACACAACGCCGAGCCCAAGCCCTTCGTCTGGAAGGCCTCCGCCGCATCGATCCTCGCCAAGCTCGACCAACTGCCTGAACCAGCCGAATGAGTCAGAACACTAAAATAGGAAAGATAGCTTTTTGTCGCAGCTACCGCCGCCGCCTCGTCGGCCACCACGAGGTCGATGACGCCGTTCGGCGCCTGAACCGCAACTGGCCCGACCTCTTCCGCGCGAAAAGAGCCGAGCCCGCCGCCTTCGATCATCGCCGGCCCGCCCATGCCGATGCTGGCATCCTTGGTCGCGATGATGACATCGCAGCAGCCGAGCAGCGCCGCGTTGCCCGCGAAGCAGAAGCCAGAGACCACACCGATGAGTGGCGCCGCCCCGCTAAGCCCGGCAAAGCGGGCGAAAGTAGTGAGATCGAGGCCGGCAACACCCATCACGTCGGTATCGCCGGGCCGTCCGCCGCCGCCCTCGGCGAACAGCACCAGGGGCAAGCCCTGTTCGGCAACGACGCGGAGCAGTCGATCGGTTTTCTTGTGGTTGAGAAACCCCTGCGTGCCAGCAAGAACCGTGTAATCATAGGCCAGCACGGCGCAACACCGCCCCTCCACCGCGCCGATCCCGGCGACCAACCCATCGGCCGGGGTCATGCGGATCAGTTCCTCCAGCGGACGGCGGCGGCGCTGCGCGGCGAGTGCAAGCGCCCCATACTCATTGAAACTTCCGGGATCGAGGAGATCAGCGAGATTCTCACGCGCGGTTCGCTTACCTCCCTGGTGCCGCCGTGCCACCACCTCGGGGCGCGCCGCGTCCAGTGTCGCGTCGTGCCGCGCGATGACCTCGGCGAGATCACGGCGAATACGCTCGGGATCAAAGGCTTGCTCCGCGGCCGACGCATTTTCGGCCCCCGATGCTTCGAGCCAGGCGACCACCGCACCTTCGCGTAGCATCTCGCCCGATCTCACGAGCACTGCACGCACGATGCCGCTGCAGGACGCGCTCGCAGCGACCTGCATTTTCATCGCCTCAATCAGAACGAGGTTGTCCCCAGCTTGTACTTTGTCCCCCACGCTTGCTGCGACCGCGGCCACGGTCCCGGTCATCGGCGCAAGGACGGAGATAAGCCCCTCTCGCGCCGTTTCCCGCGCCGGCTCGGTGACGGCAAGTTCGCTCGCATGCTCCTCAATGAAGCGTGTATGTACATCATTCGCGATCACCTCCGGCATCATAAGCAGGCGCGCGAGGAGGGGAATATTCGTTTCTGTTCCAGATATATGGAATTCACCGAGCGCGCGGCGCGCGCGGCGTATCACCTGGGCACGCGTCTCGCCCAGCACAACGAGCTTGGCCAGAAGACTGTCGAAGGCTGGCGAGGGGGCGTAGCCTTCAGCGATCGCGTGATCGACACGCACACCCGGACCGGATGGCAATTCGAGACGCGTAATCGTCCCACTCGCCGGTTGTACCATGCCAGAGGGCACCATGGTTTCGCCATTGATGCGTAGCTCAATGGCGAAACCGCGCAAGGCCGGCGGCACGGCGAGGCCAAGCGCATCGAGGCTCGCCCCCTCCGCGAGGTCAAGCTGCACCCGCACCAGATCAACCCCGCTCACCATTTCCGTAACAGTATGTTCAACCTGAAGCCGTGGATTGACCTCAAGGAACCAGAAATTTTTTTCATTACGAAGAAATTCCCAGGTGCCGAGGCCCCGATAACCAACCGCGCGCGCCATCTTGCACGCCGCCGCGACAAGCGTCTCACATTCTTCGACGGGCGCGCTCTCAATCAGCTTTCGATGATAGCGTTGCAGGCTGCACTCACGCGCCCCGAGCGCCACGACATCGTGGCCGTCGCCGAGGATCTGCACCTCGACATGGCGCGCGCGCTCACAAAGTCGCTCCACATAGATTTCGGAATTGCCGAACGCCACAGCCGCTTCCGCGGCACAAATCTCCCAGGCGCGCGGAAGTTCGTCGCGGCAACGGACAATCCGCATGCCACGCCCCCCCACCCGCGACCGCCTTGAGCATGATCGCGCCGGTAGCCAGCAGCGCTTCCGCCTCGGCACGCGTCCGCGCGGCTTCGAGAACCGGCACACCGCATTCGGCCGCATGCTTGCGCGCCCGATTTTTATCACCAAAAATATCAAGTATCTGCGGCGATGGGCCAACAAAGAGCAGTCCGGCGGCGGCGCAGGCCGCGGCAAATCGCGCATTTTCACTAAGAAACCCCCAGCCCGGATGCAGCGCATCGGCGTGCACTTGTACCGCCGCCGCCAGGATTGCGTCAGCATCGAGATAGGCCGATGGGCCAGACCCCGGCAGTGCGACGGTCTCGTCGGCGGCGCGCAGATAGGGCGCCCCGAAGTCGTCGGCAGCATAAAGGGCGATAATGTGGATGTCACGCTCGGCGGCAGCGCGTGCGACGCGCACCGCAACCTCGCCACGATTGGCGATCAACAGCCTTTGCATTCCTCTCCGTCCTTCTCTTCACATCCGGTATAGCCTGCGCTGCTCGATCCGGCTAGAGTGCTGGCCTTGCCACAACAAAATCAAGGAGGAACGTCATGTCCGATATCGCCGATGCGTATGCGCGCCGCATCGCGGCAAATTGGCCAGCACAGTTGCCGCACGCGCCGTTCTATCCGATCGGCAAGGTGTCCCTAACCGCTTATCTCCGCCATTGGGCAAAGCTCCGCCCCGACGCGCCGGCAATTTTCTTCTACGGCACGACGATTTCCTGGCACGAACTAGACCAACTCTCCGATCGCCTCGCCGCCCTGCTGGCGCGGGAGGGAATTAAGCCCGGCGACCGCATCGGACTCTGCCTGCCAAATTGCCCACAATATACGATATCCTTTCTCGGCATCCTTAAGGCGGGCGGAATCGTTGTGCCGGTCAATCCGCTGGTCAAGGCAGTGGAATTTGCGCATTATCTGCATGACAGCGGCGCCTCTGCGCTTATCGTGCAAGATCGTCTGTTCGAGATCGCCGCCGCAGCCGGACCGCCAGCGTGTGTTTTCGTTACTAGCCTGGGAGATTTTCTGCCCCGCACACCGGCTTACGCAATTCCGCCCGGGCTCAACTCGGCCCGGCTTGTGCCCGCCGGCACACGCGATCTCCTGGAGACGCTCCGCACCGAAACCACGGCACTGCCCAATCCCGTCCTCGATTGGGACAGCATCGCCGCGCTGAATTACACTAGCGGAACAACCGGCTTACCGAAAGGCTGCGTACACACGCATGGCGATAAGGTCTATACCGCGGCTTGCGGTAATACGTTTCTTGCCATCGGCGCGGGAGATGCGCCGATGCTCAACTTCCTGCCGATGTTCTGGATCGCAGGGGAAGATGGCGGTTTGTTGATGCCGCTGGTCGCCGGGCGCGCGGTTGTACTTTTGACGCGCTGGGACCCTGGCGCCGCCCTCGCCGCGATCGCCCACCATCGCGTCAGCACCATGCATCTGCTTGCCGACAGCGCCGTCGATCTCCTCGAGCACGTCGATGCGACGCGCGCCGATCTCTCATCGCTCCGCGACGTCACTGTCTCCTCGCTGATGAAAGTACTCGATCCTAGCCTGCGAGCGCAATTTCGTGCGCTCACCGGCTGCATTTTGCGCGAGGCGGCCTATGGCATGACAGAAACTAATACCATGGACACTTTCACCTATGGCTTTCAGGACAACGACCGCGATCTTGCGGCCGATCCGGTATTCGTTGGACTGCCGATGCCGGAAACCGCCTTCCGTATTACCGATTTCACAACCGGCGCCGATTTGCCACTTGGTGAGGCAGGCGAAATCCGCATCCGCTCACCATCCCTTTTGAAATCCTATTGGAACAAACCGGAAGCGAGCACCGCCGCGCTCGACGACGGTTGGCTCCATAGCGGCGATATCGGGCGCATCGATGAATGGGGATGCCTCCACTATCTCGGGCGGCGCAAAGAGATGCTGAAGGTCAACGGCATGAGCGTGTTCCCGACCGAGATCGAAATGCTGCTCGCGCGCCATCCCGCGATCGCCGCGAGCGGTGTCGTTGGCCGCACCGATGCCAAACGCGGCGAAGTTCCGGTCGCATTTGTCCGGCTTATCGCCGGCGCCGGTGTCAGTGCCGACGACATCACCGCCTGGTGTCGTGACAACATGGCAACCTATAAAGTGCCCGAGATACGCTTGGTTGACGCGCTGCCGATGACCGCGACCGGCAAGGTTAAGCGCGTCGATCTGGCGAAATTGTTGTAGCTGGATCAGTATCAAAAAAATGGCCGCTCGGATCTTTATGCGGATCAAGCGCGGCGCGCAGCGCTTCCCCGAGGCGGTTGAAGGCAAGTGATGTAAAAACAATCGCCAGTCCCGGCGCGTACATCTGCTCGGGCGCGATCTCCATGTAGGTATAGGCGCGCGCCAGCATCGCCCCCCAGCTCGGCGCCGGCGGCTGCGCGCCAAGACCGAGAAAACTCAGGCTGGCTTCGGCCAAAAGCGCCTGGGCCAGCAACAAGGTCATCTGCACGATCAACGGCTCGGCGACATTGGGCAGGATATGGCGGCGCAGGAGGTAGAATGTGCTGGCGCCGAACCCGCGCGCCGCCTCGACATAGGGTTCGGCGCGCACCAGCCGCGTCTCCGCGCGCGCGAGGCGGGCCAGCACCGGGGCGAACACCACGCCAACCGCGATCATGCCATCGATCAAACCAGCGCCGAGCGCCCCCGTGATGCCAACCGCAAGTATGATTGCCGGAAACGAAAGCACGGCATCGACGAGGCGGCCAATCAGCATGTCGATCCAGCCGCCCGCAAAGCCGGCAAGCAAGCCGGGCGGCACGCCGATCAACGCCGCGACGGCAACGGCAAGAAAGCTCGCCGCGAGCGCCACCGGACTGCCATAGATTAGGCGACTGAGCACATCGCGTCCCAGATCGTCGGTGCCGAGCCAGTGCCGCGCATCGGGCGGAAGCAGTGCCTCGGCGGGATTTTGCGCAGTCGGCGAAGCGGGAGCAAGCCAAGGCGCGAGAAAGCCGAGCAACACCAATACCGTCAGCCAGAGAATTGCCAAAGCTGACATGGGATGAAGCCGCATCCAGCGAGAAAGTCCGCGCGTCATGGCCCAACCGATCGGCGCCCACGCGGATCGATCCAGCCGATGACAAGATCAACGAGTAGGTTGCTCATGATAACCAACAGCGCCATCACCAGCACAACGCCTTGAACCATTGGAAAATCCTTGCCGACCGCGGCTTCGACCATCGTGCTGCCGATCCCTGGGATAGCAAACACCGTCTCGATCACGACGGTCGCACCAAGCGTCCGGTTGAACAGCAAAGCGAGCAGGGTCAACAGAAGTGCCGCGATATTCCTAATCCCGTGCCGCCAGACGATCGCCGCTCCCGACAATCCCTTGGCATGCAAATTACGCACGAAAGGCGCGCGCAGCACGACAGTTAGCGCGCCGCGCACCTGGCGCGCAACTTCCGCCATTCCGCCTGCCGCCAACGCCATGGCCGGCAGTATTGCATGGCGCAGCGCTTGTATGGGATTGTCGCGCAAAGGCACCGCGCCGGTCGCCGGCAGCCAATGCAGATCGATCGCAAACAACGCAACCAATATCATCGCCAGCCAGAAGTTTGGCAGTGCCACCCCGAGCGCGGCAAGCCCCGAAACCACGCCATCAATGATCGAGCCGGTATGTGTCGCGGCGAGAATGCCGAGAGGGACGCCAAGAACCAGCGCGAAGGCCATCGCCAGAACCACGATAAACAGGCTGAGCGGCAGCTTTTCGGCGATTGCCTGCGCAACCGGCATGCCGGACAGCAGCGAGCGCGAAAGATCCCCATGCAGCACGCCATTGAGCCAGACGAGATACTGCACCGCGAGCGGGCGATCAAGACCGGTCAGGTGACGAATCTCACTGATACGCGCAGCGGAGGCGTTTTCGCCGGCCAGCGTCACTGCCGGGTCGCCGGGCACGAGATGCAGCAAAGCGAATACCAAAAGCGTCGCCAACAGCGCCGCCGGCAGCATCGCCGCCGCCCGCTGACCGAATTCACGCCATGCGCCCCGCATCGAATTCAGCCGCTCAGAAAGACATCATCAAACCGCGGCTTACCGAGCAATGTCGGCTGCCAGCCCTGCACTTTCGTGTTGTGCGCCACTAGTTGCGATTGGAATAGAAGCGGTGCGCAAAGCGCGTTATCGATGACGATCTTCTGCACCGTCGCGAATGCTGTTTTGCGGACATCGAGCGCCTCGCTTACACGTGTGGCTGAAAGCGCGTCCTCAAGCCCCGGCGTCTCGGCGCCGCCGGGGTTGAAATAGCCATTTTTGCCAAACATAAGAGCGTAGCTGAGCGAGGGATCGGGCCGGCCAGTCCAGGCCGCGAGCAGCATATCGCCGATTTTTCCGGAGAAAAACTGGCCTGTGATCTCTGGAAGGGCGCCACTTTTCATACGCAAAGTAATGCCGCCCGCCTTCATCTGCTCGATCAAAATCTCGGCGCGCTGCTGCGAGGCCTGGTCGTTGTATGCCATGAGATCGAGAGTAATACCGTTGTGATACCCGGCCTCAGCGAGCAGCGCACGGGCGCGGTCCGGATCATGCGGATAGCGCCCCGTGAGCGCTGCATCGTATGCCCAGTGTTCCTTAGGCAAAAGCATATCAGCGATCTGATAGAGATCGAGCGCGGAAGCTTGGTCAAATGTTTTTCGGTCAATCGCATAATTGATCGCTTCACGAACCCGCGCGTCAGCCATTGGCCCGCGGCCATAGTTGAAAAACAACAATTGGCAGAACAAGGTTGGGGAGGCTGAGGTGACGAGATCACGACCGCGGCGCGCGAGCATCATTTGCTGCGGTGTCAAAGCATAGATGAAATCATTCTCGCCAGTCATTACCGAACGCAGGCCAGTCTGCAAATCCGAGATCAGGGCAAAGCGGATACCGTCGAGATAGGGGCGACCGGGTTGCCAGTATTTGTCGTTGCGGGCATAGACCGTGCGGTCCTTGTCACGCCACTCAACGAAACGCATTGCTCCGGCACCGACCGGATTACGATCGAATGCTTCTCCATACTTCGCGAACGCGGTAGGCGAAACCATCATCCCAGCACGATCGGAGAGTACGAGAGGCAAGGCGGTATCGGGCCGCTTGAGGTGCAGCACGACCTGCTGTGTGCCGCGTGTCTCAATGGCATCAATGGCATCGACATCGGCTTTGATATTCGAACGCGCATAGCTACGCACGCGATCGAGGTTATATTTGACAGCCTCCGCATCGCATGCTGTGCTGTCATGAAACACCACGGCGGGACGAATATCAAGAACGAGCGTTTTAGAATCAATAAAATTCCACGAGGTTGCAAGACGGGGGCGCGCGGTTAGGGTAGTGAAATCATAATCGATCAGCGTGTCATAGAGCGGATAGAGCTGCACGTGATCCTCGCCTGAGCGCCCGGTCGCCGGATCGAACGATGTGATATCCCCATAGGCCGAAACCCGAAGCACGCCGCCTTGCTTGGGTGCCTCCGCCTCGGCGCGCCGCAAGCGCGCTGAAGCGAGTGCCGCCGCAGCCCCACCCAAAACCACTCTCCGTCCGACCGACATCATAATCATCCTTCCTTTGTTGCTGCTAGGGGCTGCGGCGACTTGGCGTAATGGCAGGCTACAAAATGACCCGGCGCAAGCTCACGCCATGCCGGTGGCTCGGCCGCGCAGCGGGCATCAGCCTTGCTGCAGCGGGTGCGGAAGCGACAGCCCGAAGGCGGGGCGACGGGGCTCGGCATCTCGCCCGCGAGCGCCTGCCGTCTTGAGCGCGCGGATGTTGCAAGACGTGGCTCGGCGGCGAGGAGAGCCGCCGTATAGGGATGTAGCGGCGCTGCCATCAGCGCCTCGGCCGGGCCAAGTTCCATCAGTCGGCCGAGATACATTACCGCGATGCGGTCACTGATATGGCCCACAACACCGAGATCATGGGTAATGAAAATCAGGCTCAGATTAAACTGCCGTTGCAGATCGACGAGCAGATTGAGAATGCCAGCCTGTACTGAAGGGTCGAGCGCGGAGACGATTTCATCGCACACCAGCAGCGTCGGCGCGAGCACCAGCGCGCGGGCAATATTCACCCGCTGCTTCTGCCCGCCCGAAAGTTCGTGCGGATGCGAGCGCAACAGCGAGACTGGCAACTCAACCGCATCGAGCAGAGAGGCAACCCGCGCCGCGCGCGTCGCGGGCGTTCCCTCGCCCGCGATATCGAGCGGCTCGCGGAGGCTCGCACCAATGGTCCGGCGCGGATTGAGTGCGGCGTGCGGATCCTGAAAAACCATCTGGAAGCGACGGCGATGCCGGCGCAACGCTAATCGCGGCAACCTGAAGGGCTCCAGCTCGTCATGGCGCAGAATGCCGCCCGAGAGGCGCTGGATGCAGACCACTGCGCGGCCCAGTGTGGATTTGCCCGAACCAGACTCGCCAATCAGACCAAAAATCTCGCCGCGGGCAACCGTGAAGCTCACGCCATCGACCGCCTTCAGCGTCTCGCCACGCCGACCGAGCGGAAAATGCACGGCGACATTTTCCGCCGCCAGGATAGGTAACACTCCGTCCACAAGCGGGCCAGACCTCATATGGCACCGCTCAAGACAATCTCACCCTGCCGGGCGCAGCGCGCCTTGTGCCCCCGCGCAGGGGCGAGCGGCGGCGGGAGAGCGCATGCTGTCGTGCGAAAATCACACCGCGGGGCAAATCTGCATCCTTGCGGCATGGCGCCCGGCTGCGGCACCCGGCCAGGGATGGCGGCAAGCCTCGATTTCCGCGGCGCAAGGCGCGGCATGGCGTGCATCAGACCGGCGCTGTAGGGGTGACGGGGGCGGCGTAACAGCGCTTCGGTGGGCGCGTCCTCGACAATCTCGCCGGCATACATGGTAAGAATGCGTGTGCAAAGATCAGCGACGACGCCGAGATCATGGCTGATGAACAAGAGCGCGGTGCCGTTGCGTTCGGCGAGATCAAAGAGCAAATCCAGGATTTGCGCCTGCACCGTAACATCGAGCGCAGTGGTCGGTTCATCGGCGATCAGGAGACGCGGCGCGCAGCAGAGCGCGATCGCAATCAGCGCACGCTGGCGCATGCCGCCGGAGAGTTCGTGGGGATAGGCGGAAAAACGCTGCATCGGCGCTGGAATACCCACCTTATCGAGCATCTCGACCGCCTGCTCGCGTGCCGCCCGTCGTGACAGCCGCTGGTGCGAGCGCAGCGTCTCGACAATCTGCTCGCCGACCGTAAAGACCGGATCGAGCGCCGTCATGGGTTCCTGAAATACCATGGCGATATCGCGGCCGCGAATACGGCGCCAAGCCGCCTCATCGCGCGCGGGGAGATCACGCCCGTCAAATAGCGCCCGGCCTTCGCGGCGCGCGCCGGACGGCAACAGGCCGAGCAGCGCCAGTCCGGTGATGCTCTTGCCACAGCCGCTTTCGCCGATTAGCCCGACGCGTTCTCCAGATGCGATGTCGAAGGTGATATCCCGCGTCAGCGCCACCGGCCCCAGCCGGACACCAAGCCCCGCGACTGAGAGTAGCGGCGGCGTCATCCTACTCGCTCTCGGGGTGTGCGGGGCGTGGTGGCAGGGCTTCTGTCCCGATGACCTCGCGCGCGCGCAGCAATGCGAGGTGGGCGTCATCGATACCGAGTTTTTCGCGGAGCACGGCTTCGGTATCGGCGCCCAACGTCGGCGCCGGTTGCCGCACGGGCAACGGGGCGCCGTGTTCGCGGATCGGCAGCGAGGCTTGGGGAAAACGTCCGATCCATGCCCGCTCGACCCATTGCCAGAAGCCGCGTGTGACGAGATGGGGATCGGTGAAGAGATCGAAAGGCGCGCGCGCAACGCCGGCGGCAACGCCCGCGTGCTGCAACTCAGCCATGGCGGCATCGGCGTCGCGTCGCGCCGTCCAGGCGCTGATCGCGGCTTCAAGTTCTGCCGCGCGCGCGCGTCGCGCCGACAACGCCAGCGCGGCAAGATCTGGGCGGCCGATCACCTTGGCGCAGGCCCGCCACATCGCGTTATCGACGATACTGAGCGCAAGCCATGCATCGTTCCCAGCGCAGCGAAACAGGCCATGCGGCGCCTGCACGGGATGCCGGTGGCCACGCGCGGCAGTTCTACTCCCCGGCTCGCGCCCATGAGCCAGGGCGCGAGATGTGGCAGCAAACATTCCACCTGGGCAAGATCGATCCATTGCCCCTCGCCGGTTGCAGCGCGATGGCGGAGCGCTACCAGCACGGCGCTCGCGCCGTTGAGACCGCCGATGGCGTCGCCATAGGCGATATGGCTCATCGTCGGTGAGGCATCGGCCGCGGGAAGGAGTGTTGGCAAGCCCGAAGCCTGTTCCAGCGTGGACCCATAGGCGCGTAGATCGCGCCGGTCGCTGTCGGCGCCGAACGCGCACATCGAGAGCATCACCAGCGAGGGATTGACGGCGCGCAGCGCCGCATAGTCGAGCCCGAGTTTCGGCAGCACATCGGCGGCGTAATTTTCGATGACCACATCGGCTTTGGCGACTAGGCGCTTGATGAGCGCCACGCCCTCGGCGGTGGTGAGATCGAGGGTGATGCCGCGCTTGTTACGGTTAAGAGCATTGAAGCGCCCCGTTTTTTCGTGGCGCCGCTCGGCAAAGACAGCGGGGCGATGATCGACGCCGCGCCACCAGTCGGGGTAGCGGCAGGCCTCGACCTTGATCACCTCAGCTCCGAGATCGGCCAGCATGCGGCTGGCGAGCGGCCCCGCCCAGCCCATCGAGAGATCGATGATGGTCATATTCGCCAGTGGCGCCGCCGGATGCGCGGCGGTTGTCGTCGCCATGCCGGGGCGCAGCGTTGCGGGTTCGATCCCGCTCACGCGACCGCCGCGGCGTGGCGGCGTCGCACAAAGCCGGAGTGGCGAGCCTGGGCCAAGAAAATACGTGCCGTCAGCATCATGGATCGGCACGATCGCACCGCGCGCGGCAAGCGCGGGATCGGCCAGGAGCCCCTCCAACGTCGGCACCGCAACGATGGGCAATCGCTGTGCTCGGCCTTCGGCACACCAATAAGCGGCGGGCTTTTCGGCAAGCTTGGGCACGAAGCACGCCTCCAGCCGCGCCGCCTGCGCCAAGCGCTCAGCGCCGGTGGCGAGGGCGGGATCGTTCGCGAGATCATCGAGCCCGAGCAGCCGGCAGAACGCGGCCCACTGCACCGGCGTCACTAACGTCACACCAATCCAGCCATCGGCGGCACGATAGATGCCGAGCGGATAGGTCGGGGTGAAACGATTACGCCCGATGCGCGGCTGCCGCACCCCCTGCATCCAGGAATCCGCGGTCTGCAATTCGGCAAGCGCGATCGCCGCTTCCTGAACATTGACTTCGACAATTCGTGTCTCGCCTGCCGCGCCCGCCAGCAACGCCGCGAGGGCGGCCGAAAAAGCAACGAGGCCGCCGACGATCGCGGCCTGGAAGTCCGCGATGGCGAGCGGCGGTCCCTCCACCGGGCCAGCCGGCTGAACGAGACCAGCGAGCGCACGGCAGACGAGATCGCTGCCGCGAAACTCGGCATAGGGACCGCTACGGCCAAACCAAGTGACATCGATGAGAACCGGCGCGGGCGGCGCATGTGCGAGTGCGGCGAGTGCGGCGCGATCAAGTGCACCCGCAAAACAGAGGTCAAAGCCGCCAGGCACACCATCGGCCGCGATCACCCGTCGTTTGCCGAAATTGAGAAAAGCCTCGGCGGCTCGAGCATAATCCCCGTCCGCCACCGCGTGGTTCACGGGTATGATCTTCGTCACCTCAGCGCCGAAATCGGCGAAGAGCCGCGCGCTATAGCCAGCGGCTGGCAGATCACCGCATTCGAGGATGCGTATTCCGGCGAGGGCTTCTGGCACCCGTTTCTCCCGACCTTATGATTTTTTCACCCCTCATGGCGGCATTTTCGCATCAAAGGGGTTTTTTTAAGGCTTGTCTCATCCACTAGAATAAACCTAAACTGCGCCACCGCCAAGCGGAATTATGTTCCGCTTGGCGGAATGCCGGAAGACGCCCACCTCAGATCAGGGAGATTTGCGCCGCACGGCGCATCACATGACGCCTCAGTCCTTACGCGCCACATCACCCGGGCAATCCCGCGGCAATGCCACACCGATGGAAAAGCCTCATGATCGCGAATTCGTGAACGCCGTGGCGCGCGCCCTCGCCATTTTGCACAGCTTCGATGGCGCCGAGGCGGTGCTCGGCAATCACCAGATCGCCGCACGCACTGGTCTCGCGAAATCCACCATCGCGCGTCTTACCCATACCTTGCTCCGCACCGGCCATCTCGCGCGCGTGCGCCACGGCGACGGCTATCGTCTCGGCATCGGCGCGCTGACTTTTGCCAGCACGGCGCTGCGAGGGCTGGAGCTGCGCCGGGTGATCCGTGGCTGCCTCGCCGAGGTTGCCGCCCTCGTGTCCGGCACGATCGGGCTTGCCGCGCGTGATGGGCTGGAGATGGTCTATCTCGACTATGCCAGGGCCGCGCATGTGCTCAGCCTGCACTCCACCATCGGCTCGCGCGTGCCGCTCGCTGAGACTGCCGCCGGGCGCGCCTGGATCATCGCCCAACCGCAAGCCGCGCAAGAAAACCTGCTGGCTTCACTGACGGCGCGCGACGCCGCGGCGGGGCGCGCGCTCAGCGCCTGGCTCGACGATTATCGGGACCTCTTCGCGCGCGACGGCTACGTCATTTCGTGCGGTGCGTGGAACCCCTATATCAACGGCGTCGGCGTGCCGGTGTTTTTTCCCGCCTATGGGGCGACAATGGTGCTTGTCGCGGGCGTGCTGGCGGCGGAATACGATCGCGAACGGCTCGCCCGTGAAGTCGCGCCATTGCTGCGCGATCTTGCCACCCGGCTCGCCTGTCTTGAAGATCAAGCCAAATGATACGTGTAAAGCGGGAGGTCGGGCATGAACTGGCAGCCGGAGCTTGATGAATTGCGCCGGCGCGAGGCGCTGGCGCAAGCACTCGGCGGGGCGGAAAAAGTCGCGCGTCAGCACCAGGCCGGGCGGCTCGATGTGCGTGCGCGCATTTTACATCTCCTCGATCGCGGAAGTTTTCACGAGATCGGCGCCATCGCCGGCAAGGCGCGCTACGACGACAACAATGATCTGCTGTCCTTCATTCCCTCGAATTGCGTGATGGGCCGCGGCAGCGTCGATGGCCGGCCGGTCGTGGTGGTGGGCGATGACTTCACCGTGCGCGGCGGCTCGGCCGATGCCACCATCCGTGAAAAACCCTTGCTTGCCGAACGTATGGCCAGCGAGTTCCGCCTGCCGATCCTGCGCATCATTGAGGGCTCGGGCGGCGGCGGCTCGGTCAAGACGATCGAAACCACCGGGCGCGCCAACCTGCCAGGCGGCGTCGGCTCAGCGCTCGGCTTTTACTATGCTACCGCGAACATGGCGTTGGTGCCGGTGGTGGCGCTCGGACTGGGCTCGGTTGCCGGCCTTGGCGCCGCCAAGCTCGCGGCTAGTCATTATTCTGTCATGACGAAATCGTCGGCAATGTTTGTCGCCGGCCCTCCCGTGGTCGCCCGCCTTGGCCAGACCTTGGGAAAACAGGAGCTGGGCGGCTGGCAAATCCAAACCCGGAGTGGCGCCGTCGACGATGCCGTCGAGACCGAGGAAGAAGCGTTCGCGCGCGCTCGGCGCTTCCTTTCTTACCTGCCAAGTTCGGTTTTCGAAGTGCCGCTGGTGATGGCCTGCGCCGACGATCCGGCCCGCCGCGACGAGGCCTTGATGGAGGCCATCCCACGCGATCCGCGCAAAGTCTACAAAATGCGCCCGATCATCGAGACATTGGTCGATCACGGCAGTTTCTTCGAAACGGGCATGTTCTTCGGCCGTCCAATCATCACCGGACTTGCGCGCTTGCATGGCCGCCCCGTCGCCGTCATGGCAGGCGATCCCTATCATTATGGTGGGTCGTGGACCGCGGAGGCGTGCCAGAAAATCGTCCGCCTCGTCGATCTCGCCGAGGTTTTTCATTTGCCGGTCGTGCATCTTGTCGATTGCCCCGGCTTCATGATCGGGCTGGAGGCGGAAAAGACGGCGACAATCCGCCATGGCGTGCGCGCAATGGCGGCGATCAACCAATGCAGCGTGCCGTGGTGTAGCGTCATCCTGCGCAATGCCTTTGGTGTCGCCGGCGCCATCCATCAGCCGGCCGGTCGGCTCTCGCTGCGCTACGCCTGGCCCTCCGCGCGCTGGGGATCGCTCCCACTCGAAGGCGGAATCGAGGCGGCCTACCGCGCCGAGCTTGACGCCGCGCCCGACCCCGAGGCGCGACGCGGCGAGATCGAGACGCGGCTCAACAAGCTGCGCTCGCCCTTCCGCACCGCCGAGAGTTTCTGGGTCGAGGAAATCATCGATCCGCGCGACACGCGGCGCCTGCTTTGTGAATTCGCCGATCTCGCCGGGCCGCTGCTGACGCCGGGCCCGACCCATTTCGCCATCCGCCCCTGAACCCGCGCCCGTTCGTCTCACCGATTTTCGCCGCAAGGATCCCGATCATGCCGGCAAGCCTTCCTCCCGATCATCTCAAAATTTTCTCGGACCTCAACGCTTCCGTCTGGCGCGTGCTGGTCGCCGAGGGACAGTTTGTCGCGGCGGGCGAGACCTTGCTGCTGCTCGAATCGATGAAAATGGAAATCCCCGTCACCGCTCCCGAAGCCGGCACCATCGGCGCCATTCTCGTCGCCGAGGAAGCGGTGGTGAACGAGGGCGATCCTCTGGTGGTCATGCTGAAAAGCGCCGGGTGAGACCGTCACAGACCCCTCGTGGCCCCCCGCGCGAGGCTTTCTTCCCTGATCGCGCCGGCTATGGCAGACTTGCCCTGGGCGTTGACTTGGGCAACCGGCGAGGGGCGGGTCATGGGAAGAATGAGTTTGTGGCGGGCCGTGGGTTTTGCGAGCGCGCTGGCGCTGATCGGCGCGATCGCCCACGCGCGCGCGGCGCACGCTGCGGACCATGTCAATTTCGGGCTCGACTGGAAGGCCGAGGCCGAATATGGCGGCTATTATCAGGCGCTGGCGACCGGCATCTACCAACGTCACGGGCTCGATGTCGCCATCCGCCAAGGCGGGCCGCAGGTCAATCAGGCGCAATTGCTGCTGGCCGGAAAACTCGATTTCACCATCTCGTCGAACAGTTTCATCGCGCTCAACTTCGTGCAACAGAAACTCCCCTTCCTCGCGGTTGCCGCGATGTTCCAGAAAGACCCCTCCGTCCTCATCGCCCATCCCGGCCAGGGCCATGACAGTTTTTCTCAATTGCGCGGCCAGCCGATCATGATCGGCGCCGATACGCGCGCCGGATGGTGGAATTTCCTCAAGGTGAAATTCGGCTACAGCGACAGCCAGATCCGCCCCTATACCTTCAACCTCGCGCCTTTCCTGCACGACAAATCGGCGGTTCAGGAGGGCTATCTCGGCTCCGAACCCTTCTCCATCGCAGAGGCGAGCGGGGAAAAGCCAGTGGTGCTGCTGATCGCCGATGCCGGTTTCGCGGGCTATGGCAGCCTGATCTCGACCAGCCGCAAGCTCACCGAACAAAAACCCGATCTCGTGCAGCGCTTCCTCAACGCCTCGATCGAGGGCTGGTATTCCTATCTCTACGGCAATCCAACGCCGGGCAACGCCCTGATCCGCAAGGAAAACCCCGAGATGACGGCAGCGCTGATCGATTACGGCCGCAATGTCCTGAAGCAGCACGGCATCGTCGATCAGGGCGATACCGAAAAACTCGGCATCGGCGCCATGAGCGCCGCGCGCTGGCTGGAATTCTACCAGAGCATGCGGCAGGCCGGGCTCTATCCCAAGGATATGGACTGGCGCGCCGCCTACACGCTGCGCTTCGTCAATCAGGGCGTCGGGCTCAACATGCGCGCGAAAACACCCTGAGAGTTTGAAAAAGCATGCCCTCTTGCTCGGAAATCGACGAGAAAAACCCAATGTTTCCAGAGGGCGTTCTTTTTCAAGTTCGATCGATTTTCAGGCTCTGACCCTTGCTTGAACTCTTGGACGTTGGACGCCGCTTCAAAAGCGGGCTGGAGACGCTGCGCGCGGTCTCGCTCAGCATCGCCGCGGGCGATTTCGTGGCCCTGCTCGGCCCTTCGGGCTGCGGCAAATCGACGCTGCTGCGCCTGCTCGCCGGGCTCGACCAACCTGATAGCGGCACGCTCTCCTGGCACGACGCGCCGCCCCGGCCGGGAGAGATTGGCGTCGTCTTCCAGGATGCGACCCTGCTGCCCTGGGCAAGTGCCGCCGATAACGTCTATCTGCCTTTGCGCCTGCGCGGTGTGGCGCGCGCGCATGCCCGGCCCCGCATCGAGGCAGCGTTGGCAAGGGTCGGGCTCGCGGCGTTCGCCACCGCCCGGCCGCGCCAGCTCTCGGGAGGCATGCGCATGCGGGTCGCGATCGCGCGCGCCCTCATCACCCGGCCGAAACTGCTGCTGATGGATGAGCCTTTCGCCGCCCTCGACGAATTCACCCGCCACCAGTTGCAGACGGAATTGCTCGCGCTGTGGCAGGATATCGGCTGCACCGTGGTCTTTGTCACCCACTCGATCTACGAGGCCGCCTTCCTCGCCCGCCGCATCGTGCTGATGACCCCGCGCCCGGGACGCATCGCCGGCGAACTCGCGGCCGATCTCGCCCCCGGCACGGCGCGGCGCTTCGATCCCGCCTATGCCGCGCTGGTCGCCGCTATCACCGCGCGCATGGCGGCGCTGCAAACCGCATGACACGCCTCGCGCCGACACTTTTTGGCCTGCTCTTCCTGGCGCTTTGGGAAGGCCTGGTGCGTCTTCTCGACGTGCCGGCCTATCTGGTGCCCGGCCCGCTCGCGATCATCGCTGCCTTCCTCGATGATCCCTTCGGGCTGCTCGCCGCACTCGCGGCGACGCTCGCCGTCACCTTCACGGCGATGATCGCGGCGACCACGCTCGGCGTGGCCCTCGCGCTCGCCATCGCCGCGAGCCCGCTCGCCCGCGCCGCGATCCAGCCCTGGGCGGTGGCGCTGCAAGTGACACCGATCGTCGCCATCGCCCCCTTGATCATCGTCTGGGTCGGCAATCCCTTCGCGGCGCTGGTAGTCTGCGCCACCATCGTCGCCTTCTTTCCGGTGTTTTCCAGCACCGCCGCCGGATTGGCCGCCGTCGCGCCGGAGTTTCTCGATCTTTTCCGCCTCAATGGGGCGAGTTCGGGACAGATCCTCTGGCTGCTGCGGCTGCCCTCGGCGCTGCCTTTTTTCCTCGCCGGGCTGCGCATCTCGGGCGGGCTCTCGCTGGTCGGCGCGGTGGTGGCGGAATTCGTCGCCGGCTCCGGCGGCTTCGCGACCGGCCTCGCCTACCGCCTGATCGAGGCCGGCTACCGGCTGCAAATTCCGCGCATGTTCGCGGCCCTCGTCCTGCTCGGCATCGCCGGCGTCACCATCAACGCCACCCTCGGCTGGTTCGAGCGCTGGCTGCTCGCCCGGCGCGGGTAGAAAGCGGGCCTGGTCGGCGCGCCGGACAAATCCCTCCCAACGGGCGCAAAGCATGGCCGTCGGGGTTACGGATGCGGAGACCAAACCTCGGGGATAAAGGCGTAGCCGCTGCCCGCGCGGGCGACATGGCCGCAGGCGGGAAAATCGAGATGCATGCCGGCAATCCGCAGCCGCTCGCTTGCCGCCATCGCGAAAATCCGTCGCCGCGTCGCCTCGGCCTGCGCGGCGTCGGCATCAAAAGCCATCCCGGCGGTGGGATTGGCGAACTGCACGCCCGGCATGTGCACGATATCGCCCCAGATCAGCAGGCTCTCCCGACCCGAATCCACCCGATAGCCGGAATGGCCGGGGGTGTGGCCGGGCGCGGGGTGGAGGGTGATGCCGGGCGCGACCTCGCCGCCTTTCACCGTGCGCAGGCGCTCGCGATAGGGCCCGACGCCCCGCTTGGCGATGGCGAAGGCCTCGACCAGCCCCTCGGACGCGCCCGGCGGCGGCTCACCGAGCCAAAATTTCGCCTCGTCCTCATGCGCGACCACTTCCGCCGCCGGGAACACCGGCTTGCCCGCGCCATCGACGAGGCCGGAGATGTGATCGATATGCATATGGGTGATGAGGATCGTCTTGATCGCCTCCGGGGCCACGCCGAGAGCGGCGAGATGGCGCCCCAAGGCGCCCGCCGCCGGGCCGCCCACGGTGCCGCAGCCGGTATCGATCAGGGTGAGGGATTTGCCATCATTGACCAGAAAAGCGTTGAAGGTGATGCGCGGCGGCGCACGGCGGAAGCCGGCCGCCTGTAGCGCCTCCGCCTCGGCGCGCGGGATATTCACCATGACATCGAGCGTCACTTCGAGATAGCCGTCGTTGATGGTGCTAATCACGAGATCGCCGAGTCGGAAATGATAGACGCCGACGGGCTGGGATGTGGGAAGCGGGAGTGTCATTCTGGTTTCCTCTCAATGTGGCGATGGCGCCCCGAAGGCAATCTTGCCGGGGCTGAGGGCCAGCAGCCGGAGCGCTAGCGGCGTCGGCAACAGCGCGGCAAGGCGGGCGCCGAGCGCGATATGCCAGGGAAATGCCACGCGCACCCGCCCGCGCGCAATCCCGCGCAGCATGATCCGCGCCGCCCGATCCGTTGTCATCAACCCCGGCATCGGGAAACGATTGGCCGCCGTCATCGGGGTTGCGACAAAACCGGGGCAGAGGCTGGTGAGCCCGATGCCGAGCCGGCGCGCCGCCGGCGCGGTGGCGACGGTCCAGGTATCGGCCGCCGCCTTGGCGGCGCAATAGCTCGGCGCGCCGGGCGAGGCGACGAAGGCGGCGAGCGAGGCCACCACCGCGATCCGCCCGCGGAGGCCGCTCGCATCCGCCGGCTGGCCCGCCATGACCGCCAGCGCGGGGAGCGCCGTGTTGAGCATCCCCGCCAGATCGGTGGCGAAAATCGCTCGCGTCTGCGCCGCGCTCTCCAGCGCGGGCGCGCCTGCCGCGTCGCTGGTACCGGCGGAAATCCCGGCATTGGCGACGACCAGATCGAGCCGCCCAGCGCCGGCGATCCACTCCGCCATTGCCGCCTCGTTGCGCACATCGATCAACCGCGGCACGATCTCGGCCCCGGCGCGCGCGCAGGCTTGCGCGACGGTAGCCAACCGCCCCGCGTCGCGCCCGGCGAGATGCAGCACCGCGCCGGGCCGCGCCAGCGCCCGCGCCAGCCCCGCGCCGAGCCCCGAGGAAGCGCCGGTGATCAGCACCCGGTCGAAATTCGCCATCCCCCCTCCGATCGATTTTCTTTCCCGCACGCGGCTCGGCTATAGAACGCGGCCATGGATACCACCATCACCTCGATGACCGGTTTTGCCCAGAGCGCGGGCAGCGCCGGCACGCTCGACTTTTTGTGGGAACTGCGCGGAGTCAATGGGCGCGGGCTCGATCTGCGCTTCCGCCTGCCCCCCGGTTGCGACGCGCTGGAACCTCGGCTGCGCGAGGCGGCGGGGAAGGTGTTGCGGCGCGGCAATGTCATGGCAACGCTCACCTTGCGCCGCGAAACCCGCCCGCGCCTCGAGCCGGATGGCGCCGCACTGGAGGCGGCGCTGGCGCTCGCCCTCGATCTCGCGCGCCGGATTCCCGGCTGCCCGCCGCCCCGCGCCGAGGCGCTGCTGGCGCTGCCCGGCGTGCTGCGCGCCGCCGATGAGCGCGCGGGCCTCGACGACCCCGAGGCCGAGGCGATCGGCGCCGGCTTCGCCGCCGCCCTCGCCGCGCTGAATGCGGCGCGGCGCGCCGAGGGGGCGAGGTTGGGCGCCGTGCTTGCCAGCCTGCTCGACGAAATCGCCGCCCTGCACGAGGCTGCCCGCGCCGCCGCCCTTGCCCAGCCCGCCGCCCAGCGCGCCCGGCTCGTCGAACAGCTCGCCGCCCTGCTCGCCGAGGCTGGTTGCGGCGCGCTTTCGGAAGAACGGCTCGCCCAGGAAGTCGCGCTGCTCGCGACGCGCGCCGATGTGCGCGAGGAACTCGACCGGCTGGAGAGCCATCTCACCGCCGCCCGCGCCTTGCTCGGGGAACCGGGCGCCATCGGCCGGCGCTTCGATTTTCTCATCCAGGAATTCCAGCGCGAGGCCAATACGCTCTGTAGTAAATCCGCCACCGCCGCCCTCACCGCGCTCGGACTGCGGCTCAAGGCATGCATCGAACAATTGCGCGAACAGGTGCAGAATATCGAATGACGCAACCCCGCCCCCGCCGTGGCCTCTGCCTCGTTCTCGCGGCCCCTTCGGGTGCCGGGAAAACCTCGATTTCCCGGGCCCTGCTCGCCGCCGAACCCGCTCTGCACCTCTCGATCAGCGCCACCACCCGCGCCCCGCGCGGGGCCGAGCGCGATGGCGTCGATTATTTCTTCCGCGCACCGGAGGCTTTCGCCGCAATGATCGCCGAAGGCTCGCTCTTGGAATGGGCCGAGGTCTTCGGCCAGCGCTACGGCACGCCACGGGCGCCGGTGATGGCCGCGCTGGCGCGCGGCGAGGACGTGCTGTTCGATATCGACTGGCAGGGCTTCCGGCAGTTGCGTGCTGCCCTGCCCGGCGATGTCGTGGGGGCGTTTGTCCTGCCCCCGCGCCTTGACGAGCTTGCGGCGCGGCTGGCCGCGCGCGGCGACGCGCCTGCCGAAATCGCCCGCCGCATGGCGGCGGCGCGCAGCGAAATCAGCCATTGCCGGGAGTTCGACCATATCGTGGTGAACGCGGCGCTGCCCGAGGCGATCGCCGAGGTGCGGGCCATCCTGCACGCCGCGCGCAGCGCGGTCTCCCGCCAGCTCTGGCTCGACGCCGCGATCGGCTGCTAGCCCGGCATTCCTCCCCCGCCCGCGGCCAAAACCGCCGGATATGCGTAAACCCCACGTCCCGGTGAGACAGGGGATGGCAAACCCCGTGCGGCCACCACTTCGGGGGATGTAGCGGCGGGAAATGGAGGCATGGAATTGGCAAAGCCGGGCGGCGAGGGAACGGGCGCAACGCCAGCCTTGGTGTGGCTCTGGCAGGATCTGCGCCTGACGGACCAGCCAGCGCTGGCGGCGGCGGCGGCCTCCGGCCGGCCGCTTGTGGTGGCCTTCGTTCTCGACGACAGCGCGCCCGGCGCTTGGGCGCTCGGGGGGGCAAGCCGCTGGTGGCTGCATGGCAGCCTCGATGCGCTCCGGCGTGATCTGGCGGCGCGTGGCGCCGCGCTGATCCTCCGCCGCGGAAATCTGCGTCACGAGATCCTGCGCCTCGCCGCCGAGAGCGGGGCGGGAGAAATCCATTGCGGCGAGCCGCTCGAGCCGTGGCTGCGCGGCATCACCGACGGCCTGGCGAGCGAACTCGGCGCGCTTGGTGTCGTGCTGCACCGCCACAACACCCGGCTGCTCTTCGACCCCACCATGCTGCGCACGCAAGCGGGCGGCGCTTTCGGGGTTTTTACCCCGTTCTCCCGCGCCTGCCACGCGATCGGGGTCGCCGATGCGCCGATCGCGGCACCGACCCGGCTCTGCGGCGCCAAACCCCTGGCCTCCGACGATCTCGCCGATTGGGGTCTCCGGCCCGAGCAGCCGGATTGGGCCGGCGGCCTGCGTGAAACCTGGCAGCCGGGCGAAGCCGGCGCCACGCTGCGGCTCGGGGAATTCCTCGCCGGGGCGCTCGCCGTCTATGACCGCGCCCGCGACATCCCCGGCCATGCCAGCACCTCGATGCTCTCGCCCCATCTCCACTGGGGCGAGATCTCGCCGCGCCGGGTCTGGCTCGCCGCCGCGCGCGCCGCGCCCGTGGGGGGGAAATCCCCCTTAGGTTTTCTCAACGAGCTGCTCTGGCGGGAATTTTCCGCCTACCTCCTCTGGCATCATCCGCACCTGCCTGAGCGCCCCTTGCGCACCGAATTCGCCGCCATGCCCTGGCGCAACGACCCGGCCGGGCTTGTCGCCTGGCAGCGGGGCGAAACCGGCATCCCGATCGTCGATGCCGGCATGCGCCAGCTCTGGCGCTGCGGCTGGATGCATAACCGGGTGCGGATGATCACCGCTTCCTTCCTGGTCAAGCATCTGCTCATTCCCTGGCAGCAGGGCGAGGCGTGGTTCTGGGATACGCTGGTCGATGCCGATCTCGCCGCGAACGCCGCGAACTGGCAGTGGGTTGCCGGCAGCGGGGCCGATGCCGCGCCCTATTTCCGGATTTTCAACCCGGTGCTGCAGGGCCGGAAATTCGACCCCGACGGCGCCTATGTTCGCCGCTTCGTCCCCGAACTCGCGCAACTCCCCGCCGCATTCCTCCATGCGCCCTGGGAGGCGCCGCTGGCGATGCTCAAGGCCGCTGGCGTGGCACTGGGCGCAACCTACCCGACGCCGATCGTCGATCTCGCCAGCGGGCGGGCCCGGGCGCTCGCGGCGTTCCGGAATTTACCGCGGCCCACGGCATGAGGGAGCCCCGCCGCATCGCTGAGCCTCTGGCGCCGCGGCCCTGTCAGGCGCGACCGCGCGCGGGCGCGGCATGATCCCGCGCGCGGCAAAACTGCGTGTCATCGGCGACGTGCATGGCGACGCCCGCGCTTTTGCCCACGCCATCGCCACCGACCATTTTATCATCCAACTTGGCGATCTTGTTGATTACGGCGCGGAAAGTGCCGCAGTTCTGCGCGCGATGCTGGGCGTGCTCGCCGCGGGGCACGGGCTGTTTCTGCTCGGTAACCACGATCTCCGCCTCGCCCGCGCGCTCGCCGGGCACCGGTTGCGCCCCGATCCGGTGCTGGCGGCAACGCTCGCCGGGCTCGATAGCGACCTCGGCGCGGCGGCGCTGGCGGCGATCCGCCGAGCACCGGCCTGGCTCCGCCAGGGGACGCGGTTCTTCGTCCATGCCGGGTTCCACACCGCCATGCTGGAAACCCCGCCGCCCGGCGAAATCCCGCTCGGCGCCGGGCGCATCGCCGGGCTGCTCGGCCGCGCGCTCTATGGCGAGCCGACGGGGCGAATGCAGGCGGATGGCTTTCCCGAGCGGAGTTTACACTGGGTCGATCGCATTCCCCCCGGCCTCACCGTCTATTGCGGCCATGACCGGCGCAGCCGCGATGGCCGGCCCTATGTTCTCGCGGGCGCCTCCGGCGGACGTGCGGTGTTTCTCGACACGGGCGCCGGCAAGGGCGGCCATCTCTCCTGGATCGACCTCGCCGATGAAGAGACCCCCGTGGACCGCGGCCAGCCATAGCCCTGCCACGCTGGCTTGGCTACAAAGCCGGGCGTGGCCCGCACCCCGATAGAAGATCTGTTCGGCCCTGAACCAGCCCCGGCCCAGGCACCGGGGGGGAAACCACGCCCGCTCGCGGACCGGCTGCGCCCCAAACGGCTGGAAGACGTGCTCGGGCAGGATCCCCTGCTCGGGGCCGAAGGCGCGCTTTCGCGCATGCTCGCCCAGGGCTCGCTCGCCTCGCTCATCTTCTGGGGACCGCCGGGCGTGGGCAAAACCACCCTTGCCCGCCTGCTCGCCGCGCAAGCGGGGCTGGAGTTCCAGCAGATTTCCGCGGTGTTCTCGGGGGTCGCCGAACTCAAGCGGATTTTCGAGGAGGCGCAGCGGCGGCGGCGGAGCGGGGCCGGCACGCTGCTCTTCGTCGATGAAATCCACCGTTTCAACCGCGCCCAACAGGATGCCTTTCTCCCCGTGGTCGAGGACGGCACGGTGGTGCTGATCGGCGCGACCACGGAAAACCCCTCCTTTGCGCTGAATGCAGCGCTGCTCTCGCGCTGCCAGGTAATGGTGCTGCGCCGGCTCGACGATGCCGCGCTCGAGGCCCTCGCCGCCCGTGCCGAGGCCGAGACTGGCCGGGCGCTGCCGCTTGATGCCGATGGCCGCGCGGCCTTGCGCGCCATGGCCGACGGTGATGGCCGCTACCTGCTCAACATGGCCGAACAGCTTTTCGCCCTGCCGGGCGATACCGCGCCGCTCGACGCCGCCCGACTCGCGGCCCTCCTCGCCCGCCGCGCCGCCCTCTATGACAAGGACCGCGAGGAGCACTACAATCTCATCTCGGCCTTGCATAAATCGCTGCGCGGCTCCGACCCCGACGCCGCACTCTACTGGTTCGCGCGCATGCTGGTAGGCGGCGAGGATCCGCGCTACATCGCCCGCCGCCTGACGCGCTTCGCCGCCGAGGATGTCGGGCTCGCCGACCCCGCCGCTTTGCCGCTGGCGCTCGCCGGCTGGGAGGTTTTTGAGCGCATGGGCAGTCCCGAGGGCGAACTGGCGCTCGCCGAGGTCGTCGTCCACCTCGCGACCGCGCCGAAATCGAACGCCGTCTATACCGCTTTTGGCGCCGCGATGGCGGCGGCGCGCGCCACCGGGAGCCTGATGCCGCCCGCCCATATCCTCAACGCGCCGACCCGATTGATGAAGGATCTCGGTTACGGCACCGGCTACGCCTATGACCACCAGGCGCCGGAGGCGTTTTCCGGCCAGAACTACTTCCCCGAGGGCATGGCGCGGCCTTCGTTCTATCGCCCGGTTGGGCGCGGCGCCGAGCGCGCCATCGCCGAGCGCCTCGCCAAATGGGAAAATCTGCGGCAGGAGCGCGGCGGATGAGCGCGGCACTCCAGATTGTCACCGCCGACGAGGCGGAAATCCGCCTCGATCGCTGGCTGCGCCGGCGTTTTCCCGGTCTCACCCAGGGGCGGATCGAAAAACTCTGCCGCACCGGGCAGGTGCGCGTCGATGGCCACCGGGTGGCGGCGGCGACAAGGCTGCTAGCGGGCCAGAATGTCCGCATCCCGCCCTTGCCCACATCCAACGAAACCGCGCCGCCGCCGCGACCCGACCCTTATGCCGCCGCCCTGCTCGCCCGCCAGATTCTCTACGAGGACGACGCCCTGATCGCGCTCGACAAGCCGCCCGGCCTGCCGGTGCAAGGCGGACCGGGCATCACCCGCCATCTCGATGGCATGCTCGATGCGCTGCGCGGCGCGGGGGGCGAGCGGCTGCGGCTCGTCCATCGGCTCGATCAGGACACCTCGGGCGTGCTGCTGCTGGCGCGCAGCCCTGGCGTTGCCGCCACGCTCGCGCGCGCCTTTCGCGAGCGCGCGATGGAAAAAACCTATTGGGCGGTGGTGCTCGGCCGGCCCATCCCCGGCGAGGGCCGGATCGACCTGCCACTCTTGCGCCTCCGAGGCGCGAAGGGCGCCCGCACCGCCGCCGCGCCGGGTGATCCCGGGGCGGTGCGCGCGATCACCGACTATGTCGTTCGCGACCATGCGGGAAAACGTTTTTCCTGGCTCGAACTCACCCCGCTCACCGGGCGGACGCATCAGCTCCGCGTGCATTGCTCAGCCCTCGGGGCGCCGATCCTGGGCGAGACGAAATATGCCGGCGAGGACGGGGCGGGGTGGGTCGAGGGATTTTCCGAGCGCCTGCACCTGCACGCCCGTCGTTTGGCGCTGCCCCATCCCGGGGGCGGAACCTTGGTGATCGAGGCGAAGCTGCCTGCCCACATGGCGGAAACCTTCGCCCGCCTCGGCTTCAGCGCGCCGGCACCGGCCGCGCCGCGACGGGAATGAGCGGCATGCGCCGCCTGGGATGGCTCTTGCTCGTTTTGGTCATTGCCCTGCCGCTGCTCGGCGCGGCGGCGGCGCTGGTTGCGGTGCGCGTCGTGCCGGAGCGGCTCAAGCCATTGATCGTCACCCTGGTCGAGCGCGGCGGGCGCCAGCGCATCGCGCTCGAGGGGCCGCTCCGGCTGGTGGTGAGCACACGGCCGCGACTGATCGCCGAGGACGTGACGCTGAGCAACCGCGACGGCCGCCTCACCGCGCGCCATCTCACCGCCGAGATCGCGCTCGCCCCCTTGTTTTCGCGCCGCGAGATCGTCGTCGAACGGCTCACCCTCGATCGGGCGACGCTCCATTCCGCGGCAACGGCAACGCCGGCCGCTCCTCCCCCTCTGGCCGCGGCCCAGCAAGCGGCGCCCGCTGCCCCGGCCACGCCGCGCCCGGTGCGGCCCTGGCGGATCCGGCTAAAAGCGCTGCGGCTCACCAACAGCCAGATAATCGGCGTGGATCCGCGCCACAGCCTCGCGCTCATCGAACTCGATCTTCCGGCCTGGCCCGGCCCGCGCGCCAGCGATGTCACGCTCGATGCGATCTATGCCGGCATTCCCTTCAGCGTCACCGGCATGATCGCGCGCCTGCCCGGCCCGGCCATGGCCCTTTCGGCGGTGCGGATCGTGGCGGCGCAAGGCGATGTGGCGCTCGACGGCACGCTCAGCCTTGGCCCCCATCCCGGGTTCAGCGGCAAGGTGTCGAGCCAGCGGCTCGATCTCGATGCCATTCGCCACGCCCTGCCGCGCCGCCCGCACGCGGCGACGCTACCCGAGGGCGTAGCGCCGGCAACGGGCGCGGCACCGCCGCAACAGGACTGGCGCGATCAAAAGGACTGGCGCGATCAAAAGGACTGGCGCGATCAAAAGGACTGGCGCGATCAAAACCTGCCTTTTGCCGCGCTCGGCGCCGCCGAAGGCGATGTCACCTTCGTCCTCCGCGAAGTCATCGAGAGCGGCGCCGTCTATCGCGATATCGCGCTGCATGCGGTGCTGCGCGAGGGAAAACTGGCCATCGATCCGGCCCGCCTCGTGCTGCCAGGCGGCCCAGCAACGCTCTCCCTCACCCTCGATGCCATATCCGCGCCGCCACTGGTGCATTTTCGCGCGACCGCCCCGGCGCTCGCGCTTGGCCCGCTCGCCGCGGCGTTCCACTGGCCAGCCGATAATGCCGGCACGCTCGAAGCCTTCGCCGATCTCGCGGCGCGCGGGGAGACGATGCGGGCGCTGCTCGCCACGCTCTCGGGCAAATTCGGGATCGCCGCGGTGAATGCCGAGCTTGACAATCGCCTGCTGCTGCTGCCGCTCGCGAAAATGCTGCGCCGGGCGCATATCCCGCCGCTGGCGCTCGCGGGCGAGGGAAAGACCGCGCTTCGCTGTTTCGCGCTCCGCGCCGACCTCAGCGACGGCCATGCCAGCTTGCGGGCCGGGCTGCTGCAAACCTCGCGGCTCGATCTTGGCGCCGCGGGCACGCTCGATCTCGCCGCCGGAACCCTCGCGCTCCAGCTCGCGCCCTCGGTACGAATCGGCGGCAACGCGCTGGTGGTGCCGATCCGGCTCGATGGCGCGATCGACGATCCGCAACCGGTTCCCGATGAGCAGCAGCAGGATGGCGCGCTCGCCGCCCAGCCCTGCCGGCCGGCGCTGGCGCTGGCGCGCGACGGCCGGGCCGGCCCCGAGCCGGGTCCGCGCAAGCCGGACAAGGGGCTTTCACTCCATGATCTGCTGCGCGGCCTGGTGAAATGATATAAGCGAGGGGCGATGCGCCGGTTCTGGAACGAAATCTCGCTCGCCGCGCTGGCGGAGGGCTTTACGCTCTGCCTCGATGGGCGGCAGATGCGTCTGGCCGATGGCGCGGCGTTGCTGCTGCCGCGCCGCCGCGTGGCGGAGGCGGTGGCGGCGGAATGGCGGGCGCTCGGCGAGGAATTTTCCCCCGATGATCTGCCGTTGACCCGGCTCGCGGGCACGGCACGCAACCGCATCGCGCCCGATCCCGCACCCACCATCGCCGCGCTTGCGCGCTACGGCGCGAGCGACCTGCTCTGCTACCGCGCCGAAGCGCCGGCGACGTTGGCGCGGCGTCAGGAAGCCCTTTGGCAGCCCTGGCTGGACTGGGCGGCCCGGACGCTCGATGCGCCGCTCGCGGTGACGACCGGGGTGATGCCGGTTGCCCAGCCACCCGCCAGCCTGGCGGCGCTGGAGGCCACGCTCGCCGTCCAGGATGCCGAGACGCTCGCCGCCCTTGGCGTGATGGTGCCGGCGCTGGGCAGCCTGGTGCTCGGGCTGGCGGTGGCCCTGGAGGCGCTTCCGGCTGCCGCGGCGCATGATCTGGCCGAGCTGGACAGCGATTTCCAGGCGGAAATCTGGGGCCTCGACCGCGCGGCGCGGGCGCGGCGGGCGCGGATCGGCTGCGAGATCGCCGAAGCCGCCCGGTTTCTTGGTTTGGCGCGGGAGGAAGAGGCGTGAGTGCCAAACGGCTGATCATCGAGGGCCGCGTCCATGGCGTCGGCTATCGCGACTGGATGGTGGCGGAAGCGACGCGGCTCGGTCTTGCCGGCTGGGTGCGCAACACCCCGGAGGGCGCGGTCGAGGCGCTGGTCGCGGGTGATCCGGCGGCGGTCGAGGAACTGCTCCGCGCCTGCCGCCGCGGACCCTTGCTCGCGCGCGTCGATAGCATCGCCGAAGACCTCGCGGCCCCACCCGACGTCCCCGGCTTCCGCCGCCTCGGCTAGCTATCTCACCGAAATACGGCCGGGGGTGGAGCCCCTTACCTTGGCGCCTGAAAATCAATCGAACTTGAAAAGGCCGCCCCTGAAAAATTGATTTTTTCTGATCGATTCCGGGGCGCCGGGACATTCTTTTTCAAACTCTCAGCCGCGCCCGACAAACGGCATCTTGGTTGCCATTACGGTGAGAAACTGGATATTCGCCTCGAGCGAGAGGCTCGCCATGAAGGCGATCGAGCGGCCGACATTGGCGACATCCATCAGCGGTTCGGCAACGATCCGGCCATCCGCCTGCGGCACGCCGTTTTTCATCCGCGCGGCCATTTCGGTCTCGGCGTTGCCGATATCGATCTGGCCGCAGGCGATGTCGTATTTACGGCCATCGAGCGAGAGCGATTTGGTGAGGCCGGTGATGGCGTGCTTGGTCGCCGTATAGGCCACCGAATTGGGCCGGGGCGCATGCGCCGAGATCGAGCCGTTATTGATGATGCGCCCACCCCGCGGGGTCTGCGCCTTCATCACGCGAAATGCCGCCTGGGCGCAGAGGAACGAGCCGGTGAGGTTGATCGTGACCACCCGCTGCCAGTCCTCGAAAGCAAGGTCTTCGAGCAGCACGCCCGGCGCGCTCACCCCGGCATTGTTGAAGAGGAGATCGAGCCGGCCGCATTCCCGCTCGATCGCTGCGAACAACGCCGTGACCTGGGCGGGATCGGCGACATCGGCGGGCATCACCACCGTCTTGCCGACAGCGGCGCGCCGCGCAGTCTCTTCGAGCGCCGCGCGCCGGCGCCCAACGAGCACGACGCGCCAGCCCGCCTCGACGAGCGCCAGGGAAGCGGCCCGGCCGACGCCGCTCCCCGCTCCCGTCACCACCGCGATGCGATCTCCGTTCATGGCTTTTCCTCCCTCTCGGCCCAGTGCCGCTCGGATGCCCAGTGCTGCTCGAATTCGTACACTTGGGAAAATCCCATGAGCCGGTTCATGGCGTCAAAGGAATAAAGCGCAAGCCCTGTGCTGTCGCCGCATGCCTTGAGCGCACCATAGGCTCGCGCCAGCGCCTCGGCCGCGGCGAGAAACCCGGTTGCGGGATAGAGCGCGATCTTGAAGCCGAGGGCGCTGAGTTCGCTCGGTGCGAGCAGCGGCGTGCGGCCGCCCTCGACGAGATTGGCGAGAAGATTTGCGCCGCGGAAGGTGGCGCCGATACGGCGCAAATCTTCAAGACTCTCGGGGCTCTCGATGAACAGGATATCGGCCCCGGCATGGAGAAACCGCTGGCCCCGGCGCAGCGCCTCCTCGATTCCGGCGACACCAAGCGCATCGGTGCGTGCGACAATAAGAAAATCCCGCGTCGGCCGCGCCGCCACCGCGACCCGGACGCGGCGCTCGGCTTCCTGGATCGGCACGATGCGCCGGCGCGGCGTGTGACCGCATTTCTTGGGAAATTCCTGATCCTCGATCTGGATGCCGCTGGCGCCCGCGGCGGCGTAGCGGCGCACCGTGCGGTCGACATTGAGGAGACCGCCATAGCCGGTATCGCCATCGGCGATAAAGGGCAGCGAGACGGTCTCCGCCAGCATGCGCACGCGATCGAGCATGTCGGTGGCGCTCGCGAGACCGGCATCGGGGAGGCCAAGCGCCGAGGCGGTGACACCATAGCCGGTCATGTAGAGCGCGGAGAAGCCCGCGCATTCAGCGAGGCGCGCGGAAATCCCGTCATAGACGCCGGGCAGGGTAAGCAATCCCGGAGCGGCAAGCAGGTCTGACAATCGGCGATCGGCTGGCATGGCGTTTCCTCGGTTTGGAGGCTCTCCCGACGATTGTCCGCTGTCAATCGCACGGCACATGTGAGATGTTCGGCGAAAATAAACCGATCGGAGGAAGAACGTCATGCGCCTCTCCCGCCGCGCCGTGCTCGCGAGCGCCGCGAGCCTGCTCGCCGCCCCTTCGCTCCAGGCCGCCGAAACCTTCAAGATCGGCATGGTCTCCCCGCTCACCGGCCCCGCCGCCGAGCCCGGTCGCATCCAACTCAATAGCGCGCGCCTGGCGATGGACGAGGTCAACGCCAAAGGTGGCGTGCTCGGTCGGCCGCTCGAACTCATCGTCGAGGACGACCAGACGACCAATCCTGGCGCCGTGCTGGCCTTCAGCCGGCTTGCCAATCGCGGCGACTGCGTGGGCTTCATCGGCTCCATCCGCTCGACCCAGATGCAGGCGATGGCCCCCGATATCGCCAGGACCGCGCGCCCGGTGATGTTCGGCGGCACCGACCCGACGCTCACCCATAGCGGCAACCCCTGGCTGTTCCGCTGCCGCCCGAACGATCTCTACTCGGCCCGGGTGATCGCCGATTTCGGGGTAAACGAGCTGAAAAAGCGCAAATGGGCGGTGGTCTATTCGACCGACGCCTTCGGCTCGAACGGGATGAAGGCCCTCGTTGCCTCCCTTGCCGGGCTTGGCGTGACCCCGGTTTTGACCCAGGGCTACGCCAACCAGCAGCCGGATTTCACCCCCGTCGTGCTCGCCGTGCGCGGCGCAGGGGCCGAGATCATGGGCAGCTACTTCACCTTCGAGCCCGATCAGGCGGTGTTCGCCCGCCAGGTGCGCCAGCTCGGCCTCAATATCCCCTGGGTCGGCTCACCCTCGATTGCCTCCCCAGTGACGTTGCACCTCGCCGGCTCAGCGCTGTTCGGCACCTATGGCGTCGCCGATTTCAACGAGGACGCGAGCCCCACGGCAAAAGCCTTCGCCGAAGCCTATCGCCGCGCCTATGGCGGTGCCAGCCCGGACAACGGCTGGACCTATGACGGGATGCATATTTTGGCGCGCGCCATCAACGACGCCGGCACCACCGATCCGGGCAAGGTGCGCGCCGCCATCCTCGCCATCCATGGCTATGCCGGCGCCGAGGGCGCGTATAATTTCGACGCCAATGGCGACGGTCTGCACGGTTATAATGTGGTGCGCAACGACAAGGGCCGCATGACCTTTATCCGCCATATCGAGTTCGCCGCCACGGGTTAGGGCAGAGCCAGGGGCTTTGCCTCAACCCGTCACGGTCGAGCGTCACGCGGTTGTCGCTTGACAGAGCCATGTTGGTTCGGCTCAGAATGGGTCCATGGAAAAAGGGGTTGATACGCGGCCTTGCGCTTGACCGCTCAGCCGCGGCTGGCATTCCTCCCATTCCTCCGCCCGGCCCGCACCGGATGGGGGAGGAAGGAAGGATTGCGATGAGCACCCTGAACCCAGTCTCCGCGCCAGCGGCGCGGCCACGCCTGGGCTTGCACGTCATCACCTGGGGCTGTCAGATGAATGCCTATGACAGCGCCCGCATGGCGGATGTGCTGGCCCCGCTCGGCTACGCGCCAGCCGCGGCGGCGGATGGCGCGGACATGGTCATTCTCAACACCTGCCATATCCGCGAGCACGCGACCGAAAAAGTTTTCTCCGAGCTCGGTCGGCTGCGGTCTCTCAAGGAGGCGCGCGCCAGGGCTGGCGGGCGGATGGTTCTCGCGGTTGCCGGCTGTGTCGCGCAGGCCGAGGGCGAGGAAATCCTCCGCCGCGCACCCTATGTCGATATCGTGCTCGGGCCGCAGACCTATCATCGGCTGCCGGAAATGGTGGCGCGGGCAGCGCGCGCAGGGGGCGCGGTGATCGATACCGAGTTCCCGCCCGAGAGCAAGTTCGACCATCTCCCCGAGGCCGCCTCGGCGTCACCGGCCGGGGTTTCGGCGTTTCTCTCCGTCCAGGAGGGCTGCGACAAATTCTGCAGCTTCTGCGTTGTGCCCTATACCAGGGGCGCCGAGGTTTCCCGCCCGGCCGCTTCCATCCTCGCCGAGGCGCGGCGCCTGGTTGCGCGCGGCGTCCGCGAGATCGTGCTGCTCGGCCAGAACGTCAACGCCTGGCATGGCGAAGGGGTCGATGGCGGGGTCTGGGGGTTGGCGCGGCTGATCGCAGCCCTTGGCGAAATCCCCGCGCTGACCCGCATCCGCTACACCACCTCGCACCCCTCGGACATGACGGATGACCTCATCGCCGCCCACGCGCGGGTGCCGGCGCTGGCGCCATTCCTGCATTTGCCGGTGCAATCGGGGTCCGATCGGATTCTGGCGGCGATGAACCGGCGGCACCGGGCGGCCGATTATCTACGCCTGATCGAGCGGCTGCGCGCGGCGCGCGGGGATCTCGCGCTGTCGTCGGATTTCATCGTCGGCTACCCCGGCGAGAGTGCGGCGGATTTCGCCGCGACCCTGGCGCTGATCCGCGCCACGGACTTTGCCCAGGCGTTCAGCTTCAAATACTCCCCCCGCCCCGGCACACCGGCCGCCACGGCACCGAACCAGGTGCCGGAGGCCGAGAAGGCGGCGCGGCTGGCGACCTTGCAGGAGGCTCTCGGCACGCAGCAGCGCGATTTCAACGCCGCCACCATCGGCCGCATCCTGCCGGTGCTGATCACCGGGCGCGGCCGGCATGAAGGCCAGATCGGCGGCCGTAGCCCCTATTTTCAGCCGGTCCATCTAAACGGCCCGGCCGCACTGATCGGCCGCGAGGTCGATGTCGTCATTACCGCCGCCGGCGCGAATTCGCTCGCCGGCCGCCTGCACCCCGCGCCAGAGGAGTTCGCCAGGGCTTGAGCCATCTTTCCGTCTCGCCGCTCGCACGCGGCGTCGCCGATCGCGCCGTCACCCTCAACTTCGCCGACAACGCGCTGCTCCCGCTGTTGCTCGGGGAGCATGACCGGCATCTGGTGCGCCTGGAGCAGGGTCTTAACGTGCGGCTTTCCTGTCGCGGCAACCGGGTGGCGATCAGCGGCGTGCCAGAGCGGGTGGAGATGGCCAAAACCGCGCTCAACGGTCTCTATCTCCGCCTCGAACGCGGCGAGACGGTGGGCGCCTCGGAGGTCGATGCGGCGATCCGGCTCGCCGCCCCCGAGACCGATCCGCGCCTGCCGCTCGCCGATCTTCCGGCCATCCGCACGCGGCGCGGCGCGGTCGGGCCGCGCAGCGCCGGGCAGATGCGCTATATGGAATTGCTCGCCCATACCGAGGCGGTGTTCGCCGTCGGGCCGGCGGGGACAGGAAAAACCTATCTCGCCGTGGCGCAAGCGGTCGCCATGTTGCAATCGGGGCGCGTCGATCGCATCGTGCTCTCGCGACCTGCCGTCGAGGCGGGCGAGAGGCTCGGATTTCTTCCCGGCGACATGAAGGAAAAAGTCGATCCCTATCTTCGCCCGCTCTATGACGCGCTGCACGACATGATGCCCGCCGATCAGGTGACGCGGCGGCTGGTAAGCGGGGAGATCGAGGTCGCCCCGCTCGCCTTCATGCGCGGGCGCACGCTCGCCCACTCCTTCGTCATTCTTGACGAGGCGCAGAACACCACGGCGGTGCAGATGAAAATGTTCCTCACCCGCATGGGTGAAGGCACACGCATGGTGATCACCGGCGATCCGACCCAGATCGACCTGCCGCTGGGGCAGAAATCCGGCCTATTCGACGCGCTGGAAACCCTTGAGGGGGTGGAGGGCATCGGCATCGCGCGTTTTACGCATGGCGATGTGGTGCGCCATCCGCTGGTCGCGCGGATCGTCGCGGCCTATGACCAACGTCATGCCCAGCGATCGACCTCCTAGCCCCGCTGCGGCGGGGATCCCGATCATTATCGCCGAACCCGCCTGGCGGCGCTTGGTGCCCCGCGCCGAAGCCCTGGTGCGCCGCGCCGCGCGTGCCGCAGGGGGGGCGGGGGCGGTCGTACTCGCCGATGATCGTGTCGTGAAACGGCTGAACGCGCGCCATCGCGGCCGCAACAAGCCAACCAACGTGCTGAGTTTCCCTCCCACCGGCCCAGGGCAGGCCGGGGAAATCGTGCTCGCGCTCGGCGTCGTACGGCGCGAAGCGGCGGCAGAGGCGCGCCCGCTGGGGCAGCATCTCGCGCATCTCGTGGTGCATGGCGCGCTGCATCTCGCCGGGCTTCATCACCACCACCCCGGAGAGGCGCGGCGCATGGAAATGGCGGAGGCGCGCATTCTCCGCCGTCTCGGCGTACCCAATCCGTGGCGACGGGCATGACGGCGATGCCGCCGCCCTTCCTGCTGCGTCTGCGCGGGCTGCTCGGCCGGCGTAGCATCGAGCATTCGCTTCGCGATTCGATCGCCGAGCTGGTGGAAGAAGCGGCGCAGACCCCGGCCACGCCCGGCGTCGCTCCCGAACTCGACCGCCAGGAGCGCGCGCTGATCGCCAATGTGCTCCGTCTGCGCGACACCACGGCGGACGACGTGATGATCCCGCGCGCCGATATCGTTGCCCTCTCGGTCGATCTCGGGTTTTCCGAGGCCCTCGCGGTGATCCGCCGCGAGGGTCATTCGCGCTACCCGGTCTATCGCGAGCAGCTCGATGATGTGGTCGGCATGGTCCATATCAAGGACGTCTTTGCCGCGCAGGACCGGCCTGAGGCGTTCTCCCTGGAAAAAATCCTCCGCCGCCCGCTGCTGGTGGCGCCGCAAATCCCGGTGCTCGATCTGCTGCTGCAAATGCGCCAGGCGCGCATGCACCTCGCGCTCGTGGTCGATGAATATGGCGGCATCGATGGGCTGGTGACCATCGAGGATCTGGTCGAAACCATCGTCGGCGACATCGCCGATGAACATGACGACGAACAGAAACCCCTGCTGGTCGAGCGGCCCGACGGCACGCTCGAAATCGACGCCCGCCTGCCGGTCGAGGATTTCGAGGCAACGCTCGGCCCGGTGCTGACCGAGGACGAACGAGCGGCCGATATCGACACGGTCGGCGGGTTGGTTTTCACCCTCGCCGGGCGGGTTCCCACCCGCGGCGAGGTGATCAGCCACCCCTCGGGAATCGAGTTCCTGGTGGTCGACGCCGACGCAAGGCGTGTCCGCTCGCTCCGCACCCGCCGTCCGGAGCCACGCGAGGAGAGCGCAGCGGCTTGAGGGAGGGCCAGGAAAAGGCCCGGGATTTCACCTCCGTCTTGCGATTGAGACCCCAGCAAAGGCGGAGCCCCGGCTTGTCCATGGCAGAACCCTAAGGAACCTCTGAACAGCGCAATTTTGCCCCTGCAGCTGTCGAGCGAACGGCGTTGGGTCGCCTGGCGCCTGAAATTCATGGTAATTTTCGGCTTTCCGAGGCTTCCAGCTCGCTTTTTCGGGATGCTGGACAGACTCCGCCTGTAAAATCGCGTGCAATAGCGACCCCCTGAGGTGGGGTGCGGCACGGTTAACTGAGGCATCCGGCTGCGGTAAATTTCACCGCGACTGGAGGTTTGGAAATGACTTATGATGCAGGGATCAAGCCCGAGGGGGCGCCGGAGCGCTCTCTCATAGCTGG
>JAJYYH010000007.1 GCA_021801255.1 Pseudomonadota bacterium
TGAGCCGTCGCGGTTGTGACGCTGCGTCGCACGAAGGTACATGCCGCATTTTTAGCGTGTCACCACAACTATTTCAATAAGAATATCTAGAGTCGTGTGCCTCACTTTTGGAAGAATTCCCCGCCGCGAAATCTTGGAAAACGGGCAAAATCCACGCGTTACGTTGCCCCGTAGATCCTCAATATGCCCAATGACCGCGAACCCGGGTCTTGCTAACTTTGCTATCGCTGACGGCCATCGCCGAGGCATCGGCGCAGACGGCGAGCTTGGCCACCGCCTGGCCCGCAATCAGATTGCAACAAGATCCCGCGCCGGACGACGAGGGTTTTTTCGGCGGCAGCGATCTCGACATGAACCAGATCGCCGCCGGGCGACCCCCCTCTGTTCATGCCACGACCACCAACACGCCCTCTTACGCCTACACGATTAGCGGCATCGTGACGGATGCCAGCGAGTTGCCCATCGCACAGGCTCGGGTGACACTTGAGACGCGCGATGGCGAGCACCTGGCGCATACCTATACCGATTCCAATGGACGCTTCGGTTTCAACGCCCCGGAGCCCGGCGCCTATCTCGTGGTGGTCGAGAAAGTTGACTACAACACGGAGATCAAAGTCCTGGAGGCCAGCATGGCGGCGCCAACAAAGCCGGCGGTGATCGAACTAACCTACAACCCATCCGCGGTAAAAGGCAAAAAGCGGGCGCCATGGGCGATCAACACGTCCGGACCGCAATACACCGGAACCGCCGACACGGAGCCTGCGGGCTCATGGTATGTCGAACCCTGGGTATATAACGAGCGGACGCCCTCGCAAGGCACATCGATCTACTACATGCCCGAGCGCATCGCGATCGGTCTCGGGCATAATTTCGAACTGGATTTCTGGCAGACCGTGGAAATTAATAATGCTGGATATCCGAGCGCACCACGCGGCATCCGTGCCAGTGACTGGGGATTCGGCAACGCGCACGTGCAGCTCAAATATGAGTGGCTGGAGGATCAGGATACCTATAGTTTTTTCGCTCTGCCGACCATTTCGACCAGCGCCGACATCTACATTCCGACCGGCAACTTTACGACCGACCTGCATCCCGACGCCTATAATACGGACCAATTCAGCAACGGCACCGTGGACGAGGCGGTGAACCTGCTCCTGCGCAAGCGCTTCAAACCTTTCGAGCTCTACGCCGAGGTCGGCGATATTATCCAGAATCCCACACGTGTCGGGCCGGGATATACGTTTAGCAACGGCATCAACACCGTTCCCCTGGGCGCGTATGAGAGGATGGTGGACGGGAACCTGATATGGTTCGGTGCGGCCCTAGAGGACGTGCTCAACTCGGACTATGGAATCGGCTGGGTTATGGAATTCACCGGCGCGATGCAATCTGGCAGCAGCCTCTTCTTCGGCGCCGCCAACGCCCCCTCCTATTCCTATCTCTGGGCGGTTCCAGCCATCGAATTCAACTGGCCAACAACCGGCACTCTCGTCGCTACCTGGGGTTTTGGCATCGGTCTGCCGGTTATGCAGTCGAACTTCCCACGGACCTACACGCCAACTGGCACGGTTACGATTTACTGGAACGGCGGCGGTCCGCGCGGCGAATAAGCATGGGAGGAATAAATTATGGTAGCGACCTCACCTCAACTTTCCGCATTTCAGGGCAGCAAGATATAGAGTCTGCAAGCTTTGATTTATGAAATTGTTCGTCATTGTGATTGTCCCACCTGGCTGCCGGGACTACTGGCCCTTGGAGAATTGCATACCCGGCGTAGGGTCTGAGCTTGTCCTCATTGTCCTTCACTAATTTTATAAATTCGAAACAAAAAGCTCAGGTCGTGCAGACCGTCTCAGGCCCTGCCATACCACATCCTACCATTTTATTAGGCATATTCTCCGCCTTCATCCGCCTTGTAGCAAAAGTCCGGTTTCGGTTTCATCGTCTGCAAAAAACAGCGTCCCGTGACACCTCGCGTGTCTCTCGGCCGTGTCCTGGTCTAGTGGCAGCGCCTCCTGAATTGCTGAAACGCGCCGTGACGAACCGCCGAATTGGCCGATTTTTGCATTCAGGGCTCTAACAATAGCCGGGTCTCTGATTTCTGGTTCTCCGCAAATGTCACCGACCTCAACACCGGTCTGCGCATGAACGTTAACCAATATTACTCCATTCAGAACTGCATAGGAATCTGACGTAAAATTTGGTTGACCGGCCTCGCGGTTCAGTATCTCCATTACCTATGAACGACCTGCGAGAGTTAGCCGATTGCGGTGAAAGCCTCCCCATGGTCAGGCCGTTTGCGTCCCGTGAAGCAACCGCACCGGTCGTCGTCATCACCGGGGGATCGTCCGGCATCGGCCGCTGCGTCGCCGTGCTCTTCGCCCGGCGTGGCTGGCGCGTCGGGCTTATAGCACGCGGCACTGAAGGCTTGGCGGCCGCGAGCCGGGATGTGGAGGCGGCGGGGGGGCGGGTGGCCATCGGCCGGGCGGACGTGACCGACAGCGCCGCCCTCCGTGCCGCTGCGGACGCGATCGTCGCGGCACTCGGGCCTATCGACGTCTGGATCAACTGCGCGGGCAACGGCGTCTATGGTCGGTTCAGCGAAGTCCCCGAGGCGGAGTTCCAGCGGGTGACGGACGTGACCTATCATGGTACCGTCAACGGCACCCGGGTGGCGCTCGCGCACATGCGGCCGCGTGGCCAGGGCAGCATCGTCAATGTTTGCTCCGCCATCGCCTTCCATGGATTGCCGTTGATGTCGTCTTACGCCGGCGCCAAGGCGGCGGTCCGCGCCTTCGGCCAGGCGGTCCAGGGCGAACTGAAACTCGAGCGGAGCCGCATCCGGCTCGGCACCGTTTTCCCGCCGGCGGTAAACACGCCCTTTTTCAGCCATGCCACCAGCCATATGGGTTGGCCCGCCCGCCCCGCCCCGCCCGTCTACCAGCCGGAGGTGGTGGCAGAGGGCATTTGGCAGGCGGTTGTCAGCGGACGCCCGGAGATGACGATCAGCGGCACCGCGGCAGCATTCTCCTTGGCCGCCCGTCTCTTGCCGGACCTGGTCGCTTGGTGCGTGGGACGGTACGGCATCGAGCGGCAGATGATCCGGGATCCGGAGGCCTGCCGTCTGCAGGAGCCGACTTTGTTTGCGCCTTCGCCGCGCGCGTCCGGTGTGCATGGTTCCTTTGGTCAGCGCGCGAGGGGATATAGCACCCATCTCTGGCTGGTTCGGTGCTGGACGGCGGCGACGCGTTTGCTCACGGCCGCATCATGGCGTGATCGGGCGAGGCGACCAGACGTTCCGTCGCTGCCCATACCTCCTCCACCAGATCAGGATCGAGAGCTTGGCGGTTTGGGCGCACGGCCCGGCGCTTCTTGACGTAGATACCGCTCAGCGTGGCGAATTCAGGGGCCAACGCCGCATAGAGCGGGGTGTCGGCTCCTTGCGCTTCGGTCAAAGCCACCCTCGCGAGACATCGCCAGGCGATGCCGATGACCCCGCCGGTCCGCACCAATCCCGTCGCCACCAGACCGGGATGCACGACGTTCGCGACCACGCCCGTGCCTTCCAGCCTCCGGGAGAGGGCAAAGGTTATCATCATCAGCGCAAGCTTGGACTGGCTGTAAGCCCGGACCATCGTCCAGCGCCGACCGAGCACGAGATGATGTGGGCTGATGCGCGTGCGGTCAGACATCGACGAGCCGATAGTGACGATCCGCGACGGGGCAGCGGCCCGCAGCGCCGGCAACAGCATCTGGGTCAACACGAATGGCGAGAGCAGATTGGTTGCGAGCACACGGTTGTATCCTTCCGCGGTCGTGACCGGCTCGCTGTCGAATACGCCGGCGTTGTTGACCAGGATGGCAATCTTCGGAGAGCGCGAGAGGACGCACCGGCCTGCGGCTCTTGTTGCAGCCAGCAACGAGAGGTCGGCGATCAGCAGGTCCGTAGTGGCATGCGGCGCCTGCTCGGCAATCCAAGTCTGCGCCGCTTCTCCGCGCGCCCGGTCGCGCCCGATCAGGACCACGTGGTATCCGGCCCGGGCCAGCCCGAGCGCGATCCAGCGTCCGATGCCGCCGCTGCCACCGGTAACGACGGCGACGGGCCGTCGCGTCGCCACGGCGGGTTTCGGGGACCGATCGCCGTTAGCGCAAGAATGACCGATGATCATCAGTGGCCTCTCGGGGAATTCTGGCGAAAATTTTCATCCCGCCCCGAGTGCCGCCTCGGCGGTGCGGACGGCTTGCAGCGGCAGGGCGGCGCGGCCGACGACCTGGCCGCCGATGCAGGCGAGCCAGCCAATGGCTCGCCGTCGCGAAGGGGGGGTGTCGAAAAGGATGATGCGGTCGAGATCGAGGGCGCCGCCGCTCCATTTTCTCCTTCTATCACCCCTCGCCCGGCGCCGCAGCCGCGCCGGGCGCGGAGGATTTGCGGATCACGTAGCTGACGAAGGCGGCGCAGGCGCCGAGCATGAATACCGCTTCTTCCATGCCGGCGGGAGATTCCGGCTGATCGACCAACGAGTGGCGGATGCCTTTCTCGTCGCACGTGTAAGCGTAGAGTTTTTTGAATGCCTCATTCAGCGCCGAGTGTATCCGGCTGGATTTTCCAAACTTTTGCAGAGCTTTATTGAAATCGCTTTCGCCGGTCACGATGCGGAGCACCGATTCCATCGCGTGGATACTCTCGCGGATGGCGCCGGCGGGTTTGCTGTCATTGATGAGTCTTGCGCTTTCTCGGAGATGCTCTCTTACTCCGGCAAATTTGTCCCCTCGGCCGCTCTTCGTCAGCAATTGTATAGGCAAGTAAATTTGTTCTGAATATCTCCAAAAACTCGCTTATCTCGAACTTAAAGAGCTTATTTCTAAGTATATATTCAATAAAATCAAATATTTCATTAAACCGATTGTTCATAATAAATTTTTCATATAATTCGACGTACTCCATGGCTTCTTTATGATATGATCGTTTACTTATTTTCGGAACAATTGAAGGATCGGTAATTTTTTTTCCAAAAAACTCCATGTCGATTTTTTTAAGTACTTTCCTGTAATATTCTTTATTATTTTCAATATAGCAGTCCGCGAGGCCCGTTGTGTCCTCATATAAATCAGCAAAAACAAATACAGGATGGAATACATTCCATACGTCTATTCGAAATTTTTGCGAAATCTGTCCGAGCCGCAGCGGCTGCGGAATTGGCGCGAGGCCGTTCCGCTGTGAAAAAGTGAGATGGCGGCTGTTATCTTCTGTCACGGCTGCGTTCCGACTCGGCGGCTAATCGCCATTTGCGCTGCGTATAAAAAGCCCGTGGCGACGTTGGCGCAAGCGGCAGTGCCGCAGGCACTGCCGGCGGGAGAAAAGTCTTTTTGCTTCTTTTTCTTCAGAAAAAGAAGATTTTTTTTCCTGCCTCAAGCCCTGCCTTCTTCACCCCGTCCCGAGTGCCGCCTCGGCGGTGCGGACGGCTTGGAGGGGGAGGGCGGCGCGGCCGACGACTTGGCCGCCGATGCAGGCGAGCCAGTCGGCGCCGGCGGGGGGTGGCGGGCGGAGTTGCACCACCCGCGCCTCGGTGTCGAGGGCGACCGCGCGGTAGAGCCGCCAGCCGGTATGGATTGGGCCCTGTAAACGCACGACGCGGGCGATGGCCGCGCCCGCGTCGTCGCATCCGATCCATTCGAGGGCACGGGTTTCGCCGCCCTCCGCCTCCGCCCGCCCCCGCATCCAGTGCAGCCGGGGCGTCGGCATTACATTGCCGCCTTTAGCATGGCGCCGCCATCAGGCGCTTTTGGTCATGATCTCGTCCGCGATGTTGCGCGGCACCGGATCGTAGTGGTGGAACTGCATGGTGAACGAGGCGCGCCCCTTGGTCATGCTGCGAAGGTCGGAAATGTAGCCGAACATTTCCTTCAAGGGAACATGGGCGCGGACAATGATCGTTGAACCGGAGCTTTCCTGGTTCTGGATCATGCCGCGGCGGCGGTTGAGATCGCCCACCACGTCGCCGACATGGTCCTGCGGCGTCGTTACCTCGACATCCATGATGGGTTCCAGAATGATCGGTCCGGCCTTCTTCATGCCCTCGCGAAAACAGGCCTTTGCCGCGATCTCGAAGGCGAGCGCGCTCGAATCGACATCGTGGTACTTGCCATCGATCAGGGTGTATTTGAAATCGACGGTCGGGAACCCGGCGAGCACGCCGGTATCGGCCTGCACGCGAATGCCCTTCTCGACCGCGGGGATGTATTCCCTGGGCACCGAGCCGCCCACCACCTTGTTCTCGAAGACCACGCCGCCATTGCGCTCCAGCGGCTCGAAGACGATTTTTACCTCGGCATACTGGCCGGAGCCGCCGGTTTGTTTCTTGTGGGTGTAGGTCTCGGTAACCGCCCGCGAGATGGTCTCGCGGTAGGCGACCTGCGGGGCGCCGATATTGGCCTCGACGCCGTATTCGCGCTTGAGCCGGTCAATGATGATTTCGAGATGCAGCTCGCCCATCCCGGAGAGAATGGTCTGCCCGCTCTCCTGGTCGGTACGGAGCCTGAGGGAGGGGTCTTCGCCCGCCAGTTTTTGCAGCCCGATGGTCATTTTCTCGACCGATTCCTTGGTCCGCGGCTCGACCGAGATGTCGATCACCGGCACCGGGAAGGCCATGCGCTCGAGCACCACCGGATCCTCGGCGGCCGCCAGCGTGTCGCCGGTCATGGTGTCCTTGAGACCGACGAAGGCCGCGATATCGCCGGCCGAAACCTCCTTGATCTCGGCGCGCTTGTCGGCGTGCATCTGGAACATCCGCCCGATGCGCTCGCGATGGCCGCGCGTCGTGTTCTGCACCATGTCGCCCGAGCGCAGGGTGCCGGCATAGACCCGCACGAAGGTCAGCGTGCCGTATTTGTCGTTGATGATCTTGAAGGCGAGGCCGGCGAAGGGCGCTTTGGGATCGGCCTTGATGCGGCGGCGCTCGGCGTGTTCGTCCTCACCCTCCTCGGCGGCGATCTTGATGCCCGGCACATCGATCGGCGAGGGCAGATAGTCGAGCACGGCGTCGAGCAGGGGCTGCACGCCCTTGTTCTTGAACGCGGTGCCGCACAGCACCGGGCGGAAGGCGCCGCTAATGGTGGCCGCCTTGATGCAGCGCTTCAGCGTCGCTGTCGCGACATCGCCGGCCTCGAAATACTCCTCCATCGCCGCGTCATCGACCGAAAGCGCGGTATCGAGCAGCAATTGGCGGTATTCCCTGGCCTTCTCCAGCAAATCATCGGGGATCGGCGCGTCGTGGTATTTGGCGCCGAGTTCGCCACCCTCCCAGATGATCGCCTTCATCTCGACGAGATCGACGACGCCGCTGAACTGATCCTCGACGCCGATCGGGAGCTGGAGCGGCAGGGCGACGATATCGAGCTTTTCCTTGAGCGTATCGAAGGCGCGATAGAAATCGGCGCCGGTGCGGTCGAGCTTGTTGATGAAGATCAGGCGCGGCACATTGTAGCGGTCGGCGAGCCGCCAATTGGTCTCCGATTGCGGCTGCACCCCGGCGACGCCCTCGATGATGAACACCGCGCCATCGAGCACGCGCAAGCTGCGGTTCACCTCGATGTTGAAATCGATATGGCCGGGCGTGTCGATGATGTTGATGCGGTGGCCCTTCCACTCGCAGGTGACAGCGGCGGAGGTGATGGTGATGCCGCGCTCGCGCTCCTGCTCCATGTAGTCGGTCGTGGTGTTGCCGTCATGCACCTCGCCGATCCTGTGCGAGACCCCGGTGTAATAGAGGATACGCTCGGTGGTCGTGGTTTTGCCCGCGTCGATATGCGCGGTAATCCCGATATTACGGATCTTGTCGAGCGGCGTTTCAGACACGAGCGGCCTCCATATCATAACGGGCGCGGCGAGGCCCCTGCCCCGCGCGCCCGGTCCTGAGCAAACCCATAGCTGATCGGCGCGCCGATGCGCAGCCCGCTCTGAGCCGAGGCCCCGATATGGGGGAAAGCGCGCGCCTTGGCAAGCCAGGGCGGCGCCAGGTTCAGCCGAAACCGGCCGCGGCGAGGGCGGCGCGGATGGCGTCGGGCTTTTCCACTGTCACCAGATGGCCGGCCTCCGGCAGTATCACCACCCGTGCCCCGGTGATGGCTGCGGCAAAGGCGCTCGCATAGATGGGCGGGATCAGTCGGTCGTTTTCACCCCACAGGATAAGCGTGCGGGCGCGGACGCGGTAAAGCCGATCGCCGAGGCCGCGGTCGGGGATGGGAAACAGCAGCTTTCCCGCCATCCCGAGCTGGCGGGCGCTTTTGACCAGGAAGCCGATGAGGAATTGTGGATCCTCGAGATGCAGCCCGCCGGTCATCAGCTGCTCGCCGAGGGCCGCATCGTGGAACAAAAGCGCTGGCAGCTCGTGTGGGAGAGTGGCAAAAATATCGGGGATCGGGTGGTCGCCGAGCCAGAGGCCAAACGGCGCGATGAGGGCGAGTTTTTCCACCTCGCGCGGGGCGATCGCGGCCATCTCGGCGGCGATCATGCCGCCCAGCGAATGCCCGACCAGGATCGGCCGGGCGAGGCCGAGTTCCTCCACCACGTCCTGGCTATGGAGCGTGACATCCAGCATATCGCGCAGATGCGTCGCCTCCGCGCTCTCGCCATAGCCAGGCAGAAGCGGCGCGTGGACGCGGTACTGCGCGGCCAGCGTGGTGAGCAAGGGGTCTTCGGCGGTCACGCCAGCGGCGCCGTGGAAAAAAACCAGATCGGGCCCGTCGCCGCCGATCAGCACGTCCACCTTGTGGCCGCGCAAAGAGAGATGGGTCGAGCGGATCATGCCACCATCCCCTGCGACGGCGCCGGCAGCGCGCCACGGAGCTCGGCCGGACGCACCGCATGGCGGAGAGGGTGGCACCAGAACCGCTCATCCCAGTCATAATCGCGCCAGATGTGGCGCAGGGCGGGCATCACCCGCTCGGCGAACAGCCGGGTCGAATACATGGTCTTTTCGGTCGGCATGTTGCCGACATGGATCAGGCAATAGAGATTGCCGACGCGCAGGCCCCGGATCAAATCCTCGAGGCGCTGGCGAACTGTCTCGGGGCTGCCGGCGATGACATGGCCACCCTCGATCAGTTCACCCCAGGTCACCGGCTGATAGCGAAACCGCGCGCCATATTGCGCGAGCGCGCCCGACTGGATGGTCTTGACCGTCCGATAGCCCGGCGCGTCGGCGAAGCCGGGGAAAATATGCAGGCAGCGATTGTAGAAATAGAGCACGTGCTCAGCATAGAGCCGCTCGGCCTCGGCATCGGTTTCGGCAACGCAGATGGTCTGGGCGAAACCGGCGCGATAGGGGCTGTCGTCGGGCGTATGGCGCGCCGCCACGCGATCCCAATAGCCCGCCATCAAGGCGCGGGCGCGCAAGTAGCCGGAAAAACTCAGATAGGAATAGGAATAGGTGTTATCGAGGCAGAAATCATAGGTTTCCAGCGAACCGCCGCCCGGGATATGGATCGGGGGGTAGGGTTTTTGCAGCGGCCGCGGCCAGATATTGACATAGCGCAGCTTGGTATAGCGGCCATTGAAGGCGAACGGTGCCTCCGCGGTCCAGGCGCGCAGGATCAACTCATGCGCCTCGGCGTATTTCTCGCGCGTCAGGGCAGGGATCTGGCCATAGCAATAATTCGTATCCATCGAGGTGCCGACGGGAAAACCGGCGACCAGCCGGCCGCCCGAGATGACATCGAGCATAGCGAATTCCTCGGCCACGCGGATCGGCGGGTTATAGAGCGCGATGGAATTGCCGAGCACGACGAGCGCCACTTTCTCGGTGCGCCGGGCGAGGCTCGCCGCGATGAGATTGGGCGAGGGCATCAGCCCATAGCCGTTCTGGTGATGCTCGTTGCAGCCGATGCCATCGAAACCGAGGCTGGCGGCGTATTCGAGCTGGTCGAGATAGGTGTTGTAGACCTCATGGCCGCGCACCGGGTCGAACAGGTGGGGATCTATATCGACCCAGACCGAGCGGTGTTTTTCCCGGAAATCATCCGGCATGTCGGGCCAGGGCATCAAATTGAACCAGGTGAACCGCATGTCGTTTTCCTTCCCGCGTTTTGCCCGACCGATCGGCCGATCCATCGGCTCTATCGCCAAGCCTAGCGCGGCGCTCTTGGCCGTCGCAAGCCGCGCCGCGCCCCCTTGCCTTGGGCGGTGTTCTTTCCCCATGCTTGGGCCAGACAAATGCAAGGGAGACCGCGTCATGCCGAGGCTCGCTGGGAAAATTGCGCTGATCACCGGAGCGGCCTCGGGCATCGGCCGGGCGACCGCTGAATTGTTCGCTTCCGAAGGCGCGCAACTGGTGCCGAGTGATCTCGACGAGGCGGGATTGCAGGGCCTGTCGGGCCTCGCCCGCCGGCTCGATGTCACCAGCGAAGCGGATTGGGCGGAGGCCTTCGCCGCCGCGCGGGCGGCGTTCGGGCGGGTCGATATCCTGGTCAATGCCGCCGGTATCGGCGAGGGAAGCTCGATCGAGGAGACCACGCTCGCATCCTGGCGCCGGGTGATGGCGGTCAACGCCGAGGGCACGTTTCTCGGCTGCCGCGAGGCGGTGCGCGCGATGAAGGAAACCGGGGGCGGCGCCATCGTCAATATCTCCTCTGCCGCCGGGCTGGTGGGCGATCCCAAGCTCGCCGCCTATTGCGCGAGCAAGGGGGCGGTGCGGCTGCTCACCAAGTCGGTGGCGCTGCACTGCGCCCGCGCCGGCTACAATATCCGCTGCAATTCGGTGCATCCCTCGTTTGCCGAAACCCCCATGCTCACGCGCATGATCGCGCGCGCCGCCAACCCCGAGAAGGTCCGCGCCGGGCTGATCCGCGCGACCCCGATCGGCCGGCTCGGCAGCGCCGGCGATATCGCCGCCGCCATCCTCTACCTCGCCTCCGACGAGGCGGCCTTCGTCACCGGGGCGGAACTCGCGGTCGATGGCGGGCTGACGGCCGCCTGAGCAGGGGGGGCTGATGCTCGATCACGTCTCGTTTGGCGTCGCCGATCTCGCCGCCTCCCGGCGCTTCTATGACGCGGCGCTGGCGCCGCTCGGCTATCGCTATCTGCGCGGCAGCGCGACCACGGCGGGGTATGGCGATGACGACGCGGCGTTCTGGATCGTCGCCGCCCAGCGCCCGGTGCCACCCGATCCGGCCTCGGGCCTTCATGTCTGTTTCCGCGCCCCGAGCCGGAAGGCGGTCGAGGCGTTTCATGCCGCCGCCCTCGCCGCCGGCGGGCGTGATAATGGCGCGCCGGGCGAGCGCGACTACGAGCCCGGCTATTACGCCGCCTTCGTCATCGACCCCGACGGCTACCGCATCGAGGCCTATTGCGGGACGGCGGAATGAACCCGCGCCCGGTGATCATCGATTGCGACCCCGGTACCGATGACGCGATCGCGTTGATGCTGGCCTTGGCCTCGCCGGAGCTGGACGTGCAGGCGATCACCGTGGTCGGCGGCAATGTCGGACTGGAGAAAACCCTCGCCAATGCCTTGGCCGTGGTCGCGCTCACAGGGAAGAAAGTGCCGGTTTATGCCGGCGCGGCGCGCGGGCTGTTGGGGCCGTTCACCAGCGAAGTGCGGGTGCATGGCGAAAACGGGCTCGCCGGCATCGTCCTTCCCCCCGGTGCGGCGCCGGCGCCGGGCCTGGCCCTGGATGCGCTGCGCGCGCGCGTCCGCGCCGCCGCCGCGCCGCTCACCCTCCTCGGCATCGGGCCAGCGACCAATCTCGCGCTCGCCCTGATGGCCGAGCCGGATCTGGCTGGAAACATCGCCGAGATCGTGCTGATGAGCGGCGCCTGGGGCGAGGGTAACGTGACGCCGGCGGCCGAGTTCAACGCCTGGAGCGACCCCGAGGCGCTCGCCGTCCTGCTCGCCTGCGGCGCTCCGGTCGCCATGGCGACGCTCGACCTCACCGCCCAGGCCCTGGTGACGCCCGCCCGCCTCGCCGCACTCGGCGCCTGCGGCCAAGGCCGCTGCCTCTCCGCCGCCCGCGACATTCTCGCAGCCTCCCCCGCCCACCCTTTTCTTCCCGGCGCGCCGCTGCATGACCCCTGCGCCATCGCCTATCTCATCCGCCCCACTCTCTTCACCACGCGCCTCTGCCCGATCGCCATCGATCTCGCGCCAGGACCGGCGCGGGGACGGACGCATATCGATCGGCGCGGCCGACACGCGATCGGGCCGCCGACGCTGATCCTGGAAACGCTCGATGCGGCGGGATTTTTCGCCCTGCTCGGCGAACGCCTCACCCGCCTGCCCTGACTATCGGGGCGGCTTTGACGATGCGCCACACGGGGTAAATTGACTTCGCATGGGCGCTCGGCTACCGTCCGTCACCCGTGAGACGACGTTGATACGAAAAGGTTTTTGCCTTTCGTACCGTCATTTAGCAAGAGGAGATGGGACTGTGGCAACGCTCAAGGGCAGCAAGACCGAGGAAAACCTGAAATACGCTTTTGCCGGCGAATCCCAGGCCAACCGGCGTTACCTCTATTTCGCGCAGAAGGCCGATGTCGAGGGCTATAACGACGTCGCCGCGGTGTTCCGCTCGACCGCCGAGGGCGAGACCGGGCACGCGCATGGCCATCTCGAATATCTCGAAGCGGTCGGCGACCCGGCGACCGGTATGCCGATCGGCAAGACCAGCGACAATCTCCTCTCCGCCATCGCCGGCGAAACCCATGAATACACCGATATGTATCCCGGCATGGCGCGCAGCGCGCGCGAAGAAGGGTTCGATGAAATCGCCGACTGGTTCGAGACCCTCGCCAAGGCCGAGCGCTCGCATGCCGGGCGCTTCAAGCGGGCGTCCGACGAGTTGAAATAGGTCGAGCGAACGGCCCCGCCCAAACACGGCCAAGAGAGGCGATAAGGGATGCGTGAGGGGGGGCTTGATGCGCCAAAACGTCATCCCGTGCCGTGGCGGGATGACGAGTTTTACGACCCCGCGAAGCTCGAGGCGGAGCTGCGGCGGGTGTTCGACATCTGCCATGGCTGCCGCCGCTGCTTTAATCTCTGCGACAGTTTTCCCCGGCTGTTCGATCTGATCGACGCCGCGCCGAGCGGCGAACTCGATGGCGTGAAAAGCGCCGATTTCGCCACCGTCGCCGATGCCTGCACGCTCTGCGACATGTGCTACATGACCAAATGCCCCTATGTGCCGCCGCATCCGTTCAATCTCGATTTCCCCCATCTGATGCTGCGCCAGCGCGCCGTCGAGGCGCGCGCCGGCAAGGTCAAATGGGCCGATCGCGAGCTTGCCAAAACCGACCGCAACGGCCTTGCCGCCGGGCTGGTGGCCCCGCTCGCCAACTGGGCGACGAAGACCGGCAACCGCCTCACGCGCTCCCTCCTCGAACGCGCCGCGGGGCTGGACCAGGAGGCCGCGCTGCCGCGCTATGCCGGGCGCCGCTTCGAGATCGCGGCAGCGGCCGCGCCCCCGCCGCTCAACCGCGAGGCGCCGGGTTTCGGGCGCAAGGCAGTGCTCTATGCCACCTGTTTCGTCAACTACAACGACCCGGCGACCGGGCTTGCCGCGCGCGCCGTGCTCGCCCGCAATGGCGTCGAGACCGAAATCGCCTATCCGCGCTGCTGCGGCATGCCGCGCCTCGAACAAGGTCTGCTCGGCGAGGTGGCCGAGGCGGCGGCGGCGGTTGCGGGCGAACTCGGCGCCTGGATCGCGCGCGGCTATGACGTCATCGCGCTCGTTCCCTCCTGCGCCTTGATGCTGAAATTCGAGTGGCCGCTGTTACTGCCCGAGAACGACGCGGTACGCACGCTTGCCAGCGCCACCTACGATATCAGCGAGTACGTCGTCGATATCGCCCGCAAGGAGGGGCTGGCACCCGGCCTGCGCGCGGTCCCGGGCGGCGTTGCGCTGCATCTCGCCTGCCATGCGCGGGCCCAGAACATGGGACCGAAAGCGGCCGAGATGCTGCGGCTGATCCCGGAGGCGGATGTCGCGGTGGTCGAGCGCTGCTCCGGCCATGGCGGCGCCTGGGGCTTCAAGAAGGCGCACTTCGCCACGGCGCTCAAGATCGGCCGCCCGGCTTCGCGCCAGATGGCGGCGGCGGGCAAGGCCATTATCACCTCGGAATGCCCGCTCGCCGGGGTGCATCTTCACCAGAGCATCGCCAGACAGGGCGACGGCGCGGCGCCCGAGTTGCTCGCCCATCCGATCCGTCTGCTGGCGCGGGCCTACGGCATCGATTGCTGAGCCTGCCTGCCGGGAAAGGAGACCCGTATGACCCGCAAGCACGAGATTTCCCCTGCCGATCTCCTCGCCCCGGAAGCCTACGCCGCCGAGCGGGCGGCGCGGCGACGCGCGGCGATCGCGCTCAAGCGCACCCGCCGCGTCGAGGTCGGCCCGTTCGTGACCTTCCATTTCGAGAATTTCGAGACGATGCGTTTTCAGGTCCAGGAAATGCTGCATATCGAACGCGGCGGCGCCGCGCAGCTCGCCGACGAACTCGCCGCCTACAACCCGCTCATTCCGCAAGGGCGGGAGCTGGTCGCGACCTTCATGATCGAGATCGACGATGCGGCCCGCCGCCGGCGCCTCCTCGCGGGCCTCGGCGGCATCGAGGAGAGCGTTTTTTTGTCCCTCCACGGCGAGACGGTCAACGCCCGTCCCGAACAGGACCAGGACCGCACCAGCGCCGAGGGCAAGGCCTCCTCAGTGCAGTTCGTCCATTTCCCGTTCACGCCGCGCCAGATCGATCTGTTCCGCATCCCGGATACCGAGATCGTGCTCGGCTTCCGCCACCCCAACTACCGCCATCAGACGGTTCTGCCCGAGCCGGTGCGCGCCGCGCTCGCGCGCGATTTCGATTGAGTTTAAGGCAAGGGGCTTTGCCCCTTGACCCCAGCAAAGGCGAAGCCTTTGCAATCCCTTCCATGATGCGGGTCTGGGGCGGCTGGCCCCAGCGGCTCCAGGGCAGCGCCCTGGCCTTGATTTGATGAGATAAATTCTCCGCAAGCCCTAGGGCCGCGCCGCCCCCTGGGTTTCGACATAGAGCGCATAGACCGAGGTGCTGGCGCAGATAAAGAGTCGGTTGCGCTTGGCGCCGCCAAAGGTAAGGTTGGCGGCGGTTTCCGGCAGATGCACCTTGCCGATGAGATCGCCCGAGGGGGCATAGCAGCGCACCCCGTCCTCCGAAGGATCCGCCCAGCCCATGCTGCACCAGACATTGCCCTCGATATCAACGCGCAGGCCATCGGTGAAGCCGGGTGAAAAATCCTCGGCGAACACTTTCTCCCCCGAGAGCTTGCCGCGCGCGATATCGGCGTTGAAGACGCGGATATGGGCCGGCCCGCCATCGGTCGCGCCGCTATCGACGATGTAGAGTTTCTTCTCGTCCGGCGAGAAGGCAATGCCATTAGGCTGGACGAAATCGTCGGCCACCACCTTGGCCTTGCCGCTTGCCGGATCGAGCCGATAGACGTTGTGCGGCAGCTCGTCCTCGCCCTTGTTGCCCTCATAGTGGCCCTTGATGCCGTAATTGGGATCGCTGAACCAGATCGCGCCGTCGGAGGCGACGATAACATCGTTGGGTGCGTTCAGCCGCTTGCCCTCGAAGCGGTCGATGAGCACCGTGATCGAGCCGTCGGGCTCGGTGCGCGTAACCCGCCGCGCGCCGTGCTCGCAGCTGATAAGGCGCCCCTCGCGATCAGAGGTATTGCCGTTGGAATTGTTCGATGGCGCACGGAAGACGCTGACATGCCCGTCGTCCTCGAGCCAGCGGAGCTGGCGGTTATTCGGGATATCGCTCCAGATGAGATAGCGCCCGCCGCGAAAATACGCCGGCCCCTCAGCCCAGCGGCAGCCGGTGGCGATGCGCTCGATATAGCCGTTGCCGATCAGCGCGGTGAAGCGTTTGTCGAGCTTTTCCACCCGAGCATCGGGATAGCGCCAGCCGGGCAGCGGCCCAAGCGGCGGGAAACCCATGGTCTCGATCATTTTTTCTCTCCCCAATTCCCTGCCCACCTCCGAAGGCTCTGGCGGGCCGGTTTTTCCCTATATCGCGCGTGGCAAGCCAAGGGAATTCCGCTCCGCCGTTTTCGCGCAAGGCGCCGCAGAATGCGGTCCGCGTTCACGCCAGATATGGCGGCGGAAAAATGGGAATCGTGGGCAAATGCGCCGCTCGCATCAGGCGGTCGTTGATGGCCTGGCCCAGCCCCTCCTCCGGGATCGGCATGGCGGCCAGACCCTTGAGCCCGGCGCGCGCCGCCTCATGATCGAGCCAGCGCAGCCCCTCGAACAGGTGGGCGGCGGCGCGGCCGAGATCGCGTGTCGCGCTGAGTTGATAGACCAGTTTCGCGCCGGGGAGAGCGGGGCCGAAGGCGAGCAACGCCTCATCGGGACCGATGTCGTGGGCATGGAGCCGGAGCGGCAGGCTGGGCGCGTAGTGGCTGGCCAGCATGCCCGGCCCCAGCAGCCCCCCTGTACCGTCGATCCCAACCGTCACGAGCGCCCCCCCGGTGAACGGGGCCAGCGCCTCGGCCGTCACACCGCCGGGACGCAGCAAGCGGGGGAAGCGGCCGTTGAGATCGGCCGGTGTCGGGGTGAGATCGAGCACGGTCGATTCAACGCCAATCGGGCAGTCTCCGCCATCGAGCACGGCGGCGATGCGGCCTTCGAGTTCTTCCAGCACATGCGCCGCGCGCGTCGGGCTGACACGGCCCGAGCGGTTGGCCGAGGGGCCGGCGAGGGGAATTGCGGCCGCGCGCAGCAGCGCCAGGGCGATGGGATGGGCGGGCACGCGCACCGCGAGGGTCGGCAGGTCCGCACTGGCGAGATCGGCGATGCGGCACTCCCCCCGGCGCTCGAGCACCAGGGTGAGCGGCCCCGGCCAGAATTTTTCCGCCAACTGCACGGCGAGCGGGGTGGGCATGGCATCGGCGAAGGCTGCCTCGGCGCTGGCGTAGTGGATGATCAGCGGGTTGAACAGCGGCCGCCCCTTGGCCGCGAAAATCGCCGCTACCGCTTTGCCATTCGTCGCATCGGCGCCAAGCCCATAGACGGTCTCGGTGGGGAAGGCCACGAGTTCGCCGGCGCGGAGCAGCGCCGCCGCCTCGGCGATCCCCGCCGCATCGGGCGGGAGCAGCCGCGTCATGCCGGAAGGCCCGTGCAGAAAAATGGCGGATTGGCGAAGCCCGGCTTGCCGTAGCGCAAAGGCGCGCCCTCGGCGGTGCGCACCGCGCCGCCGGCGGCCTCCAGCACCGCTTGCGGGGCGGCGGTGTCCCACTCCATGGTGCGCCCAAGGCGCGGATAGAAATCCGCGACCCCTTCGGCGAGGCGGCAGAATTTTACCGCCGAGCCGACATGGGTGACGCGAGCGACGTGATAGGCGGCGAGGGCGCGCGCGAGTGCGGGATCATCGCCATGAAAGCGCGAGGCAAGAACGTGCAGTCCCTCGGGTGGCGGGCGGCGGGCGCGGATCGGCCGGCGCGCCGCGCCTTCCTGCTTCCATGCGCCAAGCCCGAAAATCCCAGAAAAAACCTCTCCGCTTGCCGGCACCGCGACCGCCCCGAGCACGGCGATGCCGGCGCGCACCAGGCCGATGTTGACGGTGAAATCGGCCAGCCCCGCCGCGAAATCACGGGTGCCATCGAGCGGATCGACGAGCCAGAAGATTTCTCCCCGCATTGTGACGCGCCCGCCCGCCACTTCCTCCTCGGCGATCACCGGAATGGTGGGCGTGGCGGCGCGGAGGCCGGCGGTAATGAGCCGCTCGGCGGCGCGGTCGGCCTCGGTGACCGGAGAATAATCCTCCTTGCGATCAACCACGAATCCCCCCTCCCGCACGGTCAAGATCACAGCGCTGGCCTCGTGCGCGAGGCGCGTGGCGAGCGCAAGCAATTCAGGGTCTGTCATCCGGTTCTCATAGCGCGCCCCAGGGGCATGGCAAAGCCCGGCGCGGCTGCTACAGTCCCGCCCAGAAAAAACCAAGGAGCCCGCCCGCCATGCTGGACGTCGCTTTCGCCAAACCGACGCTGCCCAAAAGCGGCGCCCTCGCGCTGCTGGTGGCCGAGGAGGAGGCGCCTTCAGGGCTTTTCGCCAGCGCCGACAGCGCGACCGCTGGCGCGCTCACCCGCGCCGCCGCGATCGCCGGCTTCGAAGGCAAAAAGGAACAAATCTGCGTGCTGCTCGCCCCCGGCGCCGGGCTTTCGCATGTCGTGCTCTCGGGGCTCGGCAAGCGCGCCGCGATCACCGCCCTGACCGCGGCCGAGGCCGCCGGCAACGCCATCGCCCAGATTGCCAGGGCGGAAACCGCGTCGCTCGCCGCGACCCTCACCCCCGAACTGCTCGCCGAAGCGGCGTTCGGCGCGGTCTTGCGCCTCTATCGCTTCGATCGTTACCGCACCACCGAAAAGCCCGACGAAAAGCCGAAACTCGCTCGCCTGAGCGTGCTCTCGGAGGCCCCGGAGAAGGCCAGGGCAGCCTTTGCCCCGCGCCTTGCGGTGGCCGAGGGGGTGACGCTCACCCGCGATCTGGTGAGCGAGCCGGCCAACGTGCTGACGCCCGCGGAATTCGCCGAGCGCTGCCTGAAACTCGAGGATCTCGGCCTCAAGATCGAGGTGATGGGGCCGAAGGAGCTGGGAAAACTCGGCTTCGGCGCGCTTTTGGGCGTGGCACAAGGGAGTGCCCATGAGCCACGCGTGGTGACGCTCCGCTGGCACGGCAGCGGGGCACGTAAAAAGGACCAGAAACCGCTCGCCTTCATTGGCAAGGGCGTCACCTTCGACACCGGGGGCATCAGCATCAAGCCCGCCGCCGGCATGGAAGACATGAAATGGGACATGGCCGGCGCCGGCGCCGTGGTCGGCGCGATGGCGGCCCTGGCGCGGCGCAAGGCGCGCGCCGATGTCCTGGGCGTCATCGGCCTCGTCGAGAACATGCCGTCGGGCACCGCGCAGCGTCCCGGCGACGTGGTGAAAAGCCATTCCGGCCAGACCATCGAGGTGATCAACACCGATGCCGAGGGAAGGCTCGTGCTCGCCGATCTGATGTCATGGTGCCAGGCGGAATTTTCCCCCCGCTTGATGGTCGATCTCGCGACGCTCACCGGCGCCATCATCATCGGGCTCGGCCACGAGCATGCCGGATTGTTCGCCAACAACGAGGAGCTGGCCGGCCATCTTCTGGAAGCCGGGCGCGAGAGCGGGGACAAACTCTGGCGCATGCCGCTCGGAGAAGCCTATGACAAGCAGATCAAATCGACCATCGCCGACATGAAAAACGTGGGCGGCCGGCCGGGCGGGGCGATCACCGCGGCGCAATTCCTGCAACGCTTCGTGCGCGAGGGCACGCCCTGGGCACATCTCGACATCGCCGGCATGGCCTGGACCAGCAAGGACGCCCCCCTCACCCCGAAAGGGGCGAGCGGCTTCGGCGTGCGGCTGCTGAACCAGTTGGTGGCGCGCTTCCACGAGGCCTGATGGCGGAAATCGCCTTCTATCACCTTCTCCGTTCCGGGCCCGAGCAGGTTCTGCCACAGCTCCTCGGCCGGACGCTGGCGCTCGGCGAACGCGCCGTCATCTATTGCGGCGACCCCGCGCGCCTTGCCGCTCTCGACGATGCGCTATGGCTGGCCACGCAGCCCGACTGGCTGCCCCACGGCACCAGCGAAACCGGGCACGCGGACCTTCAGCCGATCTGGCTCACCACCGCTGATGAAGCGCCGAACGGGGCGCGCTTTCTCTTCCTGATCGACGGCGCCGAGAGCCGCCGGCTCGACGCCTACGTCCGCGTCTTCGATCTCTTCGACGGCAACGATGAGGCGCAAACCGCGGCGGCGCGGGAACGCTGGCGGGCATACCAAGCCGCCGGCCACGCCGTCACCTACTGGCAGCAGGGCGCCAAGGGCTGGGAGCGGCGCGGCAAGGCTTGAAGACTGGATTTGACGAAGCTTGGGCCTTGGCCGCACCACCCTCCAATAGCTGATTTTCCGTGAATTTCCAGTGAAAACTATATCGTGAAGTTTATAATTGTCACGGCCCTGTCATAAAATCTTCTTCATTTATATCACGAAACCGCGATCGCAACTGACTAGGGTCCGCCCGCCTCGCGCCCGGCTCGCCCGGGCCTTCACGGAAACGCGGTGTGGACCCCATGACACGACCCTCTGCCCGAACCCTATCGCTTCTCGCTGCCACCCTCCTCGCCGCCAGCAGCCTCCACGGCTTGCCGGCGCGGGCGCAGGACGCGAGCGATGGTCTCGATGCCGTCGAGAAGCAGATCCAGGATCTGCAAAAACAGCTCCAGCAGCTCAAGAAACAACTGGCCGCCGAGGCCAAGGCCAAGGCCGCCGAGGCGGCCAAGCTCAAGGCCGCCGAAAACGCCCCGAGCAACGCCCCGATCGCGCCGGGCGGCGGGCCAGGCACCGCCGCCGCCGAGGGTCTCGCGCCGACCCCGCTCACCGCTGGCCAGCTTCAGGCCCAAGGCGGCGCGCCGCCGCCGCTCGTGCCGCAGCAAGTGCCACCCAATATCGCCCCGCCGGCGGCGACCACGAATGTCAACCCGATACCGCCGTCCGAGTTCTCCGATCAGATCCCGATCACCGAGGTGCCACCCCCGCCCGGCTCGGATTCGCTCTATTCGGCGAGCCCCGCCATCCTCACCCAGATGGCGCCGGGCTATTCCTTCCGCGTCGGCGGGCTCAGCATTTCGCTCGGCGGCTATGTCGAGGCGGCATCGATCTACCGCAACCACGACGAAACCGCCGGAGTCAATTCCGGCTTCGGCTACGCCATCCCGATGCCCAATACGCCGCAATACCACATGCCGGAATTTCGCGAGGACGGCCGCCAGAGCCGCTGGGCGGCGCTGGCCCAGGGTAATGTGTCGGACTCCATCTCGGTCGCCGCCTATCTCGAGGGCGACTTCCTCTCCGCCGCGCCGACCGCCAACTCGATCCAGAGCAGCAGCTACAACCCGCGCTGGCGGCTCTACTACGCCCAGATCGACGATTCCGATAACGGCCTGCACGGCGTCTTTGGCGAGATCTGGTCGCTCATCGTGCCCTTCAAAACCGGCATGGTGCCGCGCCAGGAACTCATCCCGATCGATGTGGAGGCGCAATACGTCGTGGGCTTCGGCTGGACGCGCAATCTCGGGCTCCGCCTGGTCAAGAGCTTCGACGACAACATCTTCAATGTCGGCATCTCGCTCGAGAACCCGGAGGGCGTCTATTACACCGGCCCCAACGGCACCGGCGTGCCCGGCACCACAAGCTATTACTTCCCCGGCGGACCGGTCTATTACTCCGGCACCAACTACACCGTCGACGCCGCGCCCGACGTCGTCATCAAGGGCACCGCCGATCCCGGCTTCGGCGGCCATTACGAACTCTACGGCCTCGGCCGCTGGCTCCAGGACCGCACCAGCCTCGGCAATGGCGGGCAGAACCACGTGGTTCCCGCCGGCGGTATCGGCGGCACCGCGCTCTATTCGTTCTTCGACCAGTTCCTCGACCTCTACACCTCCTTCCTCGTCGGCTACGGCATCGGCCGCTACACCTCGGCCGGCCTGCCCGACGCGACGATCGCGCGCAATGGCGCGCCGGCGCCGATCCCCGGCGAGCAGGTGCTGCTCGGCGGCATCGCCCACCCCACCGACGCTATCGACATCTATTCCTATATCGGCCGCGAACAGGAGCAATCGACCGCCTTCAATATCGGCAACAAGGGCTATGGCTATGGCAGCCTGCTCTATTCCAACGCCGGCTGCGATATCCAGAACAACCCGACCTGCGCCGCCAATATCTCGGCGGTCACCGAAGGCACGATCGGCCTCTGGTGGCGCTGGCTGGAGGGCAACAGCGTCGGCGTCTTCCTCGTCGGCCCACAATACGAGTATCTGCGCCGCGACGACTTCAAGGGGATCGGCGGATCACCCAAGGTCAACGAGCAGATCGGCATGTTGAGTTTGCGCTTTTATCCGTTCCAGTAAGATATAGTTAAGGGCCAGGGCTCCGCCCTGGACCCGCTGGGGCCAGCTTCCCCAGACCCGCATCATGGAAAGGATTGCAAAGGCTTCGCCTTTGCTCGGGTCCAGGGGTGAAACCCCTGGCCTTTATCCTTCCTCCAGCGCGGACGCAGCTTCGAGCCAATCCTCCTCGGCGGCGGCGATTTCGGCCGCGATCGCCGCGAGCCGCTTGTTGGCGGTGACGATGTCGGCGGCCCGGGCGGCTTCATAGAGCGCGGGATCGGCGAGTTTCGCCTCGATCCGCGCGCGTTCGGCGAGGAGTTTCGCGAGCCGTGTCTCGGCCGCCGTTGCCGCGCGCCGGAGGGGTGCCGTCTCGGCCCGCTGTTCGGCGCGGGCGCGCCGCTCATTCCCCCGCTCGGGCGCTTTTTCCCCCCGCTCGATGGGCTGAGGCGCCATGATCGCGGCGCGATAGGCGGCAAGATCGCCCTCGAACGGTTGCACCCTGCCAGCGGCCACCAGCCACAGCCGATCGGCGATGAGATCGATCAAATGCGCGTCATGGCTGATCAGCACCACCGCGCCGGGAAATTCGGCGAGCGCGGCGACGAGCGCCTGGCGGGCGTCGATATCGAGATGGTTGGTCGGTTCGTCGAGCACCAGGAGATGCGGCGCCTCGCGCGTTGCCAGCGCGAGCGCGAGGCGCGCCCGCTCGCCCCCCGAAAGCTCGCCGACACGCCGCTCAACCCGCTCTGCATCGAGCCCGAAACGCGCGAGATGGGCGCGGAGCGTGGTCGGCGTCGCATGCGGCAGGGCGCGGGCGAGATGATCGAGCGGGGTGTCGCCTGCCACCAGATCCTCGATCTGGTGCTGCGCGAAATAGCCGACCGCCAATCCCCGCGCCCGCTCCATCCGTCCGGCCATGGGCTCAAGCCGTCCCGCCAGCAGTTTCGCCAGCGTCGATTTGCCGTTGCCATTGGCGCCGAGCAGCGCGATGCGATCCTCCATGTCAAGCCGCAGCGAGACCTCGCGCAGCACCGCCCGCCCGTCATAGCCCAGGACCACGCGATCGAGGGTGAGCAAGGGCGGCGCGATGCCGCGCGGGGGCGGAAAATCGAAGCGCGTCGGGGTTTCCTCCACCACCAGGGCGATCGGTGGCAGCCGCGCCAGCGCCTTGAGCCGCGATTGCGCCTGGCGCGCCTTGCTCGCCTTCGCCCGAAACCGCTCGACGAAGGCGGAGATTCGCGCCCGCTCGGCGGTCATGCGCTCGGCCGCGCGCGCTTCCTGGGCGCTGCGTTCGGCGGTGATGCGCGCGAAGGCCGCGAACCCGCCGGGGGTGAGGGAAAGCTTGCCCCGCGCGAGATGGGCGATGGCATGGACGGCGCGATCGAGCAGGCCCTGGTCGTGCGAGACGATCAACGCCGCACCAGGAAAGCGCGTGAGCCAGGCTTCGAGCCAGAGCGCCGCTTCGAGATCGAGATGGTTGGTCGGTTCGTCGAGCAGCAGGAGATCGGGCGCGGCGAAAAGGGCGCTTGCCAGTGCCACGCGCATCCGCCAGCCGCCCGAGAAATCGCCGATCGGGCGGGCCTGCGCCAGGCTATCGAAACCGAGCCCGGAAAGGATGCGCGCGGCTCGTGCGGGTGCGGCCTCGGCGCCGATCGCGCGCAACCGCTCATGGATTTCCCCGAGCCGCACCGCGCCCGCGCTCCCGGCCTCGGCGAGCAGCGCCAAACGCTCGCTGTCGGCTGCCAGCACGGTCTCCAGCACGCTTGCCGCCCCCCCTGGCGCTTCTTGCTTCACCCAGCCGAGGCGGGCGCGCGCATTGAGGCGGATTTCCCCGCCATCGGGGGTGATTTCGCCGGCGACGAGGCGCAGGAGCGTCGATTTCCCCGCCCCGTTCGCCCCCACCAGCCCGACCCGCTGGCCGGCGCCGATGGCGAGATCGGCGCGCTCCAGCAGCGCCCGACCCTGAATGGAAAAACTGACGGCGGAGAGTTCGAGCAGGCTCATGGGCGATGGATCGCCCATGCGACGCCGCCGATCAAGCTCTTGCCGCATTGCGGGAGAGCGGATAAAGCCGCGCCGAACCAGACCCTCGGACAAAGGATGCCGCCATGGCCGTCGAGCGCACGCTCTCCATCATCAAGCCGGACGCGACGCGGCGCAATCTCACCGGTCGGATCAACGCGGTGTTCGAGGCCCAAGGCCTGCGCATCGTCGCGCAACGGCGCCTGCGCCTGAGCCGCGCGCAAGCCGAAGCCTTTTATGCCGTGCATCGCGAACGGCCGTTTTTCAATGATCTGGTGGCCTTCATGACCTCCGGGCCGGTGGTGGTGCAGGTGCTGGAGGGGGATAACGCGGTGGCGCGCAACCGCGAGATCATGGGCGCGACCGACCCCAAAAAAGCGGCCCCCGGCACCATCCGCGCCGAATTCGCCGAAAGCATCGAGGCCAATTCCGTGCATGGCTCCGACAGCGCGGAAAACGCCGCCAGCGAAATCGCGTTTTTCTTCGCGACGAGCGACATCACCGGCTGAGAGTTTGAAAAAGAATGCCCTCGCGTCCCAGAATCGACCATAAAAAATCAATGTTTTCAGAGGGCAGTCTTTTTCAAGTTCGATTGATTTTCAGGCTCTGAGGCGCAGCCCGAGGGTCAGCCGCACCGTAGCAGGAAATCGCCAAGCGTCGCCAGTACGGCCGCGGGCTGTTCCTGCTGCACCCAGTGCCCGGCGCCAGGGATGAGATGGTGGCCACGGAATTGCGCGCAGGCCCGCGCCATGCGCTCGAGGTTTCCGGGCACCTGATAGACCCCCCAATCGCTCGCTCCGGCGATGAACAGCGCCGGCACCTCGATTGAGCGGCCGGCGAAGATTTCCTGCTCGGCGCGTCCGACACCGCCCCTCGCCGCGCGATACCAGTTGAGCCCGCCCTGAAAGCCGGTGCGGGCGAATTCGCCGGCATAGATCCCAAGCTCCGCCTCGGTGAGCCAGGCACAAGCGGCGAGCGCACGGGTGTCGGGCACCGCGCGCGCCACCGTCGCGGCCATGTCGGCAGCGCGGTCCATGATGTAGTAGGTCGGCATCTGGGCGAGTTCGGCGGCCTCGAAGGCGCGCAGGGGAAACGGCCGATTGCCCGGCCAGTCGGCACTTTTCATGTGGTAATAGGCGCGCAGAAAGGCCGCGAGCCCCTGCGGGGCGCGCAGCATGTCGGTATTGGCCGTGGCCGTCGAATAGTACCGTTGATAGTGCTTGCGCGGGCGCGCCAGGGCGGCGAGCGCGGCGTCGATATCGCCGCCGCCATGGGATCGGGAGAGCGCGGGCGGGCCGGGAAAAGGCGCGCTCATCAACACGAGCGCGCGAAACAGATCGGGGCGCAGGAGCGCGCACCAGGCCGCGAGCGGGGCGCCGAAATCATGCCCGATCACGCAGGCGGCGTGGTCATGGCCGCAAGCGGCGATCAGCCCGATGGCATCGCGCGCCAGGTTGAACATGGCAAATCGCGAGAGATCGCAGTCATAGGCGTTATCCCAGCCGGTGGTCCGGCCATAGCCGCGTTGATCGGGGGCGATGACGTGAAACCCGGCTGCGGCGAGAGCCGGCATGATTTTGCGCCAGGAAAAGGCGAGTTCGGGAAAGCCGTGCAGCAGGAGCGCGAGCGGCCGGCCGGGTCGGCCGAACCCAGCCTCGAGGTAGTGGATATCGAGCCCGTTGATGCCGGAAACAAAACGCGCCCGCACCCCTTGCGGCAGTTGCGCGGACGCGAGCGGGCCGATCATGCCGAGAGGCGGCGCTCGAGAAAATCGAGCCGGTCCTGGCCCCAGAAAATCTCCGCCCCGATCACGTAGCTCGGGGCGCCAAACACGCCCCGGGCGATCGCGCGCTCGGTATCGGCCGCGCGCATCGCCGCCCAGCGCGGATCTTCCGCCGCCGCGAGCAGGGATTGGCCATCGAGCCCGACCTCCGCGATCAGCGCGGCGAGGGTTGCCTTGTCGGCGGTATCACGTTCCTCCTCCCACAGCGCCTTGAGCACACGATGGGCGAGCGCGATCGCCGGCCCGCTTCCCAGCGTCTCCCGCGCCGCGATCACGGCGTGGGCGGCCAGCGTCTCGTTGGCAGGGAAGTGGCGCGGGCGGAGGTGGATCGGGATGCCGAGCGCATCACGCCAGCGGCTCAGCTCCATCATCCGATAGGCCTGGCGCGCCGGCGCCCGCTGGCCGAGCGGCAGCCCCCCCGTGGCGGCGAAAATCGCCCCGTAATCGACGGGATAAATGCGCAGGCCCGCGCCATGCCGCGCCACCAACGCGCCCAGCCGTGCCGCGCCGAAATGCGTCCAGGGCGAGTTCAGCGAGACATAATAGTCGATCGTGACCGCCATACCGCTTCCTCCCGATGATGCCGGATCATCGCCACCCGCGCCGGCTGGCGCAAGCCGGCTTTTGCAAACTCTCAGGGGGCGTGCGACATCCCGGCGAGCAGGTCGGCGGCGCCCTCGGCGATCATCTTGAGCGCCACGTAGAGCACCATCAGCCAGCCGCCCCAGGCCAGCCAGCGATACCGCTCAAGCAGCCGCGCGATCAGGCTCGCCGCCACCGCCATCAGCACCACCCCCAGGGCAAGGCCGATCACCAGCACGCCGAGATGGTTCTCCGCGACCCCGGCCACTGCCAGCACGTTATCGAGGCTCATCGAGATATCGGCGAGCGCGATCTGGAGCATCGCCTGGCCGAGCGTCTTGGCCGGTGGCGCGGCGTGGCCGGGGGGTGCGGCGCGGCCACGGAGTTCGCGATACATTTTCCACGCCACCCATAGCAGCAATATCCCGCCGGCCAGCACCAGGCCGATGATCGCGAGCAACTGGAGGGCGAGGACGCCGCCCACCATGCGCAGCGCCGCGGCGGCCAGCGTGCCGAGCAGCAAGGCACGCCGCCGGTCGGCCTCCGCCAACCCGCTCACCGCGAGCCCGACCACGACGGCATTGTCGGCGGCGAGCGCGAGGTCGATCAGCACCACCTGGGCGAGGGCGAGGAGTTGCGGGCCAAGCGCGGTCCAGGTCATCAGTGGGGTCCAGGGTTGCGGGGAAGCGGGGTTGTCAGGGCGGCCGTCGGCCTGTAGCTGCGAACCATGCCCCCGATAACCGCGTTTCAGGGATAGCTCGAAGGCATGGTGCCCCGCTACACGCGCCCCGAGATGGCTGCCATCTGGTCGGCCGAAAACCGCTATCGCATCTGGTTCGAGATCGAGGCGCTCGCCGCCGAGGCGATGGCCGATTGTGGCGATATTCCCCCCGAGGCGGCGCGCGCCATCCGCGCCAAGGGCGCGCCCCGCCTGGCCGCCATTGGGCCGGCCGATCTCGCGCGCATCGCAGCGATCGAGCAGGAGACGCGCCACGACGTCATCGCCTTTCTCACCTGGCTTTCCGAGGCGATCGGGCCGGAGGCGCGGTTCCTTCACCTCGGCATGACCTCGTCCGATGTGCTCGATACCTGCCTCGCGGTCCAGCTCGCGCGCGCGACCGATCTCCTGCTCGCTGGGCTGGATGCGGTGATGGCCGCGCTCAAGCGCCGCGCCTTCGAGCACAAAACCACCCTCACCATCGGCCGCAGCCACGGCATCCACGCCGAGCCCACCAGTTTCGGCCTCAAACTCGCCGGCCACTATGCCGAGTTCGCCCGCAACCGGGCGCGCGTGGAAGCGGCGCGGGCCGAAATCGCCACCTGCGCGATTTCAGGCGCGGTCGGCACCTATGCCCATGTCGATCCCCGCGTCGAGGTGTATGTCGCGGAAAAACTCGGCCTCGCGGTCGAGCCGGTTTCGACCCAGATCATCCCGCGCGATCGCCACGCCGCCTATTTCTGCGCCCTCGCAATGGTCGCCTGCGGTATCGAGCGGCTGGCGATCGAGGTGCGGCATCTCCAGCGGAGCGAGGTGCGCGAGGCTGAGGAATTCTTCCATCCCGGCCAGAAAGGCTCCTCGGCGATGCCGCACAAGCGCAACCCGGTGCTGAGCGAGAACCTCACCGGCCTCGCCCGCCTGGTGCGCGGCTATGCCCTGCCGGCGCTGGAAAACGTGGCGCTCTGGCACGAGCGCGATATCAGCCATTCCGCCGTCGAGCGGGTCATCGCCCCCGATGCCACGATCGCGCTCGATTTCGCCCTGAGCCGGCTCGCCGGCATGATGGAAAAACTCGTCATCCATCCCGACCGGATGCGCGCCAATCTCGAAGCCCTGGGCGGCGTCGTGCATAGCGGGGAAGTGTTGCTGGCGCTCACCCGCGCCGGACTGTCGCGCGAGGCGGCGTATGCGGTGGTGCAGCGCAACGCCATGGCGACCTGGGAAACGCTCGGCACGCCGGGCGAAAAGAGCTTTCGCGCCCATCTCGAGGCCGATCCCGAAATCGCCGGCAGGGTGAGTGCCGCAATCCTCGATGCCGCGATGGACCCGCATCTTCATTTGCGCACTCTCGATACCGTCTTCGCGCGGGTTTTCGGCGCGGCCGTGCCGCAAGGAGGCTAAAGGATGTGCACCCTCGTCGTCCTGCACCGACCGGGCCATGATTGGCCGCTGCTGATCGCCGCCAATCGTGATGAAATGCTCGACCGTGGCTGGGATGGGCCGGGCGCGCATTGGCCCGATCATCCTGGTGTGATCGGCGGGCGCGATCATCTCGCCGGCGGCACCTGGCTCGCCCTCAACCACGCTGGCGTCGTCGCCGCGGTGCTCAACCGCCAGGGCAGCCTGGGGCCGAAACTCGGGAAGCGCAGCCGCGGCGAATTGCCGCTGATCGCGCTCGCCGAACCGAGCGCCGCCGCCGCCGCCGAGGCGCTCACCCGGCTCGACGCCGGAGAATGGCGGCGCTTCAACATGGTCATCGCCGATCGCACGGGGGCCTATTTCGTTCGCGGCCTCGCGAGCGGCACACCGCAGGCGCAGCCTCTGCCGCCCAGACTGTCGATGGTGACGGCGCGCGACCCCAACGACGCGACCAGCCCGCGCGTCGCCCGCCATCTGCCGCGCCTCGAAGCCGCCCCGCCGCCCGCGCCGCCCGATCAGTGGGAGAGTTGGCGGAAAATCCTCGCCGACCGCTCGGGCGCGGTGGAAAGCCAGTTCAACATCACCCCGCAAGGCGGGTTCGGCACCGTCACCTCGTCGTTCATCGCCTTGCCCGCGGCCGGGCCGCCGGTCTGGCTCTTCGCGCCCGGCCCCCCCGATGAGGCACCGTTCAGCCCGGTGGCGCTCACCGGCTGACGGGCTTTTACCATTAGGGCTGAAGAATTTATCGAATAAAAATAACGCTGCGCCTGGAGCCGAGCAAGGGCGGCGCCCTCGCATTCCAGGAGCCTTGGCTTCTAATAGGTCGCGCGGCCGCCCGAGATGTCGAAGACCGCGCCGGTCGAAAAACTCGCCTCCCGCGAGGCCAGCCAGGCGATCAGCGCGGCGATCTCCTCGACCTGGCCGAAGCGGCCGAGCGGGATTTTCGAGAGCATGTAGTTGATGTGTGCCTCGGTCATCTGATCGAAGATCGCGGTGCGCACCGCGGCCGGGGTGATACAGTTCACCCGGATATCGGTGCTCGCCAGCTCCTTGCCGAGCGATTTGGTGAGCCCGATCACCGCCGCCTTGGAGGCGGAATAGGCTGCGGCGTTGGGATTGCCCTCCTTGCCGGCGATCGAGGCGATATGGACGATGCGGCCATAATTCTGCGCCCGCATGATCGGCACGACGGCGCGGCAGCAATGGAAAACCCCATGGATATTGACATCGAACACGCGCTGCCAGGCATCCAGCGGATACTCCCAGGTGGGCGCGTTGGGCCCGGAAATGCCGGCGCTGGCGATCAGGATGTCAATGCGCCCAAGCGCCTGATGTGCCGCGGCGGCGGCCTGCCCGACGGCCTCGGCCTCGGCGACGTTGAGGCATTGGAGATCGGTTGCCGGGCCAAGGGCGGCGCGTGCCTTGACCAATGCCGCCTGATCCATGTCCCAGAGACTGACGCGGGCTCCCTCGGCCGTCAGGCGCCGCGCCGCCGCCAGCCCGATGCCTGCGGCTCCCCCGGTGATGATCGCGGTCTGCCCCGCGAAGCGCGCCTCTGTCATTTCTTCCTCCCTCGCCCTGGTATGGGCGTGTAAGGCGTAATTCGGGTTGACCGCTTCGGCAAGAGACCGGAAAAGAGCGGCCATGACCGACCATCGCACGCATCGACGGGTTTTTTCCGGCATCCAGCCCTCCGGCGTGCCGACGCTTGGCAATTACCTTGGCGCTATCCGCAACTGGGTACGCCTCCAGGACGACCATGAGTGCATTTTCTGCGTCGTCGATCTGCACGCCATCACGGTCTGGCAGGAACCCCGCCAATTGGCGGCGCAGACCCGTGAAATGGCGGCCAGCCTGATCGCCTGCGGCATCGACCCCGCGGGCCAGATCCTGTTTCCGCAATCGGCGGTGCGGGCGCACGCGCAACTCGCCTGGATTTTCAATTGCGTCGCCCGCCTCGGCTGGCTCAACCGGATGACCCAGTTCAAGGACAAGGCGGGCAAGGATCGCGAGAATGCTTCCGCCGGTCTCTATGTCTATCCCAGCCTGATGGCCGCCGATATCCTTGCCTACCACGCAACAAGGGTGCCGGTCGGCGATGACCAGAAGCAGCATCTCGAATTCGCCAACGACATCGCGCAGAAATTCAATCACGATTACGACGTCGATTTTTTCCCCCCGATCGAGCCGCTGATCATGGGCCCGGCGGCTCGCGTCATGAGCCTGCGCGACGGGGCGAAGAAAATGTCGAAATCGGACCCCTCCGATCAGTCGCGCATCAACCTCACCGATGACGCCGATACCGTCGCGCTGAAAATCCGCCGCGCCAAGACCGACCCCCATCCCCTGCCCTCCGAGCCCGCCGGGCTGGAAGGCCGGCCGGAGGCGCGCAATCTCGTCGGCATCTACGCGGCACTCGCCGACCTGCCGCCCGAGACCGTGCTCGCCGAACATGGGGGAAAAGGCTTCGGCGCGTTCAAGGAGGCGTTGGCCGAACTCCTGGTCGCGCATCTCGCCCCGATCGCCGCCGAAACCCGCCGCCTGCTTGCCGATCCCGCGGCGATCGACGCGGTGCTCCGCCAGGGCGCGGCGCGCGCCGCGGCGATCGCCGATCCGATCACGGCCGAGGCCGAGCGGCTGGTGGGTTTTCTCGCGCTCGGGGGCTAAGACGCCGGGCATGATCCTGCTCCGCCACGGCCAAAGTCTGTTCAACCTGCATTTCACCGCAACCCGCCGCGATCCCGGCATTCGCGACGCGCCCCTCACGCCGCTCGGCCACCAACAGGCCGAGGCGGCGGCGCTCGCGCTCGCCGGCCAGGCGATCACGCGGATCATTGTCTCGCCCTACACCCGCGCCCTGCAAACCGCCGCCCCGATTGCGGCGCGGCTTGGGGTGAAAGTGACCGTCAACCCCCTGGTGCGCGAGCGCTTCGCCTTCGCCTGCGATGTCGGCACCCCGGCCTCCGAACTCCAACGCACCTGGCCGGGGCATGATTTTTCCGCGCTCGAGGAAATCTGGTGGCCGGCGATGGAGGAGAACCACGAGCAGATCACCGGCCGCGCCGCGCGTTTCCGCGCCGAGATGGCGGCGCTGCCGGACTGGTCGGACACGCTGGTGGTGGCGCATTGGGGTTTCATCCTGGCCCTCACGGGGGAAAGCATGCCCAATGGGGCCTGGCGCCGGCTCGACCCCAACACGGCCCCGCCCGAGCGCATCGTCTGGCATCCTTGAGCCTTGCCCGCCACGCGTGTGGGGAAAATGTTTGACGGAGTCCCCGTGACAAGGGCTATCATTTCCTGGTTGCGTGAATGAGAGCAGCCCGTCGGTCTGATTGAGGCGCTCCCGGGGAAGGCCTGGCACGGCCCCTTCCTCACGGAGCGGCAGACTCATCAGGCGGGGAAAGATCCTGGGTGGCTCCGCCCAGCGGGGAGAGTGGGCGATGTCGGCGACGATGAGCACCTCGACCACGGTCAGCGCGCCGGAAATTCTGGCCAGCGGGGCAACCCTCACGGTCGCCGCCGGCGTGACGCTCACCAGCACCGGCACCAGCGCGGTCTATGCCGGTAATACCGCCGGCGATGTCACGGCGATCAATGATGGCGTGATCACCGCCCCCAACGCCCTTGCGCCGATCCTGGTTTTCCAGGATGGCGGCGCCATCACCAATAGCGCTGGCGCAACGATCTCGGGATTCGCCGATATTGCGATCAGCGGTGCCGCCGGTACTCTCGACAACGCCGGTATCCTGCTCGCCACCACCGCGCTCACCAACGGCAGCACCGCGGTTTTTCTCGGCCAGGGCGGCACGATCGACAATTCCGGCACGATCGCCGCGACCGGTTCGCATATGATCGCGATCGACCTCGGCGCCGGCGGGGCCATCACCAATTCCGGCCTCATCACGGCTTCGGGGCCTCATGACGGCGTCGTTCTCGGCAGCGGCACGCTCGCGAATGACGGCAGCATCGCAAGCGGCCTGCAGCTTACCAGCGGCACCGTCGAGAACGCGCGGGGGGCAACGATCTCCGGCAATGTCGCGGTCAATGTGCTGGGCGCGGGGAATGTCACCAACGAAGGCACGATCCTCGGCGGTGGCGGCGCATTCGCAACCGGCGTCAACCTCGCCGCTGGCGCCACGCTGTTTAACGCCGGGACGATTTCGGCCGGTAATTACGACGGCGTGGAACTTCACGATGCGACGCTCACCAATGCGGCGGGCGGCGTCATTTCCGGCACGATCGGGGTCTATGCCTCCGTCCAGGCGCTCTCGGGGCAGCCGGCCGGCACCGTCATCAATGCCGGCACCATCGCGAGCACGGCCGGCACCGCCGGCACCGCGCTCGTCTTTTCCGGCGGCCACGCCGTGCTGATCATCGACCCCGGCGCGGATTTCATCGGCAAGGTTACCGCGAGCGCCGCCCCGAGCAGCGTCATCGAGCTTGTCTCCGCGAGCGCCGCCGGAACCATCTCCGCCCTTGGCGCGCAATTCATCGGTTTCCCGACGATCAGCGAGGATCAGGGGGCAAGCTGGACCATCGGCGGGCCGGTGATGGGCCACGAAACCTTCGCCCTCGGCAGCGATGCAACGCTGAATTTCGCCAATATCGTCGAGAGCGGCAGCACGGTCGATTTTTCCCCGGGCAATTTGCTCGAAATCGGCGTGCCAGGCGAGTTCGCCGGCGTTCTCGATAGTTTCGTCCCTGGCGATACCCTCGATCTCAGCAATCTTTCCTACGTCAGCGGCGACAGCGCCGCGCTCACCACCGCCTCTGGCGGGCAGAGCATGCTCGATCTCATCGGCGGCAACGGCGCGACGCTCGCGACACTGGCCTTCGACGCGAGCGCGAGCGACCCGCACCCCGCCTTCACTGTCGCCGCCCTCGGCGGTGGAACGGCGATCACCGAGGGCGTGCCCTGCTTCGCACGCGGCACGCGCATTCGCACGAAGCGGGGGGAGATTGCCGTCGAGGCGCTGGCGGTGGGCGATGAGGTGGTGGTGCGGGGCGGCGGCGCGCGGCCGGTGCGCTGGGTCGGGCGGCGGCGGATCGATCTCACCCGTCATCCCCGCCCCGAGACGGTGTGCCCGATCCATATCCTGCCCGATGCCCTTGCCCCCGGCGTGCCGGGGCGGGGGTTGTGGGTCTCGCCGGGGCACGCGCTCTATATCGAGGGGGCGCTGATCCCGGCGGAGTTTCTCGTCAACGGCGCAACGATTATCCGCGAGCGGGTCGAGCGGGTCGAGTATTTCCACGTCGAGCTTGACCAGCACGCGGTGCTGTTTTCGGAGAATCTGCCCTCGGAGAGCTATCTCGACACCGGCAACCGCGGGGCCTTCGAGAATGCCGGGGCGCTGGCGCTGCATCCCGATTTTTCCCCCCGCCACTGGAGCGCGACCTGCGCGCCGCTGGTGCTGGGTGGGGAGCGGCTGTTCGCCGCGCGGCGGCGGCTGCTCGGCCGGGTTGCCAAACTCGGTTATGGCGCATCGGAAGACGCCGACCTGCACGTGCGCGTGGCCGGGCGGCGGATCGAGGCAGTGCGGCGCGCGGGCGGCTGGCATTGCTTCCTGCTCCCGCCCTGGGCGCGCGAGGCGCGCGTGCTCTCGCGTGCCGGGGTTCCGGCGGGACGCGATCCCGAGACGATGGATTGCCGCACGCTCGGGGCACAGATCGCGGCGATTTTCCTCAACGAGACGCTGGTGCCGCTGGACAGCCCCCGCCTGCGCGCCGGCTTCTACCCAATCGAGCAAAACATCGCTGATGCCTGGCGCTGGAGCGACGGAGAAGGCCTGCTCGCCCTCCCCGCTTGCACCGAACCCACCGCGCTGCGGCTGCGAATCGCCAACATGCTCACCGGCTGGCAGCGTCCCGACGGCTCCACGCGCCGCGCCGGGGACCAGAGCGGGAAAATCGAGCGAACCTAAAAATGCCCTTTGTAAGGAGCCACTTGCAAAACCACGCTGACAGCGTAAATTTCCGCGGCATTGCATCGAAAATGGGCGACCCGCCCGCATCCGCCGTGTGGTATCGTGGAGTTGCGAACCACCCAATACTCACCAAGCAACAAGGATGCAGGCGATGTCGCTTCGGGACACTCTATCGACATACCTGCTCCGCATTCAAGAAGATCTTCTGCCCTGGCTTGACGACGCGATGGGCGGTCCGCTGAGCCGACACCACCAGCAACTGGTCAGCGTGCTGGGCATGGCGCGAATCGAGGCGTTTGTGCCGAACTGGCAAGGCGTGCCAGGGCGCCCGTTGTCCGAACGCGCGGCCCTCGCGCGTGCCTTCGTCGCCAAAGCCGTGTTCAATCTTCCGACCACCCGCCTGCTGATCGACACGTTGTCCGCCGACAAGACCCTGCGCCGCCTGTGCGGCTGGCAGCGCCCGCGCGAGGTCCCCAGCGAAGCCACGTTCTCGCGCGCTTTCGCGGCCTTCGCCGCGAGCGCCCTGCCCTCCAGGCTGCACGCGGCGCTGATCAAGGAAACCCACGCGGACCGTCTGGTCGGGCACATCTCGCGCGACAGCACCGCGATCGAGGCCCGCGAGAAGCCGGCGAAACCGGACCCGCCGGTGCCGGGGGCACAGCCCAAACCCAAGCGCGGTCGTCCCCGCAAGGGCGAGGTCCGTCCCGCCGCGCCGCCGCGCCGGATCGCGCAGCAGCCGGGCATGACAGTGCCCATGATGCTGGCCGATCTGCCGCAGCGGTGCGATGTCGGGGTTAACCCATCTTATTCAGTGCGCCCCGACGGCGCGGTTCACCGGTGGAGGGAGGATCCATCCAGGGAGTTGTTGGTAGACCCTGGTAGCTGACGAGCGGCTTGGTCGGGTAACCGGGCGGGCCGAAGC
>JAJYYH010000060.1 GCA_021801255.1 Pseudomonadota bacterium
AGATGGCCTTCACCGACTTCGGCATCGAAAACCTGATCAATCTCATCAAAATCCACAAAGACGATCCAACCATCCTGGCAAGGCGATCGCGCTGAACCGGGCCGCCCTGCGTGCTACGCCGCATGGATACTTCGCTTCCGTCATGCCGCCAACCTCAAAATAGGATATCGTCGCAGCCAGCAGTCTCAAGGCCAGCGTCAACTTTCCACGTTGTGGCATAGGCAACCGCCATACTCCAAGACCCCGACGGTCCCGCCATTCCCCCAAAGCGGAAAAAAATAGCCGCCCCCTCGACGTTGTTGTAGAACGCCGCCGAGACGACGCTTACGGTCGCTACGGCACCAGCCGGAGAGGATCAAAGCCTACTTCAGGCACAAGAGTGCTCGTTACGCTGCGTAGAGTCATATATAATGTTGTGGTGTAAGTGGCCATTCCATAATGCCAACGATGGAACCGCGGTTTTTTCAGGATAAAAGTTATCCAGAGCGGATGCCGGGTTCACGGTAAGCGGCGCCAGGCTGTCCGTGAAAGAATCCATTCGAAAATGGCGCGATCGGAAAGACCTGCGTTAATGTGGCATTTGCCTCAATGGGATCAATGCGATGATCCATAGCATCTCGGAATATCTTGGACACCGCGACCATGTCGCAGCGTTGCGGCGACAAGCGGCAGGCCGCTATGCCCATCGTGTCCAGATCGTCGAGTTCATCGATCAGATTGGCGCAGCGATGAGACAGCGTCTGGACGCCATTGATAGCTAGGAACGGCTCGGCATCGAGCGTTTCGAGCACCAATCCATCAGCATCATGTTCGCAGACGAAGCGGCAATTATCCTTCGAGAGCCCATGCAGTCGCGCATGTGTGCAGCGCGCCGAAATGGCCAGCGGAATGCGGCCGAAGGCGAACACCTCGAAGGCGACGTCGTCAACCGCCGCCGCGATCGCGGAAATGGATGCCGATGGCAGCTCCGGGGGCAGACAGATGCGCCGCGCGCCCCGCGCGGCCAGGAAACGGGCGGTAGATTCATTGTAGACATTGATGAACGGGCCGATCGCGTGCGGTCGGCCGATGAGATGCGCGAGACAGGAAACGTCGTTGGCTTCGACCATCACCGGCGACGTCGCCGCCAACTCCGCGATGTGTCGCTGCTCCCGTTCCAGGGTGACCAGAACCAGGGAGCCAAGCAGAACTTCCTTCCCCGCCGCCGCCAACCGCTGTAGGACCACGGGCAGATGCTCGGCAAAAAAAGGTAATCTCTTGGAGCAAACAATCTCCCCGAGAACGACCGTGTCAATCGGTGCTTCGTCGGCGATACGGAAGTAGAAATCCCGCCATGCCGCAGCCTCCCAATTGAACAAAAGCGGTCCAAGCGTCAGGTTCATGATCCGCGGCTCCGCTGCTTAGTCCGCCCTATGGCCGCGCCCATCAGCGCCACCGCTTTTGGTATGCACCCTCGGTCGTCGCTTGTCCTTCCGTCAGCGCCTTGAGCCCACCCGGTGGGATCGCCTGACCGCTGTCGAGCGCGGTCAGCGCACGGCGGAAGGCGCGCACGACGCGGTCGATATAAGCTCTCCCGCGCTGGCGGCCCTCGATCTTGAGCGCGCTCACCCCGGCCTCCCGCAGCGCCGGCAGCAGTGCCGCCGCGTCAAGGCTCACCGGATCCTCGAACAGGTAGCCGGTGTTCGTGCCGGCGCGAAACCGGCCCTTGCACAGGGTGGGGTAGGCGGCCGGCTCGGCTTTGGCGAACCGGTTGATAGTGAAATCCCCAAGGCGGGAGACCAAAAACTCGTCCTGTTCCTGATACGTGACATGGCTCGCTGGCGAGCAGACCCCGTTCATGTTCGGCGATTGGCCGGTGCAGTATGATGAGAGTGAGCAGCGCCCTTCCTCCATCACGCACAGCCCCCCGAAGATAAACACTTCGGTCTCGCACAATCCCGCGCGTGCGATCGCCGCTACTTCCGGCACCGAGAGTACGCGCGGCAACACGACCCGTCGCACAGCGAAGGCATCGACATAAAATCGGATCGCCGCCGGACTGGCGGCCGCGGCCTGCACCGAGACATGCAGGCGCTGTTCCGGGTATTTTTGGGCGGTGTAGGCCATGAGCCCGATATCGGCGAGGATGAGCGCGTCCGCGCCATAGCCGACGGCGTCATCGATCGCGCGCCGCCATGCGGCCTCCGCGCTCGCCCGGGGGAACGTGTTGATGGCGACAAGCACGCGCGCCCCGCGCGCATGAGCATAGGCGAGCGCCTGGCGCATTTCCTCGCGGCTGAAGTTGAGGCCAGGAAAATTACGCGCATTGGTTTCGTCATTGAAACCACAATAGACCGCGTCGGCTCCGGCATCCACCGCTGTCCGGAAGGCGGCTGGCGTACCGGCTGGGCAAATCAGTTCCATCTTGCCGCCCGTCCGCTGATCGAGAGGGCCCGCACAAGCTTGTCGGCGATGCCGATCGCGCTCCGCGCGGCGGCCTCCGCTGGCTTGGCAAACGGGCCGAAGACCGCCGTCGCCTCGTGGATCAGGTCGAGCCCCGCGTCATCGATCGCATTGCGCAAGGCGACGACGGCCTCGATATCCCCTTCCACGACAAGATCGCGGGAAAAAAACAACGCATCGCCGTCGAACCGCCCATCGGCGAGTCCGGCCAAAGCGGCGATCGATCCGATAATGCGCGCATCCCAACCTCGTTCCGGCAGGTGGCGAACAACCCTGACGGTGGGCGACGGCGGCGCGGGCCGCAACACGAAGGCGAAGGGCAGGTCAGTTGGTTGCAGTCCAAAACGCTTGTGGGCATGCGTCCCGAGCCGCTCGAAGATGCCTGGATGGTGGCGCACCACCGCACGCAAAACGTGCTTGGCCGCCAGCGCCAGTGGCGCCAGCGGTGCTGGCCGCAGGATCGCCGCGACAACAGGCGGCAGCACCGCAACAGCCATGCGTGTCGAGCCCATACAGATCACCTCCAGGCGCAAAGCTACACCGCTCCTGGCCAGCGCCGGTTGATCTGGGTCAAGGACGATAGCCAGCCAACCCCGTCAATACCGCCGAGTTTCGAGGAAATTGTCCTTGCCCAGACGCGATTTGCCCCCGTTCCGTGATCTCCGTGAATTCCTTGCTTACCTGGAGAGCGCGGAGCAGTTGACACGGATCACCGCGCCCGTCTCCGTGGTGCATGAGATGACGGAAATCCATCGCCGGGTGCTGTGCGCCGAGGGGCCGGCATTGCTGTTCGAGCACGCGATCAAGGCGGACGGAACCCGTGCGAGCATGCCGGTGCTGGTGAACCTGTTTGGCACCCGCGAACGAGCCGCCTGGGGTTTGGGCGTGCAGGTCGGCAATCTGTCGAGACTGGCGGACTTCCTGGCCGAGTTGCGCGCGCCGCGCGCCCCCGTTGACCTTGGCGAGGCGCTCCGGAAACTGCCGCTCGCGCGCGCGGCCTGGTCGATGCGCCCGCGCACCGCCTCGCAAGCCCCGGCGCAGCGCGTTGTCCGACGCGGCCCGGCGGTCGATCTCGGCATGCTGCCGGCCCAGATCTGCTGGCCCGAGGAGCCCGCGCCGCTGCTGACCTGGCCGCTGGTCATCACCCGTCACCCGGACAATGACCAAGTTGCCAGCTACAATGTTGGCGTTTATCGCATCCAGATCCTGGGTCGCAATCGGGCCATCATTCGCTGGCTACCCCAGCGGGGTGGGGCGCGCCATCACCGGCTATGGCGCGAACGTGGCCTCGACATGCCGGTCGCGGTGGTGATCGGGGCGGATCCCGCGACGATTCTGGCCGCCGCCCTGCCTCTGCCAGAGACCCTTTCGGAGATCGAGTTCGCCGGGCTGCTCCGCGACGAACGCCCCCGTTTGGTCGCGGGGCTCACGTCGCGGTTGTTGGTGCCCGCGGATGCCGAGATCGTTATCGAGGGCACGGTCGCGGTTGATGAAACGGCGCCGGAAGGGCCGTATGGTGATCATACTGGCTACTACAACAGCGTCGAAAATTTTCCCGTGCTGCGGGTCCATGCCATCACCACGCGCAGCGCACCGATCTATCTGTCCACGTTCACCGGGCGCCCGCCCGACGAGCCGTCGCGCATCGGGGAAGCGCTGAACGAACTACTTCGCCCCCTCGTGTGCCAGCAGTTTCCAGAAATCGTCGATATCTGGCTGCCGCCGGAGGCTTGCTCGTACCGCATCGCGGTCATCGCGATCAGCAAAACGTATCCTGGGCAAGCCCGCCGTGTCATGCTCGGCCTGTGGTCGCTGCTTCCCCAGTTCACCTATACCAAAATGGTGCTGATCGTGGATGCTGACATCAACGTGCGGAACTGGGCCGACGTGATGTGGGCGGTATCGACGCGGTCGGACCCATCGCGTGATCTGGTCGTCATTGGCGATACGCCCATCGATTATCTCGACTTTGCATCACCGAAACCGGGCCTTGGCGGGAAGCTTGGGATTGATGCCACAACCAAGATCGGCGCGGAGACGACGCGGCGTTTCGGAAAGGTTCTGGCGATGGATCCCGCGATCGTCGCACGCGTCGATGCCATTTGGAACGACCTTGGTATCACGCCGCAACGAGCGCGCGAGCGGCGGCCCGCATGAGGGCCGAGACTCGCGTGATGATCCGAGCTGGGCAAGACCCAGGCGGAAGTGGCGGAAGCGGTGGGCGTCAGCCGCCAGGTCGTGAACCGCTGGTTGCAGCGCCACGCCGAAGGCGGGAAAGAAGCGCTCCTGGATGGCCGACGGGTCTCCCCGCGCAAAGGGAAAGGGCTTGTTGGCGGCCTCGGAGGCGAAGCGGGTGCGGGGCTGGATCAGGGACAAATGTCCCGATCAGCTCAAGCTGCCCCATGTCTTATGGACGACAGGGGTGGTGCGGGAACTGATTCGCCGGAATCTGGGCAAGGATCTGGCCGAGACAACCGTGCGGCTATACCTGACACGTTGGAGTTTTACCCCACAAAAGCCGCTCTCCCGGGCCAACCAACGCTCGGATGCAACCTGCACATCCGCCATGTCGATGCCGGATCCTGCAACGGCTGCGAATCGGAACTGCAAGCGCTGAATAACCCCTTCTACAACCTGCCCCGGCCCGTTGCGCGCGACCTGGGAGGCGATGGCCGAGCCGCGCCGGGTGATGGCGGTGGGCACCTGCGCCGTCTCCGGCGGGATCGCAGCGGGGGGATATGCAAGCGGCACCGGGCTCGACGGCGTGCTGCCTGTCGATCTCTACCTGCCCGGCTGCCCGCCCAACCCGGCGGCGATCATTGCGGCGATGAACCTGGCCGCAATGTCGCCGCAGGCCGGGTTCGGCAGCGAGTGGTTCGTGTTCCAGAGCGTGTTCCAGGGCTTCCACCTGCCGGGCATGGGCGGGCGGCTGATCCTGGCGCTGGTGATCGAGTTCTTCGACCGGCCCGAGGTGGTGCGCGCGGCGCTCGCACTGCTCGATCCACTGGTGCCGGCCGGGAGCGCGAGCGCCGCCGCCTGCCGCGCTAATCAGATCCCGGCGGGAGCAGGCCGGAAGCCTCGGCAATGGCGCGCGAGGCCGCCATGCTCTCACCCACCGCCAGGGCGGCGGCGAGCGCGCGGCGGCCGGCAGCGACATCGACGACCACCTTGCCGCCATCGAGAATAGCGGCGATGAAGGCGCTCTGCTCGGCCTCCAGCGCGTCGTGCTCGCGCCAACTGGTCTCCTCGATGCGATAGCCTTCGGTGCCGGGGATGGGCAGGCCACGTTCGCGCCCGATCAGCGTCAATTTGCGGTCGATAAAATTCACCGACATATAGCCGGCTTTGGCGAAAAGTCGCATCTTGCGCTCGGTTTTGAGCGAAATCCGGCTCGCCGTGATGGTCGCGACACAGCCATTGGCAAAGCGCACGCGGGCATTGGCGATATCCTCGTGACGGCTGGCGATCGGCGCGCCGACAGCATCGATCGAGGCGATCGGGCTTTCCACCAGGGCGAGCACGAGGTCGAGATCGTGGATCATCAGGTCGAGGATCACCGAAACATCGGTGCCGCGCGGCTTGAACGGCGCGATGCGGGTGGCCTCGATATAGAGCGGGTTCTGCATCCGCGCCGCGACCGCCGCGTATTCGGCGCTATAGCGCACGAGATGCCCGACCTGGAGCACCAGGCCGCGCTCGGCGGCGAGTTCGGCGAGCCGGTCGGCCTCGGCCAGGCTGGCGGCGATCGGCTTTTCCACCAGCACATGCCGCCCGGCTTCGAGCGCCGCCGTGGTAAGGGCAAAATGCGTCTCCGCCGGGGCTGCGATCACCACGGCATCAGAGGCCGCGAGCAGGATGGGAAGATCGAGCGGCGTGGTGCGCGCCTCGCGGGCGACCGCGGCGGCGCGGGTAGGATCGGGGTCGTGGATGCCGACCAAAGCGGCGCGCTTGGCGCCGGCGAGCTTGAGCGCGTGAAACCGCCCGAAATGCCCCGCCCCGATCAGCCCGATCCGCAAACTCCGCATAGCCATGGCACGTGATCCTTCCGTTCTCCTCCTCAGCTAGCGCCCCGGCGCGGCGCGGCCAAGAGGGAAGGCCGAGGCGGCGGGTTGCAATCCCTCCCTCGCCTCGTCATTCTCCGCCGCCATTGCCACCAGGGAGCCCACCGCCGGCCATGCTCAGCTTCAGCCGCCTCAAGACCACGCTCATCCTTGCGGTCTGCGTCGTGGGGGCGCTCCTCTGCCTGCCCAACCTCTCCCGCGCGCCGGCGCCTTGGCTGCCCTGGCGGCAGGTGCATCTCGGACTCGACTTGCAGGGCGGCAGCTACCTGCTGCTGCAGGTCGATATGGCGACGGTGCTGCGTGAGCGGCTCGAGGGCCTCGTCGATATCACGCGGCATGCCCTGCTCGGGGCCGATATCGGCTATCAGCGCCTGAGCGCCGACCCGGCGCAGAATCGCGTCATCTTTCATTTGCGTGATCCGGCGCAGCGTGCGGCGGCCATGAAGGTGCTAAGCGAGGCGATCGCCAACAGCCAGAGCCCAGAGGAGGTCAGCGTCAGCGCCCCGAGCGACGATACCATCGCCCTCGTGCTTTCCCCCGTGGCGCTTACCGCGCGCGCCAACGCCGCGATCGCCCAGTCGATCGAGATCGTGCGCCGACGCATCGACGAGACCGGCGTCGCCGATCCCCAAATCGCGCGGCAGGGGGAGAATCGCATCGTCGTGCAGCTGCCCGGCGTCTCGGATCCCGAGCGGATCAAGGCGCTGCTCGGCCAGACTGCCAAGATGACCTTTCACCTGCTCGACGCCGAGGCCAATCCGGCCGCCGGGGCGCCCCCGCCAGGGGTCGAGTTCTTGCCGATGGAGGGGCAAAAGGAGGCACGGCTGCCGGTGCGCAAGCATGTCGAGGTCGACGGCGCGAACCTCACCGATGCCCGCGCCGGCCAGAACAGCCAGACCGGCGAATGGGTGGTGAACTTCACTTTCGACTCGGTCGGCGCGCGCCGCTTCGCCGATGTCACGCGGGCCAATGTCGGAAAACCCTTCGCCATCGTGCTCGACAACAAGGTGATCAGCGCGCCGGTGATCCGTGAGCCGATCACCGGCGGGAGCGGGCAGATCAGCGGCCGTTTCGACGCCCGCACCGCGACCGACCTCGCCCTCTTGCTGCGCGCCGGCGCTCTGCCAGCGCCGCTTGACGTGATCGAGGAGCGGAGCGTCGGGCCGGAACTGGGCGCCGATTCGATCCGCGCCGGGGCCATCGCGCTCGGCATCGGCTTCGTCCTGGTGATTGCCTTCATGGCGGTGTTTTATGGCCTGTTCGGCTGGATCGCGAACCTTGCCCTGGTGATCAATCTGGTCCTCATGCTCGCGGTGCTCTCGGCACTGCAGGCAACGCTGACCCTACCCGGCATGGCCGGCATCCTGCTCACGCTCGGCATGGCGGTCGATGCCAATATTCTGATCAACGAGCGCATCCGCGAGGAGGTCAAGAACGGCCGCACCCCCCTCGGCGCGATGGAAGCCGGGTTTTCGCGCGCCTATGGCACGATTCTCGACAGCAACGTGACGGCGCTTCTGGCCCATGTCATGCTGTTCGTCTTCGGCTCGGGGCCGGTGCGCGGCTTTGCCGTAACCATCACGGTGGGCATTGTCACCACCCTCTTTACCGCGACCTTGCTCGCGCGGCTGATCATGGTGCGGTGGTATGCAGCCCTCCGTCCCGCAGCTCTTCCGGTGTAAACGCCATGCTCCTTCGCCCTATGCTCCGCCTGGTTCCCGATGGCACGCGCATCGCCTTCATGCGCGGGCGCTTCATGGGGTTGATCGTCTCGGCCCTGCTCTCCAGCGCCTCCGTCGTGCTGTTCTTTTATCCCGGGCTCAATCTCGGCATCGATTTCAAAGGCGGCATCGTCATCGAGGCACGCACACCGGGGCCGGCGGATTTCACCAGGATCCGCATGGCGCTGGCCGGCGAGCATCTCGCCGGCGCCGGGGTGCAGCGCTTCGGCGCCGATGACGACGTACTGATCCGCCTCGACGCGACCCCGAGCGAGGCCGCGACCCAGAGCGCGGCCGATCGCGTGCGCGCCGCTCTTGGCCAGGCCATTCCAGGGACCAAGGTGCTGCGCGTCGATGCCGTGGGCGCCAGTGTTTCGGCCGAATTGTTCCGCAATGGGATGCTGGCGCTCGGTATCAGCCTCTTGATGATCCTCGCCTATATCTGGTTCCGCTTCGAGTGGGAGTTTGCCATCGGCGCGGTGGTGACGCTGCTGCTCGACATCACCAAGACAATCGGCTTCCTCGCCGTGACGCGCTTGCAATTCGATCTCGTAATGGTCGCGGCGATCCTCACCATTCTCGGCTACTCCACCAACGACAAGGTGGTGGTGTACGATCGGGTGCGCGAGAACCTCCGCAAATACAAGACCATGCCGCTCCGCGAGCTGATCGATCTCTCGATCAATGAGACGCTCAACCGCACCCTCGGGACCTCGATGACGGTGTTTCTAGCGAGCCTGCCGCTGGCCCTGTTCGGCGGCAGCGCGCTCTCGGCTTTTGCCTGGACGATGCTGTTCGGCATCGTCGTCGGCACCTCGTCCTCGATTTTCATCGCCGCGCCCATCCTGCTGTTCCTCGGCGAGCACCGCCTGCGCAAGGACGCGCATGCCCCGCGGCCTGCCAAACCGACGGCCGCCCAACTCAAGGGAAGAGCCTGAGGGTTTGGGAAAAAACCTCCGCCCCGCAATCGACGGGGGAGCCTATGTTTTTAGAGCGGTTTCTTTTCTGGGCATGATTGATTTCCACCCGCTGAGCGGGAACGAGCGTTAGCCTCTTCTTCATCTTCCGGTAGCAGAATCGGGCCATGGAGGTGCCACCCGAGACCTGCGTTCTGCACCATCCGGTGTTCACCCGCTTCGGTGCGCCGATTTTTCAGCGTGCCGAGACCGATGGCGAGCCAGTGATGCTGGTCGCACTCGGCGAGAAGCAAGCGGCATTGCCACTCCGCTCCCTACAACGCGAATTCTCCCTCGGTCCCGAGACGGCGGATGGCCGGATGCTGGCGCTCATCGCCGATGCTCTCGATTTCGTGACATTCCTGCGTCCGGGAGACCCATTACCGGCGGAGATCCTGAGCGGTGAAGCGAGTTGGGAACCCGAGGACATCCATCTCCAAATCGCGCTCGCCCGCATTCGCCTAGCCCTTCTCGCTTGGCTTGGCGGGGTGGCCGAGGCGCAGAGCGACGCCGAGCCCGAGGTGCTGCTCGCCATGGCCGAAGATCCAGGTTTCCGCCAGCGCATCCAGGCGGCCTTCACGGACGCCGCGCGCGCACTCGATCTTGAAGGGCCGGACGCGGTGGTGGCGGCGATCGCGACACTCGGCCAGGAGCTTGCCTATGTCGAGGCATTGCGGGCCCGACTCTGGGTGCCGGTGCGGCGCGTGGCGCATGAAATCCAGGCGCTCGGCCAGCGTTGGCGCGGCGATACCAGCCATGGCGAGACGTTGGCCCAGGTCAGCCGGCTGATTGGCAAGGCACTCGGCCAGATCCGGGAATGTTTTGCCCAGCTCGATGCGCAATGCGTCGATATTCTGGCGGCGCTCGGCAACGATGCCGAGCAGCAACGCTTCGTCCGCACCAACCGCGACTGGCTCTATCGCAGCCTGCGTGGCTGGCAGCCAATCCTCGATGCCTGGGAGGGCGCGGTTGAGATCGACGACCGCGCGCGCTGGGCGCTGATCGAACGCACCTACCGTTTTCTCGCGCCGCGTTTCATGTCGGTCAAGGAATGGCTGGCGGATCGCCAGGGGCGGAGCAAGGCACGGCCGCCCAAGCAGATGGTGTGGTGACCCGCCGCCGGCGACGGGCAGCCGCGCATCGAGGCTCGAGGGTCGCTCAGAGCCTGAAAATCAATCGAACTTGAAACGAATACCCTCTCGAAGCATTGCTTTTCCCGATCAGTCCCGGGACGCGAGGGCATTCTCTTTCAAACTCTCAGGCGTTGCCAGCCTGGGCCTGCGCCGCCAGGGCTTGGTTGCGGCGAGACTGCCAGAGGCCGACGAAGTCGATCGGTTGCAGCAGCACGGGGGGAAATCCGCCCTCGCGCGTGGTGCCGGCGAGGATATTACGGGCAAACGGGAACAAAAGCCGTGGGCATTCCACCAGCAGCACCGGCTCCAGGGCATTTTCCGGCACGTTGGTCAGGGTAAAAATGCCGGCATAGGCAAGTTCGGCGATGAACACCGGGCCCTTCTTCGCCGTATCACCGTCATTGGCCGCTTGCGCCTCGCGATCGAACGCCTCGGCGCGGAGATGCAGCGTCACCTCGAAAACCTGCTGGTCGCTTGAGGGCAGTTTCTGCACCTTCACGTCGAGGCCGAGATTGATCTGCGGCTGGCTGCGCAGCGTGGAAAAAATCTGCGGCGCCCCCGGCACCTCGAAGGAGAGATCCTTGACGTATTGCGTGTTGACGGCGATCGGCGGCGCGCTCGGTGGCGGCGTGATGGGCGTGCTCTCGGACATCGTCTTCTCCGTGCGTTGGGGCTGGCTCCGGCCAGGGAGACCTGGCCAGGGATGGCGCTAGGGTGGCGCACGGCTAGCACGATCCCCCCCGGAGGGCTAGCCGAGTTCCCGCACCGCCGCCATCACCTGCGCGACGTGGCCGGGCACCTTGACATTGCGCCAGACCCGGGCGACCCGCCCAGCGCCGTCGATGAGGAAGGTCGCGCGCTCCATCCCCAAGTATTTCCGCCCATACATGGATTTTTCCACCCAGGTACCATAGGCCTCACTCACCTTGCCGCTCTCATCGCTCGCCAACGGGAAGGCAAGCCGGTATTTTTCGGCGAATTTCTCGATCGCCTTCATCGGATCGCGCGAGACGCCGATCACCGTGATAGCGCCCCCGCCGAGCGCCTCCTGAAAACCGCACGCCTCTTTGGTACAGCCCGGCGTATCGGCCTTGGGATAGAAGTAGAGCACGAAGGGCTTGCCCCTCAGGGCCGCAAGACTGACCTCGCGCCCTCCGCTCGCCGCCATCTTGAAGTCTGGCGCCTGGTCTCCCTCATTTAGGCTCATCCTGATCCTCCCTGCGCATGGCCGGATCGGGCCGGCCGACGTGACATACGAACAGCGCACCAACGCTCGCAGCCGTCGCCTCCAACATGGCCTGAAGCCCGGCGATATCAAGCGCCTGGCGCCGCGCGGGCGGCACCAGGGGGCGCATGGCGCGGAGCAGCACCTCGGCGAGCGGGCCGGGCAGGCTCGCCATGCGCCGCGGCCCGAGCATGATGCGGAGTAATTCCTGCACGGTGCGGAACAATCGATCGGCGGCGATCAACCGCGCGGCTTCCGGCGGCGCCAGCAGGCCGCAGGCGGCAAGTCGGGAAAGCGCGATGCGCGTCGTCGGATGCGCGATCGCGGGATGGGTCGCGGCGTGCATCAGTTGCAGCGTCTGGGCGATGAACTCGACCTCGATCAGTCCGCCCTCGCGGTACTTCACGTCCCATGGGCCCTCCGCCGGATGGGCTTCGCGAAGACGGGCGCGCATGGCGGCGGCATCGGCGCGGATACGCGCGGGCGGGCCGGCCGTCGCCAGCGCCCCGGCCAGTGCCGCCCGCACCCGCCGCGCCAGCCGCGCCGGGCCAGCGACAACGCGGGCCCGGGTCAGGGCCATGCGCTCCCAGGTCCAGGCATCCGCCGCGTGATAGCGGATGAAGGCGGCGAGCGAGACCGCGACCGGCCCTTTATTGCCGGAGGGCCGGAGCCGCATATCGACAGCATAGAGCGGGCCATCGACGCCGGGGGCGACGAGCGCGGCGACGAAGCCATGCGCGGCGCGCAGAAACCACTGGCTGGCCGGCAGGCGTCGCGCCGTGCCCCCTCGCGGCACCACGCTTTCCTCGACCCCCGCCGGATAATCGTAGATCAGCATGAGATCGAGATCGGAGCCGGTCATCATCTCGCGCGAGCCCGCCTTGCCGAGCAGCACGACAGCGAGCGACCCGCCTGGCACCAAGCCGAAGCGCCGCGCGTGATCGGCGAGCACGCGCGCCAGCAGGGCAGCGAGGGCGGCATCCGCCAGCGCGCTCCGCTCCCGCCCGGCGCGATCGACGTCCATGCGCCCCTCCATCAGCGCGGTCGCGAGGCGGAAATTTTCCTCGCGCACCAGCCGCCGGGTGATGGCGATCGCGTCTTCGAGGTCGGCGGCATCGTGCAACCGCTCGGCGAGGAGACGGCGCGGTGGCACGGGTTCCGGCAGCTCCAGAAGCCCTTCGATCGCGGCCGGCGCGTTGGCCAGATAATCGGCCAGCGCCGGCGCGGCGCCGAGGATCGCAGCGATGCGCGCGATCAACTGCGGATTGCGCTGAAAAAGCGCGAAAATCTGCACCCCGGCGGGCAGGCGTTCAAGAAACGCGGCGAAGCGAGCGAAGGCAGCATCGGGGTCCAGCTGCCGGGCAAAGACGGCGAGCAGAAGCGGCTGGATTTCGGCAAGCATTTCGCGCGCCCGCTCCGAGCGTAGCGCCCGGATGCGCCCGGCCTGCCATGCACGGATGGTCTCGGCAATCGTCTCTGGATGAGAGAAGCCGAGGGCCGCGAGGGCCTCAAGCGTGCGCGCCGGGGTCTCGGGGCCGCGGAAATCAAACCCCGTCGCGCTCGGCGCGGTCTCCGGCACAGTCTCAAAAAATGCCGCATATTGGCGCGCCACAGCATCGAGATGGCGCGCCAGAGTGGCGAGGAATGCCCGCACATCGGCGAAACCCATGAAAATGGCAAAACGCCCGAGTTCAGGGCCGTGCATCGGCAGGCTATGGGTCTGGCGATCGGAGACCATTTGCAGGCGATGTTCGGTACGGCGAAGGAAACGATAGGCGTTGGCCAGCGTCGCGGCCGCCGGTTCCGGCAAATGCCCGGCGCGCGCCAGCAAAGGGAGTGCCGCGAGCGTCGCCGGGGCGCGCAATTGCGGCTCGCGCCCGCCCCAGACCAGTTGCAGCGTCTGCACCAAAAACTCGATCTCGCGGATGCCGCCTGGCCCGAGTTTCAGATGATAGCCGGCGAAGCGGATGATGGGATCGTCGATGCGCCGCACCGCGCGCTGTTCCGCCTCGATCCGCCGGCGCATCGCGGCAATATCGGCGATCAGGGCGAAATCGACGCCGCGGCGCCAGATGAACGGGCGGATCGCATCGAGAAAGCCCTGCCCGAGCGCGAGGTCGCCAGCCACCGGGCGCGCCTTCAGCATCGCCGCCCGCTCCCAGTTCTGCCCAAAACTTTCGTAATAGGCGATCGCCGCGGCGAGGCTGACCGAGGGTGGCGTTGCGCTCGGGTCAGGACGAAGGCGAAGATCGGTGCGGAACACGTAGCCCTCGGCGTCGCGCGTTTCCATCAGCCCGACGAGAGCCCGGGCGAGACGGGCGAACTGGGCCGCAACCCCCTCGCCGTGGTAGGAATGCAGCGTCGGATCATGAAGCAGGACGAGGTCAATATCACTGGAATAATTCAACTCCCGCCCGCCGAGCTTGCCCATGCCGAGCACGGTGAAGCCGGCGCCCCGCGAGGGCCGCGCGGGGTCGGCAAGCCGCAACGTGGCGTTTTTGGCGGCATCCAGCAGCAGGTGATCGACGGCCAGGCGCAGCGCCGCCTCGGCGAAATCGGAGAGCGCCGCCGTGACCTCAGCGAGACCCCAGATCTCGCCGAGATCGGCGAGCGCCACGACCAGCGCCACCTGGCGCTTGGCCCGCCGCAAAACGGCCCCAATCGTGGCGCGCGGCTGATCGGCCCGCACCGAGGCAAGCTCCGCCATCAGCCCGCGCATCACCGGCGCCGGACCGGCTTCAGCGAAGCGGGCCAAGGTTGCCGCCTCGCGGCGCGCGAGATCGCTGAGATAGGGGCTATTGCCACCGATTGCGGCGAGCAGTTTTTTCCCTGCGTCCCGCCGCGCCCAGCGCCCGCCGTCCTGGCTGAACTGCCCGATCAGCCGCGAAGCGGCCGCCGCGTCGGCGGGAAGCGGCCAGGTAGCAGGCAGGCGGAAGGAGCGTGTCATAGCCGGAGAGGCTCACCGTGAAGCGTCTTGTCGGTCAAGCGGCTTTTCTGCTGGTGCACCGGCTGCTCGCGCTGGCGCTCGGCGTCGTGGTGCTGGCGTCGCTCGGCCTTGGCGCAGGCCTGTGGCGGCTGAGCCAGGGGCCGATTAACCTCGCCTGGCTGGCGCGCAAGCTGGAGGTCGAGGCCAATCAGGGCGCCAATCCCGTTCATCTCGAAATCGGCGCCGCCTCGCTCGCCTGGGAAGGCTGGCGCGGCGCGGTGGACCGCCCGATCGATCTCCGTCTGAGCCATCTCCTGGCCCGCGATACCAACGGACGCGAGATTGCGGTGATCCCGCTGGCCGAGGTTTCGCTCGCCCTCGGCCCCCTGTTGCGGGGCCGTCTCGCGCCGCGCGCCATCGTCCTCGATATCGAGGATCTGCATCTGGTGCGCGATGCCGATGGTACGCTCGCGCTCTTTCCCGCCCGCACGCGCGCCGGCACGGCGCGCGCCACGCCGCTGGCGCGGCTCGCCGGCGAAAGCAGCATCACCTTGGCGGCGCTGCGCCGGCTGCGGCTTGAGAGCAGCAAGATCACCGTGATCGATGACCAACTCGGTCTGACCTGGCGGATCAACGCTGCGCATCTCGATCTCGCCCGCGTGGCGGCGCGCGCGTTTACTGGCCGCCTCGACGCCACCCTGGCGGTGGCGGGACAAAACATTCCACTTGCGGCACGGATGATCCCGGAAACTGCCGCCGCCGGGCCTGCCGCGAGGATTAGCGCGCGGATCGGCCCGCTGGTGCCGGCCCAGCTCGCCGCGGCGGCGAGCGGCCTGGCACCGCTCAAGGCGCTCGATGCGCCGCTCAGCGCCGATGTCACACTGATCCCGGCAGCCGATCTCGGCCTGGCGGGCGGGATCGGGAGCTGGTGGCAGCAGGTCGAAGCCGTGCTGGCGCTCGGATCGGGCCATCTTGCGCTCGGTGAGGGCGTGGTGCCGATCGCCTCCGGCCGCTTGGTGCTCGCGGCCGATCCGGTGCAGCTCACCCTGCGCGAATTCTCTTTGGCGCTTGCCGCCCCGGCGGGATCGGCCAACCCCCTGATCACCGGCAGCGGCCGCGCCACGCGCCACCAGGATGGCCGTCTCGCGCTGACCCTTGGCGCCAGCCTCGATGCACTGCCCCTCGGAGATGTCGCGCGCTATTGGCCGGCCGGGCTCGCCGATGCGGCGCGCGCCTGGATCTCCACGAACGTCACCGCCGGGCGCCTGCACGATCTCCATCTCGATCTCACCGCCAGCCTCGCCCCCGACGGCGGCGCGCCCGTATTGGAGCGGATCTCCGGCGGGGCGAGCGGCGATGATCTCACCATCGCCTGGCTCGCGCCGATGCCCCCGATCACCCATGGCCACGCGGTGCTGCGTCTCGACTCGGCCGATGCCCTCACAATCGCCGCCGATGCTGGCGTGGTGGCCACCAGCGCCGGCGGCGCGGTTCATCTCACCAACGGCACGATGCACATCACCGGCCTCACCGCGAAGGACCAGATGGCCGAGCTGCGTCTTGCCCTCGGCGGCGATGTCGCCGATGCCCTGGCGCTGCTCGCCCATCCCCGGCTGCATCTGCTCGATGCGGCAAGCCTGTCGCGGCTGCACGATCCCAGCGGCGATTTCACCGGCACGCTCGCGGTCAAACTGCCGCTTGATCAGCATGTCGGGATCGATCAGATCGCCATCGATGCGGCGATCGATATCAACAAGCTTCATCTCGCGGCACTCCTCGCCGGACGCGATCTCGACGATGGCGCCTTCACGCTGGCGGTGAACAAGGATGGTCTCACCGCCTCGGGGAGGGCCCGGTTTGCCGGGGTGGCCGCGCGGCTGGCGCTGGCGGGGGATTTCCGCGCCGGCCCGCCTGATCAGATCCTGGCACGCGCGCGCCTCGAGGCGCCGATCGACACACCAGCGCTAGCCGGGTTCGGCATCGATGCCGGGGCGCGGCTCATCGGCACCCTGCCGCTCACCGCCGACTTCATTTCGCGGCGTAATGGGCAGGGCACAGTTAGCCTGGCCGTCGATCTCACCCCAGCGGCGATCGCACCAGCGCCGCTGGCCTGGCGCAAGGCACGCGGCGCACCGGGCCGCGCGCAGGCCAAAATCCGCCTCGATCACGGCGAAATCGCCGCCATCGACCATATCACCCTCGAAGCTCCTGATCTCGCGCTCGAGGGCGCGGCAGACTACGCGCATGGCGCGCCGCGACGGCTGCTGCTCAGCCGCGCCGAGATTGGCGCAACCAGGTTGCACGGCACGCTCGATCTGCCGACGGCACCGGACGCGCCCTATCGGCTAGCGCTTAGCGGGCCGAGCCTCGATCTTTCGGGCCACCTGCCCAAGGCAGCGCCCGCCGCCATCCCGCCGCAAGCCGGCCCCACGCCGCCGGCGGCCGCCGCGAAGAGCGCCTTGGCGGGTTTCCCCTGGCAGGCCGAGATCGCGATCGATACGCTCCTGTTCGGACCCAACCGGCGGCTCGGTTTCGTCCGGGGCCATGCCGAGGATGACGGCACCCGCCTCACGGCGCTCCAGCTCGAAGGCATGGCGCAGCCCGGCGATCGCTTCCGTCTCGCCATCACCGAAGCACCCGACAGGCGGGCACGGCTGCTCTCGGGCGAGGCGCACGATGCCGGAGCGCTGCTCAAGACGCTCGGGGTAGTCGAGACCGTTTCCGGCGGGACGCTCTCGCTCGCCGGCCGCTTCGATGACGCGGTCCCCGGCCATCCCCTCGCCGGCACGTTGCGGATCGAGCACTTCACCCTGCATGACGCGCCGCTCGCCGCCAAGATCCTGCAAGACATGACACTCTACGGCCTGGTCGATGAGCTGCACGGCAACGGCCTGCAATTCGACCAGCTGATTGCCCCGTTCCACTATCAGAACCGGCGCATCGTGCTGGACAATGCGCGCATGTCGAACGCCTCTCTTGGCTTCACCGTCAAGGGCACGATCGACCTCGCAACCCGCCACGCCGATCTCTCGGGCACCATTATCCCAGCCTATTTCTTCAACTCGCTGCTCGGCCGGCTACCGCTGGTCGGCCGCCTATTCAGCCCCGAGCGTGGCGGCGGCGTGCTGGCCGCCGACTACGCCGTCATCGGGCCGCTCGATAACCCGAAGGTCACGGTCAATCCGCTCGCGGCGCTCACGCCCGGAGCGACGCGGGGGATTTTCAACTTGTTCAACAACAAAACGCCATGATCGCAATTACTGATCGCTTTGTCCGCAATTTCCTGTTGGATTTATAATTGCTTTCCCGCGATTCTGCCCGTGCGCGAACAAGGGGTTTGCCGGGGCATGCCAGCGAGCGGGACAATCCTTTCCGGGGAACGGAAAAGCCACCACCTGGCCAAGCCACATCATGCGCCGCATCCCCACGGCATCATGCCTGGGCTGCTGCTCGCGGCCTCACTGGCGGCGTGCGCCTTCGCGCTGCGTGCCATTCCCGGGGTTGCGACCTTCAGCCCGATGATCATCGCCATTCTGCTCGGCATCGGCTTTCACAATATCATCGGCACGCCCTATCGCGCCAAGCCCGGCATCACCTTCTCGCTGCGCCGCATCCTGCGCTTCGCGATCATTCTGCTTGGCATGCAATTGTCGATACAGCAGATTGTCGAGGTGGGCGCCGGGGGGCTCGCGGTGATCGTGGCGACCCTGGTCGCGACCTTCATGTTCACCAAATGGTTCGGCGCGCTGATCGGCGTCGAGGACAAACTCGCCGAGCTGATCGCCGCTGGAACCTCGATCTGCGGCGCCTCGGCGGTGATCGCGACCAACGCCGTCACCCAAGGGCATGACGAGGATGTCACCTACGCCGTCGCGTGCGTCACCGTGTTCGGTTCGATCGCGATGTTTGCCTATCCCTTTTTCCCCGCATTTCTACATCTCGCGCCGCGCGCCTATGGTTTGTGGGCTGGGGCCTCGATCCATGAAATCGCCCAGGTGGTCGCCGCGGCTTTCCAGGATGGCCCGGTGGCGGGCGAGTTCGCCACCATCGCCAAGCTCTCGCGGGTGACGATGCTGGCGCCGATGGTCTTCACACTGGGCTTTCTCGCCAGCCGCAAGCGCCAGCACGGCATGCCCCGGACCGCGCACAAGCGCCCGCCGCTGCCCTATTTCGTGCTCGGCTTCATCGTTCTCGTCGGGCTGAACAGTTTCATCACCGTGCCGCCAGCGCCAAAATACTGGATCGTGCAGACCACCACCTTCCTGCTTTCCCTGGCGCTGGCGGCGATGGGGCTGGAGACCGACATCCGCAAGGTTCTCGCCAAGGGCGCGCGGCCCATCCTGCTCGGCGCGGTGTCGTGGCTATTTATCGCGGGTCTCTCACTCGGGCTTATTCTCCTCCTCCTTCGTTGATCGAGCGAGATGTCCGGGAGCATCCCGCTCACGGTGCCGATTTCGCCCATTTGGCCATCAATGTATTGGACGGCAACGACGGATCGAGGAGTTTCGCCGCAGTCTCGCGCCCCGCCACCGCCGGCACCTTGGCCGGATCGAGCACGCCGATCTGCACCAGAACGGCGGCCTGATCCCAGTAGATATGCTCGTTATAGAGCTTGTCGCCGCGAAAATGTACAATCGCGACCAGCGGAACCTCAACATATTTCCCGGTGGGCGGAATACCGGGCAGCATCCAGTCGATCTCGCGGTCGTGGGTAAAACAGAACAGCATCTCGTCCACCACGCGATCGACGCCAATGGTGCGCGAGATCGGCACGAGTTTCGTATCGGCGGGGTTGCTGAAAACAAAGTGGTTTTTGTAGAAACGATGCAAGTCGGCGTAGCCGAACCCGCCGGTCATGGTCGGGATGTGGTTGACATAGGGCTCGGCGATCATGGTGGACATGGTGGCGTCCACGTCCCGCGCGGCGAATTCATAGTCGCAATGTTTGTCCCAGAGCGCCGAGAGGTCGTAATGCGGCCCCATGACGCGGCGCAAAAGCGTGAGCGAGCGGGTCTGTGCCATAAGCGCCGAGGGTTTGTGGTAATGCGCCCCGCCCCAGCGGTTGAAGGCATGCCCGGCCTCGGGATAGACATAGATCTCGACCTCCGGGCGGGTGGCGAAGCGGGCGCGGATCGCGGCGATCACCTCGGGCGGGGTGAAATGGTCGAGCCCGCCGAAATGCAGCACCATCGGGCAGGTGATGCCGCCCGCGAAATCGGGCAATTTCTCGATGCCGACACCGTAATAGGCGACCGCCGCATCCACCCCCGATTGCGCGGCGGCGAGATAGGCGAGTTTGCCGCCAAGACAAAAACCGAGCGCGGCCACCTGCTTCCTTCCCCCCTCGCCCAGCGCCTCGGGCAGCGTGCGAGCCAGACGGACGGTGGCGGTGATGTCGGCCATCGCCTTGTCGATGTCGAATTTACCGTAATAGTCGAATGCCTTGGCAAGGCCGGTTTCGTCATAGCCCAGTTCGATGCCGGGAGCGAACTGGCGGAATAGATCGGGCGCGAGCACCACATAGCCTTCGGCGGCGTAGAAATCGGCGACCTCGCGGATATGCGCGTTGATGCCGAAAATCTCCTGCAACAGAACGATCACCGGCCCAGCGCCGGATGCCGGCAGGGCGCGATAGGCTTTCAAGCCGCCGCCCTCGGCCGGCACGTCGATATAATCGGTCATCCGCAGCGCTCCCCAAATTCTCGCCTCGCGCCATCCTGGCATGGTGGGCCGCGCCCGTGAAGGTTCAGAGCCGCCCGGCGAGGCCCGCCCAGGTCACGGCGAGCCGGTCGCCAAACCCGCGCGGGCGAGGCGGGCGCTGGGGATAGGCCAGATCGCGCCGCGCCAGCACCGCCGGCAGCGCCGCCGCAATCGCTGCTGGCGGCAGATCAACCCCCTTTGCCGCTGCCAGCAGCGCCCGCCCCTCCGCCGCCAGCGCCGCACGCACATCGCGAAGCGCAACGGCGTCCGGCATGGCGATGACGTGTTCCGGCGTGAGGCCATGTTCGGCGAGCAGATCAACCGGGATCAACACACGCCCGGCGCGGGCATGAACGACAAGGCTTCGCAGCAAGCCCGCGACCCCATAGGCGGCGCCGAGCGCACGGAGCGGTTCTTCGGCCGCCGCCGGCGCGCCGAGCAGTTTCCCGGCCACGACCGCGAGCCCGCCGGCGCTCGCGCGCACATAGTCCCGCCAGGCGGCGCGTGTCGGAATAGCGGGTTCGGCCTCGATCTCGCGCGCCGCGATGAGATCGGCGAGTGCCGTGGCCTCGAACAGCCCCGCCGCGATCGCCGCGCGCAGCGGCGTCGCCACCTCATGGCGCCGTGGCGCGCCCGCCACGACCTCGCGCCACCAGTGCAGCCGGATCAGCGCCAGTGGCGGCTCGGAAGCCACTTCGCGGGCGCGCGCCAGCTCGTGATTGAAGGCGTAGAGCGTGAACAATGCCTCGCGCCGCGCCGCCGGAGCAAAAATCGCCGTGAGAAAACGGTCTCGGTCATGCCGGCGGACCAGGGCGGCCATCGGGCTCAGCATTTTTCCCCGATCACCGGAAGTGACACGAGGGGCAAGGCGCCGCCGTTGCGGGACCAGAGCCGCCATCTTCGGCTGCGGACCGGGTTCATGCGCCGCCGAGCAGCGTCTCGATCAGCGGGCAATTGGGCTGATCGCCGGCATTGCATTGCGCGATCAGCGTTGTCAGCGCTTTCTGCATGGCGCGGAGATCGGCGATCTTGGTTTTCACCTCGGCGAGATGGGTCGCGGCGAGGTCTTTCACTTCGGTGCAGGGCACGTCGCGCGCCGCGGCGAGCCGCAGCAGGGCGCGCACCTCGTCCAGGGTAAAACCGAGTTCGCGGGCGCGGCGGATGAAGGTCAGGCGCCGCTGGTGGAAGGCGCCATAGATCCGGTGGCCGCCCTCGGTTCGCGCCGGCCGGGGCAGAACGGCGATTTTTTCGTAGAAGCGGATAGTCTCGATATTGCATCTCGTCCGCCGCGATAGCTCCCCGATCGGCAGAGACGGGGAATCGTCATCTCGCGAATTCGTGATCGCCATGTCTATTTCCCCCATTGAACCTGGAGCTACTCCAGATCCCATGTTTCTCGAAATAGGCCACCAAGCGGGAGGTGCAAGTATGCAAGCGGGAGGTGCAAGTATGAACGTGCAACTGACGAAGGGCGGGAACGGCGTGGATGCGGAGAGCGCCAGGGGATCCCGCGCTGCCTTGCTCTCGATCGGCGGCATCGCCGCCGCCCTCGGCGCCGCCTCCTGCTGCGTGATCCCGTTCGCGCTGTTCACACTGGGGATCAGCGGCGCCTGGATCGGCGATCTGACCGCGCTGGAACCCTACCAGCCGCTCTTCGCCGCTGCCGCCCTCGGCTTCATCGTGCTGGGTGCGATGCGGCTGCGGCGCCGCGCCGCGATCGCCTGCGCCGACGGCTATTGCGGCACGCCCCGCGCCGACCGCATCGCTCGCATCGGGCTCTGGGCCGCCGGCGTGCTGGTCGTCGTCGCCGTCGCCTTTCCCTATCTCATCCGCGCCATCGCCTTCTGACCCATCGCCTTCTGACAGGGAGTGTCACCATGCCTCGTTCCGTTCTCGTTGCCGCTTTCGCCGCCGGCCTGCTCGTTGCGCCGCTGGCCGCGTGGGCTGCCGATACGACCGTGGTGCTCGACGTGCATCACGCCGGCTGCGTGCTCTGCGCGCCGATCGTCAAAACCACGCTGGCGCAGGTCAAGGGCGTCTCGGCGGTGAAGGTCAGCCAGCCCAATGGCGATGCCGATGTCACCGCGCTGGTGACCTACGATCCCGCCGAGACCTCGCCGGCGGCGCTGATCAAGGCAACGACCGATCATGGCTATCCCGCCGAAATCGCGAAACCGCATAACGGCTGACCTTCGCATTCGCCCCTCAGGAGAAGACCCTCATGGATGCCTGCACCACGCATGATTGCTGCGCCGTTTCCGGGGCACGCAAATCCACGCCCGATCTCGTGGTGATCGGCGCCGGCTCGGCTGGGTTCTCCGCGGCGATCCGGGCGAGCGAACTCGGCGCCAGCGTGGCCCTGATCGGCGCCGGCACGATCGGCGGCACCTGCGTCAATATCGGCTGCGTGCCGTCCAAGACACTGATCCGCGCCGCCGAGACGCTGCACCAGGCGCGCGCCGCATCGCGGTTCGCCGGGATCGCAGCGAACGCCCATCTCGCCGACTGGGCCGCGCTGATGGCGCAGAAGGACGCGCTGGTCGCCGGCATGCGCGAGGCGAAATACGCCGCTTTGCTGCCCGCATACGAAGGCATCCGCTATGTCGAGGGCGCGGCCCGGTTCACGGCGGACGGCGTGGTCGTCGGCGAGGAGTCTTTCCCCGCCGCGCGCGTCGTGATCGCCACGGGTGCCTCGCCCGCCACCCCGTCCATCCCGGGAATTGGTGACGTCGCGTATCTCACCAGCACGACGGCGCTCTCGCTCGACCGCTTGCCGCACTCGCTGCTGGTGATCGGCGGCGGCGTGATCGGCTGCGAACTCGGCCAGATGTTCGCCCGCTTCGGCGTTGCCGTCACCATCGTATGCCGGTCGCATCTGCTGCCCGGCTTCGAACCGGAGCTTGCCGAGGCTCTGACCGGCTATCTCCGCGCGGAGGGCATCACTGTTCGCTGCGGCCTCAGCTATCAACGCATCCGCCGGACCGCGGCAGGTATCGCTCTGGACCTCACGGTGGCTGGCCAGCCGGAGACGATCGCCGCCGAACAGGTTCTGGTGGCGACCGGGCGGACGCCGAATACGGAAGGCCTCGATTTGGGCGCGGCCGGGATCGCAACCGACGCCGGGGGCGCGGTCGTGGTGGACGAATTCCTCGCCACCACCCGCCCCGGCATTTATGCCGCGGGCGATGTCACCGGGCGCGACCTGTTCGTCTATATGGCCGCCTACGGAGCAAAACTCGCGGCCGAGAACGCGCTTAATGGCAACACGCGCCGCTATGATGCCAGCGCCATGCCGGAGGTGGTGTTCACCGACCCCGGGGCGGCGCGGGTCGGGCTCACCGAAGCCCAAGCCCGCGCCGCGGGGCTTGCTGTGCGCACGGTCACCCTGAAGCTCGACCAGGTGCCCCGCGCCCTTGCCGCCCGCGACACCCGCGGACTGATCAAGCTGGTTACGGAAGAGGGATCCTTACGCCTGCTGGGTGCGCAAATCCTTGCCCCCGAAGGCGCGGATGCGATCCAGACGGCGGTGCTCGCCATCAAGCACCGGCTGACCGTCACCGATCTGGCTGAAACACTGTTCCCCTATCTCACCACGGTGGAAGGACTGAAGCTCGCTTCCCTCGGCTTCGAGCGGGACGTGACCAAACTCTCCTGTTGCGCCGGGTGAAGCAAGCCATTTGGTAACGCTAGGCAAACCGTGCGGCGCTCGCCTATGCTCCACCCATGTGCGAACTCTTCGGCATCTCCAGCGCCGCCCCCCTCAGCGCCCGCTTTTCGCTCCAGCAATTCGCGCGCCACGGAAGCCGGCCGGGCCAGCCCATCGATGGCTGGGGGCTGGTGCTCTATGACGGCCCCGACCTCCGCCACTACCGCGAGCCCGAACCCGCCGGCAACAGCCGCTGGCTGCGCTTCATCGAGAGCCACCAGCCGCCCTCGCGCCTGCTGATCTCCCACATCCGGCACGCGACCGCGGGCGCCGTGGCGCTCCGTAACACCCACCCTTTCGTGCGTGAACTCGGCGGGCGGATGCACAGTTTTGCCCATAACGGCGGGCTGCCCGGCATCGAAACCTGGCGCGCCCCGGGTGATCGCCGCTTTCTGCCCGTCGGTGATTCGGATTCGGAGACCGCCTTCTGCGTCCTCCTCGCCCGGCTCGCCGATTTGTGGACCGGCCAGCCCCCCTCTGCGGACGCGCGCTACGCCATGGTCGCGCAATTCGCCGCCGATATCCGCACCCTGGGTCCAGCCAATTTTCTCTATTCCGATGGCGAATACCTTTTCGCGCATGGCCACCGTCGGCATCAGGAGAACGGCCGCATCGAGCCGCCGGGGCTCTGGCATCTGGGCTGCCTATGCCACGACGCCGCGATCGCCATCGAGGAGGCGGGCGTCGCGTTCGACACCGCCACGGCTTCCCACGCCGTCGCCATGTTCGCGAGCCGCCCGCTTTCGGGTGCTGCCTGGCGGCCGCTCACCGAGGGCGAGGTGGTGATGGCACGGCAGGGTGAGGCCGTGGCGGCATGAAAATCACGGTTTTCGGCGCCGGCGCGGTTGGCGGCCATCTCGCGGTGCGGCTCGCCCAAGGCGGCGCCGATGTCTCGGTCATCGCGCGCGGCGCGCAACTCGCTGCGATCGCCGTCTCCGGCCTCACCGTCGAGGCCTCGGATGGCATCTTCTCCGCCCACCCGCGCGCGAGCCACGACCCCCGTGATCTCGGCCCGCAGGACGCGGTGCTGGTGACGGTCAAGGCCCCTGCCCTGCCGAGCGTCGCCGCCGCCATCGCGCCGCTGCTTGGCCCCGATACCGCTGTCGCCTTCGTGATGAACGGCATCCCGTGGTGGTATTTTCACGGCGCCGGCGGCGCATACGAGGGCAAGCGCCTGCCGGCGATCGACCCCGGCGACGCGATGTGGCGCGCCGTCGGGCCGGAGCGAGCGATCGGCGGGGTGATCTACTCCGCCTGCACGGTGGTCCGCCCCGGCGTCATCGCGGTCGAAAACCGCCGTAGCCGGCTCATTCTCGGCGAGCCCGACGGCCGTCTCAGCCGCCGTGCCGAAGTCCTCGCCGCCCTTCTCCGCGCCGAGGGCATGATGGTTGAGGTGACGCCGGTCATCCGCGACGCCATCTGGTCAAAATTGCTGCTCAATCTCACCTCCGGCCCGTTCAGCATCCTCACCGGCCTCGCGCCACGCGAGATCTACACCGAACCCGGCTGCGTCGCGGCCAGCGCCCGCATCCTCGCCGAGGGACAAGCCATCGCCACGGCGCTCGGCTGCCAGACCCATATCGATGCCGAGGCGCAGGTGCGCCAATATCTCGCCATGAGCCATAAGCCGAGCATTTTGCAGGATCTCGAACTCGGCCGGGCGATGGAAATTACCGCTCTCCTGGAAACTCCGCTCGATCTCGCCCGCCTCGCCGGCATAGCCACCCCGACCCTCGACCTCCTGGTGGCGCTGGTCAAACTCCGAGCCCAGGCGGCCGGGCTCTACGGCAAGGCAGGATATACTTCACGGCACCACAGCAACCGAAAAATTGATTCTGAATTTGTTTCCGAGGATCATAATCACCAGAAGCTGGGGAACCAGCCTTAGCTTACTCTCCCCGGAACCTGTCCAACCTACCGGCACTACCGCGCCACACGGCGGGTGCGGCCGGGTTGCCCACTTTCGATAAAATGCCGCGGCAATTCACGCCGTCAGCGTGGTTTTGCAAATGGCTCTGTCCGATCGATTTCTGAACGCAAGCGCATTCTTTTTCAAACTCTCAGGCCATCAGATGCTGGCCGCCATCGACCGGGATGATGGTACCGGTGATGCGCCGCGCGGCATCGCTGGCGAGGAAGGCGGCAAGATTGCCGACATCCTCGATCTCGGCGAGGTGATGCTCGGGCGCTTCCGCCGCGGCGCGGGCCATCAGCTCGTCGAACCGGTCGATGCCGCTCGCCGCGCGGGTGCGGATCGGCCCGGGTGAGAGGGCATTGACGCGGATGCCCTTGGGGCCCAGCTCGGCGGCGATATAGCGCACACTGCTTTCGAGCGCGGCCTTCACCGGCCCCATGAGATTATAGTGTTCGACCACACGTTCTGAGCCGTAGAAGCTCACCGCGAGCAACGCCCCGCCCGCCGGCATCAATGGTTCCGCGAGATGCGCCATGCGGATGAAAGAGTGGCAGGAGACATCCATCGCCACCGTGAAACCGGCCGCCGAGCAATCGGTGACACGGCCATGCAGATCCTCGCGCGGGGCGAAGGCGATGGCGTGCAACAGGAAATCGAGGCGGCCCCAGGACGCGGTGATACGGGCGAACACCGCTTCCAACTGGCCGGGAGCACGGACATCGCAAGGCAGGATAAGCGCGGCGCCGAGCGGTTCGGCGACGGCGCGGACGAAGGGTTCCGCCTTGTCGTTAAGATAGGTAACGGCAAGCTCGGCGCCGGCCTGGGCGAAAATCCGGGCGCAGCCGGCGGCGATGCTTTGCTGATTGGCGATGCCCAGGATCAAACCGCGCTTGCCGCGCAGATCGACGACCGGGGGCGTGCCCGCGCCCATCGGCCTGGCATCGCCCGCCATCTCAGGCGGCTTTGCTCGGGGTGCTGCGCGGAGCCGGCGCCGCCGTCTGCTTGCTGTTTGCCTCCGTCGCCGCGGCGCCACCCCAGCCGCTCAATCCGCTGGCCGCGGCATCGAAAAAGCAATCAAACAGCTCATCGGAAATCGTCCGCATGGCCTCGACCGAGCGGTGATAGCGGCGTTTGGCGAGGGCGATCTGCTGCGCCGGCAACAGCGCGTTGGTGCCGGCTTCACGGAGTTCCGCGAGATCGGCGTAGTGATCGCCCATCAGTTGCTGCATCAGCCCCATCTGGTGCTGCGAGGCCGAAATCATGCCCTGCACGAGCCGCCCATTGGCCTCGTTCATGCGCTGCCAAGCCACGCCCATGTCCGCCGGCTGGCTGCTGCCAGCGGGAGCCGCAAGCAGATTGGGCAGCGCAAACAGGCTGGAACCGAAATCCGACATCACGTTTCTCCTCATGTTGGGGAATGAAAACTCTCATTCCTCTTATCCACCGCGGCGGCGGCGCGGGCTTTGATTGGGGTCAATTTCCCCCGATTGTCCGCCCTTCGCGCCGATTCTCGCGAGAACTTGATCATTGCCGCCCGCTATGCCGTCGCGGAGCCCGCCCCGGCCGCGCCCGCCATGCGGCCTCGCGTCAGCAGCACAGCGACCGCGCAGGAGGCGATGCGGGTGCGCGCCGAGTCGGCGCGGCTGGTCAGCACGATCGGCACCCGCGCCCCAAGCACCACCCCGGCGGCATCGGCGCCGGCGAGAAAGGTGAGCTGCTTGGCGAGCATGTTGCCGGCTTCGAGATCGGGTACGACGAGGATGTCGGCGCGGCCGGCGACATTCGAGATGATGCCCTTCTCGCGCGCCGCCTCGACGCTCACGGCGTTGTCGAAAGCCAGCGGGCCATCGACATCGGCGCCGGTGATCTGCCCGCGATCGGCCATTTTGCACAAGGCCGCGGCATCGAGCGTCGAGCGCAGCTTGGGATTGACGGTCTCGACCGCGGAAAGAATGGCCACGCGCGGCCGCTCGATCCCCATCGCCTGGGCGAGATCGACGGCGTTCTGCACGATGTCGCGCTTTTCCTCGAGCGTCGGCGCGATATTGACCGCGGCGTCAGTGATCAGCAGCGGCCGGTCGTGGCCGGGCACGTCCATCATATAGACGTGGCTGATGCGCCGCGCCGTGCCGAGGCCGGTCATGGGGTTGACCACGGCGTGCATCAGCTGATCGGTATGCAGCGATCCTTTCATCAGGATCTCGGCCTTGGCCGCGCGCACCAGGGCGGTCGCGGCTTCGGCGCTCGCCGGCGCATCGGCCGCGGCGATGAGTTCGAACGATGTGAGATCGGCCTTGGCCGCCCCTGCTGCGGCGCGGATTTTGTCCAGCGGGCCGATCAGCACGGGGGTGATCAGCCCGGCCGCCGCCGCCTCGACCGCCGCCTCGATGGCCAACGCATCACAGGGATAGACGATCGCGGTGCGCGGCGGCGTGCCTGCGGCGGCCTTGGCCACCAGTTCCTGGAAACGGGTGTGCCGGCTCAGGCGGATCTCGGGGGGTTCGATGCGTGGGCGGCGGATTTTCTCGACCGGCGCCTTGACCTCGGCGCTGCCCGTCAGCACCTCGACGCCCGCCTGGTTGGTGCAGCGGCAATCGAGCAGGACATGCCCATGCGCACGCTTTTCGCGCACCGTGACGCTGGCGGTGATGGTATCGCCGATGCTGACGGGGTGAAGAAACCGCAGCTCCTGGGCGATATAGATCGTGCCCGGCCCCGGCAGGCGGGTGCCGAGCACCGCCGAGATCAGGCCCGCGCTCCACATGCCGTGCGCGATGACGTGATGAAAGAGATCGGTCGCGGCATAGGCGGGATCGAGATGGGCCGGGTTCACATCGCCCGAGACGGCGGCGAAAAGCTGGATATCATCGGCGGTCAGGGTGCGGCTCAGCGCAGCGCTGTCGCCCACCGCGATCTCATCGAAAGTTCGGTTTTCGATCATCGCCTCGGTATGCTCGGTGCTGGTGCGATCCATGGACAGTCCTCAAGGTTGCAGAACGTAGCTGCCCGGCGCATCAAGGCCGGCGGGATAGCCCGCCTTGGCATTGCCGAGCGCCGGGGCTGGGCCGGGCGGGCCGGAATGGGCGGCGAGCCAGAGCGTCCATTGCGGCCACCACGAGCCTTCATGGGCGGTGGTGGTCTCCAGCCATTGCTCGGGGCCGAGATAGTGCGCCCCCGGGAGGCGCTGCTGCAGCCGGAAATGGCGGCGCGGATGGCCGGGCTCGCTGACAATGCCGGCGTTATGGCCGCCGGAAGTGAGCGCGAAAGTAATATCGCCCTCGTTGAGCAGATGAATTTTATAGACCGAACGCCAGGGCGCCACGTGGTCGCTCTCGGTGCCGACGACGAAGAACGGCACCGCGATATCGCCGACCGAAACCGGGCGCCCACCGGCCATCAACCTACCTTCCGCGAGGTCATTATTGAGGAACAACCAGCGCAGATATTCCGAGTGCATGCGATAGGGCATGCGCGTGGTATCGGCGTTCCAGGCCATCAGATCATTGGGATGCTCGCGCACGCCGAGGAGATATTCCTTGACCAGGCGCGACCAGATGAGATCGCGCGAGCGCAGCAACTGAAAGGCGCCGGCCATCTGGCGATTGTCGAGATAGCCTTCCTCCCACATCAGATCCTCAAGAAAGGCGAGCTGGCTTTCGGTGATGAAAAGCTGCAACTCGCCAGCCTCGGTGAAATCGGTCTGCGCGGCGAACAGGGTGACACTGGCGAGCCGCGTGTCGTTATCGCGCGCCATCGCCGCGGCGGCGATGGCGAGCAGCGTGCCGCCCAGGCAATAGCCGCAGGCATGCACCGCACGCGAACCGCAGATCGCATTCACCGCGTCGAGCGCCGCCATCACGCCGCTCAGGCGATAATCCTCCATACCGAGATCACGCTGTTCCTTGCCGGGATTGCGCCACGAGATACAAAATACCGTGTGGCCCTCGCCCACGAGATAGCGGATCAGTGAATTCTGCGGAGAAAGATCGAGAATGTAATATTTCATGATCCAGGCCGGCACGATCAGCACGGGCTCAGGCCGAACCTCAGGGGTGCTCGGACGGTATTGGATCAGTTCCATCAGTTCATTGCGGAACACCACCTTGCCGGGCGTCGCTGCGATGTCCTTGCCGACGCGCAACGGTAGGCGCGCGCTTCCGGCGAGGGCGTCGGTGGTATCGGCGAGCAGATTGCGCCAGCCGGCGAGGAAATTGGTGCCGCCCGAGCGGACCGTCGCCTCGAAAACTTCCGGGTTGAGAAGGGGCATGTTGGAGGGCGAAAAGACATCGAGGGCTTGCCGGATGAGAAAGGAAATCAGGCGCTGATTGCCGGGATCGACGCCGCGCAAGGTCTGGGTGGCCTCGTCCCACCAGCGCTCCATGCGCAGGAAACCTTGTTCGAAAAGCGAAAACGGCGGTTCCCGCCAGCCGGGATGGACGAAGCGATGGTCCATGGCGCCGGGGTTGACGCGCTCGCCACCGAGCCCCAGGGCGTCGCGCCACAGCATGGCCCATTCCTCGACGGCATGCCGCGCGAGTTCGGCCCGCCGTGCCGGCCGATTGAGGAGATGCACCCACCAGTCGAAGCCGGCGAGCCCGATCGCGACGGGGGAAAACCCGCCGGTGAGCCGCGCTTCGGCGGCGTGGATCATGCGGTCGAGTTCGACCGCACCGGGTATCGCGGGGAGGGCGGGCGAAGCAGCGGGGACATCGGGCGGCATCGCGGCCGCGCGCGGAGGGGGCGATATCTGGTTCATCGGTCTCACGCCTTGGAAAGGGGACCAGCGATGGCGGACACGCTCGCCGGACGGGGCGGTTTCAGGGTCGCGCGCGGGCGGGGCGCGACTTCTGATCGGGCAGGGGGAAACTCCTTGACCAATAGGGTTCCGGCGCGACGGTGGCCGGCGGCAACCAGCGTCTCGGAGCCATTTCCTGGTGGATCACATACCACGCATTCGATCGCCACGCAGCCCAATTCGCGCGCCAGATCATCAAGATGGCGCGAGAGCGCGGCCACCACGCCCTCGCCGTCGAGCAGGTCGAAGGCGATGAAATGGCTCACCCACAGCACCTTGCCGCGTTGCAAATCGGCTTGTTGGCTATAGCAGAACAGCCCGACCGGCCGCGCCGCGCGATGCTCGGCGATGACAATGCCACGCCTCGGCGGGCGCCGCGCTGCGTTGATGGCGCTGGCGAGCCGGTTCCACGCCGCCAGCCGCAGTCCCGGTGCGACGTGGCGGATGAGCGGGTAGGCGGTATAGGCTTCCTCACGTGAGAGCAAGCGGGTGCGATAGAGCGCCATGCGTCCTCGTGCATTCCAGGAGCACCCTTGTGCGCCGCTTCACGCCCGCGATCTTTGACCCAAGTCAACCCCGGAGCCCGGACGCTTGCGGCGGGCGGGGGGCAGTGTTATCGAAAGGCCGGACATGCGGGAGCAGGCCATGGCCCTGAGTATTGCCGCCCGGAGCGCGGTCGCTGGCCAGATGCGGGCAAGCGAGGCAGCGTCCCCGCCGCTCGTCACGCCCGAGGCTTGCGCGCGGTGCGAAGCCCGCGAGGTCAGCGTGTGCAGCGTCCTCTCCGGCGACGATCTCGCTCGGCTGTCGCATATCTCTGTCGTCTCCACCGTCGGCGAGGGCGAAACCTTCATCACCGAGGGCGACCCGGCCGATCACTTTTTCAATATCACCGCCGGCACCGCGAAGCTCTACAAGCTCCTGCCGGACGGGCGATGCCAAGTGACCGGGTTCGCCCGCACCGGGGATTTTCTCGGTCTCGCCGCCGGCGCCGTCTATGTGTTCAGCGCCGAGGCGCTGGAGCCGGTGCGGTTCTGCCGTTTCGCGCGGAGCAAGCTGCGCGGCTTCCTGCGCGACTGCCCGGAGATGGAGCGGCGTCTGCTCGATCTCGCGCGCAACGAGCTGGTTCTGGCGCAGGAACAGATGCTGTTGCTCGGGCGCAAGCGCGCGCGCGAGCGGCTGGCCTCGTTTCTGCTCTCCTGGCAGCAGCGTGCCGCCCCGGGGCCGGGCAATCGCCTGATGCTGCCGATGACCCGCACCGATATCGCCGATTATCTCGGCCTCACCATCGAGACCATCAGCCGCACTCTCTCGGCCTTCAAGAAGACCCGGCTGATCGCCCAGACGGCCCTTTCGGAACTCATCATCCTCAACGGCACCGAACTCGCCGCCATCGCCGCGGGGGATCGCTAGGCGCTGCCTTGCTGCCTTTATGTGACGCGATAGCGCCGGATGACCTCCGGGTCGGGGTCGGCACCGATTCCCGGGCCAGTCGGGATGGTGATCGCGCCATCCGCCTCGGGCAGGCCGACCGGACCAAAAAACGGCGCCTCCAACGTCACGCCGAAGCACTCGATCATCTCGATGGCGGGGAAAAGGGCGGCCATTTGCAGGCTGGCGAGCAGGCCGGGGCCGAAATAGGGCGAATGAGGGGCAAGCTCTTTGCCGTGCAGCTCGGCTTGCAGCGCGACTTTGAGAAAACCGCTGATGCCGCCCATCTTGGTCACGCTAGGCTGCAGGAAATCGAGCGCGGGGCTCGCGGCGAGCGGACGGAATTGCCAGGCATTGCCGATATTCTCGCCCGCCGCGAGCTTCATGCCCGGGAGTGCTGAGCGGAGCCGCGCCAGGCCCGCGAGATCCTCGGGCGGCCAGACCGGCTCCTCCAGCCAGCGCAGATCATAGGGCAGCAGCCGCCGCGCCATGGCGAGCGCTTCCGCCGGGCGCCAGGCGCAGTTGACATCGAGCATCAGCGCGATGGCGTCCCCCAACACCTCGCGCGCCGCCGCCACCGTCTCGATCGTGATCTCGTGCAGCTTCACCGCGCCAAACCCGCGCTCGCGCGCTTTTGCACAGGCTTTGCGCACATGTTCGGCTGCGTTCAGCCGCAACAGGCTGGTGTAGGCGGGGACACGCGGCCGCCCGCCTCCCCCGAGCAGGGCAGCGACGGGCAAACCGGCGCGCTTACCGGCGAGATCCCAGAGCGCGATGTCGAGCCCCGAAAGCGCGTATTGCGCCGGGCCGGCGCGGCCGAAGAGATGCAGATGGCGCGCGAGATCCTCGATCAGCGCCGCGATATCGGTGGCATCGCGGCCGAGTGCGAGCGGGGCCAGGGTTTGTTCCACCGCCGCGACCGTGGCGGGCGCGATGTTATAGCCGAACGCCTCGCCCCAGCCAATACGCCCATCCTCGGTCTCGACCCGCACCAGGACATGGGTGAGCGCCGACCAGATGACGCCGCCGAAGCCGGTGGGCGGCCCGTCATGGTGGATCGGCACGGCCACCGGTATCGCCTCGATCCGGGTAATCCGCATTTTTCCCCCTATTCTGCGCCCGTGTGCATGGTCGCGGCCGAGCTTGCGCAGCAACCACCCGAGGCGCAAGCCGTCGCCCCGGATCTTTGATTGATTGGGCCGCGTGATGGGGGTGCGCTTGTCGCCGGGCGGCAATCGCGAGCATTATTGGTTGCAGCCGCGCTCGGTTCGATGCGCGGCGTCGGGGAGGGTCGCGCCATGTTGCCCGCTGGGCGTTCCTATGACGAGATCGCAGGAAAATTCCGCTGGCTGGTGCCGGAAAACTACAATATCGGCGTCGATGTCTGCGACAAATGGGCGGATGGCTCGGGACGGCTGGCGCTGATCCATCTCGGGACCGATGGCGGCGTCGAGCGGATTTCCTTCGACGACCTGAAACGCCGCAGCAATCAACTCGCCAACGTGTTCCGCGCGCATGGTATCGGGCGCGGCGATCGCATCGGCGTCCTGCTCGCGCAATCACCGGAAACCGCCATTGCCCATATCGCCGCCTATAAGCTCGGCGCCATTGCGGTGCCACTTTTCGCGCTATTCGGCGCCGACGCGCTGCAGTTCCGGCTCGCCGATTCCGGGGCGCGCGCGCTCGTGACCGATGCCGAGGGTCTCGCCAAGATCGCCTCCCTGCGCCCGCTTTTGCCCGATTTGCGCCTGCTGCTCTCGGTCGATGGACCGGGCGAGGGCGCGCTTGGGCTCGGCGCCGAGATGGCACGGGCGACGGATCATTTCACGCCCGTTGCCACCGCCGCCGACGATCCCGCGGTGATCGTCTATACCTCGGGCACCACCGGGCCGCCCAAGGGCGCGCTGCATGGCCATCGCGTGCTGCTCGGCCATTTGCCGGGCGTCGAGATGCCCCAGGATCTGTTTCCGCAACCCGGCGATCTGTTCTGGACGCCGGCCGATTGGGCCTGGGTCGGCGGGTTGTTCGATGTGCTGCTGCCGAGCCTCCATCACGGCGTGCCGGTGCTGGCGCGCCGGCTGCCGAAATTCGACCCCGAGGAAGCCTTCGCGCTGATGGCGCGGTTTGCCGTGCGCAATGTTTTTCTGCCACCGACCGCGCTCAAGATGCTGCGCGGCGTGCCGCGGCCGCGCGCGCGTTTCAACTACGCGGTGCGCTCGATCGGCAGCGGCGGCGAGACGCTGGGCAGCGAATTGCTTGCCTGGGGGCGCGAAACTTTTGGTCTCACCATCAACGAATTCTATGGCCAGACCGAATGCAATCTCATCGTCGCCAATTGCGCCAGGATCATGGAAGTCAGGCCCGGCGCGATGGGTCGCGCCGTGCCGGGCCACGACGTACGGATCGTCGATTCGACGGGTGCCGCGCTGCCGGCGGGCAGTCTCGGCACCATCGCGGTGCGCCGGCCCGATCCGGTGATGTTTCTCGGCTACTGGAACAACGCGGATGCCACGGCGAAAAAATTCATCGGTCCCTGGCTGCTCACCGGCGATCAGGGTTTCCGCGACGAGGCGGGCTATTTCCATTTCAAAGGCCGCGATGACGACGTGATTACCTCGGGCGGCTATCGCATCGGCCCCGGGGAGATCGAGGATTGCCTGCTCAAGCATCCGAAGGTGGCGCTCGCGGGCGTCATCGGCGTGCCCGATGCGCTGCGCACCGAGCGCGTCAAGGCGTTCATCGTCCTCCATGAGGGGGTTTCGCCCGATCCAGCGCTCGCCAGGGAAATTCAGGACTTTGTCAAGACCCAGCTCGCGGCCCACGAATATCCCCGCGAGATCGTCTTCGTCGAGGCCCTGCCCATGACAACCACGGGGAAAATCATGCGTAATGAGTTGCGCCGGTGGACCTGACCGCACCAAATGCGCTGCGGCGAAGGTCGTGGATTTCCCTCGCACCCGCGATTGTCTTGTTGAAAAGGTTCGGTGTCTGTCGGGAAAGAAAATAAGCAAAATGGAGGTTCTTTTTTGCAAAAAAGAACCAAAAAACTATCCTGATTACGCATGATTTTCAGCCAACTTAAGCAGGCGGTAGGGCATTGGCGGTGTCCGCGCCGCGGCCCAGGTGAGGCGCGGGATCATGGCGGCGAGGTCGTATCGGCGGTTGAAGCGATACGCGAACTCGGCGAGGTAGCGCGGCACATGCTTGCTGCTGATGGCCCGATAGGTGCTGGTGATCGA
>JAJYYH010000041.1 GCA_021801255.1 Pseudomonadota bacterium
TGGGGACGCCGATGCGCAAACTCTTGCCCTGGGCCCGCGCCACGAACGGCGCCGCGAGCACGCTCCCCATGCCCCCAGCCAGTAGGGCGCGACGGTTGATGGTGGCCCGTGTCATGTCGTTCCTCCCGTGAATTTTCCACCAGCTTAGGTTTGTCCGAGACCGCCGTCAAAGCAGCCGGGCGCGGCGCCTGGTGCGGGCGTGCCACACCTGGGCGACAAAAACGGCTGCATGCCGCGCCCGCTGAGCATGGCGCCCCCGACCCTAACGCAGCCCTCAAAGTTTGAAAAAGAATGCCCTCTCGCCCCTCAATCGGCGGGAAACACCAATATTTCCAACGGGCAGGCTTTTTCCAGTTCGAGTGATTTTCATGCCCTGACGCCGCGTCGCGCCGGGGCCAGGTTGTTTCGCCAGCGCTGGCGGATCGTTGGGTGCCGGCGTGGGCCGCCGGGCGTGGGCGTTTCTATCAACCGGACGTGGCATAAGGGCTTGACCGGACGCGGCGCAAATGATTACCGATGGGGCCGCTGGCGTCCCGCCAGGCACTGTCGAGTCGTCGCGAGCGACACCAAGGAGAAATACCCATGCGCCGTTTCATCATTCCCGTGGCTGCCCTGATGGTCCTCGCCGGACCGGCCTTCGCCCAAGCAGATTTGAAGGCCCAAGGCGATCAGGCCCAGACCGACAAGAATGCCCCCAATGAGCCGATGAAGCACACCAAGAAGCATCATCCGAGCCACAAGAAGACTGCCAAGGCCAAGAGCAGCACACCGAGCACGGCTCCCGCCGCCGGCGCCAGCCAGCAGTAGGTTCCGCCCCGCCGCGGGGCTGATTTCGGCGAAAGGCCCGGGGAAGCAGCGTCCCGGGCCTTTTCTGTGGCGCGTATGACCCCAACCGGCGAAAAGCGCGCCGCTTCCAAGATTTTCGCTGCTCGCCATGCGCGCCGGGTTGGCCGGCGGCGGCGCGCGAAACATATCATCATGCGCGCCGGGTTGGCCGGCGGCGGCGCGCGAAAATAGAACAATACCGCCGGTCATGCTTCGTGGTCGTTGATGTTAGTCATCGCCGCGGACAAAGCGCTGGAGCAATGCGATCCCCTCGCTCATCGCCGCGGCGCGAATCCCCGTGCGATCGCCGTTGAAGCGCCGCTCATGGGCCGCCATGCGCCCACCTCCCGCGAGGCCAAACCATACCAGCCCGACCGGCTTGGCGGCGCTGCCGCCCTCGGGCCCGGCGATGCCGGTGACCGAGAGCGCGAAATCGGCGTGCGCCTCGGCCAGCGCCCCGGCCGCCATCGCCGCCGCGACCGCCCGGCTCACCGCCCCCTCGGCCTCGATCAGCGCGGGCGCGACGCCGAGCATTTCGCTCTTGGCGGCATTGGAATAGGTGACGAAGCCGCGCTCGAACACCGCGCTCGCGCCGGGAAAGGCGGTCAGTGCCGCGGCGATCAACCCGCCGGTGCAGCTTTCGGCGGTGGCCAGGCGCAGCCCACGGGCGCGACAGAAATCCAACAATGTACCGGCCAGGGTGAGATCGTAACCAGGGGCAAGCTCGGACATCGGCGCTCTCCTATCGCATGACGAGCCACAATACCGCCGCCGCAAACAGCCCCGCCGCGAGGTCATCGGCCATCACGCCGAGGGCATCGTGGCGGCGATCCAACCAGCGGATCGGCCAAGGCTTCCAGATATCAAAGAGGCGGAAAAGCGCGAAACCGAGCGCCACACCGAGGAGCGAGGGCCGCCGCAGCGCGAGCAGGGTCAGCCATTGCCCGGCGACCTCATCGATCACCACCCAGCCGGGATCGGCGGCCGCCGCGCCTGCCCGCCGCACCGCCCAGAGCCCGCCGAGGAACGCGAGCAGCGTGGCCGCGGCGAGCGCGAGCGGCGAGAGCCAGAGCAGCGGCGCGCCCAGGAGGGCGGCCGCGAGGCTGCCAAACGTCCCCGGCGCGCGCGGCAGAAACCCGAGGCCCGCCGCGCTCGCGAGGCCGCGCGCCAGCCCCGCCCCGCGCCGGACCGTGGGCTCGGCCGCACTGGTCATTTGAGCCAGCTGGTCATTTGAGCCAGGGGGCCAGCGGATATGCCAGGGCCTCGCCCCGCCGGGCGCGGTAGATCGCGATATTCTCGGTCACCCGCTCGACGTAGTTGCGGGTCTCGGCGAATGGAATAAGCTCGATCCAGTCGATGATATCGATCCCGCCGGCGCGCGGATCGCCGTTCTCGGCGAGCCATTCGGCGACCCGGCTCGGCCCGCCATTATAGGCGGCGAGCGCCAGCGGCAGGGCGCCGGCATAGTGGTCGAGCAACTGCCCGAGATAGGCGGTGCCGAGCTGGATATTATAGCGGGCATCGCTGGTGAGCGCGCCCGGCGCGGCCGGGGCGCCGAGTTTCGCCGCGATCAGCCGCGCCGTGCCGGGCAAAAGCTGCATCAGCCCGAGTGCCCCCGACGGGCTCTCGGCGGCGATATCGAAACTGCTCTCCTGGCGGATCACCCCGAGCACCAAAGCGGGCGGCAGTGGTCCCTCCGGCACCGGAGCGGCGATCGGCCAGCCGGCATCGGGCAGCATCACGCCGGCGCGCCCGGCAAGGCGCGCGATCATCACCGCCTCGTCGGGAATGCCGAAGGCGAGGCTGAGATGGGCGTCCATGGAACGATCGGCGGCATCCTGGGCGAGGCTCGCGAGCCGGGTGAGGAAGGGGCGGGCGCGGCGCGGAGCCCCCCAGGCGACCAGCAGGGTGGCCGCGCGCGCGACCTCGCGATGGGCGAAATCATCGACCTCGGCCGCCGTCCAGCCCGGGTCATGAAGCGCGAGGATGCGCGCGTTCAGCGTCTCCGGTGCCTCGCCGAGGGCGCGCGCGGCGAGCTGGCCGTAAAACGTCAAGGGAAAGCGCGCGGCCTCGGCATATTCCGCCCGCGCCCGCGCGCCATCGCCGCGCGCAACCGCCGTGCGCGCCAGCCAGTAATGCGCCCGTGCCGCCGTGATCACCGCCTCCGATAGCGTCGTCAGCGCCCGGAAATGCGGCTCGGCCTGTTTCGGATCGTGGAGGATCTCGAGCGCGATGAAGCCCGCGAGAAACGCCTGATCCAGCGCCGCCTCGCCGGACAAGGGCGCGCGATCATCGGCGAGGGCATAGGCGCCGGTGGCATCGCCCGCGCGCAACAGGGCGCGCGCCAGCCGGTCGCGCTCGGCCCAGAAGGTGGCGCGCGTATCGGGGGGAGCGAGCTGCTCCGCCATCGCCCCGGTCGATTGCCACAGCGCCCGCGCATCCGCCACCCGCCCGAGGCGGCGCAACCAGCCCGATTGGGCGAGAAACAAGAGCGGCTCGGCGCGGCCGGCCGAACCTGCCGCGTCGAGCAGCGAGGCGGCCTGCGGGTCGTCATGGCGGAGCGCCAGGATCGCCCGAGCACGCAGCTGGGACGTGGCATCGAGCAGGGGCAGCAGGCGGGCAAGCGCGGCATCGTCCCGGCCGAGCAGGGTGGCAAAGCGGCGCCAGTGATCGGCGGCGGTCAGCGCCCCGCCGAAGCGCTGCAACAGCGCGGCCTCGGCCGTGACACCGTCGAGCCCGCCGCGCCAGGCGGCGCGCGCGGCATCGGCCGCCGCCGCCCGCTGCCCGAGCGCATCCTCGGCCTCGGCACAGCGGACGAGCGCCGCCGGGCGCGCCGGGGCGACCCGGGCACAGAGCGCCGCGACGCTGGCGTCATCGCTCGTCGTCGCCAGCGCTTCATCGCGGCGGAGGGCCAACAGCGCCTGCTGCGGCCAATCCGGGTTGGCGGCGATGAAATCGGCGATCTCCGCCGCCCCTCCGACGGCAGGGGCGAGCAGACGATAGTAGGTGACCAGCTTGGCCGCCACCGGGTCCGGGTATTGCGCCGCCAGCGCCGCCGCCCCCGCCCAGTCATCGGCGCGGATCGCATCCATCACGCCTTGCGCCCGCGCGACGCCAGCGGTCAGGGCAAGAACCAGGGCAAGAAAAATCGGCCTCATGCCGTCATCCTAGCGCAGCCCGGCCTTGCGGCGTATCCCCCGCCGGACGTAGAAAATGAGCCGGCACGGAACGCCGGTCTGCCCGGGAGGTCGCTATGTTCCACGGATCGCTGGTCGCCCTCATCACCCCCATGCGTGCGGACGGCGCGGTGGACGAGGAGGCGCTCGCGCGCTTCGTCGATTGGCAAATCCGCGAGGGCTCGAACGGCCTGGTTCCGGTCGGCACCACGGGGGAATCCCCCACCCTCAGCCATGCCGAGCATAAGCGGGTGGTCGAGATCGTGCTCGAGGTGGCGCAACGCCGGGTGCCGGTGATCGCCGGGGCCGGCTCGAACAGCACCGAGGAGGCAATCGATCTCGCGCGCCACGCCCAGAAAGCCGGCGCCGACGGCGCCCTCGTCGTCACCCCCTATTACAACAAGCCGACCCAGGAAGGTCTTTTCCTGCATTTCAAGGCGATCGCCGATGCCGTCGATATTCCCATCCTGATCTACAACATCCCCCCGCGCAGCGTTGTCGATATGAGCGTCGCAACCATGGCGCGGCTGGCCCAACATCCCAATATCGTGGGCGTCAAGGACGCCACCGCCAACCTCGCCCGCCCGCTCCATACCCGCGCCGCTTGCGGCGCTGAGTTCTGCCAGCTCTCCGGCGAGGACCACACCGCCCTCGCCTTCCTCGCCGCCGGGGGCGTGGGCTGCATCAGCGTCACCGGCAACGTCGCCCCGCGCCTCTGCGGCACGATGCACCGAGCCTGGACCGAGGGCCGCATCGCCGAGGCGATGGCCATCCAGGACCGTCTGCTGCCCCTGCATGACGCGATGTTCGTCGAAACCAGCCCCGGCCCGGTGAAATGGGGCGCCAGCCTGCTCGGCTTCACCAGCCCGCGCTGCCGCCTCCCCCTCGCTCCCGTGGCCGAGGCGACGGCGGCAGCCGTGCGGGCGGCGATGAGCGGGCTCGGCCTGCTCCACTGAGGGCGGGAAATGGCCGATAAAACGGCGAAAAAATCCCGCCTGATCACCACCGGCATCGCTGCGCAAAACCGCAAGGCGCGGTTTGACTACGCGATCAAGGAAACCGTCGAGGCCGGGCTCGTGCTCAAGGGACCGGAGGTCAAATCGCTCCGCCTCGGCCGTGCCACGCTCTCCGAGGCCTGGGCCGGCGAGCGGGATGGCGAAATGTTTCTCTTCAACGCCTATATCCCGGAATACCAGGGCGGCGTGGTCTCGCGCTTCGAACCGCGCGCGCCACGTAAATTGCTGCTCAAACAGAAACAAATCCGCGCCCTCGCCGGCGCGATCTCACGCGACGGCGCAACCCTGGTGCCGCTGCAAATCCACTTCAATGAACGCGGACTGGCGAAAGTCCTGCTCGGCCTCGGCGAAGGCCGCAAGAAATTCGACAAACGCGCCGCCATCGCCGCCCGCGACTGGCAACGCGACAAGGCGCGACTGATGCGGGCACGGGGGTAGGCGAGGCAAAGGGGCAAGACAAGACGAGGGCGCTGCCCTCGACCCGCTGGGGCCAGCGGCCCCAGACCCCATCCCGCCAGGGATTGGTTATTGCGGGGGTCAAATTCTAGCCGGGCGGCGGCGTGATCTTTTGGCCTGGCAGGTCGAGACCAACATCCTTGAAGGCATATCCCAGTTCTACGTTCGGCGTAGAAAACACTTTGCGCAACAAACAGTCAGGAATTCCAATAAATTGCAAGATAATGGCGTGATAAAGCGGATCGAGGGCGCCGCATCGTCGATGCAGATCGAGCACATAATCCTCATCCTCACGGCCACTTTGCGGGCCGCCACGATGTGAGAGGTCGTTTCGGAGTTTAGCGCACTCATCGGCAAATTTTTTCAGCTTTTTATTATCAATGCCCAACGGAAGACACGAAAAAAGCTCGTAAAGCCGGCAGGCCAAATTGGGTTCGGCCGCGTTTTCAGATAATTTTTGAGCCAGTTATGATCTTCCCTATTAACTGCTTCAAGAATCCGATAGATTTTGCCTTTAAGCCTGGATTATCTTTCGGATTTACTGCTTTGCGATGAAGCGCCTCCAATCCCCATATCAGATTGACGAATCGGTTCTGGGTATATTGGTGCAAACCTCGACGAAATCCGAGATAGAAATAGAATCCTGGACCAAATTCATTCCTGATTACGCACCTTGCTCAGCCGACTCTGTTGTGGTTCAATTGCTCGGATGCGGTGGATTAACAAGGGGTTGGCCAATGGCGCGCAATTCGGTGCAGTTTCAGAAAGGGCTCAGCGAGGCGG
>JAJYYH010000029.1 GCA_021801255.1 Pseudomonadota bacterium
CCGTCGACCAGGGAGCCAAGCGCTTCGTGCTGCGCGCCCAGGCGCCGGGATGCGCCGGCGTCGTCTGTAAGGCCGTCGGCGTTGCCCTGCCACCCTTGGTGCGCCAGCTGCCGCCGGCCCAGCCGCCACCAAAGCCAGCGCCGCTCCCGGCGCGACGCGGACGGCCCCGCCGTGGTGCCACGCGGCCGGGATTTTCCTGAATTACTGCGTTAGATCAACAAGTTCGCGATTCGAGGTGTTGAACTTCAGCAAAGGCGGAGCCCTTGGAACCCTTCCCGGGATGCGGGTCTGGGGGCGCTGCCCAGCGGGCCCAGGGCAGCGCCCTGGTCTTGTTTTGATGCGATAGTTTCTCCACGAGCCCTTACGTTGGCAATGCCGTCGGTGTGCCGCTACATGCCGCTGGCGCTGCCCGTGCCGCCGGTGCCGGCGCCGAGAAAGGCACTTGGCGTGGTGCGGCTCGCGCCACCTGTCGCCGTGCCGCGCATCGTCGCCCCGGAGTAACCCGACTCGCCGCCAGGGCCGCTCACCATGCCGCCGACATGGCCATATTGCGCGGCCTTATTGCCGACCATGCCGATGGGGCCAACGCCGGTGTAGCTCGGCACGCCGGTCATGTGCGTGAAGGGCGAGGTCATGCCGATGCCGCCGCCATCGGCGACCCCATGCATGCTCGGTGTCCCCGAGCGCGCCAGGGCGGCGCCAGGGGCCATGAGGAGCGCGATCGCGACGAATGAACCGCTTCTGAGCATCTGTCTCTCCTTGCGCGGAAGGAAGCGCCTCGCGCCACGACCGTCAAATCGCATTCCCGTTACTGCTTCGGCGGGTCAGCCTGCTTGCAGCCTTTCGGCGGGTGAAAATCCTTGCTGCCAGCCCATTGTCCGGCGGGATAGCAGGGCCAGTTCTTGCGGCCAAATTTATCCACCTTCATCGTGCTGCCGCCCATGCCGCCCAAGGCGGGCCCGCCCTGATCGCCGGTATCGGTCGAGCCGAAGGGGATCTGCGTGTCGCCGCGTTCGCCGGGCGCGAGGCCGCCGCCAAACTGCGCGAAAGCCGGGACGCTTGCTCCCGCGAGCAGGGCGGCGGCGAGCAGATAAACGCGTGGCACGGTTTTTGGTTCCTCGGCGATGGCGAACGTGGGATCAAGCAACACTCTCGCGTCCGCTCAGTTTACTTGCACCCCGCGGGGGCGTGGAAATCGGCGCTGCCCGCCCATTGCCCGGCCGGGTAGCAGGGCCAGTTCTTCTTGCCGTAATTGCTGACGCTCATCGTGCTGCCGCCCATGCCGCCCAGGCCGGGCCCGCCCTGAACTGAGGTATCGGTCGAGCCATAGGGAATCTGCGTGTCCGCGAACCCCGCGCCTGGCTGCAAGCTGCCGCCACGGTTGGCGACCCCGACAGCCGTGCTACTGCTCGCGGTTCCCGTGTGCGAGCCGCCATTGCCTGCGGCACTCGCGGAGCCCGCCGCGCCCGCCGATGCGCCTGCCGCGCCCGCACCTCCGGCGGCGCCAACGCCGGCCGCGGCACTCCCGGTTCCTGACCCACCGTGCCCGCCATGGCCACCACCGCCATGCCCGGCCATCGCGGGGGTTCCGCACAGTGCCAGGGCGGCGATTGAGGAAAACAGCAATCCGCGCATTTTCACGACTCCCTTTTTTCAGGGGCCTGCCGATCGGGCGGGAAAACACTGCTTGCCAAGCGATCCGCCGTGACCGAGGCCCGGCTTTTATCGTAACCATCCATGCACATGGGGTGGCCGCCGCCGTCCGCCACCCCAGGGAGCCCAGGCAAAATCATTTTTCAGTGATGGGGGATCATGCCGGGGAAAACATATTGTTGCACCAGCAACAAAATACCGACGAGCAGGGTGAAAACGACGCTGTGGAGAAAGGTCCGCGCCAAAACCACTCCTTCCCGGCCTTTCAGCGCGGTGGTCGAGACGCCGATCGCGATGTTCTGCGGCGAGATCATCTTGCCCATGACGCCGCCCGAGGAATTGGTCGCGGCGATCAGCACCGGATCGAGGTGGAGCTGGTTCGCCGCCACCACCTGGAGATTGCCGAACAAAGCATTGCTCGCGGCATCGGTGCCGGAGAGAAACACCCCGATCCAGCCGAGGAATGGCGAGACCAGCGGGAACAAGAGGCCAAGAGAGGCGACGCCGAGGCCGAGCGTATAGGTCATGCCGGAATAATTCATTAGATAGGCGAGGCCGACGATGAGGATTACGGTCAGCATCGCGATCCGGATCTGGCGCCAGGTATCGCCGATCGCCTGGATAAACCGCCCCGGCCCCACCCCCATCAGCGCCGCGGCGATCACCGCCGAGAGCAGGATGGCGGTGCCGGTGCCGAGCGGCTGGAAATCCCAGATCGCGGCATAAGGCGTTTTATAGAGGGTGATGAACACCGCGTTGTGCAGCCCCGGCCAGGCGATTTTCATATCGCCGATCAGGAACACCTTGAGGATGGTCCAGACGATGACGACCACCGAGACCAGAACCCAGGGCAGCCAGGCCGACCACGGGCTCAGCGTCGCGTGGCGGGCACCGTCGCGGATGGCGCTGGCGATGGCGTAGTCGGGATCATGCGCCGGGCGCCAGATCTTGAGGAAGGCGACGGTGACGATGAGCGAGACCAGCGAGGAGAGCACGTCGGTCAGGGCGTAGTTGACGAAATTCGAGACCGCGAACTGGGTGAGCGCGAAGCTCGCGCCGGCGACCAGCAGCATCGGCCAGACCGCGGCGAGCGAGCGCCGCCCGCCGTAAAGCGCGGCCACATAAAACGGCAAAATGAGGGAAAAAACCGGCAATTGCCGCCCGACCATCTGCCCGAGCGGCACCGCCGGGAGATGCGTCACCGCCCCAAGCACAGTGATCGGCACGCCGAAGCCACCGAAAGCGACCGGCGTCGTGTTGAAAATGAGGGTGTAGGTCAGCGCCTCCAGCGGCCGGAAGCCGACCATGATGAGGAGCGAGCTGGTGATCGCGACCGGCGTTCCACCCCCGGCGATGCCCTCGAGCAGGGCGCCGAAGCAGAACGCGACCACCACCAGGACGCTCCGGCGGTCATCGGGGAGATGCACCAAGACCCAGTCGCGAAACGCATCGAAGCGCCCGGCGGCGACGGCGAGGTGATAAAGCAAGAGAGCGTTGAAGACGATCCATATGATCGGCAAGAGAGCGAAAGCAACGCCGCTGGCGACCGCATCCAAGGCGAGTCCGGCCGGGAATTGCCAGACGCCGATCGCGATGCCGAGACCGACGATCAGCCCGGCGAGCGAGGATTGCCAAGCCGGCCGCCGTGCGATTCCGAGCAAAGCGAGCACCGCGGCAATCGGCAGGGCGGCGATCACGAAGGAAAGCGGCAAGCTTCCTGCGACCGGCGCCAGTAACTGGCCGAACATGGACACCATCCCCCCGAACAAGATTTTTCGGCTTTTTTAAAGCGTTAGCCTGGTCATGTCATGGGAATAATGCGTCTTCGGAAATTTCACCCCCCGGTTGTGGTTTTTCGGGCTGTTTCTCTGTCTGGCCGGCTTTCTATTGCGTGGGCAAAACGGCGCCGGCCTGGCGGGACACACGTCGTGCCCGTCAGGCCGGGCGCCGCGCCCGATCCCGTCACGGCGCCGGGATCATCCCCGGAATGACATATTGCTGCACCACCACCAGAAGCCCGAGCAAGATCGTGAAGACGATACTGTGGATGAAGGTGCGGGCGAACACCACTCCCTCCTGGCCCTTGAGTGCGGTGGTCGAGACGCCGGTCGAGATGTTCTGCGGCGAGATCATCTTGCCCATGACGCCACCCGAGGAATTGGTCGCGGCGATCAGCACCGGATTGAGCTGGAGCTGGTTCGCCGCCACCACCTGGAGATTGCCGAACAGCGCATTGCCCGAGGTGTCGCTGCCCGAGAGAAACACCGCGACCCAGCCAAGGAAAGGCGAAACCAGCGGGAACAAGAGGCCAAGCGATGCGGCGCCAAGGCCGAGCGTATAGGTCATGCCGGAATAATTCATCAGGAAGGCGAGGCCGACGATGAGGGCGACGGTGAGGATGGCGATCCGGGTCTGGCGCCAAGTGTCCACGATCGCCTGGATAAACCGCCCCGGCCCCACCCCCATCAGCGCCGCGGCGATCACCGCCGAGAGCAGGATGGCGGTGCCGGTGCCGAGCGGCTGGAAATCCCAGATCGCGGCATAAGGTGTTTTATAGAGGGTGATGAACACCGCGTTGTGCAGCCCCGGCCAGGCGATTTTCATATCGCCGATCAGGAACACCTTGAGGATGGTCCAGACGATGACGACCACCGAGACCAGAACCCAGGGCAGCCAGGCCGACCACGGGCTCAGCGTCGCGTGGCGGGCACCGTCGCGGATGGCGCTGGCGATGGCGTAGTCGGGATCATGCGCCGGGCGCCAGATCTTGAGGAAGGCGACGGTGACGATGAGCGAGACCAGCGAGGAGAGCACGTCGGTCAGGGCGTAGTTGACGAAATTCGAGACCGCGAACTGGGTGAGCGCGAAGCTCGCGCCGGCGACCAGCAGCATCGGCCAGACCGCGGCGAGCGAGCGCCGCCCGCCATAGAGTGCCATCACGTAGAACGGTAGGATGAAAGCGAAGACCGGCAATTGCCGCCCGACCATCTGCCCGAGCGCGTTGGCGGGAAGATGGGTCACCGCCCCGAGCACGGTGATCGGCACGCCGAGCGCGCCGAAAGCGACCGGGGCGGTGTTGAAAATGAGGGTGTAGGTCAGCGCCTCCAACGGCCGGAAGCCGACCATGATGAGGAGCGAGCTGGTGATCGCGACCGGGGTGCCGAAGCCGGCGATGCCCTCCAGCAGGGCGCCGAAGCAGAACGCGACCACCACCAGCACCACCCGGCGGTCATTGGGGAGATGCACCAAGACCCAGTCGCGAAACGCATCGAAACGTCCGGCGGCGACCGCGACATTGTAGAGCAGGAGGGCGGTGAAGACGATCCACATCACCGGCCAGACCGCGAAGATCGCGCCGTTGGCGACGCTGCGGAGCGCCAGACCGAGGGGAAACTGCCAGAGGCCGACGGCGATCAGGAAGCCCACGAGCAATCCGGCGAGCGAGGATTGCCAGGCTGGCCGCCGCGCCACGCCGAGCAGCACCAGCACCACCGCGATCGGCAGCGCCGCGACCAGGAAGGAGAGCGGCAGGCTCTCCCCGACCGGCGTCAACAATTGTTGGAACATCCAGACTTCCCCCCGACGAAATTTCCTATCCGGACCCTGTGGATTCCGGTATCTCCCGAGGTTCATAGAGTTTTTTCACGGCCTTGTCACGTTCATGGCCCTGCCACGGCCCCGGCCGGGGCCATCGGGGTAGGCGCCGATCAATCATCATCACCGCCGCCATCATCGTCGCCGCCGCCGAAGAAGCCCGGGCCACCATAGCCGTACCCGCCGCCGTAGCCATCGCCTAATCCTGGCATCATGTAGCCGCCGCCGTAGCCATCGTCGCCATAGCCATAGCCCGGCCCCATGCCCATGCACCCGCCGAGCGCGGCGGCTATCGTCATCCATAGTATCCCTCGGACCACGGTTTGTCGCATTTCCAGTCACCCTCTCACGATTGATGGCCCGGCATCGAGCCGGCGAATAATCCTACCATAGCCCATGACATCCGGCGCCCCTACGAGCGTCCGCCGCTCCGGCGCCCCTATTCCGGCACCCCTATTTTCGTCCATTGCCCGTCTGGGTTGTCCATCCGCCCCCTTGTTTCGCGATCGCGGGGCCGCTAAGCCCACGCCACTTTCCCGTTCGCCCGCCATGAGGTTTTGCCCGCATGTTTTCCCGCCTGCTCGGCATCATGTCCGCCGACATGGCCATCGACCTCGGCACCGCCAACACCCTCGTCTATGTCAAGGGGCGCGGCATCGTGCTGGCCGAGCCGAGCGTCGTCGCCATCGCCGATGTCCGCGGCAAGAAGCATGTGCTGGCGGTCGGCGAGGAGGCCAAGCAGATGCTCGGCCGCACGCCCGGCAACATTTCGGCGATCCGGCCCTTGCGCGACGGCGTCATCGCCGATTTCGAGGTCGCCGAGGAAATGATCAAGCATTTCATCCGCAAGGTGCACAACCGCCGCGGCTTTGCGAGCCCCTTGATCATCATCTGCGTCCCCTCCGGCTCGACCGCGGTCGAGCGCCGCGCGATCCAGGAGAGCGCCGAAAGCGCCGGAGCCCGCAAAGTGCTGCTGATCGAAGAACCGATGGCCGCCGCGATCGGCGCCGGCCTGCCGGTGACCGAGCCCTCGGGGAGCATGATCGTTGATATCGGCGGCGGCACCACCGAGGTCGCGGTGATTTCGCTCGGCGGCATCGTCTATGCTCGCAGCGTGCGCGTCGGCGGCGACAAGATGGATGAGGCGGTCATCAGCTATATCCGCCGCAACCACAATCTGCTGATCGGCGAAAGCTCGGCCGAGCGCATCAAGATGGAGATCGGCGCCGCCACCGTGCCTTATGACGGCGATGAAGGGACGTATCGCGAGGTCAAGGGCCGCGATCTGATGAACGGCGTGCCGCGCGAGGTGCTGGTCAGCCAGCGCCAGATCGCCGAGAGCCTCGCCGAGCCGGTCAGCGCCATCGTCGAGGCGGTGAAGGTCGCGCTGGAAAACACCCCCCCCGAATTAGCCGCCGATATCGTCGATAAGGGGATCGTGCTGACCGGCGGCGGCGCCTTGCTCTATCGTCTCGACCAGGTGCTGCGCGATGCGACCGGTTTGCCGGTGGTGGTCGCCGAGGAGCCGCTGCAATGCGTGGCGCTGGGCACTGGCCGCGCGCTCGAAGAGATGAAGCGGCTGCGCAATGTGCTGTCCACGATGTATTAACAGATATATTAAAACGTGCCGCACATGATGTCTTAAGAATTATTGGCAAAAGTGGGTGATGCTGGGCGGGGGAGCGCGGGCGCCTTGCCAGGGTTGCGTAGATGGGATGACAAATGCCGTCGCCCGCGCGGGCGAGGGCAACGATCTGGAGGGACGAGGCCTCGTGATACGGCTGTCCATTCCCGCTCGACAGGCACTCGGACGGCTGGTGCTGCCGCTGCTGATCGCCGCTGCCTGCGTGCTGCTGCTGCTCGGTCGCGCCGATACCGGCCTGACCGAACGCGCGCGCGCGGCGCTTGGCGACACGCTGGCGCCGCTCTATGGCGTTCTCGCCGCCCCTCTTGCCCGCGTCCATGACGGGCTCGACAATGCCCTGCATCTGTTCAGCCTGGTCGGCGACAATGCGAGGCTGCGGGCGGAGAATGAGCGATTACGGCAGTGGCAGGCGGTGGCGCTGACGCTGGAGGCCGAGAACGCCGAGCTGCGCGCCGATCTGCACTGGATCCCTGATCCGGCGGCGGCCTATGTCACGGCGCGCGTCGTCGCCGATGCCGGCGGCGTCTATGCCCGCTCGGTGCTGCTCTCGGTCGGGCCCAATCACAGTGTCGCCAGAGGCGAGGTGGCGCTCGACGATCACGGCATCGTCGGGCGGGTCACCGAGCTTGGCACGCGCAGCGCTCGGGTGCTGCTGATCACCGATATCAACAGCCGCATCCCGGTGACCTTGGAGCAGAGCGGCGGTCGCGCCATTCTCGCCGGCACCAACGGCGCCCTGCCGAAGTTGCTCTATTGGCCGGAGGAGTCGCCGCCGCTCGAGGGCGAGCGGGTGGTGACCAGCGCCGAGGCCAAGGCCTTCCCCGCCGGCCTGCCGGTCGGCGTCGTGCACTATGCCGGCCCGCATCAGCCCGAGGTGATCCCGGCGGCACGGCTGGAGCGGCTCGACATCGTGCGGCTGTTCGACTATCGGCTGGGCGGCGTGCCGCCCCCCGAGACGGACGCCCGCCGCCTGTCCCCGCGCCCGGCCGGCGCGCCACCATGAGGGGAATGGGGGACATGCCATGAGCGGGGGCAGCTTCATCCTGCCACCACCGAGCCTGTGGCGGCGTCTCGACGCCGCGGCGCGGGCGGCGTTTCCGGCGGCGAGCACGGCGCTCTTGCTGCTGTTGCTGGCCGCTCCCCTCGGCTTGCCGGGGCAGTCCGCGCTACAGCCGGCGCTGCTCCTCGCTTCGGTGTTTTTCTGGTCGCTCTTTCGCCCCGCCGCGATGCCGCCGCCGGTGGTGTTCGCGCTCGGCCTGCTCGCCGATCTTATCGCCGATGCGCCGCTCGGCGGCGGCGTGCTCGTGCTTTTGCTGGTGCTCGGGGTGACACGATGGGCGCGGCGGCGGCTGGTGCGCCAGAGCTTTCTCGCAGTCTGGCTCGCTTTCAGCGCGATCGCGGCGCTGGCCGCGCTGCTCGGCTGGACGCTGGCGGCGCTGCTTTCCCTGACCTTCCTGCCGATTGCCCCGGCGATCATCGAGGCCGGGCTGGCGATCGGTTTCTACCCCGCGCTCGCCACCCTGCTGAGCCGTGCCCATCGCGGCCTCGCCGCACCCGAGCGGGCTTGAGCCATGCGCCGCGACGCGCGCCGCACCAGCATCTTCACCCGCCGCGCCTTGCTGCTCGCCGGCATCGAGACATTGGCGCTGGGCGGCCTCGCCGCGCGGCTCTACCGGGTGCAGGTGGCGGATGGCGCGCGCTATGCCCTGCTCGCCGATACCAACCACATCAGCGCCCGTCTCATCGCGGTGCCGCGCGGGCGCTTGCTCGACCGTAATGGCGACGTGCTCGCCGGCAACCGCATGAACTGGCGCGCCGTGCTGATCGCCGAGCAGACCACCGATGTCCAGGCGACGCTCGACCGCTTCTCCCGCCTGCTGCCGCTTTCCGACCACGAACGCGCCCGTATCGACCGCGAGCTGGCGCGCCAGCGCAGTTTTATCCCCGTCATCGTCCGCGACTTCCTCGAATGGGACGAGATGGCCAGCATCGAAGTCAACGCCCCCGATCTGCCCGGCATCATGATCGATGCCGGCATCACGCGGCTCTACCCCTATGGCGAGACGCTGGCCCATGTCGTGGGCTATGTCGCGCCGCCCAATGAGGATGAAGCCGATGACGACCCGGCTCTGGCGCTGCCGGGAACACGGATCGGGCGGTCGGCGGTGGAAAAATACCATGAGCCGGCGCTCTGCGGCCGCCCCGGCGTTGTGCAGTTGGAGATCAACGCGATCGGCCGGGTGATCCGCGAACTCGACCGCCAGGAGGGCACGCCGGGGGCCGAAATCACCCTCACCATCGACGCCGGCCTGCAGCAGGCGGTGATGGCGCGGCTCGGCGAGGAAAGTGCCAGCGCCGTGGTGCTCGATGCCCGCAATGGCGAGGTCCTTGCCATGGCGACCAATCCGAGCTTCGATCCTGGCCTGTTCAATGCCGGGGTGTCGCAGGCGCAGTGGGTGGAATGGACGCGCAACCGCCGCACGCCGCTGATCAACAAGGCAGTCGCCGGGCTCTATGCCCCCGGTTCGACATTCAAGATGATGGTGGCACTCGCGGGGCTCGAGGCGCGCGCCATCACGCCCCATGACCGTATCTTCTGTCCCGGCTATCTTGATCTGGGCGACACCCGGTTTCACTGCTGGAGCCGTTATGGGCATGGCTCGCTCGATCTCCGGGGCGGCCTCAAGAATAGCTGCGATGTGTTTTTCTACGAGGTCGCGCGGCGCACCGGGATTGACACTATCGCTGCCATGGCGCGCCGTTTCGGCCTCGGCGTGCGCCCGGCGATCGAGCTGCCCGAGGCGCGCACCGGCCTGGTGCCGACGCGAGAATGGCGGCTCGCCCATGGCCATCGCTGGAACCCCGGCGATACCGTGGTGCATGGCATCGGCCAGGGTTTCCTCCAGATCGCGCCGGTTCAGCTCGCCACCATGGCGGCGCGCATCGCCAGCGGCCGCGCGGTCGAGCCGCATCTGACGCGGCGCATCGACGGCGTAATGCAGCCGGGTGCCGAGGCGAGCGCCTGGCCCCGGCTCGATCTGCCCGAGCCCGCGCTGGCCGCGGTGCGCGAGGGGATGTGGGCGGTGGTGAACGAGAAGGGCGGCACCGCGCCGCTCGCCCGCCTCGATCTCCCCGGGGTTCAGCTCGCCGGCAAAACCGGCTCGACCCAGGTGCGCCGGGTCTCGCGCGAGGCCCGCGAGCACGGCAATTTCAAATCCGAAAATTTGCCGTGGGAATTTCGTCCGCACGCGCTGTTCGTCGCCTACGCGCCTTATGACGATCCGGTTTATGCGCTCGCCGTGGTGGTCGAGCACGGCAATGCCGGCGCCCAGGCCGCGGCACCCATGGCCCGCGCCATCATGACCGATGCCCTGACCCGCGATCCGGCCCATCACGGCAGCCAGGCCGGGCCGCGCCTGGCGGCCAGTGCGCTGCCTGGTCCGGGGGAGACCAGCCGGTGAGCGAGCGGCGGCTGTTCCGCGCCGCCCAGGTCGGGCTCGCGGGCAAGGTGCTGGAGATCAGTTGGCTTTATATCGGGCTGCTCGGGCTGCTCGCCGCCATCGGCTATGTCGCGCTCTATTCCGCCGGCGGCGGGCCGGCGCCCTATGCCAACCGGCACGCGCTGCGTTTTGCCGTCGGGCTGTTGATCCTGCTCGCCACCGCGCTGACCGATCTCCGCCTGATCAAGCGCCTCGCCTGGCCGCTCTACGGGTTTGGCATTTTCCTCCTCGTGGCGGTGGCGCGGTTCGGCCATGTCGGCAAGGGGGCGCAGCGCTGGATCGAGTTCGCTGGGCTGCAAGTTCAGCCGAGTGAATTGATGAAGATTTTTCTTGTCCTGGCCTTAGCTTCGTGGTTTTGCCGAGCCTCCTTCGAGCGCGTCGGCCGACCGCTTTTTCTCATCCCCCCCGCGCTTGCGGTGCTGCTTCCCGTGGCCTTGATCCTCAAGCAGCCCAATCTCGGCACCGCGATGATCACCGCCATGATCGGGGCCGCGATGTTTCTCGCCGCCGGGGTCAGGTGGTGGAAATTTGCCCTGCTCGCGGTGCTGATCGGCATCATCGCGCCGCTCGCCTATCATCATTTGCACGACTACCAGCGCGCCCGCATCACCACCTTCCTCTACCCCGAGAGCGACCCGCTGGGTGCCGGCTACAACATCATCCAGTCCAAAATCGCGCTCGGCTCGGGTGGCCTCTGGGGCAAGGGGTTCATGAACGGAACCGAGGGCCAGCTCCATTACCTGCCTGAAAAACAGACCGATTTCATCTTCACCGTGCTCGCCGAGGAGTTCGGCTTTATCGGCGCGCTCGCGGTTTTGTTTGTGCTGGGCGCGATCGTGCTGGGCGGCTTCGTCATCGCGCTCGGCTGCCGCAATCCCTTCGGCCGGCTGGTCGCCGTCGGCATCACCACCAATTATTTTCTCTACGCCTTCGTCAATATCGCGATGGTGACCGGGGCGATCCCGGTGGGCGGCGTGCCGCTGCCGCTGGTTTCACACGGCGGCTCTGCCCTGTTCACGGTGATGTTTGGCTTCGGCCTCTTGCTCTCGGTGCATGTCCATCGCGAGGTCGAGTTTGTCGAGGATCATGATTTTGCCTGAGCATGAAAGCGACTTTTTTCGGTGGCGCGTGCTCCCGTTGAGACAGTGACGGTCCCGCCAGTGACCTGGCGGCAGACGCATTCCGGTTCCTGCGGAATTGGGGGCCTTGATAACCATCCTCGGCATAAGGTTTGAGCAGGAATGCGCGCCGAGGTCAGCCGCGTTCGGCGGCAATCAAGAATTCACGATTGCCTTCGGGGCCGAGGATGGGGCTTGGGGTCAGGCCGAGCACCCGCCAGTCTGCAAGGCCATCCCACCACGCGGTGATACGCGCGCAGACCGCCGCGTGGACCGCCGCGTCGCGCACCACGCCGCCCTTGCCGACATGGGCCCGCCCGGCTTCGAATTGCGGTTTGATCAGCGCAATCGCGAAGGCGCCGGGGGCGCAGAGCGCGAGCGGGGCCGGCAGCAGGGTTTCGAGCCCGATGAAGCTCGCGTCACACACCAGCGCCCTGATCGGCTCGGGGATGAGAGCGCCGTCGAGATGGCGCGCGTTGGTACGCTCACGCACGACGACGCGCGGATCGCCGCGCAGTTTCCAGGCGAGTTGGCCGTGGCCGACATCGACCGCATAGACCCTCACCGCCCCCTGGCTGAGCAGGACATCGGTGAAGCCTCCGGTCGAGGCGCCGATATCGAGCGCCACGCGGCCTGCCGGGGAGAGGCCGAAATGCGCCAGCGCATGCGCCAGCTTGACGCCGCCGCGCGAGACCCAAGGATGGTCGGCGCCGCGCAGCGTGAGCGGCGCATCCGGGGTGAGCCAGGTGCCGGGCTTGTCGATACGGCGCTCGCCGGAAAAAATCTTGCCAGCAAGGATGAGCGCTTGCGCTCGCGCGCGGGAGTCCGCGAGGCCGCGCGCCAGCAGCATCTGGTCAGCGCGCAGCCTGGCCATCGGGAGGGTTTTTGCCGTCCCTCAAGACCGCCGCTCGATGACGAAGGCGGCGAGCTGGCGCAGCAGTTCGGCGCGCGCTCCAAACGGCTCGAGATGGGCCGCTGCCTGCTCCGCGAGCATCAGGGCCTGGGCGCGGGCACGTTCGGGGCCGAGGATCGCGACCAGCGTCGCCTTGCCCGCCGCTTCATCCTTGCCGGCGGTCTTGCCGGTTTCTTCGGTGGTTCCGAGGGCGTCGAGCAGATCATCGGCGATCTGGAAAGCCGCGCCGAGATCGTGCCCGTACCAGGCGAGCGCCTGGCGCTGGGTGGCGGGTGCACGGCCAAGGATGGCGCCGGCCTCGGCGCTGAACTGAATGAGGCGCCCGGTTTTGAGCGTCTGGAGGCGCATCACTTCTGCCGCGGTGAGGGTCTGGCCCTCGGAGGCCATGTCGATCATCTGCCCGCCGACCATCCCGCGTGCGCCGGCGGCTTGCGCCAGGGCGGCGACCAGCTCGGCGCGGGCCTGCGCGTCGGAATGGGTATCGGGCTCGGCCAGCACCTCGAAGGCGCGGGTTTGTAGCGCATCGCCCGCGAGAATGGCGGTCGCCTCGTCGAAGGCGCGATGGGTGCTCGGGTGGCCGCGGCGAAGATCATCGTTGTCCATCGCCGGCAGATCGTCATGGACCAGTGAATAGGCGTGCAGCATCTCGACGGCGGCGGCGACGCGGGCGGCGCAGGTCTCGTTCACCGCGAACAGCGCGGCGCTCTCGAGGACGAGGAAGGCGCGGAGCCGCTTGCCGCCGCCGAGCGTGGCGTAGCGCATGGCCGCGAGCAATGGCGCCTCCGGTCCCTCAGGGGTGGCGAGCAGGGTCTCGAGCGCGGCCTCGACACGCGCCGCGCCAAGCGTAAGAGCGGCGGCGAGGTCGGGCACGCGTTCGGTCGCCGCTTCCATCATTCCACCGGTCGCAGGGAGAGGGCGCCCTCGCCGTTGCCGACGATGGCGGCGATGCGGGATTCGACCTCGCCAAGCTTGGCTTCGCAATGCTGGCGGAGTGCCGTGCCGCGCTCATAGGCGGCGAGCGCGTCCTCAAGCCTCTGCTGCCCGTCCTCAAGGCCACGCACGATGCGCTCCAACTCGGCCAGCGCCTCTTCGAAAGAAAGGCCGGCGATATTTTGCGCGGCGCTGGGCGGCTCGGGCTTGGCGATGGCCATGGCGGGGTCTCCTTGGACGTAAGCAAGTTGGGCGACGTGGGCAGGTTGGGGTGCTCGTATCGCGCCGGCGCCCGCGCGCCAACCCCCCGACCGCCAGGCAGGTAAGGACTATCAGGCAAAAAGCTCGGGGCGGGCGCGCCGCCCCCAGACCCCGGCATCCCGCCCAGGGCACCCCCTGGCAGGCTCAGGCGGGCGGGTTTAGGCTGGGCTCAGGTGGCCCGCCGGGTCTGGGGCCGCGCCGGCATTCGGAGGAAAAGAGAGATCATGGAAGATATCGTCATCGTCGCCGCCGCCCGCACCCCGGTTGGCAGTTTCAACGGCACGCTCGGCACGACGCCAGCGCATGAACTGGGGGCCGTCGCGCTCCGCGCCGCTCTTGCCCGTGCCAAGCTCGACGTGGCCGAGGTGGACGAGGTGATCCTTGGCCAGATCCTGGTCGCCGGCCAGGGTATGAACCCGGCCCGCCAAGCGGCCCGCGCGGCCGGCGTGCCGGATGACAAGACGGCCTTCGGCATCAATCAGGTCTGCGGCTCGGGGCTGCGCGCCGTGGCACTCGCCGCGCAACAGGTGCGCAGCGGCGAGAGCACCATCATGCTCGCCGGCGGCCAGGAAAGCATGAGCCTCTCGCAGCACACCGCGCATCTCCGCGCTGGCATCAAAATGGGTGAACTCGGGCTCATGGACACCATGCTCCGTGATGGATTGTGGGATGTTTTCCACGGCTATCACATGGGCGTGACCGCCGAGAACGTCGCGCGCGCCTATCAGATCACCCGGGAAGAACAGGACGCCTTCGCCCTCGCCTCGCAGCAGAAAGCCGCGGCGGCGCAGAAATCCGGGCGCTTCAAGGACGAGATCGTGCCGGTGACGGTGAAAAGCCGTAAGGGCGAGGTGGTTGTGAGCGAAGATGAATATATCCGCCCCGATACCTCCGCCGAGGGCTTGGCCAAGCTGCGCCCGGCCTTCGCCAAGGACGGCACAGTGACAGCGGGCAATGCGAGCGGTATCAATGACGGCGCCGCGGCGCTGGTGGTGATGTCGGCAACCGAGGCGGCCAAGCGCGGCCTCACGCCGCTGGCCCGCATCGCTTCCTTCGCCACCGCCGGGGTCGATCCGGCGCTGATGGGCAGCGGGCCAATCCCGGCCAGCCGCAAGGCCTTGGCCCGGGCGGGGTGGAAAACCGACGATCTCGACCTGATCGAGGCCAATGAGGCCTTCGCCGCCCAGGCCTGCGCGGTCAATAAGGATCTCGGCTGGGACACCAAGAAGGTCAACGTCAATGGTGGGGCGATCGCTATTGGCCACCCGATCGGCGCCTCGGGGGCGCGTATCCTGGTGACGCTGTTGCACGAAATGGGCAAGCGCGACGCCCATAAGGGGCTGGCAACACTGTGCATCGGTGGCGGCATGGGCGTCGCCATGTGCGTCGAACGTTGAAGTGAGGTGATGGCGGCGGGCGGCTCGATTTTTTGCAACACGCCCGCCGCAGCCCTGTGCTAGCCTGAAAGTCCAAGAAACGCCGGAACGGGAGGATGGCGATGGAACGGGTTGCATTGGTTACCGGTGGCACACGTGGCATCGGGGCGGAAATCAGCCGCGCGCTCAAGGCGACGGGACACAAGGTGGTGGCGAGCTATGCCGGCAACGACGCCGCTGCCAAGGCCTTTGCTGGGGAAACAGGCATCGCGGTGCTGCGCTTCGATGCTGGCGATTATGGCGCCTGCGAGGTGGCCGTCGCCGAAATCGCCAAGACGCAGGGGCCGATCGAGATTCTCGTCAACAACGCTGGCATCACCCGCGACACCACACTGGCGCGAATGACGCGCGAGATGTGGGACGCGGTGATCAATACCAATCTCGGCTCCTGCTTCAATCTCTGCAAGCTTACCTTTGAGGGGATGCGCGCGCGCAAATTCGGCCGGGTGGTCAATATCAGCAGCATCAACGGCCAGGCTGGGCAATATGGCCAGGTCAATTACGCGGCGGCGAAAGCTGGCATATTCGGCTTTACCAAGGCGCTGGCCCAGGAAGGCGCGCGCCACGGCATCACCGCCAACGCCATCGCGCCGGGCTATATCGATACCGACATGGTACGGGCGGTGCCGGAAGAAGTGCTGCAAAAAATCATTGCCAAGATCCCGGTGGGCCGCCTCGGCCACGCCTCGGAAATCGCCCGCGCCGTCGTGTTCCTGAGCGCCGAGGAGGCCGGCTTCGTGACCGGCTCGACGCTCACCATCAATGGCGGACAATATATGGTGTAGGTGGTTGCTGATCGGCGACAAGGCGACCTTCCGTGGTTCGGCGCCGACCGGATCGTCGTGACCCAAAAGGGGTTTCAACCATTGCGGAAACTTAGGATTGTTAAATAACTATCTGGAGATCCATCGCAATTGCGATTGACCGTGAACTGCCGGCCTGTCAGGTGCCGTGAGATATGATCCATCGGCGCATGCTTGCCGTTGACACTAAGGCTCGCTGGCGGCGGACGGATGCTGGAGGACTTGCGGGTGCTGTGCAACGATGTCGCTCTGCGCGCACTGGATAGACGCTCGACAGCGACGTGACCGATATCGTGGTGGGAAAGTGTGAGGCTGAGATGACAGCCGTAGAGCCCGACTTCGAGTTGCCCCACGCGCCAGCATCGACTTGTGTCTAAAACTCAAAATGTCCGCTATAAATTTGTAATATATGCTTATTTTTTTATGCACTGCAAAAATTGAGGCAAAATCTCTGACGGCCGGAATGAGCGCAGCACCGGCCCCGCTTCCACAGTGCTTCCAAATCTCAAACTTCCTGGACGCAAAAAGTCATATCTTTTTGATTTAATTGGTCGGGCAGGCGGGATTCGAACCCACGACCTCCAGTCCCCCAGGCGGGAGGGTCTAGGAGACGCTGGGTGCCGGGAGGGGAAGGCAGTTGCCGGAAGCCTTCGACGTCAAGGGGTTGGAAGCGCCGCGCGCGGACTCCAAACGCCACCAGATGCCGCTAGTCTCCTCGCCGGTTGGTCCGCCGTTGGTCCGCAGTGACCATCTGACTGCGGAAACTCGGGTGAGGTCTGGCGCGCGCAGAAGACGGATGCGCGAGCGTGAACGCGGGAAAGGTATTATATACTCTATGAGTGTATCACAACATCACACATATATATACCCTATTGATCTATCACACTTTTATGCCCGTTTTGTGGGCATTTCGAAACGGATCACATCGCATCACATCGCATCACATGCATCACACAAGCAATTTCAAATACTTATGGCATGCGAAACCGAAGATTTGGCGTCCCAACGCCTCGGAATATGGCAGCATCCATGACCAAAGCGGGCCAAATCCGGCTTACCGACACCGCCGTGAAGGCGCTCAAATGCCTGCCGGGCAAGCGCGAGTGCCTGGTTTTCGACGATCGAATCCCCGGTTTCGGGGTGCGCGTGATGGCTTCAGGCGTGAAAACCTTCCTGCTGCAATACCAGCTCGGCGGCCGCGGCGGCTGGCGCGAGCGCTACGCGATCGGGCGGCACATGGAGACGCGGATGGCGGACGGGGCGCCGGTGGTGGTCACGGCGGCTTGGGCGCGCGCCGAAGCCGAGCGCGCCCGCGGCCTCGTCCGCGACGGGCGCAGCCCGAACACCGCGCGCGCCAGCGCGCCGAAACAGCGCCTCTACACCTTCGCCCGCCTGGTGGATGACTGGCGCGCCGAGGCCCTGACGCGCGCCAGCCCGCGCTATCGGGACGAGGCGCCGGCATCGATCCGGCGCTTTTTCCCCGAGCTGCTGCCCCGCGCGGCTTCCTCCCTGGTGCGCGCGCAGGTCCGCGAGATCGTGCAGGCGCACGCGCCTGACGCCCCGATCGGCACGCGCCGCGCGGTGAGCGCCGCCCGCGCCGCGTTCAATTGGGCGCTCAATGAGCGTGACCTCAAAGCGGGCGCCAATCCCTTCGAGCGCCTCGATCGCTGGACGGAAGAGAGCCGCCAGCGCGTTTTGACGGATGCCGAGCTCGGCGAAGCCTGGCGCGCGGCGCTGGCGCTGGCGCCTCCCTTCGGGCCGTTCGTGCAATTGCTGATCCTCACCTTGCAGCGCCGAAGCGAACTCGCCGGCATGCGCTGGGACGAGCTGGCGCCGGATTTCTCGGTCTGGACCCTTCCCGCGCGGCGGGCGAAGAACAACGAGGCGCATCTCGTCCATCTGGTCGAGGCGGCGCGCGAGGTGCTGCGCCGGCTGCCGCGTGGCGCCGGAAGCCCGCTTGTCTTCCCGGCGACGCGCAGCCGCATCGGCGCCCGCGCGGCGGGCGGCAGCGCGGCGCGCCCGATCTCCGGCTTTTCGGACGCGAAAGAGAGGCTGCTCGCGCAGATCCGGGCCGAGCGGGCGCAGCGGCGCAGCCTGCCGCTGGCCGAGACGCCGGCGCCGGACTGGCGCTTTCACGATCTGCGCCGCACCGGGGTGACGATGATGGCGCGCCTCGGGATCAGCCCTGGCGTCGCCGACAGAATCTTAAACCACGTCGAAGGGCGCAAGGCGACGACGATCGCCGAGGTTTACCAGCGTCACCAGTTTTTGCCCGAACGCGAGGCGGCGATGGAAATCTGGGCCGGGCACGTGCTGCATGTCGCGACAGCCGACGCGCCCGATGCGGAGGCGCCACGCCGAGGCTGAGGGCGTTGCCGGGATGCGTGGCGTGGTTCGCATGGTTCGGGCTCATGCCGGCCCGTGGCGGGGCGCTGAGCGGGTGCTGGTGCGCCTGGCGTGGTGCGGCCGTGGCGGGGCGCTGAGCGGGCGGCGCGGGGCGTCTCAAGTTTTTTGTTGACTATCGGCGGGACGAGCCCCAGCCTCGCCGCGCTCGCCAGACAGCGAGCGGCCGAGCGGGGTGCAGCAAACACCCGCGCCCGGCCTAACCCGGACACGAAAGGAAGTTTCATGTCGCAGGCTGTTGACGCCCTTAGCACGCCCCCCGCGGGCATGCCATCTCCCGAGCATTTTCCTTTCCGCGCCGCCGCGTTGCTTGATCTCCGCGCGCGGTGGGAGCGCCTTCGCGCCGATCGCGCGGGCCTTCCCCTCGGCGCGGCGCTCCCGGCGCGAGAACGCGGCGCGAATTTCTGACCATGGGCGCGGTTCCGCGCGAGGGGCCCGGCGCCATCGGCGCGGCGGGCGCTCTCGCGGCGCTCTCGGACGCGCGGCCGGCGTGCGCCGGGCTCTCGGCTGAAACCGCCGGCGTCGGACTGACGGCGCCGGCCAAGACGGCATTGCGCGAGATCGCGCGCGATGGCAGTCTTTTTTCCGACGAGATGGCGCGTCCGAATCGGGCGCCGAGATGCCTACCGGGGTGGCAAGGTTTGGCCGCCGCAAGCCGGGACCTCACGCCCGGCCGCCACCCCGGCCTTCTCCCCGTGGGGGTGTGCACGTGAGGGCACCGTGGAATCCGAAGAGCTTGCAGATTTTGCGGACCCTGCGGCGTGGCGCGAATGGGTGTGCGCATGCGTGAAAGCCCGGCGCGCGGACCAAGAGCTTGCCGGGGAGGAGCGGAGGCGGGAGCGCGCTGAAGCGGAATATCGCGCCGCGCTCCACCGCCGGACGGCCCCCTATGAGGCGGCGCAGCGCCACCACTGGGCATGGTCGAGCCCGTCGCCACCGGATCAGGGGCCGGACCCTTTTTTACCGGCGTGGAAAGCGGCCCAGGCTGAGGCCGCGGCGTGCGAGCAGCGGGCGCGGGCAAGCGTGCGCGAGCGGTTAGAAAACGGAACCCTGACAGCCTTCGGACGCCGCGACACGATCGAGGCGCCGCTTCAACAAATCAAGCCGCGCGTTGCGAAATATCTGGAACCTGTCCAGAACTCGAGGGTTCCGAGCACGATTGCCTGCGAAGGGGCGCGGTATGTTGTGGCGTTTGTGTTCGATCCCCTCGGGCTTCCGCTGGATCAGGGCGCCCTGGCTTACGCTGATCAGGCCGTGGACCCTTTCAAGATTCAAAGGTTCGCGGCGCGAATGGCCGGCGGCCGCGAGGTTGCGCTACCGGCGGCCCCTTTGGAGCTTGCTCGCCGAGCGATCGGGCGCCGTTGCCTCCGCGATAACGGCCGCGACGGCGCCGAGGAAGCGGCCTTGGCCGCGCTTCGCGAGGCGCTGCGCGCGCGGCTGCGGCGCGGCAGCCTGCTCGCGTTTCGCGATGGCGAGGCCGTCCCCGCCGAAGAGTTCGCGGACGGCGCGCGGCTCGGCGACGTTGGCGCCTGGGAGAACGAGCCGCGCATCTTGGTGCGACCGCTCGAGCCGCCCAAGCGCGCGGCAGTTCAATCGACCGCGCCCTCCGCGGTGCCGGTCCGGAAAAAGGGCAAATCGGGAAGGACACCTGATTGGGAGCGGCATAGGTTCGACGGCGAGTTTAATCGCTACCGGGAGCAAAACCCAAATGCCTCCCGCGAGAAGGTAAACCGCCACCTGAAAGACTGGATGCTGGAATTTTCCAAGAGCAGCTCTTCCCCGCACCCCGGTAAGCGGGGTGTGGCGGCCAGGTTGCGAGAGCTCTGGAACAAGCTGGATCCGCGAGAGGGAACATGCGCGGGCGGTCGATAAAGTCGTTAATGCGTAACCGACTTTTCCGACGTTGCCTCGGCCACGCCGGCCTCGTCAATCTGCCTGGAGCAATCCCGCTGCTGTCAGGAGATTCCCGGAATGGCCTGTTCCCCCCTGCGACGCCCGGCTATGGACCCTCCCGGCCCAACGCCTCGCGCCGACGAAACGAATTTTGCCCTTTCCCTCGCCGCCCGAATCGCACTTTTCGGCGACGAAGCGATCCTGTCGAGCCCCGAATTCGCTGCGATGCGCTCCGTCTCGGATCGGATCAATCACCGCGAGCGGCTCGCCGGCACCGGCTGCCCGTATGTGCTCTTATCGGCGAGACGCATTGGCTACCGCTACGGCGATTGCAAGGCGTTTCTCCGCGCCCGGCGGGTCGGCGTTGTCGAGGAGTCCGCGGCATGAACGCGCCAGTCGGCTATCGTCATAAAACCGACGGCGACCCGGACCCGCTCGGGGAATTTTGCACCGACTGCAGTGAGTTCGGGCCGCGCCTCGTCGATTGGGTCGGCGCCGACCGCTTCTCGCGCCCGAATCTCCTCGACAGCGACGGGTCGACCCCGGCAATTCCGGCGATTATCGCGGCGCTTGCGCCCGCGCTGTTGGCAGTCGCGCCGGCTTATTCCGCGCTCTGGCGCCGGCTCGATGCGCACTGGCGCCGCCCTGGTGCGCGTCTCGGCAGGGATTGGGCGCCGGTCCCCGACGTCGCCGACGCGCTGCGCACCACGCGAGCTCTGGTCTCGTCCCTCTATCGCGAGATCCTCGTCGCGATCGACGACGCTCTCGCGGCAGCCGAGGCCGGCGAGCACGCCCTTGCGGTACTTGATTTCGGCGTCGGGGTCTTTGACGCGCAAGGAAACCTCGTCCCGACCGGGAAAGCCGCGCACCGGCCTGGCGCTCCGGCTTCCGACGCTTGTCCCTCTCAGCAATAGGAACATCGAAAATGTCTTTTCAGCCGGTATCTGGCACCATCCGCGTCGGCACGGGAAACCCCCAGCCGCCCGCGGCGGCGGCCGCCGCGCCCAAGGCCGGCGACCCGGCCGGCTCTTACCACGCGAGCGGGCACGCGAGGATATCGCTCGGCGATCGAGAGCGCATGAGAGAAGCCGCTTTGCCGGATCAGCTCGCGGCGCAGCTCCGCGGCCTGCGGGGATCCAAATCCTCAAGGGAGATGCGCGAGGCGATTCCCGTCGCGACCGAACGGCTGGCTTTCGTCCGGGCGCGGGTCGAGCAGCTCGAGGCCGAACGCCTCTCTTATCTGCGCAGCGGCGCTGCCCGCGCCATTCCGGCGATCGATGAAAAACTCGGCCTCTGGCGGGCATTTCTTGAAGGTTACCAGCTTTTGATCGCTGATTTCGAGACCGCCATCCCCCAGCGCGAGGCCAATGAACGGGCGGCGCTCGCCGATTTCTGCGAGCGCGCGGCGCGAATAGTGGCGAAGCGTCAGGCGGCCGCCAACGCCCTTCTTGCGCAGCGGGAAATGCTCGCCGAATTCGTCAAGAACGTCCAAATTTACGACAACGAAACGAAGCAACTGGGGGCGCTTGTGAATCAGCTCGTCGGGGCGAGCTTTGCCACGGAAGAAATCAACCTCGATCTCCGGGAGCCTTTGACGGTGAGCGCGCCCGTGCAGGCATCTCAGCCCGAGCGGATGGGCCTGGCGATCTACGGCCTCGCGGCCAGTGTGCGCTTACCCGGCATCGCGGCGCGCGGTGAAGGGGCGCCCCCGTGGCTTTACCTGCCCAACGCAGGAATTATCTAGGGCTGACGGGCGCGATGGCGACTTGCACGCCTTCGGCCGGGGAGATTTCCCGCATGCTCGCCGCGCGGATGGCGTCGCTTGTCGCCGATCTCTGCCCCGCCGCGCGGCGCGAGGGGCGCCTCGCGCGGATCGGCAGCCCGGCTGGCGAGCCTGGGCAATCCTGCGCGATCCACCTTGCCGGCGCGCGGGCGGGCCGTTGGCACGATTTTGCCTCCGGCCAGGGGGGCGATGCGCTCGATCTGATTCGCGCCGTGCGCCGGGTCGACCTTCGCGAGGCGCTCGACTGGGCGCGCGGCTGGCTCGGCACCGGCGCCGACCGCCTCCCGCCGCGAGAGCTCGCACCGCCACGCCGAGCGCCCCCCTCCGATGACGTCGAGGCGCGGCGCCAGGCTGCGCTGAAAATCTGGCTCTCGGCGCGTGCCTCGCTCGCCGGCACTCCGGCGGAGGCCTATCTCGCCGGGCGTGGCATCGACCTCGGGGAGCTGGCGCGGGCGCCGCGCGCGCTGCGCTTTCACCCGGCGTTGTGGTGCGCGGAGGCAGCCGCGCCTCTTCCGGCCCTGGTCGCGGCCGTGGTTCGCGAGGGCGCAATTTGCGCGATCCATAGAACCTATCTCAGGGAAACGCGGCCCGGCGGGTGGACAAAGGCGCGGCTCGCGAGCCCGAAAAAGAGCCTCGGCTCGCTCGCCGGGGGCGTCGTTCCGCTGCAACGCGGCCGCTCCTGCAAGCCGCTGCGCGCGGCGCCGGACGGCGATGCGGCGGTGATCGGCGAGGGGCTGGAAACCTGTCTGAGCATTGCCGTCGCCTGCCCTGAACTCCGCGTGATCGCCGCGCTCAACCTCGTCAATTTGGGCGCGGTGGCGCTGCCCGCGGCGATCGCACGCATCATCATCGCGGCGGATAACGACGTTGCGCCGGGCGCGCAAAAACTGCTGCGCCGCGCGGCGCAAAACTTCATCGAACAGGGGCGCGATGTGCGCATCGCCCGCTCGCCCGTCGGCAAAGATTTCAACGACGCCATGAAAGAAAGCCAAATCCCATGAGCGAAGACGCGATCAGCATCACCGAAGCGAGGAAACGCCAGAGCGCAAAGGCCGGGGTGCGGCGCGCGATGGAAGGAGCGGCGGTGGCCGATCCCGCGGCGGCCGCCGACGCAGAGGCGCGCGTGGCCGCGCGTTTCACGATGACCGCGGACGGCCTCTATAAAAACGTGCCGGGCAAGTTTCCCGAACGAATCTGCGATCATTTCGACGTGCTGGGCGAGACCAGGGAGCCGGCAACCAAAGCCTTTGGGCTCCTCGTCGCGTTTCGTGACCGCGATATGCGCGAGGTCGAATACGTCATCGCGCGCGAGGCGTTCACCGGCGAAAGCCTCGATCTCACGCGCGCATTGGCGCGACGCGGTTTCAGCATTCGCCCAGGGCGCGCGGCGGCGAACGCGCTGGCGGAGTATCTTTTCTCAATCCAATCGGTGAAGCGCGCCTTTATCGTTGGGCAAAGCGGCTGGCACCTTGTCGATAACAGCCGGCTATTCGTGCTGCCTGACTTCGCCGCCGGCGAAGGGGAAACGCGGGTGGTCCATCAGTCGCGTTTGAGCGGCGTCTCGCCCTTCGCCACGGCCGGCACGCTCGAAGCCTGGCGCGCCAATGTCGCGGCGCTGGCGGTCGGTAATTCGCGCCTCACCTTGTCCATTTCCGGCGCTTTCGCCGGGCCCCTGCTCGACCTCGTTGGCGAAGATGGCGGGATCGTCCATCTCCGCGGTCACTCGAAAAGTGGCAAAACCACGTGTCTCCGCGCCGCCGCGTCGGTGTGGGGATATCCAGGCGCCGCGCGCCGAACGAACTTCATGCGCACCTGGCGCGCGACCTCGGTCGGTCTCGAGGAAATCGCCGCCATGCACTCCGACACGTTTCTTCCGCTCGACGAGCTTGGGGCGGCTGACGCGCGAGAGGTCGGCGACGTGGTTTATTTTCTCTCCTCCGGCCAGGGTCGCACGCGCGGCAGCCGCGGCGGCGGCGGCTTGCGCGAGACGCTTTATTTCCGCGTCATGGTCCTCTCGTCCGGGGAGGTCGCCCTCTCCGACAAAATGGAGGAAGCGGCCAAGGGCACCCGCGCCGGCCAGGAAATTCGCCTCCTCGATCTCGACGCGGGCGCCGACCAGGGAACTGGCGTGTTCGAGACCCTGCAGGGGATGCCGTCGGTCGCTGACTTTGCCGGCGCTCTCGTCCGGGCGGCGGCGAAAGACCATGGGCACGCCGGGCCGGCCTTCGCCGGCTATTTGATCGAACGGCTCCGCGACGATCCCGCCTATGGCGCGGGCTTGGCGGACGAAGCGGGCGAGATTGCCTCGGCGTGGCTGCGAGACATCCCGAATGTGGGGGCGCAGGTCGCGACCGCGGCGCGCCGCTTCGCGTTGATCGCCGTTGCCGGAAGCGTGGCAACGGATGCCGGCCTCACCGGCTGGCCCGAGCCGGCGGCGCGGGAGGCCGCGCATAAATGCTTTCTCGCGTGGCTTGATGGGCGCGGGTTTGCCGGCAGCCGCGAGGACGAAGAGGCGATTTCGCGTCTCCGCGCGTTCTGCCAGACTCACGGCAAAGCGCGCTTCGAGGAATGGCCGGAACCGCGCGGCGCGCAAGCGGAATTCGAGGCACCGGAAGACCTGCGCGGAGACAGGGTGCAAGTCTATAATCGCGTCGGCTGGCGCCGCCGGATGCACAACGACGCCGGCGGCCAATCCTGGCGCTACTACCTCACCGCGCCGGGCCTGCGCGAGGCGCTGAAAGGCCTCGACTTTCGGCGCTCGCTTCAGGTGTTGGCCGAGCGCGGTTTCCTCGGCGCCGACAAAGATCGCAAACCGGGCGGGACCGTGCGCGTGCCGGGATACGACACGCAACGCCTCTATATGGTTCTCCCGAAGCTTTTCACGGATGCCCGCGAATGAGCGGCTTGCGCCGGGAGCGCCCCTCTTCTTCCGCCGGTCGCCTCACGAAATTTCGCGCCGTCGAGCATCCCCGCTCGCTCCGGCATCGCTCAGCCGAAGCCAAGCAGCACCGCGAGGCTTTGGCCGAGTGCGACCATCTCCGGCCCCGACAATCGACCCAGTATCGCGCGCGCGCGTTCCCGGCGAACGCTGGTGATTTTCTCGACCATCACCCAGCTCGGCGCCGCCAGTCGCAGCGTTGGGCTTGGTTGAACCGAGACGCGCAGCAGAGGCGCATCACGCCTCTCTGTCGTCAACGGGCAAATGACGAGCGAATGGGTGCCATCGAACAAATCGGATTGAACAATGACCGCTGGCCGAGGCTTGCCGCCGTAATCACCCCCGGCGCGATCGGCGATCAGAACGACGTCACCGCGGCGCATCAAGCGCCTTGGGCTCGTCCTCGTCAAAAACCGCGACGTCCTCGAGGAAATCCATCACCTCGGCAAACTCGCCGTCACTGTCCACCAAGCGCGACTGCCGCGTTGCTTCCGCGGCAAAGCCGGGCGCCCGCGTGTCCGGCACCCAGATTTGAATCGGCCGCAAGCCACGGGCACGCAACTGCGTCCGATACGCCGCAACGCGAGACCCGACACCCGATCGCGCCATGGAATGACCCTCCGCCTTGTTACATGTAACAGGCGGGTGCGCGTTTCTCAAGAGCCGATCGGGTTTCTGGCCGCTCTGGCGACCGACGCCGTGGCCTCGATCACGCCGAGGACGCGGGCACCCAGCGGTAAAGCGTCGGCAACGACACGCCGAGGTTTCTTGCGACCTCCCTCGGCCGCACGCCGGACCCGAGCAGCGTGCGCGCGGCGTCCATCTTGCTCGGCGTCATCTTGCGCTTGCGCCCTCCGACGCGGCCGGCGGCGCGCGCAACCGCGAGCCCGGCGCGGGTGCGCTCGACGATCATCTCACGTTCCATCTCGGCAAGACTGGCCATCACGTGAAAGAAGAACCGGCCGGCCGCGGTGCCGGTGTCGATCGCCTCGGTCAGGCTGCGGAAATGCACGCCCCGGTCACGTAATTGAAGCGTCACGCTGACGAGCTGCGAGACGCTGCGGCCGAGGCGGTCGAGCTTCCAGACCACCAGCGTGTCGCCGGCGCGCAGAAGATCCAGGGCGCTGGCGAGACCGGGGCGATCCTCGCGGGTGCCGCTGGCCTTATCCTCGATGACCCGCTCGCACCCGGCTTGCGCAAGCGCCGTGCGCTGGAGCTCGAGATTCTGATCCTGCGTCGAAACCCGCGCGTAGCCGATTAGCATGCGCACCCCGACGGATCGCCTTCCAGCTCGCCGAACGCCGCGAGATAGGCTTTCACCGCCCGCGCGGCGCCCCGGCTTGGGCGCACGGTAAAGCCACGCCGGGCGAGCAGCCGGGCGAGATTGAAGGGCGGCCCGCGCAAGAGGCGCCGCGGCACGACCAGGCGGACCTCCTCGCCGTCTCGGTCCAGGAACCGGACCAGCGGTCCCGACGCGCGGGCCTCGGCGTCGTAGCTGTCGCCGAGCACGTCGATGCGCCCGCAAACCAGCTCGGGAAACGCGCCAGGGCGCAGGCGGAGCAGCCCGTCGCCGGTCAGCCGGTAGCGCTCCCCGGTGGCGGCCTCGGCGGCCTGAAGCGCGCTCTGAGCGCGCCGCGCGTTGCGTGCCTCCGCAAGATCGATCGTCGCCGCCATCCCTGCCGCCCTCCGCGCGGTTTATCGAAACCCGTGAGAGGGTAAGGATTTGAGAAATCTATTTCAAGAAAGGATTTCGAGAACCGCGACGCCGCGATCTTCGGTCACGCACGACACCGCTCGCCGCCCTCTCGAAAACGGCCGTTTACGAGAGGGTGTCAAAGCCGGCGCAGCGCCAGGCCGAGCGGATAGCTGCGCGTTGGCGCTTCTACGCGGAGACGCGGCGCGAACGTGGCGCGGCGTTGCTCGCGCGAGCGGCCATCGGGCGTGCGCCTGCGGGGCTTGGCGGCGTTGTGAGTGACCGATAGTCTGAAGGCGCGTCCCCGATCCATGAAAAATGAGGATACCAGCGTTCATGCGGGGAAGGCGCTCCAGTCGCTTCCCACATAGTTTGGTCCTATAGGAGACGAAAGATGGCACCTGAATTGAATAGCTGGCCCGCCCCACCCGTGAAGGGCGCCCAATTTCGAGATTTTCTGACTCACCACGCCCTCGACAGGTCAAACCCCAGACTGGGGTTTCTGTATAGCGAGCGCGCCTTGGCATTTCAGGGTGCCCTTGACGAGTTTAGTGCGGACGACAGCGACCCTTGCGACTATATTAGGCGCCTGCGCGTCCGGCAGCGCTTCGCCTCCGAGGGTGCAAAGCTAGTCTATGACGAAATTGTTTTGGGGGTTTACTACAGATATTGCCCAGGTGACTGACACGCACGCTGCCCTTTTCCTCGCCCACGATACGCCCCTTCCCTCGTCCTCTTGGCTCGCCTACGCCCTTTCCCTGCACCCGGTGGCGGCTATCTTCCCGCAGGCGTGCCCGGACCCTCGTCATGGTGCATCATTCTCGCTTGGATTGCGGGTCGAGATGATGCGCCAGCGCCGGGCTCGACCCGTCGCGCGGGATCCGCGAAAGCGGGGCGCCCGTCCGAGAAGGAAAATCCGCGCTCGCGCAGGGATTGCGAGCGTCAAGCGCGAGGGCGCCCGTGCCAAGCTCCGGCTGATCTGCGTCTCGCGGAGCGCCCGACCGCCGCGCGCGGCCGGGTCGGCTGCCAGGCTGTCCCCTGATTGCAAAGGGTCGAGACGGCGGATCGCGGATGCGCTGGGGTGCCCAGAGGGCGTTTGATAGTGTGATACGATCGACCGATAGTGTGATACTATCGAAGGCGAAAAAACCAAGCATTATCAACGATGTGACATTGTGATGCGTGTGATGCGTTTTTTTGCGTAAAGTTCGTGGGCGCAAAGCGTTTTAGGTGATAAGCGTGACATTACAATGATATAAGTGCGGACAAGGCGCACGATAAGGCGCTCTTTGGCTGGCGGGGCGCGCCCCTCGCATCACACACCGCGCACCCTTCGCGCCGGGCATCGACGGCCTCGCGCCGGGCGCCTCGAGGGCCTCGCGTGCCTCCCAAGGCGTGCCGCGCGCGCTCCCCGAGATGCGTCCAATCGCCGGCTCGCGCACCCGCGCCCGAGGCGGCGCGCGAGCGCAAAGGGCTCGGCGACGCGCCGAGCGGGGCGGCCAAATCCTCGAGGCCGCCGCCGCGCGGCTCTGATCCGCTGGCGAACACCGCGCCGGCGACGCGGAGGGGAGAGGAAATCTCGCGCGACGAGGCCATGATGGCTCGTCGTCGCTTCAGTCCGGCATAAGGGCGGCGAGGGCGGTTTCCGGCGCCTTGGCGACGATCCGCAGCAGGGCACGCGCCGGGCCGCGTGGGAGGCGTTTGCCTTGCTTCCAGTTCCGCACGGGCGCCACCGGCAAGCCCAGGCGCGCCGCGAAGGCATCTTGCGACAACCCTACCTTGTGCCGGACGTGGCGCGCCTAGGCGGCGGCTTCCTCGCGCGCCTCCGCGTCATCCTCGGCCTGATGGCGGCCGATATCGGCCTCCCTGGTGGCATCGATGCGCGGCCAAAGAGCCGAAATCGGGGCTCTCCGTCGTCAAAGCGGTCGTCCGGCTCGACCCGTCGCGCGGGATCGGCGAAAGCGGCCAGCACGTCCGAGAAGGAAAATCCGCGCTCGCGCAGGGATTGCGAGCGTCACGCGCGAGGGCGCCGGTGCCCATGCTCCGGCTGATCTGGGTCTCGCGGAGCGCCCGACCGCCGCGCGCGGCTGCCAACGTGTCGCCTGTTCGCAAAGGGTCGAGACGGCGGGTCGCGGATGCGCTGGGGTGCCCAGAGGGCGTTTGATAGTGTGATACGATCGACCGATAGTGTGATACTATCGAAGGCGAAAAAACCAAGCATTATCAACGATGTGACATTGTGATGCGTGTGATGCGTTTTTTTGCGTAAAGTTCGTGGGCGCAAAGCGTTTTAGGTGATAAGCGTGACATTACAATGATATAAGTGCGGACAAGGCGCACGATAAGGCGCTCTTTGGCTGGCGGGGCGCGCCCCTCGCATCACACGCCGCGCGCCCTTCGCGCCGGGCATTGGGGTGCCCAGAGGGCGTTTGATAGTGTGATACGATCGACCGATAGTGTGATACTATCGAAGGCAAAAAAACCCAGCATTATCAACGATGTGACATTGTGATGCGTGTGATGCGTTTTTTTGCGTAAAGTTCGTGGGCGCAAAGCGTTTTAGGTGATAAGCGTGACATTACAATGATATAAGTGCGGACAAGGCGCACGATAAGGCGCTCTTTGGCTGGCGGGGCGCGCCCCTCGCATCACACACCGCGCACCCTTCGCGCCGGGCATCGACGGCCTCGCGCCGGGCGCCTCGAGGGCCTCGCGTGCCTCCCAAGGCGTGCCGCGCGCGCTCCCCGAGATGCGTCCAATCGCCGGCTCGCGCACCCGCGCCCGAGGCGGCGCGCGAGCGCAAAGGGCTCGGCGACGGCGCCCTCGGCGCGGGTCCTTCCTGAGGAAAAAATGTTCCCGCGGGTAATTCGGCCCTCGGTCGCGCGCGCGCTTTTTCGAGCAAAATCAGCGCGTTATGCTTGCGCTCGTGCTGCTCCGCGCGCGGAAAGCGCGCAACAGGCGCGCATCGGCGCACGAGCGCGCGCCGCTTTCGCATCTCCGCGTTGGTCCGCCGTTGGTCCGCGAAAGCGTCTTTCCGGCAGCCGATCGAGATTTAACCCATTGATTTAATTGGTCGGGCAGGCGGGATTCGAACCCACGACCTCCAGTCCCCCAGACTGATGCGCTACCAGGCTGCGCTACTGCCCGACCGTGCCGAAGCCGAGGGCTGGGATGTAGCAGCGCCACCGGGGGGCTGCAACCGCAGAGATCAGAGCCAGAAAAACAATCGAACTTGAAAAAGCATACCCTTTGGAGACATTGATTTTTACGATCGATTTCGCGGCGCGAGGGCATTCTTTTGCAAACTCTCAGTCGCCGAGCTTGGCGCGCAGCATCTCCAGCGTCGCCAGCGTCTCGATAAGAGCGGCGCGCAGGCGGGCGGTTTCGGCTTCGACGTCGGCGCTCGCCCGGCTAGCCGGGCGAGCGGGAAGGCGGGGCGTGGGGGGTGAAGCGGGCGCCAAGCCAGGGATCGGTAGTTCGCTCTGCACCACTGCCGCCGCCGCGCTCTCGCTTTCCTCGGCCGGCGGCGGTGGGATGTCGTCGGCGAGCTTGCCGCCGCCTTCCCGCAGCAGCCGCTGCACACCCTTGATGGTATAGCCCTGGATGTAGAGCAGGGCGGAAATCCGTCGCAGCAGGGTGATATCGTCGGGCCGGTAATAGCGCCGCCCGCCGCCGCGCTTCAGCGGTTTGACCTGGGGAAACTTGGTCTCCCAAAAACGCAGCACGTGCTGCGGGATGTGCAAATCGTCGGCGACCTCGCTGATGGTGCGAAAGGCGCTTGGCGCCTTGCGCGTTTTGCGTTGTGCCGCCGCGACGCCCGGCTCAGCGTCATCGTGAGGCTCAGCGTCATCGCGCTCCTCCGTGGTCGGGGTGCTGCCGTTCGCAGGCGCATCCGCGGGATCATCGCTCATTCTTCATCATCCGCCACCTCAAGACCGTTGACCTGGGCCTTGAGAACCTGGCTCGGGCGGAACACCAGCACGCGGCGCGGCAGGATCGGCACCTCGACGCCGGTTTTCGGGTTGCGACCGATGCGGCGGCCCTTCTGGCGGACCGAAAACGTGCCGAAGCGACTGATTTTTACCGATTCGCCGCGCTCCAGCATCGCCGCGATGCGGGCCAGCACGGATTCAAGGAGTTCGGCCGATTCGTTGCGGGAAAGACCGATCTGTTCATAGATCGTCTCGGCGAGATGGGCGCGGGTTACGGTGTCCATCGGCCAAGGCTAGGCGGAACCAACGCCTCCGTCAAGAAATCTCAAAGGATCAGCGGGTTGGCCAGGTTTCCACGAGACCCCCGCTAGAGCCGCACGAGCGCTGAGCCCCAGGTGAGGCCGCCGCCCAAAGCTTCCATCAGCACCAGATCGCCGCGCCGGATACGGCCATCGCCCACCGCCTCGGCGAGCGCCAGCGGGATCGAGGCGGCCGAGGTGTTGGCATGGCGGTCGATCGTCACCACCACCCGCTCGGGCGGCAGGCCGAGTTTTTTGCCCATTGCCTCGATGATGCGGAGATTGGCCTGGTGCGGCACCAGCCAATCGACCGCGCCGCGCTCCAGCCCATTGGCGGCGAGCGCTTCCTCGACGGCGGCGGCCAGCAGCGTCACCGCTTGGCGGAACACCGCCGGGCCGTTCATCTTGAGGGTGCCGGGTAGATCGTGCCGCCCGACCGCGCCATCGACATAGAGAATATCGCCGTGGCGGCCATCGGCGTGCAGATGGGTCGAGAGCACACCGCGCGCCGTGGCCGGATCGCCGCTGTCCCGGGCGGCGTGCAGGAATACCGCCCCGGCGCCATCGCCGAACAGCACGCAGGTGCCGCGATCCTGCCAATCCAGGATGCGCGAATAGACCTCCGAGCCGATCACCAACACACCTCGCGCCTGGCCAGCGCGGATCATGCCCTCGGCGACCGCCAGCGCGTAGATGAAGCCGGAACAGGCGGCCGCGAGGTCAAAGGCGAAGCCGCGCGTCACGCCCAGCGCCGCCTGCACACGCAGAGCGGTCGCGGGAAAGGCCTGATCGGGGGTGCTGGTCGCGAGAATGATCGCATCGACCTCGCCCGGCCCAGCGCCGGCATCACGCAGCGCTGCTTCGGCCGCGCGCGCACCCATGAACGCCGCGGTCTCGCCCTCGCCCGCGACATGGCGCTGGCGGATGCCGGTGCGCTCCTGGATCCAGGCATCCGAGGTGTCGAGCGAGCGCGCGAGTTCATCGTTGGTGACAATCAGGTTCGGCAAATAGCCGCCGATTCCGGCGAGGATGGCGCGCTTCGACATCGCCGCCTCAGCCGGTGGAGGCGAGGCGGTGGCCCTCGCCCGGGTCTTTTTTCGCCGCCTCGACCGCCGTTTCTGCGTCGGCGAACAGGATGCCGCCGAGCCCGGCGCGGATGCGCTCGTTGCAACGATTCACCACCATGTCCATCGCCACATCCATCGCATGCGCAAAGCCCTTTGCGTCGGTGCCGCCATGGGATTTCACCACGACGCCGTTGAGCCCGACCATCACCGCGCCGTTATAGCGCCTGGGGTCGAGGCGCTCGCGCAAGCGCTCGAGGCTCGATTTGGCGAGCAGATACCCGAGCCGGGCGGCCAGGCTCGCGGTGAACACCTGATGCAGCATCTCGCCCACGAGATGCAGCGCGCCCTCGGCGGTCTTGAGCGCGACATTGCCGGTAAAACCATCGGTGACCACGACGTCGGTGGTGCCGGCGGCGATATCGTGGCCCTCGACGAAACCCTTGAACTGCGGCCCGATCGGGCTCGCCTTGAGGATCTCGGCGGCTTGGCGCACCCGGTCATCGCCCTTTTGTTCCTCCGAGCCAACATTGAGCAGGCCAATGCTGGGCGCCGGCAGGCCGAGCACGGCGCGAGCGAAAACCTCACCCATCACCGCGAATTCCACCAGATTGCGGACATCGCAGGTGATATTGGCGCCAAGATCGAGCAGCACCACATCGCCCTTGGCCGAGGGCGCGATGCCCGCGATCGCCGGCCGGTCGATCCCCGGCAGCATCTTGATAACGATTTTCGCCATCGCCAGCAGCGCCCCGGTATTGCCCGCCGAAACCACGCCTTCGGCCTCGCCCTCGGCGACCGCGTCGATCGCAAGACGCATCGAGGCCTGACGCAGGCGAAGGGCCGGGATTGGCTTGAGATCACCGGTGATCACCTCGGGGGCGTGGCGCAGCGTGCAACACGCCGCGACCCGGCGATGCCGACGCAGCAGCGGGCCCACGCGCGCCTCATCGCCGAATACCAAAAGCCGCGCCTCGGGGTGGCGCTCAAGCGCGATCCCGAGGCCAGCCACCACCATCTCCGGCGCGCCATCCCCGCCCATCGCATCAACCGCAAGCGTGAAGGGCACGCTCACGGGACGTGCAATCGACTTGAGGGCGCGGGCCGAAACACCAGATTCCTGCTCTTAGGCCCGCACGGCGCGTTTCAATTCCCGGCCCGCCACCGCGATCTCGCGGCCGTCGTAATGGCCGCAATGGCTGCAAACATGATGCGGGCGCTTCAATTCGCCGCAGTTCGGGCAATCCGCATGGGCTTCCGGCCCGAGCGCCTGATGACTGCGCCGCATGCCGCGCCGCGAGGGCGAAGTCTTTCGCTTGGGGACTGCCATGGCTCTCGCCTCTCCTGCTTGGCTGCCGCGCACGGCCGATCCGGCCGGGCCACGGGCATCAATCGGTAAAAATAGCGGTGGGGGGCGCCTCTAGCAGAGCAAGAGCGCCCCGGCAAGAGAGCCACCACCCCCAAAATCCGTGATCGACATTTTCGGCAGCGTAGCAGGGTGATCGGGTGGGGTAATTTCTTGCCCGGATATTGCGGTATAAGAGGCTGACCCGGAATCAATTCGCAACAAAGTTTTTTTGAGTTACGTGATGAGTTGGTGCTTGATTGGACGGCATTCGCGTTTCCGCCGATCACTGGGTGGCAGCGGAGGGTTGCGTGATTTCA
>JAJYYH010000061.1 GCA_021801255.1 Pseudomonadota bacterium
CCCGGACGGAGAGCAGCGGGATCGTCCCGCTTTGGCCGCGCCCCTCGTTTCTCAGGGCGCGGCTTGACGGGGTGATGTCAAACCTGTAAATGCGACTTATTCGCAATTGCAGGAACCAGACATGCGCAGCCTCACGCCCAGCCTGCCCCGTCTCGCGTCGCGCGCCCCTGTCTTCGGCCGCGCCATGGCTTTCGCCTGCGCCCTCGCCGGGCTGCTCGGGATCGCCAGCGCCGTGGCGCAAACTCTCCCGGATGCCACACCGGCGCCGGATGCGGGGCAGGGGGCGGAGCCGGGTTTTTTCACCGGCCTGCTAGCGCCCTCGCGCACCTATCTTCTGAACGATATGGGCGGGCTGCGCACTTCGCTTGGCGATGTTGGCATCTCGCTCGGCCTTCAGGAGACCAGCGAGGTGCTCGGCAATGTCACCGGCGGCGTCCACACCGGCGCCGATTACGACGGCATGACGGAGATGAGCGTTGGGCTCGACACCCAGAAAGCCTTCGGCTGGGAGGGCGGCATTTTCAACATGAGCGCCCTGCAAATCCACGGACGCAACCTCAGCACCGACAATCTCGACAATCTACAGCAGGTGAGCGGCATCGAGGCCGACCGTTCGACCCGGCTCTGGGAAATGTGGTTTCAGCAATCCTTTTACGAGGGGGTGGCGGATATCAAGATCGGCCAGCAGAGTATCGATCAGGAATTCATGGTCAGCCAGTATTCCTCGACGGTGTTCATGAACATGATGATGGGCTGGCCGATGCTGCCCTCGGCCGATATGTATGCCGGCGGGCCAGCCTATCCGCTTTCGTCGCTGGGCGTGCGCCTGCGCGCCCAGCCGACGCGCGCGATCACCGTGCTCGCTGGCGTGTTCGACGACAACCCACCGGGCGGGTCGTTCTATAACGACAGCCAGGTGCGCGGCGCGGAAGCCTGGGGCGGCGCCTTCAACCTCAATACCGGCGCGCTGTGGATCGCCGAATTGCAATACGCACTCAACCAACCCGCCCTCGGCGACATGGCCTATGGCGATCGCTCACCTGGTCTGCCCGGCACCTACAAGATCGGCTTCTGGTATGATTCGGGCTTCTTCCCCGACCAGCAGTTCAACACCCAAGGCGTACCGCTGGTGGGGCCGGGGAATACCGGCAATCCGCTGATGCATCGAGGGAATTACAGCGCCTATGCGCTCGCCGATCAGATAGTCTGGCGGCCGAACGGGGAAAGCCCGCGCTCGGTCGATCTGTTCGCCCGCGTCATGGCCGCGCCCCCCGATCGCAACCAGATTTCGGAAAGCGCCGATGGCGGCGTGGCCGTGAAAGATCCGCTGCCGGGGCGCGATAGCGACAGTTTCGGCCTGGGCTTCGGCGTTGCCCATGTGAGCAGCGCCCTGGCCGATCTCGACCAGGATATCGCGCTTATCACAAACCACGCCTATCCCGTGCAGAGCACCGAGACCTTCATCGAACTCACCTATCAATATCAGGTCGCGCCGTGGTGGCTGGTACAGCCCGACTTCCAGTACATCTTCAACCCCGGCGGCGGTATTCCCAACCCGCTCAACCCCAACCGCATCATCGGCAACGAGACGGTGTTCGGGTTGCGTACCGTCGTCACCTTCTGAGGAGAAACTTCCCGATGCGCCCAGCATATTTCCGCCGGCCCGATCCCTTTCGTGGCGCACGCGCCGCGCTGTTCGCCGGCCTGCTCGCCGCGCTGCCTGGCATCGCCATAGCCGACGATGGCTATCTCGACGGCATCCATCACCACACGACGCTCGCCTCGACCGTGCCAGATAATGGCGATCAGAACCCCTACGCCATCGCCATCGCCCCGGTCTCGGCCGGAAAAATTCAAAAAGATGATGTCCTGGTCGATAATTTCAACGACAAGAACAATCTCCAGGGATTAGGCACGACGATCGTCGATTACAATCCGACGAGCAAGAAGCTTTCCCTGTTTGCTGCACTTCCGCGCCATCTCGATGCCTGTCCCGGCGGCGTCGGGCTCACCACCGCGATGACCATGCTGCAATCGGGTTTTGTCATCGTAGGCAGCCTGCCGAGCAATGACGGAACGACTGTGACCAAGGGGCAGGGCTGCCTGATCGTGCTCGATGCGCAAGGCAAACTCGCGGGCGTCATCACCAGCCCCCATATCAATGGCCCATGGGGCAACATGGCAGTGATAGACAACGGCACGACGGCTATTCTCTTTGTCAGCAACACGGGTTTTGGCGTGGGTGCGCCAGCCGACGAGACCCCGGTGATCAAACAGGCGAGCGTGCTCCGTCTCGAAATCGCCATCCCGCCCGGCAAGCCGCCGGCGATGATCCGCGAGACGGTGATCGCGAGCGGGTTCGGTGAACAGGCGGATAAGGGCGTGTTCATCATTGGCCCGACCGGCCTCGCGCTCGGAACGGGTGGCGTGCTTTATGTATCGGATGCCATCGACAATCGCATTGTCGCCATCAATGATGCCGCGACGCGGAACGGCAGCGCGGGAACCGGGCGCGAAGTGAGCAAGGACGGTCTGCTCAAGCGCCCGCTCGCCTTGGCGCTTGCACCAAACGGGCATTTGCTGGTGACCAATGCGCTGAACGGCCAGGTGGTCGAGATCGATCCACAAAGCGGCAAGCAACTTTACGCGCAGTGGATTGATACCGACAAGGCGCAAACGCCGCCGGGTAACGGCGATCTGTTCGGCATTGCCATGACGCCGCGCGGCGATGGGTTTTATTACGTGGAGGACGACATGAACACGCTCGTGCTGGCGCGATGAACGAGCCGCCCCGTTCGTGCCCCTTCGCCTCGCGCCGCTCGCTGCTCGCCGGCACGGCCGCGCTTGCCGCCGCGATCACGACGCGCGGCGCGGCCCGTGCCGAGAGCGCACCGTCGCCCGAGGTTGCCAGCGCGCCGCTGGTGGTGCCGTTTCGTGGCCCCCATCAGAGCGGCATTATCACCCCGGCGCAAAGCCACACCTATTTCGCCGCCTTCGATGTCGCGGCGGCAAATCGCGATGGTTTGGTCGAGCTTCTGCGTGTCTGGACCGATGCTGCCGAGCGGCTGACTTTAGGCAAAACCGCGGCGGTCCTGGATCAGGATCTCGCCGCGCCGGGCGCGGATTCGGGTGAGGCGCTGGGGCTTGGCGCCTCGCGCCTCACGTTGACTTTCGGCTTTGGACCAGGGATCTTTGCCAAAGATGGGGTTGATCGTTTTGGCGTTGCTGGGCAACGCCCGGCGGCGCTCGTCGATCTGCCGCGGTTCAATGGCGATCAGTTGATCCCGGCGAAGAGTGGCGGCGATCTTTCGCTACAGGCTTGCGCCGATGATCCGCAAATTGCCTTTCACGCGGTGCGGCAACTGGCGCGGCTGGCCTATGGCGCGGCGCAAATCCGCTGGGTGCAGGCGGGATTTTTGCCGCGCACCCCGCCCGGCGAGACGCCACGTAATCTGATGGGGTTCAAGGACGGCACCAATAATCCGCCGATTGATGATGCCGCGGCGATGGCAAATACAATCTGGATTGGCGAGGAGGGACCGGCTTGGGTTCGTGGCGGGAGCTATGTCGTGGTACGGCGCATTCGCATCGCGCTCGAACATTGGGACCGCACGGAGGTCGATTTCCAGGAGCAGACGATGGGTCGGCACAAATATACTGGCGCTCCGCTCGGCGGCGCGCATGAATTCGATCCGCTCGATCTCGATGCCAAGGATGGCGATGGTAACCCGATCATTGCCGAGAACGCGCATGTTCGCTTGGGTTCAGCGGCGATGAATGACGGAGCGCGGATTCTGAGGCGCGGCTATGCCTATGACGACGGCGTGAATTTCACCGCCGAGCGCTGGCCGCCCTGGCGCCAGGGGATGGAGTATGATGCAGGGCTTTTGTTCATCGCCTATCAGCGTGATCCGCGCACCGGGTTCATCCGCCTGTTCGAGAGCATGTCGAAGCTCGATGCGCTGAACCAGTTCGCATCGCACACCGGCAGCGCGATTTTTGTCTGCCCGCCGGGTGTTCGCGCGGGAGAGTTCATCGGCCAATCCCTGCTAGTTACTTGATCTTTCAGAACGGGTTCCAAGGGCTCCGCCCTTGGCTGGGTCCAGGGGCAGCGCCCCCTGGATCTTCTATTCCGCCGCCACCGCGGAGGTCTCAAGAGGTGCGCACGTACAGACAAGATTACGATCGCCATAGACGTTATCGACACGCGCCACCGGCGGCCAGTATTTTGTCCTGCGCACGAAGGGCAGCGGGAAGGCCGCCTGGGCGCGCGGATAGGGATGGTTCCAGACCTCCGCGGTGACGGCATCAAGGGTGTGCGGTGCGTTGCGGAGCGGGTTGTCGGCGCGGTCGAGGCGGCCCTCGGCGATGGCGCGGATTTCACCGCTGATCGCGATCATGGCTTCGCAGAAGCGATCGATCTCGGCCTGACTTTCGCTTTCCGTTGGCTCGACCATGAGTGTGCCGGCGACCGGCCAGGACATGGTGGGGGCGTGGAAGCCAAAATCCTGGAGCCGTTTGGCGATATCCTCGACGCTGACAGCGGCTCCCTGGACAAAACCGCGGCAATCGAGGATGCACTCATGCGCGACCCTGCCGTGCGCACCGCGATAAAGGATGGGATAGTGGGGAGCGAGGCGAGCGGCGATGTAGTTGGCGTTCAGGATCGCGATCTCGCTCGCGCGCGTGAGCCCCGCCGCGCCCATCATGCGGATATAGGCATAGGCGATAGGGAGGATGAGAGCGCTGCCAAAGGGCGCCGCGGCGACTGGGCCGTAGCCGCTCGCCGGTCCCGCCGTGGCATCGAGCGGATGATTGGGCAGGTGCGGCGCGAGATGGGACGCAACCGCGATCGGGCCGACCCCGGGGCCGCCGCCGCCATGGGGAATGCAGAAGGTTTTGTGCAGGTTGAGATGGCAGACATCGGCGCCGATCGCGCCGGGACTGGTGAGGCCGAGCTGAGCGTTGAGATTGGCGCCGTCCATGTAAATTTGCCCGCCGGCGGCGTGAACTTTCGCACAAATTGCGCGCACGCCTTCTTCGAACACACCGTGCGTGCTCGGATAGGTCAGCATCAGCGCCGCGAGCCGCCCGCCATGCTCGGAGATTTTTGTATTAAGATCAGCAAAATCAATGTTTCCGCGCGCATCGCAGCCGACGACGATGACCCGCAGCCCGGCCATCACAGCACTGGCCGGATTGGTGCCGTGGGCGCTGGCGGGGATGAGGCAGACATCGCGCGTGCCCTCGCCGCGCGCGGCGTGATAGGCACGGATCGTGAGCAGGCCGGCGAATTCTCCCTGTGCCCCGGAATTGGGTTGCAACGATACCGCCTTCATGCCCGTGGCAATCGCCAGCCAATCGGCCAGACGCTTGATGAGAAGGCGATAGCCCGCGCTCTGGTCGGGCGGCTGAAAGGGATGGATATCGGCGAAGCCGGGCCAGGAGATCGCCATCATCTCGGCCGCGGCGTTGAGCTTCATGGTGCAGGAGCCGAGCGGGATCATGCTACGATCGAGCGCGATGTCCTTGTCCGCCAGATGTTTGAGATAGCGCAGCATGGCGTGTTCGGAATGATGGGTGTTGAACACCGGATGCTGCAAGATGCTATCCTGGCGGAGGAAATTTTGCGCGAGCGGGGAGGCTTCAATGGTGCGCGCAGCGCCGAAAACTGCCGCCAAACGCAGCCATTCCTCATCGGTCACGGTCTCATCGAATGCAATGGCCACGCCTTCGGGGAGGGCGCGCAGATCGAATCCGGCGTCGCGGGCGCGTGCCAGCAAGGTCGCGGTCTCGCCCAGGATGACGATGGTATCGAAGAAATCCGCGTGTCCGATCCGTCTGCCTTGCGCTTCTGCCAAGGCGCCGAGCCGGCGCGCCATGAGATGCACGCGCATCGCGATCCGGCGCAATCCTGCTTGGCCGTGCCACATGGCATAAAAAGCCGCGATATTGGCCGGCAATACTTGTGCGGTGCAGATATTGGACGTCGCTTTCTCGCGCCGGATATGCTGCTCGCGGGTCTGCAGCGCGAGGCGGAGCGCGGGGTGCCCGGCGGCGTCGATCGAAACCCCGACGAGGCGGCCCGGCATGTGACGCTTGAACGCCTCGCGCGTCGCGAAGAAGCCGGCATGTGGCCCGCCGAAACCCATTTTGACCCCAAAACGCTGTGCCGCGCCGACCACCACGTCCGCGCCCATTTCGCCGGGCGATTTCAGCAGCACGAGAGCCAGCGAATCGGCGGCGACGATGGCAAGCGCCCCGGCTTGTCGCGCCGCGGCGATTTCCGGGGCGAGATCGCGCACCGCGCCGCTGCTGCCGGGATATTGCAGCACCACCGCGAAGGGGTGCGCGGCGGCGATGGCGTTTGCCTCGCCTGGGGCGAAATCGACGAGGCGCCAGCCATGCGGGGCGGCGCGCGTCGCCAGCACCGCGCGGGTTTGGGGATGGACATCGCGCGCCACCGCAATGACCGTCGCGTCGCGCGCGCGCGCCACGCCATGCGCCATGGCCACCGCCTCGGCCGCCGCCGTCGCCTCGTCGAGCAGCGAGGCATTGGCGATTTCCATCCCCGTGAGATCGGCGATCATGGTCTGGAAGGCGAGCAGCGCTTCGAGGCGGCCTTGCGCGATCTCCGGCTGATAGGGCGTGTAGGCAGTGTACCAGGCTGGGTTCTCGAGCACGTTGCGCTGGATCACCGCGGGCAGATGCGTGCCGTGATAACCTTGACCGATCAAGGGCTTGCGCCCGCCATTTTGCGCCGCAAGTTCGGCCAGTTCGGCAAGCAGCGCGGCCTCGCCGAGGGGCTCGGGAAGGCCGGCTGGCATCGCGGCGCGGATTTCGCCAGGGATGGTTTCCGCCACCAGCGCATCGAGCGAAGCCGCGCCAACCACCCCGAGCATCGCCGTGATCTCCGCCGCGCGCGGGCCGATATGGCGATCGACGAAGCGCTCCTCCGAGGCCTCGGCCTTCATCACGGGGTCTCCAGCAAGGCGCGATAGGCGGTGGCGTCGAGCAGATCTTCAAATGCCTCGGGACTGGCCGGGGTGAGCTGGAAAAACCAACCCTCGCTCTCGGCGGCGCGATTGACGAGTGCCGGATCCTCGATGATCGCGCCATTGACCGCCGCGATGGTGCCGCTCATCGGGGCGAAAACGTCCGACGCCGCCTTGACGCTCTCGACCACGGCACAAACCTCGCCGGCCTCGACGCTCCGCCCCGGCTCGGGTAATTCGATGAAAACGAGATCGCCGAGCGCCGCCTGGGCATGGTTGGTGATGCCGACGGTAAAAATCGCGCCGTTGCGACGTACCCATTCGTGGTCCTTGGTGAAGCGGGTCTCGGGCATCGGATTTTCCTCAATTGGCATAGCGATGGGGGATGAAGGGGAGGGTGACGCGATGGGCGGGCAGATCCTGACCGCGGACACGAACCGCGAGCGGAGCGCCGGGTTCGGGCGCGGGTGTCACGACATAGCCCATGCCGATCGGGGCATTGAGGCTCGGGCTGAAACCGCCCGAGGTGAGATAGCCGATATCCTCGCCCGCGGCGAGAATCGGCGCGCCCGCCCGCGCCGGGGCGCGGCCTTCGAGCCGGAGGCCGATGCGAAGCCGCGCCGGACCGGCGACGAGAGCCTCAAGAATCGGCCGAGCGCCAGGGAAATCGGCAGTGGCGCGGCGGCGTTTGGCGATGGTCCAGGCGAGGTCGGCCTCAACCGGGGTCGTCGTCGCGTCGATATCCTGGCCATGCAGGCAAAGCCCGGCCTCGAGACGAAGCACGTCGCGCGCCCCGAGCCCCGCCGGCACCACGCCGGGAAGCGCCAGCAGCCGGCGCGCCAGCGCTTCGGCGTCCGCGCCCGCGACGGAAATCTCGAACCCGTCTTCGCCGGTATAGCCGGAGCGCGAGACAAGGCAGCTGATGCCGGCGATCTCGCCTTCGGCCACGCCCATGAAGGGCAGGGCGGTGAAACCCTGGCTGATTTCGCCCAACAGCCCTGCCGCTCGCGGCCCCTGAAAGGCGAGCAGGGCGTGGGTGGTGCGGGGTTTGATCTGGATTTCAGCTGGAATATGCGCTGATATTCTTGCAAAATCAGCCGCTTTATTGGCGGCGTTAACAACCAGGAAGAGCCGCTCGGGGGCCAACCGCGCCACCATCAGATCATCGAGAATGCCGCCGGCATGGCCGGTCAGCAGCGTATAGCGCTGGTGCCCGCGCTTGAGGCCGAGGAGATCGCCCGGCACCAAGTGCTCGAGCGCGGCATCGCCGCCGGCGCCGAGTAGTTCCGCCTGGCCCATGTGGGAAACATCGAACAGCGCGGCGTGGGTGCGGCAGGCGCGGTGCTCGGCAAGAATGCCGCTTGGGTAGGAAAGCGGCATCGCATAGCCCGCAAACGGCACCATCCGCGCGCCCAACGCGCGATGCAGCGCATCGAGCGGGCTCAATGCCAGTTCAACCGTGGAAGATTCCATACCGGGCCCCGCGCCAAGGTCGGCCACCAGCCTCATGCTGGCGGCATCGACCCCCCTCTGTCGCGGAACCTGAGAGATTGAAGCGAGAGCCCGAAGGCTGCCGCCCTTACCCCTTCGGTGCGGCATACCTTTCCGGCCTGCCGGCTTTCCAGAGATCCAATCTCCCGCGCGGCCCTTTTGCCTGAGCGATTCCGGGGGCCGGTTGCGCCTTCGGCGGCAGGCCAGGCGTACAATTCAAGCCGGGCCTACTCTCTCCCGCGCGGGAAAAACGCGGACGTCGCATCATGGCTGAAAGCCGCGCGTCCTTCAAGCCACGTTGTGCCCGCGCCCCACCTTGCTCAAACCGGCCCATCGCGGCAGATTGCGCGCATGGCGGTCTATACCGAGGTTTCCGATGAGGCTCTGGCGGGGTTTCTCGCCGAATACGATATCGGCAAATTGATCGCCTTCCGCGGCATCGCCGAGGGAGTGGAGAACAGCAATTACGCGCTCCGCACCGAAGCCGGCGATTTCATTCTCACGCTCTATGAAAAGCGCGTCGTTCCAGCCGATCTGCCGTGGTTTCTCGGGTTGATGGAGCATCTCGCCGAACGCGGCATCCCGTGCCCGCTGCCGGTGCATGGACGCGATGGCCAGGCGCTCCGGGTTTTGTGCGGGCGCCAAGCGGCGATCACCACCTTTCTGCCCGGCGTGTGGCCGAGACGGGTGCGGCTCGCCCATTGCGCACCCCTCGGCGCGGCGCTGGCGGCGCTGCATCTGGCGGGGCGGGATTATGCGCCTGAACGCGTCAATGCGCTCGGCCCTGCGAGCTGGGCGAGCCTCTTCGCGCACGCCGCCGGCGATGCTGATCGTATCCGCCCCGGACTCCGGGCCGAGCTCGAGGCGGCGTTGCATGGCATTCTCGAGGCTTGGCCGGAGGATTTACCGCGCGGGCAGATCCACGCCGATCTCTTCCCTGACAACGTATTTTTTCTCGATGGCAAGCTTTCTGGGCTGATCGATTTCTATTTTGCCGCGACCGAACTGCTTGCCTATGACTTGGCGATCTGCCTCAATGCCTGGTGCTTCGAACCCGATTACAGTTTCAATGTTACCAAGGCCCGCGCGCTGCTCGGCGCCTATGATGCGGCGCGGCCGCTGCTGCAAGCCGAGCGCGCGGCGTTGCCGGTGCTGTGCCAGGGGGCGGCGCTGCGCTTCGTGTTGACGCGGCTGTTTGACTGGATCAACACACCCTCCGGCGCGCTGGTGACGCGGAAGGATCCGCTCGATTACGTCCGCCGGCTGCGCTTCAACCTCGCGGCGAAGGATGCCGGCGCCTATGGTTTCTGAGGACGATGCCGTCGAGATCTGGACGGATGGCGGCTGCAAGCCCAATCCCGGCCCGGGTGGCTGGGCGGCGATTTTGCGCCACGGAGAACATGAACGCACACTTTCGGGTGCCGAACCGGCGACCACCAATAACCGCATGGAACTGACGGCCGCCGCCGCCGCGCTCGAGGCCCTCAAACGTCCATGCCGCGTCGCGCTTTACACGGATAGCGAATACGTGAAAAACGGCGTCACCCGCTGGAAGGATGGCTGGGTGCGGCGCAATTGGCGCAATGCCGCGGGCGATCCGGTGGCCAATATGGATCTGTGGCGCCGCCTGCTCGACGCGGCACGCCGCCACGACGTCGCTTGGCACTGGGTGCGCGGCCATACCGGCCATCCGCTCAACGAACGCGCCGACGAGATCGCCACCCGCGCCCGCGAATCGCTCGGCAAGACCTGACCCCGTGCTTGCCGGGCGCCGGCGGGACAGGCACTCTCGCGAGCAGAAGGAGCGCTGCGATGAGCGAACCCGCATGGCCCGATGAAGTTTTTGCTGTTTTGCGTGAGGCCGACATCCAGCAGGTGGGCTATGTGCCTGACGCCGGCCATGCGCGCCTCATCGCGCGCGCCCATGCGGAGCCTTCCATGCGTGCGGTGGTGCTGACTACCGAGGAAGAAGGCATCGCACTGGCCACCGGCGCCTGGCTCGGTGGCGCGCGCGCGGTGCTCTTGATGCAATCTTCTGGTGTTGGCAACTGCATCAATATGCTGTCACTGGCGGCCAATTGCCGCACGCCGCTGTTGCTGCTGGTGACGATGCGTGGTGAGTGGGGCGAGTTCAATCCCTGGCAGGTGCCGATGGCGCGCGCGACCGAACAGGTGCTCCGTGCCGCCGGCGTTCTCGTCCATCGCGCCGATCATGCAGGCGAAGTGGCGGAGATGGTGCGCGCGGCCGCTGCCCTTGCTTTCGCAAGCCGCGAGGCGGTTGCCGTGTTGTTTTCGCAACGCCTGATCGGTGCCAAGGTGTTCGTCGCGGCGGGAGAAAAATTATGAGTGAAGCGCTCGATCGCCGCGCTGTGGTCGCCACATTGCTCGCCGGGCGCGATGATTTGCTGGTGGTGAGCGGGCTTGGCTCGGCAACCTATGATGTCGCGGCTGCCGGCGACCGGACGGAGAATTTTTATCTCTGGGGCGCGATGGGAGGTGCCGCGATGGTCGGGCTTGGCCTCGCGCTCGCGCAACCCACGCGTCGCGTGCTGGTGATCACCGGCGATGGCGAAATGTTGATGGGGATGGGCGGGCTTGCCACCATCGGGGCCAGCCAAGCCGAGAATCTTTCGATCGTCGTGCTCGATAACCGCAGCTTCGGCGAGACCGGCGCGCAGGCGAGCCATACCGCGCACGGCACGGATCTCGCGCTGGTCGCCGCGGGGTGCGGCTGGCGCGAGACGCGGCGCGTCGCCGATCAGGCGGGGCTCGTCGGCCTCGCCGCGGCGCTGCGCACGCGCGCGCTCTTTGCGGTTGTCGAGATTGCGCCGGGAGAAAAGCCGCGCGTGCTGCCGCCCCGCCATGGCGCGCTGCTGGCCGCGCGCTTCCGTGCCGCACTCGGGATCAGCGATCCATAGGTCATCATCGGATCAAGGGTCCGTGGCGGCAATCATCGCGCGAATTTCAGGATAGATCTCGCTGCTCCAGCGCCTGCCACTGAACACGCCGTAATGCCCGATGCCTGCCTGCAAATGGTATTTCTTGCGCTCGCGCGGCAGATTGGTGCAAAGATCGAGCGCGGCGCGGGTCTGGCCGATGCCGCAGACGTCATCGCGTTCAGCTTCGACGGCGAGGAGCGCGGTTGTGCGAATGGCGTGCGGGCGGATCGGCCGGCCGTGCCAGGTGAGTCGGCCTTGCGGCAGGAGATGCTGCTGGAAGACGTGATGCACGGTCTCGAGATAAAATTCTGCTGGGAGATCCATCACCGCGAGATACTCGCCGTAGAATTTACGATGCGCCTCAGCCTTGCCGAGTTCGCCCAAAGCGACGTTGCGCCATTGCCGCCAATGCGCCGCGACATGGCGCTCCAGATTCATCGAGACAAAAGCCGCCAGTTGCATGAAACCCGGATAGACACGCCGCCCCGCGCCGCGATGGCGCCAGGGCACACGGGCGATGACGTTTTTCTCGAACCATTCGAGCGGTCGGGAACGGGCGAGGTCATTGACGCGGGTCGGGTTGACGCGGGTATCGATCGGGCCCGCCATCAGCGTGAGGCTGCGCGGCAAGGCGATGTGGGCATCCTCGGCCATCGCCGCGACCGCCGCGAATGCCGGCACCGCAGGCTGACAGACCGCGATGACATGCGCGCCGGGGCCGATCGCGGTGACGAAATCGATGATGTGATCGATGAAGGAAGAAAATCCGAAGCTGCCGGCGGCGAGCGGCACGTCGCGCGCGTTGATCCAGTCGGTGATATAGACGTCGTGCTCGGGCAGCAGCGTTTCCACGGTATTGCGCAGCAGGGTTGCGAAATGGCCCGACATCGGCGCGATGATCAGTACCCGCGGTTGCGGCGTCGGCATTTTTTTACGAAAATGCAACAATACACCGAACGGCGTACGGGCGATCTCTTCCTCGATGATCGCCACCGACTCGCCGGCCAGCCTTGTCGTTTCGATACCAAAATGCGGCCGGGCATGGGTGGTCTCGGTATGGCCGAGCAGGTCGAAGGCGCCGGCGAGAAAGCCCAGGGGAAGGCTCGCCGGCCAGGCGCCGGCAAGGGGGCGTAGGAGCGAGCTTGCCCCGCGCGCCAATACCCGCCAATGCGCTAGCGCATCGGCGTGGAGATGATAGAGTGGGTAGAGCAAGGGATCGAACCCATAGCCCAGTTCGGGAGCGGCGAGGGCGAGCCAATCGGCAATTGTCTCTTCCCCGGCGGCGAGCGATAGATCGGTAGCGCTATCGAGCATCGAAGCCTGCGTCCCCAATTTGTTCCATCGCCACACCTTTTCAACCCATTTTCCTAAGATTGCCCCAAACGGCGCGCCGGCGCAAAGGGGGGCTGCGCAAAATCATCGCGGGCGTGCAAAAAAATCGGTTGCGCCGGGGCCAGGATGCCGCTATTGCCCCGTCCGGGTCACGCCCCCCCACCGGGGCGCTTCTCTTCTGTAAGGGAGAGCCGTCATGGCACGTCTCGTCACTGCTCCGTCGCGGCCGCAATTGCGCCCGGCCAATCCCCATTTTTCCTCCGGCCCTTGCGCCAAACGTCCCGGCTTTACAATCGAAGCGCTTTCCGGGGCGATTCTTGGCCGCAGCCATCGCGCCAAGCAGCCGAAAGCGCGCCTTGCCGAGGTCATCACCCGCTCGCGCGCGATTCTCGGGATGCCGGCTAACTGGCGCCTCGGCATCGTGCCGGCCTCCGACACGGGGGCCGTCGAGCTGGCGCTCTGGTCGCTGCTCGGGGCGCGGGGCGTCGACGTGCTCGCCTTCGAGAGTTTTTCCGAAGGCTGGGCCAATGACATCGTCAAGCAGCTCGGCCTCAAGGAGGCGCGAATTCTCTCCGCGCCCTATGGCAAACTTCCCGATCTCGCGGCTGTCGATCCGGCGCATGATGTCGTTTTTACCTGGAACGGCACGACGTCGGGCGTGCGGGTCGCGAGCGCCGATTGGATCGCCGCCGATCGTGCCGGGCTGGCAATTTGCGATGCTACCTCGGCGGCGTACGCCATGAGGCTTGCGTGGGACAAACTCGATGTCGTCACCTGGTCGTGGCAGAAAGTGCTCGGCGGCGAGGCGGCGCATGGTATGCTGGCGCTCTCGCCGCGTGCCGTGGCCCGCCTCGAATCCTACCAACCCGCTTGGCCGCTGCCGAAAATTTTTCGCCTTACCAAGGGTGGAAAGTTGATCGAGGGAATTTTCCAAGGTGAGACGATCAACACGCCGAGCATGCTTTGCGTCGAGGATGCACTCGATGGCCTGCGCTGGGCGGAGCGGATCGGCGGGCTGGATGCCCTGATCGCGCGCTCGGAAGCGAGTCTGGCCGCGGTTAGCGCCTGGGTTGCGCGGAGTAATTGGGCGGGTTTTCTGGCCGAGGATCCCGCAACCCGCTCCTGCACCTCGATTTGTCTCACCATCATCGCGCCCTGGTTCATGGCGTTGGCGCCCGCGACCAAGGCGGAAGCGGCGAAGAAGATCGCGGCCTTGCTGGAGGCGGAAGGGATTGCTTTTGACATCGCAAGCTATCGCGACGCCCCGCCGGGTTTGCGCATCTGGGCCGGCGCCACCGTCGAGCCCGATGATGTCAAGGCATTGCTGCCCTGGCTCGATTGGGCCGAGGCCAGTGTGCGCGCGGATTACGGCGTTGTGGAGTGAGAGAGATGGCGAAAGTTCTGATCAGCGATAAGCTTTCCCCCGCGGCTGTTGCCATCTTTCGCAATCGCGGCATCGATGTCGATGTCCGCCCCGGTCTCTCGCCCGCCGAATTGCGCGCGATCATCGCCTCCTATGACGGGCTTGCCATTCGTTCGGCGACCAAGGTCACGCGCGAATTGCTCGATGCCGCGCACAATTTGAAAGTCGTCGGCCGCGCCGGGATTGGCGTTGACAATGTCGATGTCAAATCCGCGACGGCGCGCGGCGTCGTGGTGATGAACACGCCTTTCGGCAACGCCATCACCACCGCCGAGCATGCCATCGCGCTGATGTTCGCGCTCGCCCGCCAGCTCCCGGAGGCCTCGCAATCGACCAAGGCGGGGAAGTGGGAAAAGAACCGTTTCATGGGCGTCGAACTCTTCGCTAAGACGCTCGGCCTGATCGGCTGCGGCACGATCGGCTCGATTGTCGCCGATCGTGCTTTGGGCTTGAAGATGAAGGTGATCGCCTACGATCCTTTCCTGACCGAACAACGGGCGGTTGATCTTGGCGTCGAAAAAGTCGTGCTTGAAGACTTGCTTGCGCGCGCCGATTTCATCACCCTGCACACCCCGCTTACCGAAGAGACGCGCAATATTCTCTCCCGCGCGGCACTGGCCCGGACAAAACCCGGTGTGCGCATCATCAATTGCGCGCGCGGCGGGCTGATCGATGAGCAGGCGCTCGGTGACGCGCTCCGCGCGGGCCATGTCGCGGGCGCTGCACTCGATGTTTTCGAGGTCGAGCCAGCGACCGAAAGCCCTCTTTTTGCCCTCGACAATGTCGTCTGCACGCCACATCTCGGTGCCGCGACCGCCGAGGCACAGGAGAACGTGGCATTGCAGGTCGCCGAGCAGATGAGCGATTTTCTGCTGAGCGGCGCGGTTGCCAACGCCATCAATATGCCCTCGGTCTCGGCCGAGGACGCACCACGGCTTAAGCCTTATATGGAACTTTGCCGTCAGCTTGGCGCATTCGCGGGCCAGCTCACGCGGATCAGGGAGGGTGTGCTGCGGCGCGTGACCATCGAGTATGAGGGCGCGGCAGCGGCGCTCAACCACAAGCCGCTGACCGCGGCGGCGTTGGCCGGACTGCTTTCGCCGATGCTCGCCGGGATCAACATGGTGAACGCGCCGGTCGCGGCGCGCGAGCGCGGCATCGATGTCGCTGAGACCGTGCATGATCGGCCGAGCGAATACCAGACGCTGGTGCGCATCACGGTCGCAACCGACGAGCATGAGCGGGGCGTTGCCGGCACCCTGTTCGCGGGCGCCAAGCCGCGGCTGGTGGAAATCAAGGGCATCCAGGTCGAAGCCGATTTCTCGCGCCACATGCTCTATGTCACGAACGAGGACAAGCCTGGCTTCATCGCCCGCTTCGGCGCGCTGCTCGCCGAGGCCGGGATCAACATCGCGACTTTTCACCTTGGCCGCGCCGCCGCCGGGGGCGATGCGATCTGCCTGGTTTCGGTCGATGAGGATGTACCGGAGAGCGTGCTGGCGGCGGTGCGCGCGCTCCCACTCGTCAAGCAGGCGGCAACACTCGAATTCTGAACAGGGCAAATGGGCGGCGGGTTCAGCCGCCGCCCATATCCTGCTGCCGCGCCTCACCGCCGAAGCCGATGAGCACCGCGATCAGCACGGCGACGATCCCAGCAACGCCCGCCAAAGCATAGCTGTAATTATGGTCCATGTGGTCGGCGATCGTCGATTGGATGGTGGCATTGGCGGACGCCAGCAGATTGCCGAGCTGATAGACGACGCCGGGAAACGTGCCGCGGATTTCGGGCGGTGAGATCTCGTTGAGATGGGCGGGAATGACGCCCCAAGCACCCTGCACGCAGATTTGCATGAGAAACGCGCCTATTCCGAGCATCAGCGGCGTGCTACCAAAAGCCCAGAGCGGCAGCACCGGGATCGAGAGCAGGGCGGCGATGACGATGGCGACGCGGCGGCCGATGCGCTGCGAGAGTGTGCCGAACAACAGCCCGCCAAGCATGGCGCCTATGTTATAGATGATGGCGATCGCCGAGATCGTCGCTGGCGAAAGCTTATGCTGCGCGCCAAGGAAGGCGCTCGGGTAGAGATCCTGCGTGCCGTGGCTGAAGAAATTGAATGCGGTCATCGTCACGATGGCGTAAATTGCAAGATTGAGGTGCTGGCTAAGAACTTTGCCGAGGCCGGGGCGCGGCCCACGGGCCTGGCGGGCATGCCAGTCTGGGCTTTCGGGCACGTTGCGGCGGATATAGAGCACCAGTAGCGCCGGCGCGGCGCCGACCATGAACATCCCGCGCCAGCCGAGGAGCGGCATCGCGAGATAGAGGATCGAGGCGAGCAGATAGCCTGAAGGATAGCCCGCCTGTAAAATCCCCGAGACCGTGCCGCGCCACTTGGTCGGCACGCTTTCCATGGTGAGCGAGGCACCAACCCCCCATTCACCGCCCATGGCGATGCCGTAGAGCGCGCGCAAGACGATGAACGCGGTGAGCGAGGGGGCGAAGCCGGAGGCGAATTCCAGCACCGAATAGGCTAGCACATTGGCCATCAGCGTCGGGCGGCGGCCGAAACGATCGGCGATACGGCCAAAGATGAAGGCCCCCACGGGGCGCATCGCCAGCGTCAAGGTTATCGCCCAGGTGACGGCGGTGATCGAGGTGGTGAAGGTGCTGGCGATGTCGCGGAGCACGAACACCATAATGAAGAAATCGAACGCATCGAGCGTCCAGCCGAGATAGCACGCAACGACGACGTGACGCTGCTGGAGAAGTCGATCCTCCATTTCCTCTACCCCCCAAATAATAGGCGTCTGCTAAACGTCGCGGCCGCCTTCAGCAAGACGGAAAAATTTCAGATTGTCCAACCGCCGTCGATCACCACTGCCTGGCCGGTCATGAAACGGGATTCGTCGGAAGCGAGATAGACCGCAAGGGCCGCGATCTCCTCGGGCGCGCCGAGCCTGCCCATCGCCTGGCGCGCAACAAACGCCGAGCGCGCCGCCTCCACCGAGCCGGCTTGTGCGGCGTTGGCGGCGATACGGTCATCGAGGCTCGGCGTCTGGATGGTGCCGGGGCAGATGCAGTTGCAGCGCACGCCGCGCGCCACCGTATCGGCGGCGACCGATTTGGTGATGCCGACCACCGCCGCTTTGCTCGCGCCATAGATGAAGCGGTTGGGCGCGCCTTTGATTGAGCCCACGGCGGAGGCCATGTTGATGATCGAGCCCGCGCCGCGCGCCAGCATCCCCGGCAGGAAAGCGCGGATCAGGCGGAACATCGCGCGCGCGTTGAGGTCGAAAGCAAATTGCCATTCTTCTTCGGTGGCATCGAGAATATTACCCTGGTGGACGAAGCCGGCGCAGTTGAACAGCACATCGACCGTGCCCACCTGCGCCGCCGCGGCGGTGATTGCGCCCGCATCCATCACGTCGAGCCGCTGCGTGGTGATGTGCGGCTCTTTGATCTCGGCGAGCTTCGCCTCGTTGACGTCGGTGGCGATGACATGGGCGCCCTCGGCGGCGAAAGCGAGCACGCTTGCCCGCCCGATCCCTTGCGCCGCAGCCGTGACAAAAGCGGTTTTGCCGGCAAGCCTTCCTGACATGATGGGTTCCCCCTCAGTGATTATTCCGCGATTCGCCGCGGGTGGTGATGATGTCGAGATAAAGTGTCGCGGGTTCGAGACAGGCGCCGGTGCCGAGTTGGCCCACCATGGAGCGATAGATTTCCTCCCAGGGCGTTTTGTGGTCGAGTTTGGGCGGGCTCCAGGCAGCGCGGCGAGCGGCGAGTTCATCCGCCTCCATCAGCACATCGACGCGCCGCGTGTTGAGATCGACGCGGATGCGATCGCCCGTGCGCAACAGCGCGAGCCCCCCGCCGACCGCCGCCTCGGGTGTGACGTTGAGGATCGAGGGCGCCGCCGAGGTGCCGGATTGCCGCCCGTCGCCCATCGTCGGCAGCGCATCGATGCCGCGCTTCAGCAGGGCGGCCGGCGGCTGCATGTTCACCACCTCGGCGCTGCCGGGATAGCCGACCGGGCCGCAATTGCGCACGATCAGGATCGAGTGATCATCGACGCCCAAATCCGCATCCTCGATGCGCGCGTGATAATCCTCCGGCCCCTCGAAAACGATCGCCTTGCCCTCGAAGACATTGGGATGCGCGGGGTCAGAGAGGAAGCGACGACGGAACGCCTCGTCGATGACGCTGGTCTTCATCACCGCGCTCTCGAAGAGATTGCCGCTCATCACGACATAGCCGGCGTGCTCCCTGAGCGGGCGCGCATAGGGGCGGATCACCTCGCGATCGGGCTCGGGCAGGCCGGCTAAGTTTTCCGCCAGCGTCCGGCCCGTCACCGTCATCACCCCACCATCGATCTTGCCGGCCTCAAGCAGCTCTTTCATCACCGCCGGGACGCCGCCGGCGCGATGGAACGCCTCGCCGAGGAAACGCCCGGCCGGCTGGCAATCGACCAAAAGCGGAATTTCCGGGCCCAGCCGCTGCCAGTCGTCGAGCGTGTGCTCGACGCCCATGTGCCGCGCGATCGCGATCATGTGGATGGGACAATTGGACGAGGCGCCGATAGCCGCCGCCGCCACTACCACATTCTCGAAGGCGCGCCGGGTCATGATATCGGAAGGGCGGAGATTTTCCCCGACCATCGCGACGATCCGCCGCCCGGTCTCATAGGCCATCTGGCCGCGCTCGCGATAGGGCGCAGGAATGGCGGCGCAGCCAGGCAGCGACATGCCAAGCGCTTCGGCGAGGCTGTTCATCGAGGTCGCCGTGCCCATGGTGTTGCAATGCCCAGCCGAGGGGGCCGAGGAGGCGACCATTGCCATGAACTCATCATAGCCGATCTTGCCTTCGGCGTAGAGCTTGCGCCCCTCCCAGACGATGGTGCCGGAGCCCGAGAGCCTGCCCTGCCACCAGCCATCGAGCATCGGCCCACCGGAGAGCACGATCGCCGGGATATTCACCGTCGCCGCCCCCATCAGGCATGCCGGCGTCGTTTTGTCGCAACCGGTGGTGAGCACCACGCCATCGAGCGGGTAGCCATGCAGCACCTCGACGAGGCCGAGATAGGCGAGATTGCGATCAAGCGCCGCGGTCGGGCGTTTGCCGGTTTCCTGAATGGGATGAAGGGGAAATTCGAGTGGCACGCCACCGGCGTCACGAATGCCATCGCGCACGCGATGGGCGAGGTCGAGGTGATGGCGGTTGCAGGGCGAAAGATCAGATCCAGTCTGGGCAATGCCGATGATCGGCTTGCCGGATTGCAGCTCCTCGCGCGTCAGGCCGAAATTGAGATAGCGCTCGATATAGAGCGCGGTCATCCCCGGATCGTGCGGATCGTCGAACCAGCGCCGGCTGCGCAGGCGCGGCAAATTTTCCTCTGTCATGGGGCCCTCCGTTTCCACCCGTTCGCGCGCGACACTGCCAGGAATGGCTTGGCAAGGCCAGGGGCCTGCCCTGGACCCGGCTTTAAGCGCCCCGCACGCCGAGCCTTCCGGCGAGATCTTGGATGAACTGCCAAGCGACGCGCCCCGAGCGGCCGCCGCGCGTGACCGACCACTCAATGGCCTCGGCGCGCAGCGTCTCGGGGCTGATCGGCAGGCTCAGGGCGCCGGCATAGCCCTCGATCATGGCGAAAAATGTTTCCTGATCACAGTTGTGGAAGCCGATCCAGAGACCGAACCGATCAGAGAGCGAGACTTTTTCCTCTGTCGCTTCCGAGGGATTGATCGCGGTCGCGCGCTCGTTCTCGATCATATCGCGCGGCATCAGATGGCGGCGGTTGGAGGTGGCATAAAACAGCACATTCTCCGGCCGGCCCTCGATGCCACCATCGAGCACTGATTTCAATGCTTTGTAGTCAGCGTCCTCACGTTCGAAGGAAAGGTCGTCGCAGAAAATCAACACCCGTCGCCGTTCGCCGCGCAAGCCGCGAAGCAGCTCGGGGAGCGTCGCGATATCCTCGCGGTGGATTTCCACCAGCACCAGGCTGCCTTCATGCCTTTCATTCGCTTCGGCATGCACAGCCTTGACAAGAGAAGATTTTCCCATACCACGCGCCCCCCAAAGCATGGCATTGTTGGCGGGGAAGCCGGCAGCGAAGCGGAGCGTGTTTTCCAGCAGCAAGGTTTTCTGCCGCGCGATGCCCTGGAGCAGCCCGATCGCGACACGGGAGACGCGGGCTACCGGATGCAGAACCCGCGCCTCGGGATGCCAGACGAAGGCATCGGCGCCGGTGAGGTCGAGCGGCGCCGGAGCGGGAGGGGCGAGGCGTTCGAGGGCCGAGGCGATACGCAAGACAGCATCGAGAAGGCGCGGTTCCATTTTTCTTCCTGCGGGGGAGAGCTTGACGGGGAGGGGGGGCAAAGTATGGTCCGCCGCCAGCTTCGGCAACCCCGGCTTCGGCCCATCGGAAAGATCCCCCATGCTCCCCTCGCTGATTTCGCCCGCCTACGCCCAGAGCGTGAACTCGCTGATGGCCAACGCCACGCAATTCGCGCCCCTGGTGCTGATTTTCGCGGTGTTCTACTTTCTTCTCATCCGCCCGCAGCAGCAGCGCCAGAAAGAGTTGAAGCGGTCGCTCGCGGCGCTCAAGCGCGGCGATCGGGTGGTGACGGCGGGAGGGATTCTCGCGACCGTACAAAAACTCCGCGAGGGCTCGAACGAGGTCGAGGTCGAGATCGCACCCAATGTGCGGGTCATGGTGCTGCGCGAGACGATCAGCAGCGTGGTGAAGACGCAGGCGGCGAACGACGCAAAACCGCCGGCCAAGGTGACCGGCGGTGCGCAAAATTAAGGGGTCGCAAGGTACTATCTCAGCAAAATAAGGCCAGGGCTCTGCCCTGGACCCGCTGGGGCCAGCGGCCCCAGACCCGCGTCATGATCAGCCGAGCTTGGCCTCGGCGAAGTCGTAATTGGCGAGCTTGTCCAGCCAGTTCTGCACGTAATCGGGACGGCGGTTGCGGAAGTCGAGATAATAGCTGTGCTCCCAAACATCGCAGCCGAGCAGGGCCTGGCCCTCGCCGGTGGCGAGCGGGTTGGAGCCGTTCGGCGTTTTTGTCACCTTGAGCTTGCCATGCGCATCAAGGATCAACCACGCCCAGCCCGAGCCGAACTGGCCAACGGCCGCGGCCTTGAAGGCCTCCTTGAACTGCGCCACGCCACCGAAATCCGCGATCAGCTTTTTCTCGAGCTTCCCCGGCATGCGCCCGCCATGGGTGGGGCTCATCGCCGGCCAGAAAAGACTATGGTTCCAGTGCTGCCCGGCATTGTTGAACAAGGGCGCCATCTCGGGCTTGTTGTAGGAGAGCTTGATGAGGTCTTCCAGCGACTTCCCCTTGAGCGTGGCATCCTTTTCGACGAAGCCGTTGACCGCGGTGACATAGGCCTGATGGTGCTTGTCGTGATGGAGTTCCATCGTCTCGGCGCACATGCCGTGGCTGGCCAGCGCGTCTTTCGCGTAGGGAAGGGGGGGGACTTCGAAGGCCATGGACTTTTCTCCTGCTAGGGCGGGATGAACCGCATGCGCCACGCGACCGGCCGAGGCCGCCGAGGCGGGGCCGACGCCAAACCAGACCGCGCCCGTTCGGTTTCGCTGACTTTTCCCTTGCTATTGGTCCGGGGGTCCGGCGTCAAGGCGGGGGGGGGGTTACGGGTATCGAATAGCTTTCGATGAGCTATTATATTTCTGTCGTCTTTGTAGGAACAGATGGGGGCATAAAATATGGCAGAGAGCACAAATAACATCGAGGAACTTATTAAGCATCAAAGAAATTTAGACGAAACGACCATATTTCCATTCTGGACTGCCTTGCCGGACAATCTCATCGGATTTCAAAGCTGTGAGCTTCTTCCTGGGGTAACTTTAAGGAAGCTACTTAATCACGACGATCTCGAAGAATATCAGGGCATGTGGGAGAATTTTAAAAAAACGCCTATGGGCGGAATTATGAAAACTTGGCTCGAGCCTAACATGATGCTAGTTGTTGAAGGAAAGAACTACTTAAAAGGCTTTTTATGTCGCGCAAAAGAAAAATTTGGCGATAAAGTATTGGACAATTATTCTGAAATTCACACAAGTGATTATCTGGCGTTCAGGCAAGTTTTGTGCTGTCTTTTTTTGTTAAAACCGTGCCATCTTGAATTTTGTGACAATCATTTTGTAATAAATTACGACAAAGATGGAAATGTCATTGGCGGTTCTTATGGTCCCATGTTACCCTCTAAAAACATAACCACTACAGCGGTTTCGGTATATTATGATGATACAAACTATACAAAAAATCAAATAAAAAAAGAATATTTAATTTCTATGTTCTCTCGAATGGAAATGTATTACTCTCCAATTTTTCTTCATGAGCGAATTTCTGTTGCTTTGGGATGTTTCTGGAGCTTTATCTCGACATCAAGTTTGGAATCTGCGTACCTTAGCTTGGTGACTGTGCTAGAAGCCCTTATAAGCACCGGGAAAACGGAAATCAGCTACCAACTCGCCGAACGCATTGCCGTCCTTCTTGGAGATAATCTAGGAGAGCGAAAAGAATTTTTTTATAAAATAAAAAGAATATACGCCGATAGAAGTAAATTTATTCATGGCAATAGTGAGATTAAAAAAGGGCCACTCACCTGGAATCAGCCCTTTGTTAGTGCAAAGCGCGTGTCAGTTAATATCAATACATTTCGTGATCTTATGAGGATAACAATAGCTTCGCTTGTAAAGATTATTTCAGATGATAACTATATCTCCGTTGTGCAGAATAAGAAAGATGCTGATCTAGATGAATATTTTTTAAATAAACTGTTCTCCTAAGACTGCGCTGGAACGATAGATTGCCGCACCAGCGAATTAAGAACGCTGCCGAGGCGGCGCATTACTCAAATCAATGCCGCAAGATCAGGCGCTTGAATGCCGCGCTGAAAGGCCAGAAGGTCGAGCGACGGCGGCTCGGTGCCGGAAACAATCGAGCAGCAGGCGTGGGCTTGGCCGCGGTGGTGGGTTTGGTGGTTGAAGAGGTGCGCCAGGAGGTCGGCGAGGGGCTGCTCGTGGGGTTTTCCCGCCATGGTGCGATAGGCGATCGGGCGCGCGAGGGTTGGCGCGTCGTAGGTGTCAATCAGCGCGATCAGGCGGGCGTCCTCGGCCAGGCGGGCGCGGGTGAGGGCGGCGCGGTCCTCGAACAGGATGGCGTCAAGCCGGTCGGGGGCGTCGCCCGTGCCGGTCAGCCGGTGCAGCCAGATGCGATCGGTGACCAAAAGATGGTTGAGGGTGCCGTGCAGGCTGCCGAAAAAGACCCCTGTCGGCCGGCGATAGGCGTCCTCGGGCAGGGCGAGGGCGGCGGCGTAAATCCGCGCGTTGGCCCATTTGTTGTAAGCGGCGAGCTGGCGGAACAGGGCTAGGGCCATGGGCGGCGCTCCGTGCTGTTTGTGATCGCGGGCTCAGTGTGGCAGGCGGAGAGGGGTCGTCACGCGGCGGCCGCCGGGGTCGATTGGCTCGTGCGGAGCCGCATATTGAGCACCTCGATGCCGACCAGGCGGCCGGCCTCGTCCATGTCGAGCATGATTCCCGGTTCTACCTCGCGGGTTTCCGCGATCGCCGTCCCTTTGGGCGCAAGGCGGACATAGAGGGCATCCGCGTCCGGATCGTAGCTGGTCGTAATCATCGTGAGGCTCCTCGGTCGAAATGCGTGGTCACGATCACCATTTCATCACCATTCCGACGATATACCACCCGCAGAATGCGTCCAGCGGACTCGGGAATTGCCCCGAAGGCTCGCGTCAAGGTCGCGTCGAGCGGATCATGCCGGGTGTAGTCTGGCATCGTGACCGTTGCTAGCTTTCTTTCCATAATAAATCTTCTGCGGCATTTATGCGCTTGAGAAATGGGGTCTGGGGCCAATGGCCCCAGCGGGTCGAGGGCAGCGCCCTCGCCTTTTTTTAACTAAACCTCCGCACAAGCGGCTTCGAGCCAGGTTCGCGCGTCGGGCGGCAAATCGGGCGCAAGTTCGGCCACGACGCGCCGGTGGTAGGCATTGAGCCAGGCGCGTTCCTCGGCAGTCAGGGCGGCAGCGTCGATGAGCGTGCGGTCGAACGGCGCAAGCGTCAGGGTTTCGAAGCGGAGAAACGCTTTTCCGCCGCCGCCGAGGTCGGCGGCGGGCTGCACGAGGAGCAGGTTTTCCAGGCGGATGCCGTATTCGTCGGGCGCGTAGAAGCCGGGCTCGTTGGAGAGGATCATGCCTGGTGCGAGCGGCACCGGGCGTGCGGTGCGGGAGATGCCGGCCGGGCCTTCATGCACCGAGAGGTAGCTGCCGACGCCGTGGCCAGTGCCGTGGTCATAGTCGAGCCCCTGTTGCCAGAGCGCCCGGCGGGCGAAGGCGTCGAGATGGAGACCGGCGAGGCCTTGCGGGAAAACCAGCGCAGCCAGCGCGACATGGCCCTTGAGGATGCGGGTAAAGCGATCGCGGAGTGACGCCGGCGGCGCTGCCGGCCCGCTCCACAGCGTGCGGGTGACGTCGGTGGTGCCGTCGAGATACTGGGCCCCAGAATCTATTAAATAAAGCGTGTTATCGCCGATCGTTCGATCTGTTTCTGCGTTGACGCGATAGTGGATGATGGCGCCGTGCGGGCCGGCGGCGGAGATTGCCGGGAAACTTTCGCCGCGAAAATTTTTCTCCGCCGCGCGGAATGAGAGGAGTTTTTCGGCGGCCGAGATTTCGCTCTCCGCCCTGCCCTGCTCGCTCATATGGTGGAGAAACCGGCAGAGAGCGATGCCGTCGCGGCGATGCGCGGCGCGGGCGCCGGCCTGCTCGGTCGGGTTCTTGCATGCCTTGGGCAGCAAGCAAGGATCGGGCGCCACGATGATTTTGGCCCCGGCGGCGCGCAGCGTCTCGGCGAACCATACCGGGCTTGCCGATGGGTCCACCAGCACCCCCTGCCCGGCCAGCGCGGCCAGCGCGTCGGGCAGCGCCGCCGGCTCGGCGATTTGCACCTCGGGGCCGAGCCAGGCGCGGGTTTCAGGCGGCAGCTTTTCCGCCGCCATGAACAGCGCGGCGCGCCCGTCGGCGTGCAGGAGGGCGAAGCCGAGGGCGACGGGCGTGAAGGGCACATCGCTGCCGCGGATATTGAGCAGCCAGTTGATCGCGGCGGGATCGCTGAGCACGGCCGCCGCCGCGCCGCGTTCGGCGAGGCCGCTGGCGATGGCGGCGCATTTGGCGCGAGCGGCCTCCCCGGCGAAGACGAGATCGTGCGGCATGGCGGGGGCTAATGGCGGCGCCGGGCGATCCCGCCAGAGCGGGTCGATCGGGTTGGCGATCGGGGCCATGGCAAGGCCGGCGTCGCGAAACCGCGCCAGCCCCTCCTCGCTGATCAGCCAGGGATCGTAGCCGATGCGTGCGCCCTGCGGGGCGTGGCCGGCGAGCCAGGCTTGCGGTGGGGTCACGGTGATATGGCAGCGCTCCCAGAGCGCGGGGTTGGTCTCGGCGGCGGCTTGGAGGGTGTAGCGGCCATCGGTGAAGAGTGCGGCGCGGTCGGCCAGGACCACGGCGAGGCCAGCGCTGCCGGTGAAGCCGCTGAGCCAGGCGAGGCGCTCGGCGCTCGGAGGCACATATTCGCCGAGATGCTCGTCGGCACGCGGCTGGATGAAGCCAGCGACGCCCAAAGCAGCGAGGGCAGCACGGAGTGCAGCGAGTCGTTTAACAGAAATTTCATAACTCATGCTATTACCATGCGTTTTATGCATAACAGTTTCGTTTTCTTCGCACCTGCACAATAAACCTGGGCGGCGCATATCTCCGGCCAGACCCCGTGTCGGGCATGGCCAAGCCATATTCCGCCACGGCCCACGTTAAGGACAGAATGCCATGACCATCGACTTCGCCAAATTCGAATTTTTTTCCACCCTACCGGCCACGCGCCCGGCCGCGAAGTCAGGGCATCGCGGGGCGCGGCGCCCTGGGCGGCCGCTGTTGGCTCGGGCGCTCGCCGGGCTCGCCCATGTCCTGACCCGCGCCGCGCGTGCGGTTAGCGAAAGCGCCGAGCGCCGCGCGGTGCTCAATGAGCTGGCCCGGCTTTCGGATCGCGAACTCGCCGATATCGGTCTGACGCGCGGCGATCTGCCGATGCTGTTCGACCCAGTGTTCGGCGCCAAGCGCGAAGCCGCGCGGAACGAGCGCACGGCCGGGCTGCGCTCGGCCTGAGCGCGGCTCATCGCGGCTTGCCGAGGACCAGTGTGGTCCAGGCCCCGACGGGCTGACGGCCGCACAGCACCAGCCCCTGGCGGCGATGCGCCGCCAGCACCATCCGTTCCTGGCGCGCAAGTAACCCCGCCAGGATCGCGATCCCGCCGGGTGCCAGGTGGCCGGAGAGGTCGCGCGCCATGGCGGCGAGCGGGCGGGCGAGGATATTGGCCAGCACCAGATCGAACGGCGGCGCTCCCTTGAGCGGGCGCTGCCGCCAGCCATCCGAACGCATCACCCGCACGCGGCGCGCCAGACCATTGCGCGCCGCGTTCTCGCGCGCGATCCGCACCGCGAAGGGGTCGAGATCGGCAGCGAGCACGTTGCGATGAAACAGCCGCGCCGCCGCCATGGCGAGAATCCCCGAGCCAGTGCCAAGATCGAGGATGCGCGCCGGGCGGCGACGCAATCGCTCCAGCGCGCGGAGACAGCCTTGCGTCGAGCCGTGCTCGCCCGAGCCGAAAGCCAGCCCGGCATCGAGGGTGAGAGTAATGCGCCCGGCTATTTCGTGGCGGGGAAGATGCGTCGGGCGGAGCTGAAAACGCCGCCCGATCAGTTGCGCGGGAAAAGCCGCGCGATTGCGCGCGAGCCAGCCCGCGGCCTCGGTGGCACGGCACGAGAGCGCGGGCTGCGCCCCGCTCGCCAGGGCGGCGAGGGCCAGCGCGTTGGCGAGTTTCTCGTCGCCCTCCCCGCGTCGCTTGATCCCCTCGACGCGCCAGCGCCCCGTGCCTTCCTCGCGAAACCAGCCGACGCTGCGGCAGACCGTTTCGAACGCCGCCCGATAGACCGCGACCGCCTCGATGCCAACCACGACGCTAAGGGTTTCGAGCGGCGGGAGGGAGCGGCTCATGCGGGTTCGACAAAACGGTCGAGCACGCGCTTTTTCCCGGCTTTGTCGAAGGCGATGTCGAGCCGGTCGTCATCCGCCGCCGTCACCGTGCCGTAGCCGAATTTGGCATGGAAGACGCGCGCCCCGATGGCGATCGCGCTCATCGGCGCCGGGCGCGTGATCGCGCTCGCCTCGATCAGCCCCCGTCGCGGCGGAAAAGCCGGTGCGCGCACCCGACGCGAGGACGCCGCCGTGCCGCCACGGGTGATTTGTTCTTCGGGGATTTCGTCGAGAAAGCGGCTCGGGATACTATCCTGCCAGTTGGCGTAGATGCGGCGATGCGCGGCGTGCAGGATGATCGCGCGCTTTTTTGCCCGCGTCAGCCCGACATAGGCGAGCCGGCGTTCCTCCTCGAGCGACTTGACGCCGCCTTCATCGAGGGCACGCTGGTTGGGAAACAGCCCCTCTTCCCAGCCGGGGAGAAAAACTGTGTCGAACTCGAGCCCCTTGGCGGCGTGCAGCGTCATCAGATTGACCCGGTCGCCGGCGGCGTTCTCGTCGTTTTCCATGACCAGCGCAACGTGGTCGAGAAAGCCCTGGAGGGATTCGAAATCGGCGAGGGCACGGACGAATTCCTTGAGATTGTCGAGCCGCCCCGGCGCCTCGGGCGATTTGTCCGCTTTCAGCATGTCGGTATAGCCCGATTCGTCGAGCACGAATTGCATCGCGACCACCGGGCCTTCGGCTTCGAGCCGGGCGCGCCAGCGGCCGAGGTCGTCCAGCAACCGTCGCACCCCCTCCCCCGCCCGGCCACGCAACGCGCCGGATGCGATCAGCGCGCCGGCGGCGGTGGTAAGCGCGGTATCGTCGGCGCGGGCGCGGACATGCAGCGTCTGAAGGGCGGCGGTGCCGACGCCACGGCGCGGGGTGTTGACGACGCGCTCAAACGCCAAATCGTCGCCGGGCTGCACGAGGAGGCGGGCATAGGCGATGGCATCGCGGATTTCGGCGCGTTCATAAAAACGCAATCCACCGACCACGCGATAAGGAATGCCGAGCGTGATCAGCCGCTCCTCGAAGGCCCGGGTCTGAAAGCCGGCGCGCATCAAAACCGCCATTTCGGTGAGTTTTTCGCCCTCGGCGCGCAAATCCTCGATTGCCTGACCGACGGCGCGAGCCTCCTCCTCCTGGTCCCATAGGCTCAGAATCCGCACTTTTTCACCGCCCGCCTCCTTGCCGCCGGGGCGAAGCGTCTTGCCGAGCCGGCCTTGGTTATGGGCGATCAACGCCGCGGCGCAGGCGAGAATCGGCGCGGTCGAGCGATAATTGCGTTCCAGCCGGATGACAGCGGCGCCGGGGAAATCCTGCTCAAAGCGCAGGATGTTCTCGATCTCGGCGCCACGCCAGGAATAGATGCTCTGGTCGTCATCGCCGACGCAGCAAATATTTTTCGAAGCCTGCGCCAGCAGCCGCAACCAGAGATACTGGACGAGATTGGTGTCCTGGTATTCATCGACCAGGATATAGCGGAAGCGGCGGTGATATTCCGCGAGAATATCGGGCTGATCACGGAGGATATCGGTCACGAAGAGCAGAAGATCGCCGAAATCGGTGGCGTTCAAGGCCTTGAGCCGGGCCTGGTAGGCTCCATAGAGGGAAGCGATCCGCCCACCCGCGAGATCGCCGGCCTGTGCGAGATCGGCCGCGCCGAGCCGGGCGGGAGAGAGCGCGCGGTCTTTCCAGCGCTGGATCTGGCTCATCAAGAGCGGCGGCGGCCAGCGTTTGGCGTCGATCCGCTCGGCCGCCATCACCTGCTTGAGCAGGCGGAGTTGGTCATCCGTGTCGAGAATCGTGAAATTCGGCGACAGCCCCGCCGCGGCCGCGTGACGGCGCAGCATACGCGCGGCGAGCGCGTGGAACGTGCCGAGCCAGAGCCCCTCCACCGGCCGGCCAAGCAGGTTTGCCACGCGCTCGCGCATTTCACGCGCGGCGCGGTTGGTGAAGGTGACAGCGAGCACCTGATGCGGGGTGGCACGGCCGGAGAGGAGAATATGGGCGAAGCGAGTGGTGAGCACGCGGGTCTTGCCGGTGCCGGCGCCGGCGAGCACCAGCACCGGGCCGTCGAGCGTCTCGACAGCCATGCGCTGCTCGGGGTTCAGCGCGGCGAGATGCTCGGCCATGATAAAAATTCCGAAAAAACGTCGGTGGAAGGTATAGAACGCATGGCGATGGTCTCCAACCCATCGGGGCGGCGATGAAGCTGTTGCACCGCGCGCTCGCCGCCTCCGCCCGGCATGGCAGCCCGCTCCTGGCGGTGGGGATTTTCGGCGGCCTGCTGATCCCCCCCCTCGCCCACGCGCTCCGCCATTTTATCCTCCCCGAGGTGCTGGGCCTCATGACGCTGGTCCTGCTCCGTGTCGATGTCGCCGCCGCCTTCGCGCATCTTCGCCGACCGTTGCGTCTCGCCGTGCTCATCGCCTTTCAGTTGCTAATTTCCCCGCTCCTGGTCTTTGCCGTCCTCGCACCCTTCACTCTCGACCCCGGCCTCCGCCACGGCGTGGTGATCTTCGCCACCGGCTGCGGCGCGCTCTCCGCCCCGGCTTTCGCCCGGCTGGTCGGGCTTGACCCCGAGCTTTCGCTGCTGATGACGCTCGGCACCACGTTCCTCGTCCCGCTCACCGCGCCGATGGTGGTCTACTGGCTGATGGGGATCGATCTGGCGATCGGACCCGGGGCGTTCATGCTGCGGCTTGCGCTCACCGTCGGTTTGCCGCTTGTCGTGGCGCTGGTGCTGCGCCGCGCACTCGGCACCGCGCGCCTCATGGCACTCGGCGAGGTGGTCGATGGCGGCGTGGTGTGGCTGCTGATGCTCTATGGCTTCGCGGTGATGGATGGGCTGGCGGCGCGGCTCGTTCACGATCCGCGCTGGGTGATCGTGGCACTGCTGGCCGCCTTCATCGCCGATTTCGGGCTCAATCTTGCAACCGCGCTGGCCTTTGCCTGGCTTGGCCGGCGCCAGGCCGCCTCCGTCGGACTGGTCGCCGGCAATCGCAACATGGCGCTCTATCTCGCGGTGTTGCCGGTTGCCGCCGATCCACGGATCGCGCTGTTTTTCGCGCTTTGCCAGTTCCCGCTCTATCTCAGTCCGTTTCTGCTGCGCCCGCTCTATCGCCGGCTGATGATGCGAGCCCCCCCTCCCCCGCTGGCGGCCTGACGCCAAGGATATGGGCGATGGCATAGGTGAGATCGGGGCGGTTCAGCGTATAAAAATGAAATTCATCGACGCCATTGGCCTGGAGCAGCCGTACCTGCTCGGCCGCGATCACGACGCCGACCATGCGGCGAAGCTCCGGGTCGCCCTCGGTGCCGGCGAAGAGATGGCCGAGCCAGGCAGGCACGCTCGCGCCGCAGAGCGCGCTGAAGCGCGCCGCCTGGGCGTAGTTCGAGACCGGCATGATGCCGGGAACGATGGAGGCGGTAATACCGGCGGCGAGCGCGCGGTCGAGGAAGCGGAGATAGGTCGTGGTCTCGAAGAAATACTGGGTGATGGCGCGGCTCGCCCCGGCGTCGAGCTTGCGCTTCAAATTATCGAGATCGGCCTCGGGGCTCAGCGCCGCCGGATGGGTCTCGGGATAGGCCGCGACCGAGATCTCGAAGGGAGCCACCCGCCTGAGCCCGGCGACCAGATCAGCGGCGTAGGCGTAGCCCTCGGGATGCGGCGTATAGGCTTCTCCCGGCGGCGGATCGCCGCGAAGGGCCACGATATGGCGCACACCGGCCTCCCAGTATTGCTGGGCGATGGCGTCCACCTCCTGGCGCGAGGCCCCGATGCAGGTGAGATGGGCGGCCGGCACGAGGCGGGTTTCGCGCACGATGCGCGCAACGGTTGCATGGGTGCGGCTCTGGGTGCTGCCGCCGGCGCCATAGGTGACCGAGACGAAGCGCGGCGCCAGCACTTCCAGGCGGCGGATGCAGGCCCAGAGCTGGGCCTCTAGCGCGGCGTTGCGCGGGGGAAAAAATTCGAAGGAAAGCTGGGGCGGCGGCGCTTCGCGATCGCGCGCCGGCAGCCCGGCGACGCGCGGACCGGTCAGCCAGCGCTCCAGCGTGGCATCCGGGGAACCAGTCGAAAGCCTGGAGGCGGGCGGCAGGGCGGCGGCGCACATGGAATAGGCTCTCCCGATCTGGGCGAGGGCGGAACATCGTCGGAGACAGCGAGACCGCCGGAACGGTTACTCGTTTTTCACTATATTCCCATGCCTCGCAAGCCTGCCTCCCGAACGCGGGAGCTTTACGGCGGCTCATTTGTTCCTTTATTGCAGGTTCACCCCGCTCGGTCTCGGCCCCCTCGGTTGCGAGAGGCGACCGGTGCCTTGTCCGTCATCTACCGCGAGGAAGCCGCATGCCCCGCCCGAACCCCTTGCTTTCGCTACTGGTCCCGCTTGCCTGCCTCATGGCACTCACCGGCTGTGCCCCGCGCCCTCCGGCCAGCGACAAGGACGCGGTGGCCGATTACAAACAGACCAACGATCCGTTGGAGCCAACCAACCGCGTCATGTACAAAATCAATAACGGGCTTGACGCGGTGACGCTGAAGCCCGCCGCCGAAGCCTACCGCTACGCCGTGCCCGAGGCCGCGCGCGAGAGCATCCACAACGCCCTCCTCAACCTTGCTTACCCCACCGTGTTCTTCAACGACGTCGCCGAGGGCAAGCCACGCCGCGCCGGTGACACCTTCATGCGCTTTATCATCAACTCAACCCTGGGCGTGGGCGGGCTCTTCGATGTCGCGAAGCATTGGGGCTATGTCAATCACGATGCCGATTTCGGCCTGACGCTGGCACTTTACGGCGTGCCCGAGGGGCCCTACCTCTACGTGCCAATCCTCGGCCCCTCCGATCCGCGCGATCTCGCTGGCTACGGTGTCGATGTCGTCGATTGGCCGTTTACCTGGATCGGCAATGGCACCACGGTCTATGCCCTCGAATGGTCCTATTATGCCATGGTTGCGATCGATACCCGCGAACGCGTGCTCGACTCGCTTGATCAGGTGCAGAAAACCGCGCTTGATCCCTATGCCACCATCCGTAGCCTCTATCGCCAGCACCGCCAGAGCCAGTTGGAGGCGATCCGCAACGACCAGCGCGCGACCGTCCCGGCTTGGTTCCCGGCGCCCACGACGCAATCCGAGTGAGGCGAGAGCGGCGCCCCGCTGCGCCAGTTGATCGCCTGCTTTCCCGAGAAAGAGAGGGAACTATGTGGAGTAGACGCCAATTTCCGGCCCTCGCCGCACTTGCGGTAATGTTTGTCCTGCCTCGCGTTTCCGCCGCGCGCGCGGCCGATCCCCGGGAATTCGTCCGTGATGTCGGCGATCAACTGGTGAACGTGATCAACGGCCCCGGTGGGTTTGCTGAAAAGCGCGCGCAACTGCAGCGGATCGTCGATCGCGCGGTGGATGTGGACGGTATCGCGCGCTTCTGCCTGGGCCGCTTCTGGCGCCTCGCCACCCCGCAGCAACAGCAGGATTATGTCGCTCTGTTTCATCAGGTTCTGTTGAACAGCATCGCCGGCCATCTCGGCGAATATAAAGGCGTCCACTACGTCCTCGGCCGCACCACGCCGCATGATGATCTGACCTGGGTGAGCACCACGATCTCGCGCCCCAACAACCCCGACGCCGATGTCGAATGGGTAATCTCAATGACCGGCGGCGGTCCGAAGATCGAGGATTTGGTGGTGGAAGGCGTCAGCCTTCGCCTCACCCAGCGCAGCGACTACGCAAGCTATCTCCAGCACAATGGCAACAGCGTTCAGGCGTTGATCGACGCCATGCGGCGGATCTTGGCGAACCAGAAACAGGGATAAGGTGTACAAATCAGAACTTGATCTGACAGACAGTGTTGGATATTTGGCGCCGATGGGTGTGTCTGTCGTGTTCAGGTGGCCATGGATTTTTCCTTAGCGATGGGCAGGCTGTCAAGGAAGGTGTGCATGGGGGTCTTGCCGAAGCACCATCGGCC
>JAJYYH010000045.1 GCA_021801255.1 Pseudomonadota bacterium
TCGGCGCGTAGCGGATGAACTGTAGGGTGTCGCCATAGCCCTGCTCGGCATGCAGGAGAATGGTCCGCCAAGCGATCGCCTCGCCCTGCCATTGCGGCCGGCCAAAATCGCGCCGCGCCGTCTCGGGGCGTTCCCAGCGCCGTTCGTAAAGAGCCAATCCCTCGGCCATCTGGTGCCCGGATTTGAGCAGCGCCATGGCGAGGTTGAAGATCGGCTCGGGATCCCGGGGGGCCAGCGCGGCGGCCCGGCGCAGGGTCGCGATGGCCTCCTCAAGCCGGCTCAGCGCGAGCAGCGAGACGCCCAGGTTCATCAGCGCGAGAGGATGAGCGGGGGCACATTGCAGCGCCAGATCGTAGGCGGTTAGCGCGGATTGATACTGCATCATGTCGTGCAGCGTGGTGCCGAGATTGACAAGCGCCTCGGGGTAGTCCGGCTTGAGCTTGAGCGCGGCAAAGCAGCTATCGAGCGCCTCCGGATAGCGCGCCAGGGCGCGCAAGGCTGCCGCCAGATTGGAATAGCCGACCGGCCAGGTCGGCGCGCAGGCGATTGCCGCCCGCGCCGCCGCTGCCGCCGCGGCGAAGCGCTGCAAGCGGTAAAGCGCGCCGCTCATGTTGGAATGGGCCTGAAAATGCCGCGGATCATGCGTCAGCGCGGCGCGATAACAGCCGAGCGATTCCTCATACCGGCCGAGTTCCTGCAGCGCATTGCCACTATTTGACCAGGCATCGGCGAAATCCGGCCGGCGCGCCAGCATCTCCTGGTAGGCCGCGAGTGCCTCGGCGAAACGGCCAAGCGCGAAGCAGGCATTGCCGATGCCATAAAACGCTTCCGGCATTTCCCGCGCACGCCCGCGCGCGAGCTGGAAAGCGGCAAGCGCCTCCGCTGGCCGGCCGGCCTCTAGCAACGCCACGCCGCGGTGGTATGCCGCCCGCGCCGCCGCAGGCCTCTCCTCGTCTATCCGATCGGCAGTCTCGACGTTCATGCCACGAGCTTGATGCCTCGCAATGAATAATGCCTTAAAAAAATAATGCCTTGAAAAACGGGAGCGGCCTGGACGCCGCTCGGGGCGTGCGCCATCTGGCGGGAACGCGCGGGGCCGGCTAGGCTGCGACGCACGCCCGGCAACGGGCACCCCAAGAAATAGGGACCGGATCGCCGATGCGCCTCTCCCGCTCGCTCTTGCCGACCCTCAAGGAGACGCCCGCCGAGGCGCAGATCGTCTCGCACCGGCTGATGCTGCGTGCCGGGCTGGTGCGCCAGACCGCGTCTGGCATCTATGCCTGGCTGCCAGCGGGCTATCGCGTGTTGCACAACATCGCCCGTATCGTGCGCGAAGAGCAGGATGCGATCGGCGCGCAGGAACTCCTGATGCCGACCATCCAGCCCGCCGAGCTATGGCGCGAGAGCGGCCGCTATGAGGGCTACGGCAAGGAGATGCTGCGCATTCGCGACCGCCATGATCGCGAACTGCTCTACGGCCCGACCAATGAGGAAATGATCACCGATTTGTTTCGCCAATCGGTGCGCTCCTATCGCGAATTGCCGCAAAGCGTCTATCACATCCAATGGAAATTCCGCGACGAGGTGCGCCCGCGTTTCGGTGTCATGCGTGGGCGCGAATTTCTCATGAAGGACGCTTATAGTTTCGATATCGACCAGGCCGGCGCGGTGCTGAGCTATCGGCGGATGATGCTCTCCTATATGCGCAGCTTCCAGCGCCTTGGCCTGCAGGCGATCCCGATGGCCGCCGACACCGGGCCGATCGGGGGCGATCTCAGCCATGAATTCATCATCCTCGCTCCGACCGGAGAAAGCCAGGTGTTTTTCGACGCCGCTTTCGAGGAGATCGACTATTCACAAGGTGGTTTCGATGCGCGCTCGCCCGAGGATCTGGCGCGGTTTTACGGCCTGATGACCTCGCACTACGCCGCGACCGACGAGAAGCATGACGCGGCAGCGTTCGCCGCGCTCGCGCCCGAGCGGCGGCGCGAGGGGCGCGGCATCGAGGTCGGCCATATCTTCTATTTCGGCACAAAATACAGCCGGGCGATGAATTTTTCCGTCACCACCGCCGATGGCAGCAGCGTGCATCCCGAAATGGGCAGTTACGGCATCGGTGTAAGCCGCCTCGTCGGCGCGGTAATCGAGGCCTCGCACGACGAGGCCGGAATCATCTGGCCTGACGCCATCGCACCGTTCCGCGCGGCCCTTCTCAACCTCAAGCCGGGCGATGCCGCTTGCGATGGCTTGTGCGAAAGCCTCTATGCCCGGCTCGGCGGCGCAGCACTCTATGACGATCGCGAGGAACGCGCCGGGGTAAAATTCAATGACGCCGATCTGCTCGGCCATCCCTGGCAGATCATTGTCGGGCCGCGCGGCGCGACGGCGGGAAAAGTCGAGCTGAAGCGACGCGCGAGCGGGGCGCGCGAGGAGCTTTCGCCCGAGGCGGCCTTGGCGAAAATTCTCGGCTAGCGCCATGTTCAATGCGTTTGAGCGCAAAATCGCCGGGCGGTATCTGCGTGCCCGACGTGGCGAGCGCTTCGTCTCCGTCATTGCCAGCTTCTCGCTGATCGGCATCGCGCTCGGGGTGGCGACGCTGATCATCGTGATGAGCGTGATGGGCGGCTTCAAGATCGATCTGCTTAACCGCATCCTCGGTCTCAATGGCCATCTCGGCGTCTATGCCGCCGAACGCGGCGGCCCTGAGCGCGGATTGGCCGATTACGAGGCATTGGCAGCGCACATCCGCGCGATCCCTGGCGTGGTCTCGGCGATTCCGGTGATCGATGGCCAGGCGCTTTTTTCCGCCGAGCGTGGCGCCGCGACGGGAGGGCTCGTGCGCGGCATTCGCGCGGCTGACCTCAAGGCGCTGCACGCCGTGGCCGATCACCTTCTTGAAGGCTCGCTCGATGATTTTACGCCGGGCGATGCCATCGTGGTGGGCGTTGGCATGGCGCGGCGTCTCGGGCTCGGCGTTGGCAGCGTGCTCACGCTGGTTGCCCCGCAAGGCGCCGCGACCGCTTTCGGCACAGTGCCGCGCATCCGCGCCTATCATGTCGTCGCGGTGTTCCAGATCGGCATGAACGAGTATGACCAGGCCTATGCTTTTTTGCCGCTTGAGGATGCGCAGATTTTCTTCCAGCAGCCCAAGAGCGTCACCCAGATCGAGGTGCGGGTGGCCGATCCGCTGCATGTCGGCGCGGTCGCGCGTGCCATCCGCGCCGCGCTGGGCGATAACGTCGCGATTGTCGATTGGCAGCACAGCAACGACAGTTTCTTCGCCGCCGTCGAGGTCGAGCAGAACGTGATGTTCCTCATCCTCACGCTGATCATCCTGGTTGCCGCGTTCAACGTGATTTCCTCGCTGATCATGATGGTCAAGGACAAGACCGGCGATATCGCGGTGCTGCGCACGCTGGGCGCGCCGCGTAGCGCTATCATGCGCATTTTTCTCATGTGCGGCGCCTCGGTGGGAATTTCCGGCACGCTGATCGGCTCAGTGCTCGGCATCGTCTTCTGCCTCAACATCCAGACGCTGCAGCACTGGGTCGAGGCCGTGACCGGGGTGTCAGTGTTCAATCCCGAGGTCTATTACCTCGCTCATCTTCCAGCTCGTCTCGACCCTTGGGAAGTCGGCGAAATCATCGGCATGGCCTTGACACTTTCGTTATTGGCGACGCTTTATCCGAGCTGGCGGGCGGCGCGCACCGATCCCGTGGAGGCGCTGCGGCATGAGTGAGCCGCTGGTGTTGCGCGCCGTGCAGCGCATCTATCGCACCGAGGCGGGGGCCTTACCGGTTCTTCAAGAGGTCGATCTCACGCTTGCCGCGGGCGAGATCGTGGCGCTGGTCGCGCCATCGGGGGCCGGTAAATCAACGCTGCTACATCTTGCCGGCCTGCTGGAGCGTCCTGATGGCGGGGAGATCGTGGTTGCGGGGCGAGATGCCGGGAAACTGAGCGATAACGAACGCAGCGCGATCCGCCGCGATTTCATCGGCTTCGTCTATCAATCCCATCATCTTCTGAGTGAGTTTACGGCCTTTGAAAATGTTCTTCTCCCGCAGATGATCGCCGCCCGCCCACGCGCCTCGGCGCGCGCGCGCGCCGAGACATTGCTGGCGACACTGGGGCTTGCCGAGCGTCTCCATCATCTGCCGGGAAAGCTGTCGGGCGGGGAGCAGCAGCGCGTGGCGATCGCGCGCGCCCTCGCCAATGCGCCGCGTGTGCTGCTGGCCGACGAGCCGACCGGCAATCTCGATGTCGCGACTGCCGATCGTGTTTTCGCAGCCCTTCTTGCGATGGTGCGCAATGAAGGGGTCGCCGCGTTGATCGCAACGCACAACCCGGATCTCGCGCAACGCATGGACCGCCGCGTGACACTTCGCGCGGGAAAATTGCTGCCAGCCTGAGCCGGGGAGAATCTGATGCCGCATGAAAATTTTGTCCATCTCCGCGTCCATTCCGCTTATTCGCTGAGCGAGGGGGCGATCAAGGCGGAAAAAATCGCTGAACTCGCGCGGGCCGGTGGAATGCCGGCGGTCGCCATCACCGATAGCGGCAATCTCTTCGGCGCGCTGGAATTTTCGGAGGCCTGCGCCGCGCGCGGCGTGCAGCCGATCATCGGTTGTCAGATCGGCCTCGCGCGGCCGGACAATCCGCGCCTGCCGCCCGATCCCCTGGTGCTGCTTGCCCAGGATGCGCAAGGTCTGGCGAATTTGCAGCGGCTTTCCTCGCTCGGCTTTCTCGCTTCCGACCCCGGGCTCAAGCCGCAACTGTCGTTCGCGACGATCGCCGAACACGCCGCGGGCCTCATACTGCTTACCGGGGGCACCGCGGGGCCGCTCGCGCGTCTGCTCGCCGAGGGCCAGCGCGCCAGTGCGGAGGAACTTCTCGCAGGTTTTACCGAGGCTTTTGCCGATCGCACGGTGATCGAGCTGCAGCGCCATGGTCTGCCCGCCGAGCGCGGCCTGGAACCCGGCCTGATCGCGCTCGCCGATGGCGCCGGCTTGCCGCTGGTCGCCACCAACGAATGTTTTTTTGGCAAACCAGAAATGTTCGCCGCGCACGATGCGCTGCTCTGCATCGCCGAGGGCCGCACCCTGGCCGAGCCGGAGCGTCGCCGCGTCACGGAAGAGCATTGGTTCAAGCCGGCCGCTGTGATGCGGGCGCTGTTCGCCGATCTGCCGGACGCCTGCGACAATACGCTGGCGATTGCCAGACGCTGCGCGGTGATGGCGGAAAGGCGCCAGCCGATGCTTCCGGTGTTTCCAAAAATTCCCGCGGGCGCCAGCGAGGAAGAGACACTGCGCGCCATGGCGATTGCTGGATTGGCGGCGCGCATGACCGCCCAGGCGGCGGATGCAACGATGATTGAACGCTATCGCGCCCGGCTCGATTACGAACTCGGCGTCATTAGCGCGATGGGGTTTCCTGGCTATTTTCTGATCGTTGCTGATTTCATCCAATGGGCTAAGGCGCAAGGTATTCCGGTCGGGCCGGGGCGCGGTTCGGGCGCCGGCTCGGTGGTTGCCTGGGCGCTCACCATCACCGATCTCGACCCGCTCCGCTTCGGGCTTTTGTTCGAGCGTTTTCTCAATCCCGAGCGCGTCTCGATGCCGGATTTCGACATCGATTTCTGCCAGAACCGGCGCGACGAGGTGATCGCGTATGTGCGGGCCGAATACGGCGCCGACCGCGTGGCGCAGATTATCACTTTCGGCAAATTGCAGGCCCGCGCCGCGGTGCGCGATGTCGGGCGCGTGCTCGGCTTGCCCTATGGCCAGGTCAACCGGATCGCCGAACTGATCCCCAATAATCCGGCGAAACCCACGACCCTCGCGCAGGCGATCGCGGGTGAGCCGCGCTTGCAGCAGGCGCGCGAGGACGATGAGGCAGTGGCGCGTTTGCTGGAAATCGCGCTGCAGATCGAGGGGCTCTATCGCCACGCCAGCACGCACGCCGCCGGCATCGTGATCGGTGACCGGCCGCTCATCGAGCTGGTGCCGCTTTATCGAGATCCTCGCTCGGAATTTCTTGTCACCCAATACTCGATGAAGTATGTCGAGCAGGCGGGACTGGTGAAATTCGATTTTCTTGGTCTCACCACGCTCACCATTCTCCAGCGTGCCGTCGATTTTCTGGCCGAGCAGCGCATCGAGGTCGATCTCGCGCATCTGCCGCTCGATGACGCCGCGACCTACGAGATGCTCGGCCGCGGCGATGCCGGAGGGGTGTTCCAATTTGAAAGCCAGGGCATGCGCGACGTATTGCGCCAGATGCGCCCTGACCGCTTCGAGGATCTGATCGCCGCCGTCGCCCTCTATCGCCCCGGCCCGATGGCCAATATCCCGGCCTATTGCCAGCGTAAGCACGGCGAGAGATGGGCGCCGCCGCACCCCGATCTCGCCGATATCCTTGGTGAGACCTATGGCATCATGGTCTATCAGGAACAGGTGATGCAGATCGCGCAGAAGCTTGCGGGCTTTAGCCTGGGGGCGGCTGATCTGTTGCGCCGCGCCATGGGCAAGAAAATCCGCAGTGAGATGGAGGCGCAGCGCCGCATCTTCCTCGAAGGTGCCGAGGCGCGCGGCATCGCGCCCGAGAAGGCCGGCGAGATTTTCGACCTGATGGAAAAATTCGCCGATTACGGCTTCAACAAATCGCATGCCGCAGCCTATGCCCTGCTCGCCTATCAAACCGCCTGGCTGCGCGCCAACCACCCGACCGCCTTCCTCGCCGCCTGCATGAGCCTTGCCATCAACAATACCGACAAGCTCGCCGCCCTGCGCCAGGAGGCGCTCGGCCTCGGCATCGCCGTGCTGCCGCCCGATATCAACCGTTCGGGGGCGGATTTTACGCTTGAGCGCGACGCGGAGGGCAAGCTTTGCATCCGCTATGCCCTGGCGGCGGTGAAGAAGGTCGGCGAGGCGGCGATGCGGGCGCTGGTCGCAGCGCGCGGCGATACCCCCTTCGCCGATTTCGCTGACTTCGCCGGCCGCATCGACGCCCGCGTGCTCAATCGCATGCAGATCGAGAATCTCGCCAAGGCGGGCGCGTTCGATGCGCTGGAGCGCAACCGTGCCCGGGTTTTCGCCGGCGCCGAGACCCTTCTGCGCCGCGCCCAGGCGGCAGCCGCCGAACGCGATAGTGGGCAGGCGGGGCTGTTCGGCGCAGGCGGGCAGCGCGAGGCGCCGCGCCTGCCCGATGTTGTGGAATGGCCGCCGATGGAGCGGCTCGGCTATGAGGCGGAGGCGGTCGGGTTTCACATCACCGCCCATCCGCTCGATGCCTATGCCGGGGCGCTGCGTCGCCTCGGCGTGGTGGCGAGCAATCAGTTGGCGGCGCGCGTCGGGGCCGGGGTGGGCCGGGTGCGGCTCGCCGGCACATTGATCGGCATCAAGGAGCGCCCGACCCGCACCGGCAGCCGCATGGCCTGGGCGCGGCTCTCCGATGCCGGGGGTTCCTTCGAGATCACCCTGTTCAGCGAGGTGTTGGGGCGCGCGCGCGACTTGCTCCAACCTGGCGCCAGCCTGCTGGCGGTGGCCGATCTCAAGCTCGAGGGCGAAAGCCTGCGCATCACCGCCCAGGAGATCATGGCGCTTGACACCGCGGCCGCGGGGATCGGCACGGGGCTTCGTGTCTGGCTGCGCGACAGCGAAGCCGTCCCGCATATCCGCGATCTGCTCGCCAGCGCGCGGGGGGGCAAGGGCCGGGTGCGCCTGGTGCCGCGTCTGGCGGAGCTTGGCCAGGAGGTCGAGATCGTGCTCTCCGGCGGCTTCACCGTCACGCCGCGCCTCGCGCAGTCGGTGCGGCTGCTGCCGGGCGTCGAGCGCATCGAGGAGATGTAGTGCTTTCCGTCAGCTTTCCCGCGCACGGAGGATCGCCTTGATACGGGGCGCGGCCAGCGCCAGGGCCTCGCGCTCCAGGGCGCGATACTCGGTGATCAGCGCCTGACCGGCTGGGGTCAGCGCCGCGCCGCCGCCGCCCGAGCCCCCGGTGGCGGTGTTGACCATCGCCACGCCGAGGCTGTGGTTGAGTTCCTCCACGAGATCCCAGGCGCGGCGATAGGACATGCGAAGCTCACGCCCGGCGGCCGAGATCGAGCCGCTCCGCCCGATCGCTTCGAGCAGCGCGACCTTCCCCGGCCCGATCCGCGCACCCGAGGCGAGGTCAAGCCGCAGTGTCAGGCGGTCAGCCGGCAGGCTTTCTCGTTTCGGCGCGAGACGGGGCATGCGCTTGAGCTAATCACAGCCACGCCAGCGCGGGAAGAGAGATCCGGACGCTTGGCGGCAGGGTGGCGAGCGGCTAGAGACAGGCTCTTCCGGATCGGAGCCATCGCCCCTGATGTCGCGCCCCTCGCTCGCCCTCCTACTGCTGCTGCCGCTGGCGCTTGGCCTCGCCGGCTGCGCCAGCACCGCGCCCAAGCAGGAGGGCTTCGGTGATCCCGGGGCCGGGGCGAAAGGCGGCGCGGCGGCGAATGCCGGGGTCGGGGTCAATGCCTATCTCTGGCGCGGCGCTCTCGACACCCTCTCCTTCATGCCACTCGCCTCGGAAGACCCGTTCGGCGGCGTGATCATCACCGACTGGTTCCAGCCCCCCTCCTCGCCCGGCGAACGCTTCCGCGCCACCGCCTATATCCTCGGCCGCGGCCTGCGCGCCGATGCGCTGCGGGTCGCGATCTTCCGCCAGGTGCAGCAGAACGGCCAATGGGTGGACGCGGCGATGAGCAAGACCACGATCAGCGAGATCGAAAACAAGATCCTCGCCCGCGCCCGCGAGCTGCGCACCGAGGCGCTGGCGCATGGCGTGGCAGGGCCTTATTAATTCGCATCAATCAATCATTTTATAAGAATAATTTGAGCGCTACAATTCGTTGGATATCCTCGTCCAGCGCCGTCATCCTACGCTTCATTCCGGCGCTTGGGCCGGGGTTCTGGAGACTGGCATGAAGCAATCGAAATCCAGGCGGACAAAGTTTCGCCGCGCTGCCACTCGGGTGGCCCTTTCCGCGTTCGCGCTCACCGCCCTCGCCGGGTCGCCGGCCGGCCCGGCGATGGCCGGTGATGCCCCCTATCCGCCGTGGCAGAACGGCGCCAACAACGACGTCCGCGCCCGCGGCTTCGAGTTCACCGTGCCGGAAGTGGATAATCTCGCCGATTTCCATGGCGATCCGTTCGGCGCCAAGCTCGTGCTCTATGTCGGCGGTAATTACTTCTTCGCCATGGCGCCGCTGGTTGCGGCGTTCGAGGCGGCGCATCCCGATTTCGCCGGGAAAATCTACTACGAAACCATTCCGCCCGGCATGCTGGTCAAGCAGATCGCAGCCCATGGCACCATCACTTCGGGCAACATGACCTGGACGGCGCCGGCGGATGCCTATTTCGCCGGGCTGAAGAAAATCCAGGCGCTCATCGCGGAGGGGGTGCTGGAGGGGCCGGCGGTGCCCTATGTCACCAATACGTTGACCATCATGGTGCCCAAGGGCAACCCCGGCCATATCACGAGCCTCGCCGATCTCGGCCGGGCGGAGGTGCGTCTCGTGATGCCCAATCCCGCTTATGAGGGCATTGCCCGTCAGATCAAGGCAGCGCTCCGCAAAGTCGGCGGGGAGGCCCTGGTGACGCAGGTTTATGAGACCAAGGTGAAGGCTGGAACGACGCTGCTCACCCATATCCACCACCGCGAAACCCCGCTCTGGCTCATGCAGGGCAAGGCGATGGCCGGGGTGACGTGGCAATCGGAAGCCGCGTTCCAGGAGCAGGCCGGCCACCCGATCGCCGATATCGCCATCCCCGCCGCCGAGAACGCGACCGCCATCTATGCCGGCGCCCTGGTCAAGGGAGCGCCGCACGCCGCCGCCGGGCGCGCCTGGCTCGATTTTATCCATTCCCCCGAGGCGCTGAAAATCTTCGCCCGCTATGGTTTTCAGCCTTATAACGCTAGCGCATCATCCGGCCAGAACTGACCGGTCAGGAGAAGAAGCATGAACACCACCACGCTCAAATCATTCGCCCCCGATCTCGCCGGACGTTCGCTGGCGGATGCCGGCTGGCGCAATGCCGGGCTCGGCCTGCTCGCGGTGCGCTTCATCCAGGGCTTCATCTATTGGGGCGGCGGCTCGCGCCGCTTCATCTATGCCCCCTCCAAGCTCGACGCCTGGAGCGGGCACAACTGGATGGCGCATAAGTTCCACACCGCCATGCCCGGCGCGATCCTCGGGATGGACAAGGTGATCGCCTATATGCTGCACCATTTCGTGCTGCTCTATGCCGGGGTCATCCTGTTCAGCGCCGCCGAGCTGATCGCCGGGCTTTTTCTCATGCTCGGTCTCTTCACCCGCGCCTCCGCCCTGGTCTCGGTCGGGTTCTCGGTGGTGCTGATGCTGATGTTCGGCTGGCAGGGCGCCACCTGCATCGATGAATGGACGATGGCGGCCTGTAACCTCGCCATGGGCACGACGCTGCTGCTCGCCGGCGGTGGCGCCTATGCGCTCGATAATGTCCGCTTGCGGCGTAATCCGGCCCTGGCCGGGCGGGGATGGTTCCGCTGGACCGCCGGCAGCCTGCCGCTGCCGCTCGATGACGGCCGGTTGCGCACGCTGGCGCTCGCTCTCTTCGCCTTCGTCGCGGTGTTCGATATCGGCACCTACAGCTATTATCGCGGCTCCGTCGTGACGCCCTTCCATGGTGGCCCGGTCAGTCCGAGCAAGCACCATGTCTCGCTCAGCGACGGCGTGCTTGCCGCCGATGGCAGCGTGCGCTTCCACGCCTATCTCGACGCCGGCACGCCCGAGGCGCCCTCGCATATCGTCGATGCCGCGTTGGTGGAGGCTGGCAGTGGCCAAATGGCGGAGCACTGGGACACCAAAACCCTCACCACCCTGCCGAAAACCGCCATCGTCAACGATTTTGACTACCAGCAGTTCAAGCCCGGCCCGTTCGGGATCACCGCTGGCATCGGCGCGATGGCGACCATCACCCTGCCGCCCGCCGGTACTCCCACGCTGTCGGCGCCGAACTACGTGCTGAAACTCACCAGCGCCAACAACCACGTCTTCACGCTCTCGCTGCCCGCACCACACTGAGCCGCGCGGGGGAAGGCAAGACCAGGGCGCCGCCCTGGACCCGCTGGGGCCAGTGGCCCCAGACCCCCGCCCTGAAGGGGGAAGGGTCCAGGGCGGCGCCCCTCGCCTTGCCCGGGCCAGGCTTGGCCCCTATGGTGCGCGCCATCTGACGCCCCGCCCCCGTTTCGTCAATGGAGCCCATGCCCGCGCCGAGCTTTCAGGAGCTGATCCTCCGCCTGCATGACTACTGGTCGCGGCAGGGCTGTCTGATCCTGCAGCCCTACGACATGGAGGTCGGCGCCGGCACCTTCCATCCGGCAACGACCCTCCGCGCGCTCGGGGCCAAACCCTGGCGTGCCGCTTACGTCCAGCCCTCCCGCCGGCCGAGCGACGGGCGCTATGGCGAGAATCCGAATCGCTTGCAGCATTATTATCAGTATCAGGTGATCCTGAAGCCAAGCCCGCCGGATCCGCAGGCGCTGCTTCTGGACAGCTATCGCGCGCTCGGGATCGACCCCAAGCGGCACGATATCCGCTTTGTCGAGGATGATTGGGAGAGCCCGACGCTCGGCGCCTGGGGGTTGGGCTGGGAGGTCTGGTGCGACGGCATGGAGGTGACGCAGTTCACCTATTTCCAGCAGGTCGGCGGGATTGGGTGCGCGCTCCCCAGTGCCGAGCTGACCTATGGCTTGGAGCGCCTTGCGATGTATGTCCAGGGCGTCGAAAACGTTTTTGACCTCGACTTCAACGGCGCCGGCGTAACATACGGCGATGTTTTTTTGCGCGCCGAGCGCGATTACAGCAGGCATAATTTCGAGTTGGCCGATACCGCGATGCTGGCGCGCCATTTCGCCGACGCGGAAGCCGAATGCGTCCGTCTCGCCGAAGCCGGGGTCGCGCAGCCGGCCTATGACCAGTGCATCAAGGCGAGCCACCTATTCAACCTGCTCGATGCCCGCGGCGTGATCAGCGTCGCCGAGCGCGCCGCTTACATCGGGCGCGTCCGCGCCCTCGCCAAACGCTGTGCCGAAGCCTGGCTCGCGGGCGAGGGCTGACCAATGCCGGAATTCTTTCTCGAATTGTTCAGCGAGGAGATCCCGGCGCGGCTGCAGGCGCGGGGCGCCGAAACCCTCGCGCGCCTGATCGCCGAGGCCTTGGCGCCGCTGACGCCAGGTGTTCCGGCGCTCTTCTGGGGGCCGCGACGGATCGCGCTCGCGGTCGAGGTCAGGGGCGAGGTCGCGGCGCGCGAGAGCACCGAGCGCGGCCCGCGTTTGAGCGCGCCGGAGGCAGCGCTCGCCGGGTTCCTGCGCAAACACAATGCCGCCCGCGAAGACCTCGTGGCCGAGGGCGATTACTGGTTGCTGCACGGGCTCATCGCCGGACAAACCGCATCGGAATTGATCGCAGCCGCGCTGCCCGGCCTGCTCTGGCGCTTTCCGTGGCCGAAATCGATGCGTTGGGGCGTGGGGAATAGCCGGTTCACCTGGGTGCGGCCGCTGCGGCGTATCGTCTGCCTCCTCGATGGCGAGGTGGTGCGTTTCGATCTGCGCCAGGGCGAGGATGACGGGCACGGGCTGACCTCTGGCAACGAGACCGAGGGGCATCGCTTCATGGCCCCCGGTGCTTTCGCCGTGCGCGGCGTCAATGAGTGGCAAAAGGCGTTGCGGGAACGTTTCGTCATCGCCGATCCCGCCGAGCGGCGAAGCCGGATTGCCGAAGGGATCGCGGAGGTTGCGCAGGCGAAGGGCCTGAATGTGGTCGAGGATGACGGGCTACTCGACGAAGTCACTGGCCTGGTCGAATGGCCGGTCGCGTTGCTCGGGGCGATCGATGCCCGCTTCATGGATTTGCCGCCCGAGGTGCGCCAGGTTTCGATGCGGGTGAACCAGCGCTATTTCGCGCTCCACAGCGCGAAGGACCACACGCCGGCGCCTTATTTCGCGTTCGTCGCCAATATCGCGGCAAGTGACGGCGGTGCCGCGATCATCGCTGGCAACGAGCGGGTTCTCCGCGCCCGCCTCGCGGATGCGCGGCATTTTTATGATCTCGACCGGCGGGTGCGGCTGGAAAGCCGGGTCGAGGCGCTGAAAACGGTCACCTTCCACGCCAGGCTCGGCACGCAGTACGACCGCGCCAAGCGTCTGGAGAAGCTTGCGGCGTATATCGCGCCTTTGGTGGGCGCTGATGTGGATTTGGCATGTCGTGCGGGCCTGCTCGCCAAAGTCGATCTCACCACCGGCATGGTCGGCGAATTTCCCGAACTGCAAGGCGTGATGGGCTATTACTACGCGCTGTATGATGGCGAACCACGCGAGATCGCCGAGGCGATCCGCGATCACTATCTCCCCAAGGGCGCGGGCGACTCCGTGCCGACGGCACCGGTTCCGATCGCCGTCGCGCTGGCCGACAAAATCGACCAATTGGCCGGTTTCTTCGCGATCGGCGAACGCCCGACCGGCTCCGGTGATCCCTACGCACTCCGCCGCGCAGCTTTGGGCGTCATTCGGATCATCCGCGAACATCGCCTTCGGCTCTCCCTGTGGCCGCTGATTGATTCTGCATTGGGATCGCTGAACCTACCTGCCGTGCCCGACGAACAGGCACAGCGGGCTTATTATCATGTCAGTATTGGCGGATTCATTGAGGAACGCCTAAAAATTCAGCTTCGCGAAGAAGATTTGCGCCATGACATCGCGTCTGCCGCGTTCTTCGCGCAGCGCGCGGATGAAGGACGCGATGACCTCTTGCTTCTCATCGCGAAGGCCCAGGCCCTCGCTGATCTTCTGAAAGCGGAGGATGGCACGAATCTCCTCGCGGGCTACCGCCGCGCGGTCAATATCGTCCGCATCGAGGACAAGAAAGACGGCCCGCACGCGGGAGAGCCCGACCCCTCCTTGTTTACCCAACCCGAGGAACACGCGCTCCATGAAGCGCTCGCTGTTGCGAGCGGCGACATCGACACCGCCCTGCGCGCTGAGGATTTTGCCGCCGCGATGCGCGCGATGGCGGGCCTCCGCACGCCGATCGACGCGTTTTTCAACAAAGTCACCGTCAACGACCCCAACCCCGATCTCCGCCGCAATCGCTTGAAACTTCTTTCACGTATCCGCGATACCATGAACCGCTTCGCCGATTTCTCGCTCATCGAGGGCTAAAGGAAAAAATGTTCTTTTTTGAAAAAAAGAACCAGAAAATTTTTCTTCCGTGGTGCGGTGGTGTCGGCGGTGCCGCTCCGAGAGAACAGGAAGAAAGTCTTTTTGCTTCTTTTTCTTCAGAAAAAGAAGATTTTCTTGCCCCAATGTGGGTAATATCCTCAAGGAGGGCCGCCGCATGACCAAATTTGTGTACAGCTTCGGCGCCGGGCACAACGAGGGCCGCGCGGAGATGCGTGATCTGCTCGGCGGGAAGGGCGCCAATCTCGCCGAGATGGCGGCGATCGGGCTTCCCGTGCCGCCCGGCTTTACCATCACCACCGCGGTCTGCACGGCGTTCTACGAGAATGAGCGCCGCTATCCCGACGGGCTGGAGGCCGAGGTCCGCGCCGCTCTCGCCCGCATCGAGCAGGCCACGGGGCGGAAATTTGGCGACAAGCACAAGCCGCTTCTGGTCTCGGTGCGCTCGGGTGCCCGCGTCTCGATGCCGGGAATGATGGATACGGTGCTCAATCTCGGCCTCAATGATCTGACCGTGGAGGGGCTCGGCGAGGCCTCTGGCGATGCCCGCTTCGCCTGGGACAGCTATCGCCGGTTCATCCAGATGTATGGCTCGGTGGTGCTCGGCGTCGACCATCATCGTTTCGAGGAGATCATCGAGCATGTGAAGCTCGATGAAGGCGCCATCGAGGATACCGCGCTCAGCGCCCAGGACTGGCACCGCGTGGTTGCCGCCTACAAGGACATGATCGAGGAAGAAACCGGAAAACCTTTTCCCCAAGATCCCGAGGATCAGCTTTGGGGCGCGATCGGGGCGGTGTTCGGGAGCTGGATGAACCCGCGCGCCATCACCTATCGCCGCCTGCACGACATCCCCGCAGAATGGGGGACGGCGGTGAACGTTCAAGCGATGGTGTTCGGCAATATGGGCCATGATTGCGCGACCGGCGTTTGCTTCACCCGCGACCCGTCAACCGGGGAAAATGTTTTTTATGGCGAATATCTGGTGAACGCCCAGGGCGAGGACGTGGTGGCCGGCATCCGCACGCCGCAGCCGCTTTCGGAAGCGCAGGCCAAGCCCGGCGAGAGCAGCATGGAAAAGGCGCTGCCCGCCGCCTATGCCGAATTGCTGAAAATCCGTGATGTCCTGGAAAAACATTATCGGGACATGCAGGACATCGAATTCACCGTCGAGAAGAACAGGCTCTACATGCTGCAAACGCGCAACGGCAAGCGCACCGCGCAGGCGAGCCTTCGTGTCGCTGTCGAGATGGCCCAGGCGGGGCTGATCGACGAGGCCGAAGCGGTGCGGCGCGTCAATCCCGCGTCGCTCGATCAGTTGCTGCACCCGACGCTCGACCCCAAGATGGCGCGCAAGGCGCTCGCCAAGGGTCTGCCGGCGAGCCCCGGCGCCGCGGTCGGCGTGGTGGTGTTCAGCGCCGACGAGGCGGAAAGCCGCGCGGCCAAGGGCGAGTCGGTGATTTTGGTGCGTATCGAGACCAGCCCCGAGGATATCCACGGCATGAACGCCGCCCGCGGCATCCTGACCACGCGCGGCGGCATGACCAGCCACGCCGCGGTGGTGGCGCGCGGCATGGGCCGGCCTTGCGTCGCCGGGGCGGGCGGCATCGTCGTCGATTACGGCGCGCAGACGCTCTCGGCCGGCGGGCAAGTGGTGCGGGGGGGCGAGACCATCACCCTCGATGGCGCGACCGGCGAAGTGTTCGTGGGCGCCGTGGCGATGATCGAGCCCGCCATGTCGGGCGATTTCGTGACCCTGATGGGCTGGGCCGATCGTTATCGCCGGATGCGCGTGCGGGCCAACGCGGAAACCCCGCTCGATGCCGAAACCGCGCGCAAATTCGGCGCCGAGGGGATCGGCCTCTGCCGCACCGAGCATATGTTTTTCGACCCCGCGCGGATCAGCGCGGTGCGCCAGATGATCATGGCGCATGATGAGGCCGGCCGCCGCGCCGCCCTGGAAAAACTCCTGCCCTATCAACGGGATGATTTCATTGCGCTGTTTCGCATCATGGCGGGGCTCCCGGTCACCATCCGTCTGCTCGACCCGCCGCTCCATGAATTCCTGCCCCATGGCGCCAACGAGATCGCCGAGGTCGCGGCCGCGCTCGGCCAGGACGTCGCCTCGATGGAACGGCGTCTCGCCGAACTCGCCGAGGCCAATCCGATGCTCGGCCATCGCGGCTGCCGTCTCGGCATCACCTATCCCGAGATCTATGAGATGCAGGCCCGCGCGATTTTCGAGGGCGCGCTTGAGGTCGCGCGCGAGGCCGGGGAAGCGCCGGTGCCGGAAATCATGATCCCGCTGGTCGGCACCAGGCGCGAGCTTGAAATCACTCGCGCGCAGATCGAGAAAGTCGCCCGGGAAGTATTCATCGCCGCCGGGCGCAAGCTCGCCTATTCGATCGGCACGATGATCGAATTGCCGCGCGCCGCCCTGGTCGCCGACGAGATCGCCAAGGTCGCTGATTTCTTCAGCTTCGGCACCAACGATCTCACCCAGACCACTTTCGGTCTCTCGCGCGACGACGCGGGGAAATTCCTGCCTCACTATATCGAGGCGGGCATTCTGCAAAAGGATCCCTTCGTCTCGATCGATATCGATGGCGTTGGCGCGCTGGTCCGCATTGCCGCCGAACGCGGCCGCGCTACCAAACCCGCGCTCAAGCTCGGTATCTGTGGTGAGCATGGCGGCGATCCCGCCTCGATCCATTTTTGCGAGGGCGTCGGGCTCGACTACGTTTCGTGCAGCCCCTATCGCGTGCCGGTGGCCCGCTTGGCGGCCGCCCAGGCGGCACTCGGCGCCGCTGGCGACCGCACGGCGTAATGATGCCCATGGCCGAGGGCAGGCTTGTCATCGGCACGCGGCGTTATTCGTCGTGGTCGATGCGCGGTTGGCTGATGGTGCGGCTCGCCGGGCTCGATGTCGAGGAGGTGGTGATCCCGCTGGCCGGCGACGGCGCGACCGCGGCCATCCGACAAGCCTCGCCGAGCGGGCTTGTGCCCTATCTCGAGCATCGCGGGCACCAGGTCTGGGAATCACTCGCGATCGCGGAATATTGCGCTGAAATCGTCCCCGCGCTGTGGCCGCGAGCGAGCGTCGCGCGCGCCCAGGCGCGATCGATTGCGGCCGAGATGCATGCCGGGTTCCGCAGCTTGCGTCAGATCATGCCGATGAATCTCGGCCGCCATGCCCCGGGCCTCGGGCGAACCCGCGAGGCGATAGCCGATATCACGCGGATCGAGACGATCTGGCGCAGCACGCGCACGCGTTTTGGCGCAGACGGCCCCTATTTGTTCGGCGCCGCGTTCACCGCGGCCGATGCCATGTATGCCCCGGTGGTGGCGCGTTTTTTGAGCTACGAGCCCGATCTCTCCGCCGATTCCCGCGTCTATTGCGCGAGTATTCGTGCCTTTCCGCTGGTTGCCGCTTGGTATGAGGCGGCCTTGGCCGAGCCCAGCCATTGGCAACTCGCCAAATACGAGAACAATCCGGCTTGAAGCCGCGAGCGCCTGCCGCCACATGGGCGCATGAGGGCAACCCAGGACAAATGCCATGACCCCTGAAGAACGCGACATCATCACCCGCTTCATCGCCCGGATCAGCGGCGCCGAGGCCGGCGGCTTCGCGGGCTCCGTGCCGGCCACCGCGCCCACGCTGCCGCCCATCGACCCCGAGGCCGATGCCCTGATCGCAGAGCTTTTCACCCGCTACCCGACGGCGCGCTATCGCCTCACCCAGACCGCCTTCGTCCAGGAACACGCGCTTGCCGAGGCGCAAAATCGCCTCCGCCAGATGCAGGCCGAGCTGGAGCAGGCCCGCCAGCAAGCGCAGACCGCGGCGCCGCGCGCGGGCGGATTTTTCAGCGGCATTTTCGGCGGCGGTGGTCAGGGGCCGGCGCCCGGCCCCTCCTATCAACCCCCGCCGCCGCAATATCCCCCCAACTACCAGCCCGGTTTGTTGCAGCGGTCAGGCAGCGGATTTCTCGGCTCGGCGCTGACGACCGCAGCCGGCGTCGCCGGCGGCATGGTGGTCGGCAATGCTCTGATGGACCTGTTTTCCTCCCACCGCGCCGAGGCTGGCGGTTTTTCCCCGACCGAGCCGGCACTGCCCGGCGGCTCGCCCTGGTCAAGTCCCGGCGTCGCGCCGGCCAATCCTTGGGATAATGTGACGAGTGATCCCGCGAGCGGAGATGCCGGCTGGGATAGCACCCAGAATGACGCCACTCCCGCCGATCCCGCGGGCGGCTGGGACGACGCCGCGAACACGCCAGACGATTTTCCCTCTTTCGACGATACCTGAGCTCAGGGCAATCGTTTTTCAGGCTTGAGCCAGGGTTTTGGCCAGGGAAGCGTCACTGAGGGTGGCGCATCCGAGTTTTTTTTCGGCAGTGAACGCCGAGATGGCTCCTTGCGCAGCAGGTTCAGTGCCATGTGGCGCAGCACCGCGAGGTTCTCGGGTCCGTCCGATGCGGTTGCGGGCCTAGTCCTCGTTCCTGCTCACATGCCGCCGCCAGTGCAGCCGGTTCTCAATGCCCCAGTGCGTGCGGGTGATTTCACCGAACCGTTCGGGTGTCATTGCCGAACTCAGCAGATAGTAGGCCTCCATATTCTCACCCTGATTGACGCGGATTCTCACGTTGATTGTTGCGCGGCAGACTCGGGTGTCGCTCTTGAAATCAGATTGGCCTCTACCAGCTATTTGGTCGCCAGACGCCCTATGGGGGCTGGGGAGGAGCCCATTGGGCTCCGGATCTCGTATCCATGTTGCTCACAGGAGGATATGGCTATGGGAATGATGGATCTTGCACCGCTCAGCCGGTCTCTGATCGGCTTCGACCAGATGTTCGAGGACGCTCTGCGTCTTAACCCGGATGACAACTACCCGCCTTACAACATCGAGAAGACGGGCGAAGAGGCGTACCGCGTGACGCTGGCCGTCGCGGGGTTCACCCCGGATGAGCTGATGATTACCTGGCAGCCGAACTCGCTGGTTGTTGCCGGCAAGAAGGTCGAGCAGAACGGTGGCCAGTATCTCCACCGCGGGATCGCCGGACGGTCCTTCCAGCGCCAGTTCAGCCTGGCCGACTACATGAAGGTTGCCGGCGCCAGCCTAGAGAAAGGCATGCTGTGCATCGATCTGGTCCGCGAGGTGCCCGAGGCTTTGAAGCCGCGGCGCATCGAGATTGCGAATAGCAATCAGCCGCAGCAGATCGAGAGCAAGGCGGCCTAGCCAGCGGCCGGTCATTCGAACCAACAGCCGGCGTGGGCGCTAGCGAACTGGTGCCCACGCGTCCCGTTCGTCTTAAAGGAGGTGTGTCATGGACGTGAAAGGCCTGATGCCCTGGAGCCGTAACCGGAACATGCCGGCGTCCCGTTACTCCGGGGATGAAAACCCGTTTCTCGCGCTGCATCGCGAGATGAACCGCACATTCGACGACTTCCTGCGTAGCTTTGATCTGCCCGTTGCCCAGGGGGGCTGGATGGGTGCGTGGCCGCATGTCGAGGTGTCCGAGACAGACAAGGACGTGCGCGTGGTTGCTGAACTTCCTGGCCTGGAGGAGAAGGACGTCGAACTCACGCTGAAGGACGACGTGCTGACGCTCAAGGGGGAAAAGAAATCCGAGAACGAGAGGCCGACCTATACCGAGCGGTGGCACGGCAAGTTCCAGCGTTCGATCCAGCTCGGCGTGGACGTGGATCCGGACAAGATCGAGGCCGCGTTCAAGAATGGGGTCCTTACCGTGATGCTTCCGAAGCGGCCAGAGAGCCAGAACAAGGCCAAGCGCATCGCGATCAAGGCCGGCTGACCTTCGCAGATACCCAGGGCTTCAGGCCCTGGGTATCTTCCTGGCAGCGGCACTCTTCCGAGCACCAACCGCGTTTTCCTAGGATTTCTCTGACGTCGGGGCTGACTTTTGTTCGCTGAACAATACCCCGGCCCCCGGCTTGATGGCGGGCCGCGATATCGACCCGCCCGGTGCTAGCGACATCTTTCGACGGCACCTCGTTCTCACCCTCACCCAACATGCGATTGATGCTGCAGACCAAGCGTTGGAGGGCGACGTGATCGACTTGATCGGCGCGGCCGAAACTGTGGATGATGTGGGCTTCTCTTCGCTTTTCGGCGGCATTCCAGACCGCCTCGGCGAGGGCGTAGTAGGTGACACCGGGGTGGCGGGTGGGCGCTGTTTCAGGCGGCTTTCTGGGCCTGGCGCTCGCGCAGGAACTGGAAAAACTCGCGCCCCTCGCGCAGCCGCCGCGCCATCATTTGCGGGCTGGTCAGCATCTCGCCCAGGATTGACGCGATTTTCGGCGCGCGGAAATAGAAGCGGCGGTAGAAGGTTTCGAGATTGTCGAACATTTCGGTATGCGAGAGATGCGGATAATGGAGGGGTGCGATCTGTAGGCCGTGCGCGTCCACCAGCTCGGCGTGCGCGGTATCGAGCCAGCCGTTTGCCATCGCCTGGGTATAAAGCTCCGTGCCAGGATAGGGCGCGGCGAGGGAAACCTGGAGCGTGTGCGGATTGACCTCGATGGCGAAGCGGATGGTCTCCTCTATGGTTTCGCGGGTTTCGCCGGGCAGCCCGATGATGAAGGTGCCGTGGATGGTTATCCCAAGCTCGCGGCAATCGCGGGAGAATTTCTTCGCGACCTCGATCAGCATGCCCTTCTTGATGTTGTGCAAAATCCGCTGATTGCCGCTCTCGTAGCCGACGAGCAGCAGGCGCAGCCCGTTATCCTTCAAAACCTTCAAGGTCTCGCGCGGCACATTGGCCTTGGCGTTGCATGACCAAGTGACGCCGAGTTTGCCCAGCTCGCGCGCGATCGCCTCGGCGCGCGGCAGGTTGTCGGTAAAAGTGTCGTCGTCGAAGAAGAATTCCCGGACCTCGGGGAACAGCGATTTCGCGAGGCGGATTTCCTCGATGACATGGCCGACGCTGCGCACCCGGTAGCGATGCCCGCCCACGGTCTGCGGCCAGAGGCAGAACGTACAGCGCGATTTGCAGCCGCGCCCGGTGTAGAGCGAGATATAGGGGTGTTTGAGATAGCCGATGAAATAGTCCGCGATCCTGAGATCGCGGTGATAGACCTCGGTGACGAAGGGAAGCTGATCCATGTCTTCGAGGATGGCGCGGTCGCGGTTATGCGTGATGCCCCCTGCGCCATCGCGATAGGAAATCCCATCGATCGCGGCGCGTGCGCGGCCCTCGGCGGCTTCCTTGACGGTGAAATCGAACTCGTTGCGTGCCACCCAGTCGATCGCCGGGGCATCACGCAGGCTCTCCTCAGGCTGCACCGCGACCTTGGCGCCGACGAAGCCGATTTCGAGCCGAGGGTTTTTTTCCTTGAGCGCGGCCGCGACCTTGGCATCGGAAGCAAAAGAAGGGGTCGAGGTGTGGATCACCGCAAGCTCGTAATTCCCCGCCTCGCGCAGCACCGCGTCCAGCCCGATACCGGCGGGTGGTGCATCGATCAGGCGGCTTCCCGGCACCAGCGCGGCAGGCTGGGCGAGCCAGGTCGGGAACCAGAAGGAGCGGATTTCGCGCCGCGCCTGATAGCGCGAACCCGCGCCGCCATCGAAGCCATCGAAGGAGGGGGGATGCAGGAACAGGGTTTTTTTCATTGCGGCCAGGGATCCCTTTTCAGGTCTTCGTCAACAGAGTGGAGGCGTGATCGACCTCGACGATCTCGCCGCGCCAGACCACCTTGTTGCCGGTGAAGCTCGCGGCCACGGCGGCGACCGAGAGCAGATCGCGCAGCAGCAGCACCGCCGGGCCGAGCGGCGTGGGCGGGGCGAGGCCAAGCCGGCGATCGACACCACGCATGATAGCGGCGCGGCAGAACCAGCAGAACACCAACCATGAAGCGGCCCAACCCGCCGCCGGCGCCAGCGCCAGCGCCATCAGCGCGAAAGCCAGGGGATACTGCACCAACGAGGCGGCAAAGCCGAGTGGCGCGATCGAGCGGTTGACCCGCGCCCAGCGCAGCTCATGGTGGCAGAGCGCGCGAAAGCCGCTTTCCGCGACGGTGGTCGCGGGCACGGTGCGGGCCAGCCGCACATGCAGCCCGAGCGCGCGCACCCGCGCGCCCAGCGCCGCGTCATCGGCGATGAGATCGGCGAGTGCGGCAAAACCGCCAGCGGCATCGAGGGTCGCGCGCCGAAGCGCCATGGTCGCGCCGAGCCCGTCCTCGCGCCCGAGCGCGCGCGCCAGCAGCACGCCGGGCAGGAAGACCTGGCTGATCTGCATCGCCCCCATGCGCGAGGCGAGCGTGTTCTGCACCGGCAGACCGGTATAGAGCGTCGTCACCATCCCGGTTCCGGGCTCGGCGAGGGCGGCGGCCAGGCTGCGCAGATAATCCGGGGCGACATGGATATCGGCGTCGGCGATCACCAAGGTATCGTGGCGCGCCGCGCGCTGCATATTGATGAGATTGCCGATCTTCCGGTTGCGGCCGTGCTGGGTTGCGTCCACCACCAGGGCGATATCGCGCCCCGGAAACCGCAGGCGCAGCCGCTCGACCACGGCAAGCGCCGGATCAGCGGGGTTCTGGATGCCGAATACCACCTGGAAATCGGGATAGTCCTGCGCCAGGAACGAGGCGAGTGCGGCCTCCAGCGCGGGCTCCTCGCCGTGCAGTGGCTTGAGCACGCTGATCGGGGGCAAATCCAGCGCCGTGATCGTGGGTGCGTCAATGAAACGCTCGAGCGCAACGAGCCCGGCCGCGCCCTGGGCGAGGCCAAGGCCCGAAAAAATCGCCGCGATCGCCGCCACCCCGAGCATGGTCGACTATTGCATCGTGCCGCCCGAGAGATCGGCGACTTTCTTCCTGAGGCTTACGATCAGCGCCGGCGCCCCGCCGGTTTCGAGGAGGCGGCGGAAATCCGAGCGCTGCACGGCGACCCGGCTGATCGAGCCATCGAGCAGCACGTCCACCGCCCGCCAGGTGCCATCCTCGTTATGCATCACGTAATCGACGCGCACCGGATCATCCTTGGAAAAGATGATCCGGGTGCGCACCACCTGATCGGCGCCGACCGGCCGGGTTTCCGGCAGCAATTCGAGTTTCTCGCTGGAGCTGCCATCGAAATTGGCGACATAGCTGGCCACCGTGAAGCGGTGGAACTCCTCCAGCAGGGCCATCTGCAGCTCGGGCGGAAACCCGGCGAAGCGCGTCCCGACCACCAGACGGAGGATGGTGGGAAGGTCGAAACTCTGCCGCACGACCGGCGACAGGGTCGCGAAACGCTCGGGAAACGGCGTCGCCTTGCCCGATTTGATAACGGCGGCGAGCGCCTCATTGAGGGCGCGGATGGGCGCCAGCACCGCGGCATCGGCCGCTTGGGCCAAGCCCGGCCAGGCAGCGAGACCAGCCAGTGCGGCCAGGGAGAGGCGCAGCGCGGCACGGCGCGCGAGACGATGTGTCATGTTGGGCAACTTTTCAGCGAAGTGGAACGATTTTGGCACGCGCGACGCCGAGTGCGCCGAGCACGGTCTGGACAATGGAACTGGCGCTCAGACCCGCCGCCTCAATCTGGGCGCGCGGGGCGTCGTGATCAAGGAAGCGATCGGGCAAAGTCATCGGCCGCAGCTTGAGCCCACCATCAAGCAGGCCGCGCGCCGCCAGGTGCTGCATCACCTGGGCCGCGAACCCGCCGATCGCACCTTCCTCGATCACCACCATAACTTCATGCTGGCGCGCCAGTTGCTCGATCAGCGCGGTGTCGATCGGTTTGGCGAAGCGGGCATCGACGACGGTCGCCGGCAGGCCGCGCGCGGCCAGTTCGTCGGCCGCTTTCAGCGCCTCGGCGAGCCGCGTGCCGAGCGCCAGGAGGGCGATCTTGCCACCCTCGCGCAGAATGCGCCCGCGCCCGAGCGGCAGCACCTCGCCCACGCTCGGCAGCGCCACGCCGAAACCTTCCCCACGCGGATAGCGAACGGCCGAGGGGCGATCGCCGATCGCCGTGGCGGTTGCGACCATATGCACCAGTTCGGCCTCGTCGGAGGGCGCCATCAGCACCATGCCCGGCAGGCAGCCGAGATAGGCGAGATCGAAGCTCCCGGCATGGGTCGCGCCATCGGCGCCGACCAGGCCGGCACGGTCGATGGCAAAGCGCACCGGCAGCGACTGGATGGCGACGTCGTGCACCACTTGGTCATAGGCGCGCTGCAGGAAGGTCGAATAGATCGCGCAGAACGGCGCCATGCCCTCGGCGGCGAGGCCGGCGGCGAAGGTCACGGCGTGCTGCTCGGCGATGCCGACATCGAAACAGCGATCGGGAAAGCGCGCGGCGAAGCGGTCGAGCCCGGTGCCGGACGGCATCGCCGCGGTGATCGCGACGATACGGGGGTTTTTTTCCGCCTCGCGGATCAGAGCGTCGGCGAAGACGCGCGTGTAGGAAGGCGGGCCGGGCGGCGCCTTGGCCTGCTCGCCGGTGATGACGTTGAATTTTGAAACGCCGTGATATTTGTCCGGCGCCGCCTCGGCCGGGGCGTAGCCCTTGCCCTTCTGCGTCACGACGTGCAGCAGGATCGGGCCGCGATCCTCGGCCTCGCGGACATTGCGCAGCACCGGCAGCAGATGGTCGAGATTATGACCATCGACCGGGCCGACATAATAGAATCCCATCTCCTCGAACAAGGTGCCGCCGGTCAGGATGCCGCGGGCGAACTCCTCCGCCCGCCGCGCCGTGCGCTCGATGCCGCGAGGAAAATGGCGCGCCATGCGGGCGGCGAGTTCGCGGAGCGAGAGAAAGCTGCGGGACGAGATCAGGCGCGAGAGATAGGCGCTCATCGCCCCCACGGGGGGGGCGATCGACATGTCGTTGTCGTTGAGGATGACGATCAGGCGCGAGTGCCGCGCCCCGGCATTGTTCATTGCCTCATAGGCCATCCCGGCGCTCATCGCGCCATCGCCAATGACGCAAATGACATGGCGGCTCTCGCCCTTGAGGTCGCGCGCCACCGCCATGCCGAGGCCGGCCGAGATCGAGGTCGAGGAATGGGCAGCGCCGAACGGATCATATTCGCTCTCGGCGCGCCGGGTGAAGCCCGAAAGTCCGCCGCCCTGGCGCAGCGTGCGGATGCGATCGCGTCTGCCGGTCAAAATCTTGTGCGGATAGGCCTGGTGGCCGACATCCCAGATCAGCCGGTCATCCGGGGTCTCGAACACCGCGTGCAGCGCCACCGTGAGTTCCACGACGCCGAGCGAGGCGCCGAGATGGCCCCCCGTGACCGAGACCGCGTCCACCAGCTCGGCGCGCAGCTCGGCGGCGAGCTGGCGGAGCTGCTCGGTGGAAAAATTACGCAAATCGCGCGGTTCGTTCACGCGATCCAGAACCGGCGTCTGGAGCTTAGGCATCATTCCACCTCATCTTGAGTGCGGCGGCCGACCCCAGCTCGGGTTGCCACCTGACCCGGCCCTTGCTGCCGAGTCTAAATCGAGTCTTCACCCGAACAGACATTTTCCTTCCCCGGCGCGAAGTCAACCCTGGGTTCGGAATTGTCAGAGGTGTTGCCGATTTGCCGCGCCGGCCGCCAAGCCATTGCCGGGAAGGTTGATAATGTCCTATAGGGGACGATATCACCTTGACGGCGCCGCCCGCCGGGTTTGGCGCGCGCGGGTGTTTTAGTGTCTATGAAGCGCCCGTCTCCCGAATGGATTTCGCAGGAGCAGCAGCATGTTGCGTGTCATCCTCGCTCAACCTCGTGGCTTCTGCGCCGGTGTCGAGCGGGCGATCGAGATCGTCGAGCGGGCGCTCGCCAAATACGGCCCGCCGATCTATGTGCGCCACGAGATCGTGCATAACCGCCACGTCGTCGAGGATTTGCGCACCAGGGGAGCGATTTTCGTCGATGAGCTCGATGAGATCCCACCTGGGGCCACGACCATTTTCAGCGCCCACGGCGTCGCCCGCGTGGTCGAGGAGACCGCCTCGCGGCGCGCGCTCGCGGTGATCGACGCGACCTGCCCGTTGGTCGCCAAGGTGCATGCCGAAGGGCGCCGCTATGCCGCCTCGGGGCGTGAGATCGTGCTCGTGGGGCATGCCGGCCATGCCGAGGTGGAGGGCACGATCGGCCAGATCCCGGGGAAAGTCTATCTCGTGCAGACCGTCGCGGATGTCGCCGCCCTGGAGGTCGCGGATCCGGAAAAACTCGCCTACGTCACCCAGACCACGCTTTCGGTCGATGACACCCGCCAGATCATCGCCGCACTCACCGCGCGCTTTCCCGCCATCCGCGGGCCGGATGTGCGCGATATCTGCTATGCGACGCAGAATCGCCAAACCGCCGTCCACGAGCTTGCCAAGGCGGTCGATATGATCCTCGTCGTCGGCAGCCAGAACAGCTCGAACTCCAACCGCCTGCGCGAAATCGGCGCCGAGCTGGGCAAGCCCGCCTATCTGATCGACGATGCCCAGGCGCTGCGTCCGGAATGGTTCGCGGGCATCGCCTCCGTCGGCGTCACCGCCGGCGCCTCGGCGCCCGAGATGCTGGTCCAGGGGGTGATCGAGGGGCTGCGGCGCTTCGGGCCGATCACGGTCTCCGCCCTTGAGGGGGCTGCCGAGAACGTGCGTTTCCGCTTCCCCCCCGAACTCGCCGACAGCGAACTCGCCGAAGCCTGAAAACCCTAAAAGCCACGTCAAGGACGAAAGAATGCCCGTTCCTGTAAACCAGATGCTGGGTGTCGGCGCCTATGTGGTGAAGCAGCACCTCCTGGGCCGCAAGCGCTATCCGCTGGTGCTGATGCTAGAGCCCTTGTTCCGCTGCAACCTCGCCTGTGCGGGCTGCGGCAAGATCGACTACCCGGCACCGATCCTCAACCAGCGGCTTTCGGTCGCCGAGTGTCTGGGCGCGGTCGATGAATGCGGCGCCCCGGTGGTCGCGATCGCCGGCGGCGAGCCGCTTTTGCACAAGGAGATGCCCGAGATCACGGCGGCGATCCTGGCGCGCGGTAAATTCGTCTATCTCTGCACCAACGCCCTGCTCTTGGAAAAAAAGCTCGACCTCTTCAAGCCGCACCGCAATTTCTCGTGGGATGTCCATCTCGACGGCGATCGCGACATGCATGACCACGCGGTGAGCCAGGAAGGCGTGTTCGACCGTGCCGTCGCGGCGATCCGCCGGGCCAAGGCGCGCGGCTTTCGCGTCTGCATCAACACCACCCTGTTTGACGGCGCCGATCCCCAGAAAGTGGCGAATTTTCTCGATGATGTCACAGCCATTGGCATCGACGGCGTGATGATCTCTCCCGGCTATGCCTATGAACGGGCCCCCGATCAGCAGCATTTCCTCAATCGCCAGAAATCCAAGGAGCTGTTCCGCGGCATTTTCCGCCGTGGCAAGGGCAAGGGCTGGAAGTTCAACCAGTCCTCGCTCTTCCTCGACTTCCTTGCCGGCAATCAGACCTATCGCTGCACCCCCTGGGGCAAGCCGACGCGCAACGTGTTCGGCTGGCAGCGCCCGTGCTATCTGCTCGGCGAAGGCTACACCAAGACCTTCAAGGAGCTGATGGAGACCACCGACTGGGATCTCTACGGCACCGGCAGTTACGAGAAATGCGCCGATTGCATGGTGCATTCCGGCTATGAGGCGACGGCGGTGATGGATGCCGTGCGCCATCCGCTAAAGGTCGCGGCGGTGGCGCTGCGCGGCCCGCGCACCGAGGGGCCGATGGCCCCTGAAATTCCCCTCGATCGTCAGCGCCCGGCGGAATATGTCTTCCGCGACCATGTTGAGAAGGCGTTGGCGCGGTTGCACGGCGAAAAGGAGACCCCCGCCCTCAGCGACGCTGCCGAATAACGGAATGGGATCCAAGGGCCTCCGCGGCCCTTGGTGGGTCGAGGGCAGCGCCCTCGGATTATCTCCTCGCGCGGGATCAATCCGGCGGGCGCAGCATGAACCCAGCACCCCGGATGCTATGCAGCATCGGCGGCTCCTGTGGCGCGTCGATCTTGCGGCGGAGCTTGCCGATATGGACATCGACGACGTTGGTGTGCGGCAGGAAGCGGTAGTGCCAGACGTCTTCCAGCAGCATGCCGCGCGTCACCACCTGGCGGGCGCGGTGCATGAGATATTCCAGCAGCTTGAACTCGGTTGGCAGCAGCTCGATGGCACGATCATCGCGCCTGGCGGCGCGGGTAATGAGATCGAGCACGAGCGGGCCGACGCGAAGCGCGGTCGTTGGCGCGGAGATCGCCGGGCGGCGCAGCAGCGCCTCGATGCGGGCGGCGAATTCAACGAAGGCGAAGGGCTTGACGAGATAGTCATCGCCGCCGGCCTTCAGGCCCGCCACCCGTTCATCGACCGCGCCGAGCGCGCTCATCACCAAAACCGGGGTCGAGATGCCCTCGGCGCGCAATTCGGCCAGCACCGCGAGCCCATCACGCTCGGGCAGCAGGCGGTCGAGGATCAGCAGATCGAAGCGCCGGCCGCGCGCCTCGGCGAGACCTTGCGGGCCGGTCACCACATGCCGCACCTGATAGCCGCGCGCCTCCAGATCGGCGATGATCTCGCCGGCGAGTTCGGTGTCATCCTCGACCAGCAGGATGGCGGGCGCGGTGCCCAGAGGATCCGCGTGCCTTGCCGCCGGCGCGGTCGTTCCCGTCTCAGCCATGCGTCTGCTCCCCACCCCGCGCAGGGGATTGATCCACCCTTCCATAGATCGCGCATCACGGGGCCGCACTCCATTAAAACGTGATTTATAACGCCTCGCCGGCCTGCCCGGCGCCGCCCGCAATGCCTGAGGAAAGGCCAAACCATGCTGCCCGAGATCGTCCGTACCGCCGCGTTTCGTCTGGCGCTCGGCTTCATCGGCGCCTTTGCCGCCTCGACGCTGCTGCTCTTCGCGTTCATCTATTGGCAGACTGCGGTGTTCGAGACCCGCCGCATCGACCGTTTTGTCCTGCAGGATCTCGCGGCACTCACCGCCGCCCCGCCCGACCAGCTGGTCGGCATTCTCGGTCCCCGGCTGTCGCGCGATGTCCATCGCCTCACTTTCGTCGCGCTGTTCGACAAGGCGGGCCACGCGCTCGCCGGCAATCTCGCTTCCCTGCCACCCGATCTGCCGCGTGACGGCAAACCCCATACCGCTTCCCTGATGGTGGGCGAGGGCGCGGGGGCGCAAGCCGAGACGGCGCGCGCCGTAGCCCGCAGGCTGGCCGATGGCGGCACGCTGGTGATCGCCCGCAGCGTCAATGATCTCGATCAGTTGCGCCGAACCGTGCTGCGCGCGCTCGGCCTGAGCGTGATCCCGGCAACCCTCCTGGCGCTCGCCGCCGGCGTCTTCCTCAGCCTCCGCGCGCTGCGCCAGGTTAAGGACGTGCATGAGACGATGGCGCGCATCCTCTCGGGCGATCTCCACGAGAGGCTGCCATTGCGCGGCACCGGCGATGATTTCGACCGGCTGAGCGCCGGCGTCAACCGCATGCTGGATGAGATCGGCCGCCTGCTCGATCAGCTCAAGGGCATCGGCAACGACATCGCGCACGATCTCCGCACGCCGCTCACCCGGGTGCGGGCGCGGCTGGAGCGGGCGCGTGATGCCGGCGGTGGGGCCGAGGCGCTCCAGGAAGCGATCGACCGCGCCGTGCTCGGCCTCGACCAGACGCTCGGCATCATCACCGCGCTGTTGCGCATCGGCGAGATCGAGGCCCGGCGGCGCCGCAGCGGTTTTGCCGCCGTCGATCTCGCCGATATCGGCCGCGAGATCGAGGAACTTTATACCCCGATCGCCGAGGAGCAGGGGATCGCGTTCACGCTCTCCCTGAGCAAGGTGCCGCCGGTGATCGGCGACCGCGATCTGCTGGTCGAGGCCGTTGCCAATCTTGTCGGCAATGCCATCAAATTCACCCCGCCCGGCGGCGCAGTGCGCCTCACGCTGGCGATGACGCCGCGGGGCCCGGCGCTTCGGGTGCATGATACCGGGCCGGGCATCCCGGCGGAAGAGCGCGCAGAGGTTCTGAAGCGCTTCTACCGCTCCGATAAAAGCCGCCATATCGAGGGCAGCGGCCTTGGCCTCAGCCTGGTCGCCGCGATTGTCGAGCTACACGGCTTCCGCTTGACCATCGCGGACGGCGATCCCGGCGCGGTGTTCGAGCTGCTCTGCCAGCCGGTGGTGGCATAGGCAAGACAGGGAACGCTTCCCAGACAAAGCCAATGCCTTTGCAAACCTCTCCGCCAACGAGAGGCGCCACTCGGCCATGCCTCCACGGGCAATCCGGTGTTCAACTACATCTGGACCAGCCTGCATCTTCCGTGCGTCACCGTGCCTGCCGGCAAGGGACCGAACGGGATGCCACTCGGGGTGCAGATCGTCGGGGCCTTCGACAGCGACCGCGATACGCTGGCCTGGGCGGAGTGGGTGGCCAACGCGCTGCGCTGAACCCAGTCGAATGCCGGGACAATGGTGGGTGCGACAGGGATTGAACCTATGACCCCCGCCGTGTGAGGCGATAATGGGGGCATGCGTCGGACTCGCCATGGGGGCATGCCCCGGACTTGCCGGGGATACAACCGCGCCAACCAAAATGGCGCTATACTTGGAGAAGTGGCAGCATCCTACAGGTTGGGGATATGGGCATTACGCGGATGGGCATGAAAGCACGATTACCGATGAGGAATTGGAGGCAAGGCCGTTCAATGCTATGAGATAGCGAGCAGCGTGAGCATATTATCGATACCGGCGAGGGCGGCTCGGTAGCGGTCCTGGGCGAGGGTGTTGGTGCGGTGGGCGGTGAGGATGTTGAAAGCGAA
>JAJYYH010000062.1 GCA_021801255.1 Pseudomonadota bacterium
TAGCTCCTTGAACCGATAAAAACTGTCGTGCGAATAGCCGAGCATTTTGCAGGCCTGGCTGACATTGCCGAGCTGCTTGGCCAGTTCCAGCAGCCCGACCTTGGCGCGGATGATCTTCTGTTCCTTCATCATCGTGGGTCTCCCTTGCCGCTGGTGGGCGGGGGCGCGGTCCCTTGCCCTGGGGAAGGACCGCACCCCCGCCCTCCAGCTCCAGATTGCAAAACCCAACACCGAATGTCAGATCAAATGTTGACTAGTGCAGGTGAGGGGACCGTGCGCTGACCCATCAAATTCCGTGATCAAAAACCGCCGAAAACCCGTCGCTTTGCGTGCTCAGGCTCACAGCGTCAACAAATAACTCGACTATTCTGCGGAACGAAGCATTACTGTGCTCATACGGCGGGGGGCGGAACTCCGACGGGGTGCCCGACCTGGTGTCGGGCTTGGGCTGGTGGGAGCGCCGCAATTCAGCGGTCGGTCCTACAGGAGATCTCTCGCAATGCCATCTCAGAAGCCGCTTACTCCCACGCAAATCACAATTCTCAGCCACGCCGCCAAGCGGCGGGATCGGGCGGTGCTGCCGCTGATGCTCGACACCAAGCTGACTGGCGGTGCCTGCACCAAGGTGCTGACTGCGCTGCTCGCGCGCGGCCTGGTCGAGGAGGTGGCGGCCGACCTCGCCCGGCTGCATGGCGCAAGAGCAAGCCCGGTCAGCATGTCACCCTGCGCCTGACCAACGCCGGCATGATCGCCGCCGGAGTTGAGCCGATCCCAGAACATATGGGGGTTCAGCCGGAACCGATCGGGGCAACCATGGTCCCGGCCATGCCCTTGAAGTTGCCTGGCGGCAAGCTCGGCGTGGTTCTGGCGGCCCTCGGGGCCGACGACGGCGCCAGCATCGACACGCTGATCGGCCTGACCGGTTGGCTCCCGCACACGACGCGCGCCGCCTTGACCCGCTTGCGCCAGCGGGGCTTTTCGATCACCCGCAGCATCGTGGCTGGCCGCACCCTCTACCGGTTGACACCGCAGGCGGCAGACGCTGACCATGCCGGGTGAGCCGATGCCCGCACCCACCCTGCACGGCAGCCTGGAAGCTGCCCTGGCCACCATCACTCAGGCCGACACCAAAAAACCCTGCAGGCCGAGTGGCGGCGTCTCCACCGCGCGCCCGCACCACCAACCCTCAGCCACGACCTGCTCCTGCGGGGCATCGCCCACAAACTCCAGGAGGCCGCCTTGGGCAGCCTCCCGCCAGCTTCCAAGCGCAAACTGGCTGCGTGCAAAGATGAGGCAGACGAGGAGAAGCGGTCAGGCGGTTGCGCTACCCCCGCGGTCCGCCTGAAGGCCGGCGCCACGCTGCTGCGCACCTGGCATGGCCAAACCCACACCGTGCAGGTCCTGGAAGACGGCTACGAGCATCAGGGCCAGCGCTACGCCTCGCTTTCCCACATCGCCAGGGCCATCACCGGTGCCCACTGGTCGGGTCCTCGCTTCTTCGGACTGACCAAGCGCCGCGGCCCATCGGGATTGGGGAGCCGCGCAGATGCATAAGCCCAAATCCGCCACACCCGTCCGCTCAGCGCCCCGCCGCTGCGCCATCTACACCCGCAAATCCTCCGAAGAAGGGCTGGAGCAGGAGTTCAACTCGCTCGACGCACAGCGCGAAGCCTGCGAGGCCTATATTCGCAGCCAACGCCATGAGGGCTGGGTGCTGCTCCCCGGCTACTACGACGATGGCGGCATCTCTGGCGGCACGCTCGAACGCCCAGCCCTGCAACGCCTGCTCGCCGATATCCGCGCTGGCCAGATCGATCTGGTGATCGTCTACAAGGTCGATCGTCTGACGCGCTCGCTTGCCGACTTCGCCAAGATCGTCGAAGTGTTCGATGCCCAGGGTGCCAGCTTCGTGTCCGTCACCCAGCAATTCAACACCGCCACGTCGATGGGCCGGCTCACGCTGAACATGCTGCTCTCCTTTGCTCAGTTCGAGCGTGAGGTCACCGGCGAGCGCATCCGCGACAAGATCGCCGCCTCCAAGCGCAAGGGGATGTGGATGGGAGGCTCCGTGCCACTCGGCTACGACGTGCAGGGGCGCAAGCTGGTGGTGAATGAGGCGGAGGCTGACACCGTCCGCCACATCTTCCGGACTTATCTGGCCCTAGGCTCGGTGCGACGGCTCCAGGCCCAACTGGCCTCGGATGGCATCCGCAGCAAGTTGCGGCCGACAGCCCTCCACCCCAAGATGCGGGGAGGCCGTGAGCTCGGCCGCGGTGCGCTGTATCTGATCCTGAGCAATCGGATTTGCCGCGGGGAGGTCGTCCACAAGGACCAGGTCTATCCGGGCGAACACGCGGCGATCATCGACCAGGCGCTATGGGATGCAGTGCAGGCACGTCTGGATGAGAATCGCCTCGAACGGACGTCAGGTGCCCGCGCTCAGAATCCCAGCCTCCTCGCCGGGATGGTAATGGATGACTGCGGCGAGCGGCTCATCCCGACCCATTCGGTGAAGCAAGGGCGTCGCTACCGCTACTATGTTTCCAAGTGTTTGCATTCCGGTGGAAGCCCGGGCGGCAGCGGGATGCGCATCCCTGCCGGCGATCTGGAGACCGCCATCAGCCACCGCGTGGCGGCCTTCCTGGGCGATCGCCCCGCGGTGTTTGCTGCCCTGCGGAACACCATCACCGACGCGGCCGCCCACCACCTTCTGCTTGAACGGGCCGAGCAACGCGCCAGCGCGTGGCCAGAGCAGTCCCGGCCCGATCGCGACCGTTGCCTGCGCGGCCTCATCGCGACCGTCAGCATTCACCCCAATCGGGTGGATCTGCTCTTGAAACAGGGCGCGCTGCTAACGCTGCTCGGCCTGCAACAGGCACCTGGGCAATCGGACGGCACCGACGAAGTGCTGATCCCACTGTCGATTCCTGTGGCACTGAAGCGGGCTGGCCTGGAGATGCGGCTCCTCGTGCAGGGAGCCAAGGATGATCGCGCACCCGATCCGACACTGATCAAGCTCATTGCCCGTGCCGCCAAATTGCGCGACGACCTTCTAAAGGAAGGCCTCTCAATGCGGGCTCTCGCCCAACGAGAGAAGCTTAACAGCTCCTATGTCTCGCGCGTGATCCGGCTCGCATTCCTCGCCCCCGACATCGTCACCGCCATCCTCAAAGGACGCCAGCCGATCGAACTGACCGCCGAAAAACTGGTACGCGACAGCCGCCTGCCCCTCTCCTGGGCGGAGCAACGCCAGCAGCTCGGGTTCGGGTAACGCCACCCAGGGCAAACGCACGCGACAGGCAACCCAACCCCGCTGGCACGCCAGCGGGGTTGCTCATTGCCGGCCAGTCAGGCGTGTGTGGTTTGGCCGCGACCAGACCACGATGCTGGGGACCGCGGGAATAGCCGTTTGAGACACCGGCGACTTTCCCGCCGGAAACGGCGGACGGCAAAGCTCTCCCACGACCACCACGCCATTGGTGTATCGAAATAGTAGCGGCACGTCGCGGAGCTTTCAGAGAGGGTCTGATAGAGATAAAAATGAATGATATCAATGAGTTAATCTGGCGGAGAGGGTGGGATTCGAACCCACGGTACGCTTGCACGCACAACGGTTTTCGAGACCGTCACCTTCGACCGCTCGGTCACCTCTCCACGCGAGGCGCCTTATATAGAGGACTGGCTCCGGGATCGCCAAGAGCGCTCGGCCGACCTGGCCCATCGATTAACCAGGCCGCGGAATAGGGAATGATGGCGGCGACGCGGGGAGGAGGGCATGATTGGAGCGGGGCGGGGCGGCGCGGCAGGCGCGTTCGGGGTCGCGCGGTCGGCGCGCTGCTCGCCGTGGCGGGCTTGCTCGGCGGGCCGGCAGGCGCCGAGGAGCCGAAGGTTGAGCTCAAGCTCTCGCACTGGCTGCCGCCGGCGCATCCGCTGCAGCAGGCGATTGCGGACTGGGCAGCTTCGCTCAAGGCGGACTCCGGCGGCACGCTCACGGCGGTGATCTTTCCCGCCGAGCAGCTCGGCAAGGCGTTTGACCATTACGACATGGCGCGCGATGGCATCGCCGATGCCGCTTTTGTCAATCCCGGCTATCAGCCTGGGCGGTTTCCGATCCTCGCGCTGAGCGATCTGCCGTTCCAGTATCACGACGCGAAAACCGCGACCGCCGCGCTCGATGCCTGGTATCGCCCCCACGCGGCGCGCAAGATGAAGGATGTGCATTACTGCTTCGCCTTCGTGCATGATCCCGGTACGCTGCACACCCGGCGCAAGGTGGTGATGCCGGCCGATCTCAGGGGGCTCAAGCTGCGCCCGGCGGATGCGACGATCGGCAATTTCGTCACCCTGCTCGGCGGCACCAATGTCCAGGCCTCGGCGCCGGCAGCGCGCGATCTGCTGGAGCGGCGCGTCGCCGATGGCATCTTCTTCCCCTGGGGCTGTCTGGTCCTGTTCGGCATCGACAAGGTGCAGCAAAATACCATATCGACGCGAATTTCTATGTCACCACCTTTGTCTGGGTGCTGAACCGATCGCGCTACGAGAGCCTCTCGCCCGCCCAGCGCGGCGTGATTGATGGGCATTGCAACACCGAATGGGCGGTTCGCTTCGCCGCGCCCTGGGCGGATTTCGAGGCCGCCGGCCGCGCCAAGGTCGCGGCTGAGCCGGGGCAGGAGATCATCCCCCTCGCCCCCGCCCAGCTCGCCGCCTGGCGCGCCGCCGCCGTGCCGCTCCAGCAGAGCTGGGCCGAGACCGTGCGCCGCGCCGGAGCGGACCCGGACGCCATCGCCCGGGAATTTGCCACGAGCCTCGCCGAACATCACGCGCAATATTGAGGCGAGCGCGATGGGTGACCGTCTGATCGGCGTGATCGAGCGGGCCGCCGGCAGCCTGCTCGCCCTCGTCACTGCGCTGACCTTCGTCTCGGTGGTGCTGCGCTACATCTTCAACTGGGCGATCCCCGACAGCTATGATCTCGGTCGCAACCTGCTCGGTATCCTGATTTTCTGGGGCATCGCCGTCGCCGGCTATCGCGGCGCGCATATCACCGTCGATCTGCTCTGGAACGCCCTGCCGCGGCGCGCGCAAGGCCAGCTTGGGCGGGTTCTCGATCTCGTGCTGGCGCTCGCCATGGGCGCGCTCGCCTGGGCGATGGCGTTGAAACTACGCGATACCTGGGCGAGCGGAGAGACGAGTTACGATCTCAACCTGCCGCTTTGGCCCTTTCAGGCGCTCGCCTGGGTAGGGTTCGCGGTGGGTTTTGTGCTGGCGCTGCTGCGTCTTTTCCGCCACCCCGCGGCGGCGGAAACCCCGCCGCCGCGCCTCTGAACGCTTGGCATGGACCCGACACGGATCGCCATCGCCGGGTTCGTCGCATTGTTCGCCCTCATGCTGCTGCGTGTGCCGGTGGGCATCGCCATGGGGCTGGTCGGCGTCGGCGGGTTCGGCGTGATCGCCGGCTGGGGCCGGCCCTGAAGCTGCTCGCGCAATCGCCGATCCGTACCGCAACCGATGCCGGCTTCGCGGTGATCCCGATGTTTTTGCTGATGGGCGCGATCGCCTCGGCCTCGGGCATGAGTGCCGAGCTGTTCCGCGCCGCGCACAGGTTTCTTGGCCATCGCCGCGGCGGGCTCGGCATGGCGACGATCGCCGCCTGCGCGGGGTTTGCCGCGATTTCCGGCTCCTCGGTCGCGACCGCCGCAACCTTCTCCGCCGTCGCCTATCCCGAAATGCGCCGCTTCGGCTATCCGCAAAGCTTCGCCGCCGGCGTCATCGCCGCTGGCGGCACGCTGGGCGCCATTCTGCCGCCCTCGATCGTGCTCGCGGTTTATAGCCTGATCACCGAGCAGGATGTGGGAAAACTCTATATCGCGGGCGTCCTGCCGGGGCTTCTGGCGGTGGCGGTGTATCTCGGGACGATAACGCTGATCGGCCTGCTCCGCCCCGGATTTCTTCCCACCGCGCCGCAGGCCTCCTGGGCCGAGCGGGGGCGCGCGCTCAAGGGCGTCTGGGCGATCGGTTTACTCTTCCTATTTGTGATCGGCGGACTCTATGGCGGGATGTTCACCGCAACCGAGGCGGCGAGCATGGGCGCCGGGGGCGCATTTCTGATCGCCCTCATCCGGCGCCGGCTCTCGCCGCCGCAATTGATGCTGTGCCTGGTGCACGCGGTTCGCACCAGTGCAGCGATCTTCACCATCCTGATCGGCGCGCTGTTATTCAGCTATTTCCTCACCGTGACGCAAGCGCCGCAGCATCTGACGGCGGGCTTGGCCGGGCTCGGGCTTGGGCGCTACGGCATCCTGGCGCTGATCATGCTGATCTATCTCGGCCTGGGCTCAGTGATGGACGCGATGGCGATGGTCATCCTCACCATCCCAATAGTGTTTCCCCTGATCACTGCGCTCGGCTTCGACCCCATCTGGTTCGGGGTGACCATCGTCATGACCGTGGAACTTGGCCTCATCCACCCGCCGGTCGGGATGAACGTGTTTGTCATCAAAAGCGTGATCGGCGATGTGCGCCTCAGCACGATCTTCGCCGGCGTCATCCCCTTCGTGATCACCGATATCCTGCGCCTGTTGCTGCTCATCGCCTTTCCCGCCATTTCCACTTGGCTACCGGGGCAGATGTAGGCGCCATGCGAGATGGGGCGGCGCCCCGGGCATATTACCCCTGTGGACGACGCGGATCGTCATTGACAACGCGGCGGGTTTCTGCGTCATTACCGCCTGCAATCGACGTTTGGCTTATCTTGCTGCGCTTCCGTCCATGGGGTGGCTTCAAGACGACCAGTCGGCCCGGTTGTCTCGCATCGCGCGCTGTTGCGCGGTGCCTCAGACGGAGAGTGATAGAGAGATGGCTGTCGGTACTGTTAAATGGTTCAACGCGACCAAGGGCTTCGGCTTCATCGTGCCGCAGGATGGCGGCAAGGATGTGTTCGTGCATATCACGGCCGTCCAGGCGGCCGGTCTGCGCGGCCTCAATGAGGGCCAGAAAGTCACCTATGAGGTGGTGATGGAGCGCGGCAAGGCAGCGGCAACAAACCTGCGGGTTGCCTGACGTATCCCAAACGTGGCCGCAGGCGGATGCTGTTCTGCCGTCAGGAGAACGGATATCCGAGCGGGGTGGGTAAACCCGCCCCGCTCGGTGCTTTGCCGTCGTCTCGCCGGGCGCGTGGTTTAGCGGTCTTTGCACAAGACGACGTGTTGTCTCGTTTCCCCGCCTGCGCCGCGCAAGCGGGGGTTTTTGCGCGTGTCCAAGGGAGGTAAATCGGATGCCGACAGGTACCGTGAAATGGTTCAACGCAACCAAGGGTTATGGTTTCATCATGCCGCAAGATGGCGGCAAGGATGTCTTCGTGCACATCACCGCGGTGCAGGAAGCCGGACTGACCGGTCTCAATGACGGGCAGAAGGTCTCCTACGAAATCACCATGGAACGCGGCAAGGCCGCCGCCACCAAGCTCAAACCCATCTGACACTCAGCCGGCGCGCGGCCGCGCGGGAAAGCTGCCGGGCGTGGCGCCAGTCTTCGGCGCAATACCCCTGCCCGGCTGGAATCTTGCCGCGTGAGCGCCCATTCTCATGAGCGCACGCTCTTCGGGGCGAGGAGGTTTTCGACATGCCGAACCCGCCTTCGATGCCCGCGCCGACGATCAATTGCAATCGCTGCGTGTTCTGGTCCGCTTTTGGCGAACAAAGCGGCACCTGCCGGCGCTATGCCCCGCCGCCGAGCCAGCATGTCGATGATACCGGCTATTGGCCGGAGACCCTCGCTCTCAATCGCTGCGCCGAGGCGATCGCGGCGGCCGATCCGGAAGCGCCGGTGCAGGTGCGCTGCGCCGACTGCGCCTTCTGGTTCCGCTTCAACCCCGAGCAGGGCCTGTTTCCCGAGCGCCGCGGCGATCTGCCCATGACGTGGTGGCGCGCCGCCGGATTCTGCATCCGCCACGCGCCGCGGGCGGAGTACCAATCGGTGGTGCGAACCCATTGGCGCGCCACCCACGGCACCGATCATTGCGGCGAGGGCGTGCGGCGCGCCCCCGAGAGTTAAAAAAATGCCCGCGCGCCCGGAAATCGATCGGAAAAACGCAATGTTTCAGAGGGCAGACTTTTCCGAGTCCGATTGACTTTCCGGCTCGGAGGATTGGGGCTCGTGGAGAAGCTATCGCGTTAAAACAAGACCAGGGCGCTGCCCCAGACCCGCATCCCGGAGAGGATTGCAAAGGCTCCGCCTTTGCTGAGGTCCAGGGGCAAGCCCCTGGTCTGATAATTACACAGCCTTAGCGGGCGATTTCGGATTCGCGTTCGATGCCGTCCTCGCCATCGGGGCCGGGCAGCGCCGGCGGGCTTGCCTCGATGAACTCGAAATCGAGCGCGCCGTCCTTGAGTGCCACTTTCACGGCGCCGCCCTTGGCCAGCCGGCCAAACAGCAATTCCTCGGCGAGCGGTTTCTTGATGTATTCCTGGATCACGCGGGCGAGCGGGCGCGCGCCATAGAGCGGGTCATAGCCGCGCTCGGCGAGCCATTCCTTGGCCGCCGAGGAAAGCTGGATGGTGACGTTGCGGTCGGCGAGCTGGGCTTCGAGCTGCATGACGAATTTTTCGACGACGCGGGCGACGATCTCCGGGGTCAAGGCAGCGAAGGTGATGGTGGCGTCGAGCCGGTTGCGGAATTCCGGGGTGAAGAGCCGCTTGATCGCCTCCTCGTCCTCGCCCACGCGAACCTCGCGGCCGAAGCCGATCGCCGCGCGGGCCAGATCCGAGGCCCCGGCATTGGTCGTCATGATCAGGATGATGTTGCGAAAATCAACCAGTTTGCCGTTATGGTCGGTAAGCTTGCCGTGGTCCATGACCTGCAAAAGGATGTTGAAGAGATCGGGATGCGCCTTCTCGATCTCATCGAGCAGCAGCACGGCGTGCGGGTGCTGGTCGATCGCGTCGGTCAAAAGCCCCCCCTGATCGAAACCGACATAGCCGGGGGGTGCGCCGATCAGCCGCGAGACCGAGTGCCGCTCCATGTATTCGCTCATGTCGAAGCGGATCAGCTCGATCCCCAAGGTCGCGGCGAGCTGGCGGGCGACCTCGGTCTTGCCGACCCCGGTCGGGCCGCTGAAGAGATAATTGCCGATCGGCTTCTCGGCTTCACGCAAGCCCGCGCGCGAGAGCTTGATCGCCGCCGCGAGCGCCTCGATCGCGCGATCCTGGCCGAACACCATCGCCTTGAGGTCGCGCTCGAGATTGCGCAGCGTCTCCTTGTCATCGGTGGAGACCGATTTCGGCGGGATGCGGGCGATTTTGGCGACGATCTCCTCGACATCGCGGAGCGTCACGGTCTTGCGCCGCTTGTTTTCGGGCAGCAGCATGCGCGAGGCGCCGGCCTCGTCGATGACATCGATCGCCTTATCCGGCAGCTTGCGGTCGTTGATATATTTCGACGCCAATTCGACGGCGGCACGGATCGCCTCGTCGGTGTAGCGCACCTTGTGGTGCTTCTCGTAATTCGCCTTGAGGCCACGGAGGATTTTCACCGTATCCTCGATATTCGGCTCGTTCACGTCGATTTTCTGGAAGCGCCGCACCAGGGCGCGGTCTTTTTCAAAATAGTTGCGGAATTCCTTATAGGTGGTGCTGCCGATGCAGCGCAGCGTGCCCGAGGCGAGCGCGGGCTTGAGCAGGTTGGAGGCGTCCATCGCGCCCCCCGAGGTCGCGCCGGCGCCGATCACGGTGTGGATTTCATCGATGAACAAAATCGCGCCCGGCAGATTTTCAAGCTCGTTGACGACCGCCTTGAGCCGCTCCTCGAAATCACCGCGGTAGCGCGTGCCGGCGAGCAGGGAGCCCATGTCGAGGGCGTAGATCGTGGCCTTGGCCAGCACTTCGGGCACGTCGCCCTCGACGATGCGCTTGGCCAATCCTTCGGCGATCGCGGTCTTGCCAACGCCGGGATCGCCGACATAGAGCGGGTTGTTCTTGGTCCGCCGACAGAGGATCTGGATGGTGCGCTCGATCTCGGTCTCGCGGCCGATCAACGGGTCGATCTTGCCGGCGAGCGCCTTCTTGTTGAGGTTGACACAGTAATTGGAGAGCGCGTCCTGGCCACGCTTGGCGTGTTTTTCCTCGCGCTCGGTCTCGCCGTGGCCCTCGCCGCCGGGCGCACCCTGCACCGGACGCGGCGCCGAGCGGCCGGGCGCCTTGGCGATGCCGTGGCTGATGAAATTGACCGCGTCCAGCCGCGTCATGTCCTGCAGCTGCAGGAAATAGACGGCGTGGCTCTCGCGCTCGCTGAAGAGGGCCACCAGCACATTGGCGCCCGTCACCTCGTCGCGCCCCGACGACTGGACATGGATCGCGGCGCGCTGGACCACGCGCTGGAAGCCGGCGGTGGGCTTAGGGTCGCCGCTGCGCTCGGTGACCAGACCGGAGAGATCCTTGTCGAGGAATTCCAGCAGGTCGGCGCGCAGTTTGTCGAGATCGACGCCGCAGGCGCGCAATACCGTCGCCGCGTCCTGATCATCGGCGAGGCCGAGCAGCAGGTGTTCCAAGGTGGCGTATTCATGCCGCCGCTCATTGGCAAAAGAGAGCGCGCGGTGGAGCGTCTGTTCGAGATTTCGGGAAAGCATATCGGCCAACGCTCCTTCGCTTGATCCGCGCCCACCGGGCGCGCTGATCCCTTAGGTTATCTAGGCTCGCACGATGCAGTGCGGTAGGGAATATGGCCAGGAAAATATTTCGTGATGATGACCAGGGCCGCCGGTGATCGCGGGATCACTCCTTCTCGATGGTACATTGCAGCGGGTGCTGGTTCTGGCGCGCCAGGTCCATCACCTGTGTCACTTTGGTCTCGGCCACCTCGTAGGTATAGACGCCGCAAACGCCAACACCGCGGCGGTGGACATGGAGCATGATGCGCGTCGCCTCTTCGCGGTTTTTCTGGAAAAACCGTTCGAGCACATGCACGACAAACTCCATCGGCGTATAATCGTCGTTGAGCATCAAGACCTTGTACATCGTCGGCTTACGGGTTTTCGGGCGCGCCCGAACCACTACGCCGGTCGCCGGCCCTTCTGGGTTGCCGCCACGCTTGTCGTTATCGCTCATCACCGCTTACCTGGGCCCGATCTTGCCTCAGCCCTGTCCTGGCCGAGCCATTATACGGCTGGAACGCGACGCCCGGAACCCTCTGCTCCGCACGTCGCCCAGCTCTCACCCTAGGATATCGGAATCCGGGGGCGCGGGAAAAGCCTCTTCTGCGCATCTCCCGCTATGCGCCCCTTCCGGTGGGCATACCAAAACGCAATGCCGCCCGCCATGGAGGCGGGCGGCTTGCCGCAGGCGGGGGAGGCTGCCTGGCTGAGCCGCGTCTCAGACGGCCTTCTGGCCGGCGCGGCGTCCCCGGAGCGTCAGGCCGAGCAAAGCCAGCGCCGAGCCGAACAACAGGAATTCGGCGGGCTCGGGCACGGTCATCACGAGATCGGCTGGCGCCCCGTTCGACTCGACATAGATCAGCGTGAAGTCCGTCGGGCTGCTCGCCGTCGGCAGGATGCCGGTGGTCGGCACTTCCGCGGTCGGCGCCGCGCTCGAAATGACCGTCGTGCTGCCGACATAGAGCGAGGCGCCATCGTCATGCGAGACGGTGACGGTTTCGCCCGGCGTCGAGGTATAGACGCCGGTGATCCGCATATAGGTGTTCAAGGCGCTGCCAGTCTCACCGGCGGTGCTGAGCTGATCGCCGGACAGGAACGCCGCGAGCGAGGTATAGGCGCTGTTCGGGCTGGAAAAATTGGTAATATTATTGGCGAGCGTGCCGAAAAACTGGCCGGCGGAATTGTTGTTGTTGGTGGACGTGGCGTGAAGATTATTCACGAAATCGATCGGGCCGGTATAGGTGAAGGTCGCGGTCGGGGTAATCGTCGGCATGCTCGCGAGGTTGGCGATGTCGGTGACGCCGTTCTGGTATTCGCCGCTCCATACCGTGAAATCGAACGGTCCGTTCTGCATTCCGGCATGGGCGACGCCGGAGAAGCCGAGCGCGAGAGCGCCCGCCCAGAGGCTCGCCGTGACATACTTCATTGTCCTCTCCTCATTTCTCGTGTTTTGAACCAAAAAACAGACTTTTGTAACGAGCCATCCCCTTTGTCGGCCCGGCGTCCGTGGCCGATTTTATGACCGCACTGTCCACACGCATCGGCAACGATTTGCCGCTTTCAGATCGTCCAAAAATCCTATTAACACATTATTAAAACAAATTCAGCGAGGCAAGTGTATTCTGCCGTTTTGTATAAATTTAATATAACACGCTTAATAGTTGATCAACCCGCCCGCGCCTCGCCACCACGCCGTAGGCAGCGGCAAAATGCCCCCGACCGCCAGCAAAGGCAGATTTTTGCAATCCTTGCCATGAAGCGGGTCTGGGACAGCCTGCCCCAGCTTCTCGCAATGGGAAGAAGCGGACGGCGCCCTTGGGTTATTTTGTTGCGATAAGTTCTCGACCAGCCCGAAAGCCGCTCAGCCCCGCGATCAAACGACGGCGCGCCTACCGGCCAAAGGCGGGCACGGTGACACCGATCATGTCGCCTTCCCGCACCAGCGCCGTGAGCGCCGCCTCGTCGAGCCCCTCGCTTCCCGCCGGGCGCAGGGGCAGCACCATCCAGCGGTAATCGGCGGTCGAATCGACCACCACGATCTCGGTTCCTGCGGGCAGAACCGTGCCCCATTCGGCGATCAAGCCGCGCGGATCGCGCACCGCGCGCGCCCGATAGGCCGCGGACTTGAACCAGAACGGCGGATAGCCGAGCACCGCGCGGGGATAGCAGCTACAGAGCGTGCAGACGACGAGGTGGTGCAGCCCCGGCCTATTCTCCAGCACGCCAAGCGGGGGGGCGCCGCGCATCGGAATGCCGAGCGCTTCCGCCGCCCGCGTGCCATCGGCCAGCATGAGCGCGCGGTAGGTGGGATCGACCCAGGCTCGCGCCACCATCCGCGCGCCCTGGCCGGGGGTCGCGGCATCGGTCAGCGCGATGCGTTCGGCGAGATCGGCCTCGCTCAGCATGCCCTTGGCTTCGAGCAGGCTGAGCACGGCGGCGAACAAACGGCGCGGATCGCGTTCGAGAAGCGCGCTCACCGCTGTGCCTCCAGCCAGGGGCCAAAAAGCTCCACCAGCAGGCCATCGGCACTGACGCCGGAAGGCCAGATGTGGCGCGGCGCGAAGCGCACGTGATAAAGCGGCAAAATGGCGGCCTCGCGAGCGAAGGCGAGGTCCTCGGGATTGGGAAAATCGCCGAGATGGCGCACCACCACCCCTTCGCGCCCGCGCACATAATGCGGCGTGCGGATATGCGCCGGCCCGCGCGTCTCGGGCCAGTCATCGCGCACGCGGACGCGCGCGCCGGGGGCCAGCGGCGTCACGCCAGGCGCTCCAGCGCGGCCGTGAGTTCGGCTTCCGTGATCACCCCCTTGCGCAGCAGGGTATCGGTGATCGAGCGCGCCCAGCGTTCGTAATAGGAGAGCCGGTGATAGGTCGCCTCGGGGATGGCCTCGATCCCCCGCCGCAACTCATCGACCCGCATGATCCCGGCGGCGCCGAGAATCTGGCGCAGCGCATCGACCCGACGGTCGAAATCGCTCAAGGCATGCGGCGCGGTATCGACCGCCTCGCAAAGAAATTTCGGCACACCGCCGAGATCGTGGTGCGCCCGCGGCGTGCTCTCACCCGGCTCTGCTGCGCTCAATTCACCGCCTCCCCCGGAAAACTACCCCAGAAATCCTCACGCCTGAGAAAACCATGATAGCCCTTGACCTGCGCCTCGCACCACGGGGAATTCGCCGCGCAATGGAGCAGCCGCCCGACCACGCCGGGGGCGAGGCGGGCGATGGCGGCGGCAGTGTCGTCGGGTGCCGCGCGAAGGCGGTGTTCGGTCCCGATAACAAGAAAACTCCGCCGCCCGGTGAGCGTCGCCTGATGCACCCAGCCCTCGGTACCTTCGGCATCGCGCACCAGCCGCCAGACATCGAACTCGCGCACGATCTCGACCGGCAGGTTGCGTCGCCTATAGACCCAGTCAATCGGATAGCGCGTGCCCGGCCCGGCGCGGAGATTGACGTCGTCGGAGCGGAGCGCGGCGAAGCGTGGCAAGGGCAGGCCGGTGACGCTGCCCTTGCCCGCTTCGGGCGGCGGTGGATCGCTTGCCGCGCGCGCTTGCACCATCCCGCACCCCAGCAACGCCAGCACGAAAAACCCGCGGCGAAAAACCTTTCCTGCCATCCTGCCGGCCCGGCTCCTCGGTGATCCGCGCCCCAATGCGACGGCGCGCGGCGGGAAACGTCCAGGCGGCGGTAGCATCTGCCGAGAAGCCGGGCAAGCCGGTTGACCGGGCGGGCCGCGCCGGGCACATCGCGCCCATGCCGCCCTCATCCTGGATCGTCACCGCGCCGCTTGCCGGCCTGCAGGCGCAGGCGCTCGGTCTCGCCGAGGCGGCGGGGCTCATGCCCGAACATCGCCTGCTCACCCCCCGCGCGCCCTGGCGCTATTTCGCCGCCCGCCTATGGCCGGCGCCGCTCAGCGCGGTGGCGCCCGCGGTGGACCCGCCCCTGCCCGAGATCGTGATCGGCTGCGGCGGGGTCGCGGCCGCGGTCGGCGCCGCGCTGCGCCGCCAGGGCGTGCGCGCGGTGCAGATCCAGCATCCGCGCATGGACCCCACCCGCTTCGATTTCGTGCTCGTCGGCCCGCATGATGGGCTCACCGGACCCAATGTCATCGTCACCCGCACCGCGCTCCACCGCGCCACCCCCGCGCGGCTCGCCGCGGCGGCCGAGATCTGGCGCCCCCGTCTCGCGCATCTGCCGCGTCCGCTGGTGGCCGTGCTGATCGGCGGCGCGAATGGCCGCTATCGCTTCGGCGCTGCCGAGGCCGAAGCACTCGCCGCCCAGCTTGGCGGCTTGATGGCAGCCGATCGCGTCGGCCTGGCCGTTACCCCCTCGCGACGCACCGCGCCGGAGGTGCAAACCGCGCTGGCCACGGCGCTCGCCCCGCGTGGCGCCTATCTCTGGGATGGCGCGGGGGAAAATCCCTATTTCGGGCTGCTGGCGCTTGCCGACGCCATCATCGTCAGCGAGGACAGTGTCTCGATGATCTCGGAAGCGGTCGCAACCGCGGCCCCCGTGCTGATCGCGCGCCTGCCCGGACGTTCACGCCGGCAGCGCCAGTTCACCGCGGGGCTGATCGGGATGGGCAGGGTGCGGGAATTTCGCGGCCGGCTCGATCTCTGGCCGGTTTCTTCCTTAGATGATACTGAGGCGGCGGCGGCCATGCTCCGCCGTCACTTGGGCTATTGAGCGTGGGATCAGGCGAGAGGGGTTCATGCTAGCGATCGAGACCTTTGATCAGCGCCAGGGCGGCAATGTACTTTATAAGGCGCTCTCCCATCCGCTCGCGGCGGAGGCCGCGCGCGGGCTCGCGGCGGAACTCGCGGCTGCGGGCCCATGGGCGCTGTTCGATCCCGATGGCATCGCGCCCGCGCTTTTCGCGCTCTGCCCGGGGCTTGCCACGCCCGCCGAACTCTATGTCCAGGATGTCCGCGAGATCGGGAGCGAACGGGCCGGCCTGCTCGCCCGGCCGCTCACCGACCTGCCACGCAGCGCGGCGCGGCGGGTGTTGATCGCGACCTTCGGTGCCGAGCGCAGCAAATCCCGCCTCGCGCCGGTTCTGCCGCCCGGCGCCGAGGCCCTTTCGCTCGATACCATCCGCCTGCCTGCGGCGTTGCTAAGTGAGAAGACGCGCTATCTCGAGCAGCGCAATTTCGCCACCAATTTCGTTTTTTTCCGCGATGAGGATGGACTTTCCACCCGGCTTGTGACGGCCAATTACTGGGCCGGCTATGGCGCGGGGGACGTGCGGCTCTGGCTTCGCCTCTATGACGGGTCGGGCAAGACGCTCGCGACCTGGGAGGAAAAACTCCCCCGAGGGGTCGCGGGTTTTGCCCTCGACAGCCGCGAGCTGCGCCGGCGCTTCGATCTGCCCCCCTTCACCGGGCAGATTTTTCTCCATGTCATCGGCGCCGCCGGGCACGACGTGGTGAAATACGCGCTCGACAGCTTCGCCAGCGCGGGCGGGTCGAGCCTTTCTTGTACCCATGACGCCAACGCCTGGCCGTCCGAGCGCTATGCCGGCCTGCCGGCGCCGCGCCCGGATGAGCGGGTGATCCTCTGGCTCCAGAACAGCCATGCCGTGCCGATCCCTCCCGGCGCCATCGCGCTCGACCGCATGGGCGCCGAGGCGCCGGTCGCGCTGGAGCAGGAGATCCCGCCTTTTGCCACGCGCGCGCTCGATGTCGCGACCTTGCTGCCCGGGATCTCCTGGCCGGCCCAGATCGAAATCCGTGCCGGGCGCCATGTCGTGCGGCCGCGCTATGAGGTGGTGCGAGACGGACGCACGCGCATCGCCCATGTCAATGTCGAGCGCGCCGATCTCGCCCCCGACCCCGCTTTGCCCACCCTTCCCGCGCCCCTGGGCCGCGGCTACCTGCTGCCCTTCCCGATCCTGCCGCGGCAACGCTATACCAGCATCGTGCAGCCGACGCCGATGGCAACGACAGAGGCCGATCTGCCGCTCCGCCTCGATCTCTTCGACCCCGCGGGCCACCCGGCGGGAAGCCACTTCCTTGGCCGCCTCCGACGCGACCACGCGCTGGCTCTCGATCTCGATACCATCCTCGCCCCCGACGCCCTGCCCGAGGGCGGGCATGGCGAGCTGGTCTATGATTTCCGCGCCGGCGGCGAGGGGAATGGCTGGCTGCATGCGCTCTTCCGCTACGCCGACCGGGCGTCGGGCCACGAGGCGGAATCGAGTTTCGGGGCGCATATATTCAACACGCTGATGACCTACCGGGACGAGCCGCAATCCTATAACGGCCCGCCGCCCGGCCTCTCGACGCGGCTCTTCTTGCGCCTCGGCGAGGGCGGGCGGCGGAGTTTTACCTGCCTGATCTACCCCGCCTCGGCGCCCTGGCATCCCCGCTCAGCCACTCGCCTCGAATTGCATGATGGCGAGGGACGCCAGATCGCCGAGGCGCCGCTCACCATCGCCTGTTCCGGCTCAGCGCTGGTGTGGCCGCATCGCCTGTTCAGCGCCCAAGACCTCGCCCGCGCCGGGTCCTGCGGCTATGTCCTGGTGCGCGATACCACCTGCCGCCTCTTCGGCTATCACGGGCTGACGGATGAGCGGGGCGGCTTCTCGCTCGATCATATGTTCGGGTTTTGAACGCGCCATGAGCGATCCCGCGCCGGAGCCAGGGAGCGATCCACCGCCACCCGCGCGCTCGCTCACCGAGCGTGCCTATCGCGAGCTGGAGGAGGAAATCGCCCTGCTGCGGCTGCCGCCGGGGGCGGCGGTGTCGGAGGCGGTGCTCAGCCGGCGTTTCGGCCTCGGGCGCACGCCGATCCGCGAGGCGCTCCAGCGTCTCGCCCGCGAGGGGCTGGTCGAGATCCTGCCGCGCCGCGGCATCCGGGTGACGCTGATCGATGCCGCAGCGCAGCTTCGCCTGCTCGAAGCCCGCCGCGCCCTCGAGCGCCTGCTCGCCCACGCCGCCGCAGAGCGCGCCGATGCTGAACAAAGCCACCGATTCGCCGAGATCGCCGCCGGCATGGAGCGCGCGGCGGCGGCGGACGACGATACCGGCTTCATGCGCCTCGACCGCGCCTTCAATCTGCTGCTTTTGGCGGCGGCGCGCAACGAATTCGCCGCCCGCGCGATGACCCTGATGAACGGCCTCGCGCGGCGTTTCTGGTATCGCCACTTCCGCGAAGCGGCTGATCTAGCGCTGGCGGCACGGCTCCACGCCGAAGTCGCGCGCGCGGTGGCGGAGGGGGCGGCGGACAAGGCCGCGGCGGCGGCGGATGCGCTGATCGCCTATATGGAAGGTGTCGCGCACCGGGCGGCGGCGCGCTGCGCGGGCAAGAGCCCCGAAACCACGCCGGACTGAACCGCCGCCCGCGCGATCAGGCGGCTGCCCGCGACAGGGCGATCAGTTCGCGGAGCTTGGCCGCGGCATGGGCACCTTTCAGGATATCGCGCCAATTGGCCTCGGCAACCCGCTGATGCGCCGCGACCGCCTCATCGGCACTGGTGACCAGCGCGACGCCGGGCTGGGCGTTGGGCGCGGTATTCGGGGGGAAAGGGTTGATGGCAAGGCTGGCGCGGTCGCGGGCGCGCAGGATTTCGAAGGTGCCGCTCGGCTCGCCCGATTGCAGCAGACCAAATTGCAGGCCCATCGGCTCGGTTTCCATCAGCCCGGCCATGTTCTCGACCTCGGAAGCCGCGACCTCACGGCAAGCCTGGCGCAGCCGCTCCGAAATCGGCAAGCCGCCGGCCACCCCGGTCTCCAGGAAATGCCGCACCAGAGAACTCGAGACCATCGCGATGATGCCCGGCCGCCGCGCCTGATAGCTCTTCTTGCGCGCCGCCAGAAGGCCCAGCACCTGATCGACGGCGGCCTTGTGCGCGGCGCGATCGACCCCCGCCTGCTCGACGGTTTCCTGGAACGCCTCCGCGAGCGCCGCGTCATAGGCGGCGGAGGTGGTCAGAAAACAGAAGGGCTGATTGACCAGAAGGATCTGGTCGGCGGTCTCCTCGATCTGACGGACACGCTCGAAATACCCGGCCGGGCGGTTATAGTATTCGACGCCGATACCAAGCAGCGAAAGCGGCGAGATCTTGAGCAGTTCGGCAAGGCGTTGGATGGTGTCGAGCTTGATGACCTCGCCTTTTTCATAGCGATAGAGCGCGGCGCGCGACACGCCGAGGCGCGCGGCGATCTCTTCGGCGCGCAGCCCCGATTCCATCCGATACGCACGCAATTGCTGACCGATCTCGGTAAAACGCATGGGCAAAATCCCTCTTGCGTCGACTCTTTCAACGCCATTCGTTCATAATCCAGCAATCTCATTATGGCACGTCTCGGAATCGGAGTCATGGGCTTAATTTCATATCGGCGCGGTTTTTTTCAGGGCACGCCGCGGCGTGCAAAGAAACTGGATTCATGCCAGAACGGCCCCTGAAACGCTTGATTTTCCTGGCATGAGCGCCGGTTTTTTCAAATTTTCAGGGGGTTTTGCCGATCTTATGCGCGGCCAGCGCCTCCAGTGCCTCGAGGAGCGCCGCGTGGTCACGATCCGCGCCCCCTTGCGCCACCACCGCCGAGAACATCTGTTGCGCAATCGCGGTATTGGGCAGCGCGAGCCCGAGCTGGCGCGCCGCCGTCAGCGCCAGGTTGAGATCCTTCTGGTGCAGCCGGACGCGAAAGCCGGGGGTGAAGGCGTGATCGAGCATGCGCTGGCCATGCACCTCGAGCACCCGCGAGGAGGCGAACCCGCCCATTAGCGCGTCGCGCACCCGGGCCGGATCGGCGCCGGCGCGCGCGGCGAACAGCAGGGCCTCGGCCACCGCCTCGATATTGAGCGCGACGATGATCTGGTTGGCGACCTTGCAGGTTTGTCCGGCGCCGTTCATCTCCCCGACATGGGTGATGTTCTTGCCCATGACCTCGAACAGCGGCTTGGCCCGCGCGAAAGCCGCCGCCGGCCCGCCGACCATGATGGTGAGGCTCGCCTGCCGGGCCCCCACCTCGCCGCCCGAGACCGGGGCGTCGAGATACTGGCAGCCCCGCTTCTCGATCCGCGCGGCAAAATCCTTGGTAGCGATCGGATCGATCGAGGACATGTCGATGACCAGCTTGCCGGCGCTCAACCCCTCGGCGACCCCGCCCGCGCCGAACAGTGCCGTCTCGACATCAGGTGTGTCCGGCACCATCAGAACGATCACCTCGGCGCCCCGCGCGACCGCGGCGGCATCGGCCACAACCTCGGCCGCCGCGCGGAACTCGCTGGTCAGGCTGGCGCGCTCGGGCACCACCAGATGATGGCCGGCTTTCTTGATGTTGAGCGCCATCGGGCGCCCCATGATGCCCAGCCCGATGAACCCGATCCGCATGAAGTCTTTCTCCCCGGTTTCAGACATGAAAGCGCTGGCGCCAGGCGAGCCCGGCCACGGTGTCGCCCGCCGGGCGATACTCGCAGCCCACCCAGCCGCCATAGCCGAGCGCATCGATGCGCGCGAAGACATACTCCCAGCCGATCTCGCCGCTGCCCGGCTCATGCCGGTCGGGCACATCGGCGATCTGCATGTGGCGGATCAGCGGCAGCAGCCGCGCCATCCGCCGGGTGAGATCGCCCTCGCTGATCTGGCAGTGATAGAGATCGAACTGCAAACCCAGCCGCTCGCGCCCGATCGCCTCGATCACCGCCGCGCCCTGTTCGGTGGTGTTGAGGAAATAGCCCGGCATGTCGCGGTGGTTGATCGGCTCGATCACCAGCATCACCCCCGCTCTCTGCGCCTGCTCGGCGGCCCAGGCGAGATTGGCGGCGTAGAGACTGGAGAGCGTCAGCGGCGAGACCCCGGCCGGCATCAGGCCGGCCATGCAGTGCACCTGCTTGCAGCCCAGCGCATCGGCATAGTCGAGCGCCTTCTGGAAGCCGTCGCGGAATTCCTGCTGGCGCCCGGGCAGGCAGGCGAGCCCGCGCTCGCCCGCCGACCAGTCCCCAGGGGGAGCGTTGAACAGCACCTGGGTGAGGCCATTGGCGTCGAGCTTCTGACGCAATACCGCCGGCGGATGTTCATAGGGAAACAAGAACTCAACGGCGGTGAAGCCGGCGGCGGCGGCGGCGGCGAAGCGGTCGAGAAACCCCACTTCGTTGAACATCATCGACAGATTGGCGCAGAACCGCGGCATCCCGTTCCTCCCGACCCTCTCGCGCGGCAATATCGCGTCGCCGCGAGACCATGGCAATAGAGGCAAGGCTAGCCGCAACCGCCGCGGTTTGCCAGAGGGGGCTCGCCGCGCCCGGCGCACAGGACGGCGATTGCGTTGGCTCCGCCAAGCGTCGATATGATCGTTTTGCCGCCGGGGGCGAGAAGGAAACCCCGGCCGGGAAGGAGAAGCATGGCCGAACGGATGTTGATGCTGCTGTTGCTCGGGGTGCTCGTGCTGGGCTGCATCTATGTACTCTACCCTTTCTTCTCGGCGATCCTCTGGGCGGCGATCCTGGTGTTCGCGAGCTGGCCGCTGTTCCAGCGGCTGCGCCGCGCCGGCCTGCCGCGCGCGCTGGCGGCGTTGATCATGGTGCTGGTCGCGACCGTGCTGGTGCTGCTGCCGATCGCCATCGCCGTGCGCGGCGGGACCAAGGATGTCAACCATCTCCGCCTCGCCATCCAACTCGCGTTGCAGGACGGGCTGCCCGCCGCCCCCGCCTGGCTCGAAACCGTGCCGCTGGCCGGCGGCGCGCTGAGCGATCTCTGGAACGGCTGGGCCGCCGATATCAACGCCATGGTGGCGTTTTTCCGGCCCTATTTCGGCATGATGATCGAGGCCGGCGTGCGCGCCCTGCTCGATGTCGCGCATGGCGTGGTCGATTTCGGTTTCGCCCTTTTCATCAGTTTTTTCTTTTATTACCATGGCGAGTGGATCGGCGGCTGGCTCACCCGGCTGCTCCGCCGCGTCGCCGGGCGCCAGGCCGGGCGTTTGGGCCAGGTGATCGGGCAGACGGTACGCGGCACGGTCTATGGCATTCTCGGCAATGCCGTGATCCAGGGCCTACTCACCTTCGGCGGGTTATGGCTGGCCAATGTGCCGCGCGCGCCGCTGCTCGGGCTGGTCGCGGGATTTCTCGCCATGCTGCCGATCGGCGCACCGCTGGTCTGGGTTCCCGCCATGCTCTGGCTGCTCGGCACCGGGGCGACCGGACGGGCGATATTTCTCGCGCTCTACGGCCTCATCGTGGTGACCGGACCGGACCACGTCATCCGGCCCTATTTCATTGCCCGCGGCGCCCGCCTGCCGTTTCTGCCGACCGTGCTCGGGGTTATCGGCGGCGCCCTCGGCTTCGGCCTGCTCGGCGTTTTTCTGGGCCCCGTACTGCTCGGAATCGGCCTCTCGCTCGCCCGGGAATTCGCCGATGGCGGCGAGACCGCGACGAACCCGGCCGAACCGCTCGCGCGATGAATGGCCCCGCGCGGCTCGCGCGATGAATGGCCCCGCGCGGCTCGCGCGATGAATGGCCCCGCGCGGCTCGCGCGATGAACAGCCCCGCGCCGCGACGGGCCGCGCGGGGCCTCTCCGCCGAACGGCGCGGCCGCGCCGCCGAGGCGCTCGCCGAAGCGGCGCTCAGCGCCGCCGGCTGGACCATCCTCGGACGTCGGCTGCGCACCGCGGCGGGCGAAATCGACCTCGCCGCCGAACGCGCCGGCCTGCTTGCCTTTATCGAGGTAAAATCCCGCCCCAGCCTCGCCGCCGCCGCCGCCGCCATCACCCCACGCCAACAACGCCGCCTGCTTGCCGCCGCCGCAATCCTGCTCGGCGAACACCCCGACTGGGGCCAGAACGGGGTGCGCTTCGATGTCGTGGTGGTTAGCGCCCAGGGCGAGATCCGCCGGATCACCGACGCCTTTCGCGCGGAAGCCTAGGGCCAGGCCACGCCTCGGACACGCTCAGGTGACAGGCCGGGCCGGACGCGGTAATGGCTGGGTTTCGTTGATCGAAGGGTGCTCCACGCGCAATGGCCAGCAGCAACGATATCCGTGCCGCCTTCCTCGATTTCTTTGCCCAGAATGGCCATCAGGTGGTGGCAAGCTCGCCCTTGGTGCCGCGTAACGACCCGAGCCTCTTGTTCACCAATAGCGGCATGGTGCAGTTCAAGAACGTTTTCACCGGCCAGGAAACCCGCCCCTATCAGCGCGCCACCACGGCGCAGAAATGCGTCCGCGCCGGCGGCAAGCACAACGATCTCGATAATGTCGGTTACACCGCGCGCCATCATACGTTTTTCGAGATGCTGGGCAATTTCAGCTTCGGCGATTATTTCAAGGATGTCGCGATCGAGCTTGCCTGGACGCTGATTACCCGCGATTTTGGGCTGCCACCGGAGCGGCTGCTAGTGACCGTCTATTCCGAGGACGAGGATGCCGCGCGGCTCTGGCGCCAGATCGCCGGGCTACCCGAGGCCCGCATCATCCGCATCGCGACTGCCGATAATTTCTGGCGCATGGGCGATACCGGCCCTTGCGGCCCCTGTTCGGAGATTTTCTACGACCATGGCCCCGAGATTCCCGGCGGCCCGCCGGGCAGCGAGGACGCCGAAGGCGATCGCTTCGTCGAGATCTGGAACCTTGTCTTCATGCAGTTCGAGGAGGGCCCGCCCGGCGTCCGCACCGCCCTGCCGCGCCCCTCGATCGATACTGGCATGGGCCTTGAGCGCTTCGCCGCCATCCTCCAGGGCAAACACGACAATTACGACACCGACACGCTGCGCGCGCTGATCCTGGCCAGCGCCGAGGCCACCGGCCAGGCGCCCGACGGGGCGCACAAAATCAGCCACCGCGTCGTCGCCGATCATCTGCGCAGCTCAGCCTTCCTCATCGCCGACGGCGTGCTGCCCTCGAACGAGGGGCGCGGCTATGTGCTGCGCCGGATCATGCGCCGCGCCATGCGCCATGCGCATCTGATGGGCGCGCCGGCGCCGCTGCTCCATCGCCTCGTGCCGGCGCTGATCCGCCAGATGGGCATTGCCTATCCCGAACTCGGCCGCGCCGAGGCGCTGATCGCCGAGACCCTGCACCTGGAGGAGACCCGCTTCAAGCTGATGCTCGAGCGCGGCCTCCACCTCCTCGCCGAAGAGACGGAAAAGCTCGGCTCGGGCACCCGACTGCCCGGCGAGGTCGCCTTCCGCCTCTATGACACATTTGGTTTCCCGCTCGATCTCACCCAGGACGCGCTCCGCGAACAGGGGCGGAGCGTCGATCTCGCGGGGTTCGAGGTTGCGATGGCGGCGCAGCGGGCGCGCGCGCGCGCCGCCTGGGCGGGATCAGGGGAAGCCGCGACCGAGCGGGTGTGGTTCGAGACCAGGGAACAGACCGGCCCCAGCGAGTTCCTCGGCTACGCCACCGAGACCGCGGAAGCGACGATCCTCGCCCTCATCGCCGAGGGCAAGCCGGTCGAGCGCGCCGGCGCCGGACGCGAGATCGCCGTCATCCTCAACCAGACGCCGTTTTATGGCGAAAGCGGCGGCCAGCTCGGCGATACCGGCACCATCACCGGCGCCGAGGGCTTGCGCATTGCCATCACCGACACGCAGAAAAAACTCGGCGATCTCATAGTCCATCTCGGCCGCATCGAGGCCGGCACCGCGCGCGTCGGTGCCGCGGTGCTGGCCGAGGTCGATCACCCCCGCCGCCGCGCCATCCGCGCCGCCCATTCCGCGACGCACCTCCTGCATGAGGCGCTGCGTCGGCGGCTCGGGACGCATGTGACGCAGAAAGGCAGCCTCAACGCCCCTGACCGGCTGCGCTTCGACATCAGCCACCCGCGCCCCCTGAGCGCCGAGGACATCGCCGCGGTCGAGGCCGAGGTGAATGCCCGTATTCGTGAAAACAGCGCGGTTGCCACCCGGCTGATGACGCCCGAGGAGGCGGTGGCGCTCGGCGCCATGGCGCTGTTCGGCGAAAAATACGGCGAGGAGGTGCGCGTCGTGATGATGGGCGGCCCGGACGGCAACAAGCCCGCCTGGTCGATCGAGCTGTGCGGCGGCACGCATGTCGCGCGCACCGGCGATATCGGGCTGTTTCGCGTCACCGCCGAGAGCGCGGTCGGCGCCGGGCTGCGCCGCATCGAGGCGGCGACCGGGGCCGGGGCGCTCGCCTTCATCGCCGAAAACGAGCGCCGGCTGAACGAGGCGGCGGCCCTCCTACGCGCCCACCCCGCCGATTTGCCCGCCCGCCTCGCGGCCCTGCTGGAGGAGCGCCGGCGGCTCGAAAACCAGGTGAACGAGTTGCAGCGCAAACTCGCGACCGGCGCCGCCGAGGCGGCGATCGAGGATGTCGGCGGTGTGCGCCTTGCCGCGCGCAATCTCGGCGATGTCGCGGCCCGCGATCTCAAGGGTCTGGCGGATGCCATCCAGAAACAGCTCGGCAGCGGCATCGTGGCGCTGGTTTCGACCGCCGAGGGCAAGGCAAACATCGTCGTCGGCGTCTCGGCCGACCTCACCGCCCGTTTCAGCGCCGTTGATCTGGCCCGCGCCGCCAGCGCCGCGGTCGGCGGCAAGGGCGGCGGCGGGCGGGCGGACATGGCACAGGCCGGCGGCCCGGATGGTGCCCGCGCCGACCAAGCGCTAGCGGCGATCCGCGAGCGCCTCGCCGCCTGAAATGCTGCCCCCGCGGCATGCGGAAAGGCTGCTCCGCCGCGCCGCGACCGGGCTGCTCGACGTTCTGCTGCCGCCGCTCTGCCTCACCTGTGACCGCCCAGTGGGAGCCCCCGGGCAGTTCTGTTCGGCCTGTTTCCAGCGCGTGAGCTTCATCACCGCGCCCTGTTGCGTCCGCTGCGGCGCGCCCTTCGTGCATATCGCCTTTTCCGGCGCCGACGGGCTCTGCCCGCATTGCCGCGCCCATCCGCCGCAATTCGACCGTGCCCGCGCCGCCTTCCGCTATGACGCGATGGCCAAGCGGCTGATCCTGCCGTTCAAGCATGGCGATCGCACCGAACTCGCCCTCCCGCTCGCCCGTTTCATGGCGCGCGCCGGGGGTGATCTACTCCAGGCCGCCGATCTCCTGGTGCCGGTGCCGCTGCACCGCTCCCGCCTGCTCGCCCGCCGCTATAATCAGGCGGCGCTGCTCGCCTTCGCGCTGGGCCGCCTCGGTGGCCGGCGTGTGCTGGTCGATGCCCTGCTGCGTCGGCGCGCCACCGCCATGCTCGGCGATCTCGGCGCCGCCGAGCGGGCGGTGGAAATGGCGGATGCCATCGCGCTTCGCCCGAGGCACGCCGGGCGCATCGCCGGACAGCGCGTCCTGCTCATCGATGACGTTCTCACCTCGGGCGCCACCGCCAATGCCTGCGCCGCCGCCCTCCGCGCGGGTGGGGCGAGCGGGGTCGATGTGCTGGCGCTCGCCCGCGTGCCCGACCCGCGGGTGCAGTGATTTTCCCCGGAGCCGCCGCCGTGGCGCGGAAAATGCCTCTTGCCATCAGCGGCCTCGCAGCACATTTCTTGTACAGTGCCGGAGGACGAATGCCGAAGATCGAAATCTATACCCAGCCGCTCTGCCCCTATTGCGCCCGCGCCAAGCGGCTATTGGAGCAGAAGCGGGTCGCTTTCGAGGAAATCGACGCCCCGCACGGCACGCCGGCGCGCGCGGAGGCCATCCGCCGCTCGGGTGGGCGCAGTTCGGTGCCGCAGATTTTCATCGCCGGCCAGCCGATCGGCGGCTGTGATGATCTCTACGCGCTCGACGCCGCCGGCAAGCTCGATCCCCTGCTGCACCGGGCGGCATGATCCACTATCAGCTCCGCTGCCCCGCCGAGCACGGCTTCGATGGTTGGTTCCAGAGCAGCGCCGCCTTCGAAAGCCAGGCGAAAGCCGGCCTGCTCACCTGCCCGGTCTGTGGCGCAACTGCGATCACCCGCGCCCTGATGGCCCCGGCACTCGCCCGCGGCGCACCCTCCCCCGCGGTTGCCTCCCCTGTCCCCCCCGCCCAGGAGCCAACCCCCGCGCCAGCGCGCCGGGCGGTGACGACGGAGATGCTGCCCGACCAGATGCGCGCCGCGCTCCAGCGGCTGCGGGGCGAAATCGAGAAAAACTGCGACTATGTCGGCCCGGCTTTCTCCGAGGAGGCGCGGCGCATCCATCGCGGCGAGAGCGCGCGGCGGGCGATCTACGGCGAGGCAACCCCCGAACAGGCCGAACAACTCGACGCCGAAGGCATCAGCATCGCCCGCATCCCCTGGGTGCCCCGCGCCGACGGCTGAGCGCGCAGGAAGGCCAGGGGGCGCTGCCCCCTGGACCCTGGCCAAAGGCAAGGCCCTTGGAACCCGTTCCGAAGAAAGGCTTTGCCGGGGAGGGGGCCGACACGCGGTCGAAATGCCTCACCGGCCCCCTCCCCGGCAAAGCCCTTATGAATTGAGGTCCAGGGGCTCGGCCCCTGGCGGGAGGTCCAGGAGGGCAGCGCCCTCTTGGCCTTATCTGGCACGCCGGCTGCCGGCGGCGCGGGCGGCGGCGAAGAACAGGCGCCAGGGCAGGAGGCGAGTAATTTTGAGCGGCAGCACGAGTTGCCAGGGAAAAGCGATTTCGAAGCGGGTGCCGCGCAGGCCGCGGCAGATCCGGGCGGCGGCATCCTCGGCCGAAAGCAGGAAAGGCATCGGAAACTTATTGACGTCCGTGAGTGGGGTTTTGACGAAGCCGGGGTTGATGACCTGGACCAGGATGCCGGTCTTTTCGCTCTCGAAGCGGAGCGAGCTTGCCATGTGGATCAACGCCGCCTTACTGGCGCCATAGGCGGTGGCGAGCGGCAGGCCGACATAGCCGGCGACGGAAGCGACGATGGCGATCTGGCCGCGCTTCCGGGCAAGCATGCCGGGCAGCACTGCGGCCAGCATGTGGGCGGTGCCCATCACATTGACCTCGATCTGGTGGCGGAAGGCGGCGACGTCGAAATCCGCCGCCCCCATGCGCCGCCAGGCGCCGGCATTGCTGATGGCCAGTGCCACTGGTCGGCCGGCGATTTCCTCGATCCGGGCATGGGCGGATTTCATGGCCGCGGCGTCGGTGACATCGGCGGGCACGACGAGCGCGCGGCTGGCCGGATAGCGGCGCGCGAGTTCCGCCAACTCGGCCTGGCGCCGCGCCGTCAGCGCCACCGTCCAGCCCTCGTCCAGCAGCCGCCGCGCCACCTCGCGCCCGATCCCCGAGGAGGCACCGGTAATCCACGCCACGCCGTCGCTGGGCTGCATCGGGGTCATACGCCCACTCCCGCTTTCATCCCGCGTCAGTCCTCAAAGCAGTTCATAGGTGACGCGCGAGCCGTCCCGCCCGTTGAGCGCGAGCGCCACCCAGTTGGGCGCCGGCTTGGTGTCGGCATACCAGAGTTCGACGGCAAGATCGCCGCTCAGCGCGTAGTGCTGGGCGGTGATATCTCTGCCATCGGCGCGCTGCACGGACGCTACCCCCTGATCGGCAACGTGGGGGGCAAGGAGCCGGCCTTCCTCGGTATCGATCAGCGGCACCTTGAGGGTGCGCGGGTTCCAGTAGGTGTTGCCGATGGCCTCCAGGGGCGCGGCGTAGTGGAGCTTGCCGGCCTCGACCACGAGCGGGCCGTTCTCGCGCCGCGCCACGACCTGCTTGCGGGTGCCGTTATCGTTCGTGGTGGCCGCAAAACCTTGGAGCGTATCGCCCTCCCAGGTCTCGATATTGCTGTGATTGTAGCGATAGAGCGGCAGCGGGCCGAGGCGGACGACGATATCGATGACGATATGCACCGTGAGCGGGCCTAAGGGTGGCGGGGGTTTCGCGGCCGGCGGGGGTTTCGCCGCGGTCGCGCCGGCCCCTTGCGGCGGCTTCTGATCGGCCGGCGCCGGCTGGTCGGTGCGGCCTTTCTGGCTGAAGGCGAGGGTATGGGTGCCGATCACGTCGCCCTTGCGCATGATGCGAAAGCCGAGGCTGCCGGAGGCGGGCACCGGCAGGTCGGCGCCCGGCTGCGGCGTGGCAGCCGCCGCCCAGGCACTGGCCCAACCCCCCGGCCAGATGAGCGCTCCCCCCGCCAGGACAAAAGCCCGCCTCTCTATCATGCCCCTCGTCTCCATGGTTTGACTGCCAAGCATGGCCTCGGCCAAGTGGGTTTCCAAGCGACGGTTGCGTGAGCGGGGATGGGCCTCACGCTGCCGAACCACCGCTCAGGCTTTGCCATTCGGCCTCGCTCAGGGTGCGCACGCCAAGCTCCCTGGCGCGGCGCGCCTTCGCTCCCGCCGCCTCGCCGAGCACCACGAGATCGGTGCGGCGCGACACGGTGTCGGTGACCTTGGCGCCCAGCGCCTCGGCGCGCGCCTTGGCCTCGGCGCGCGTCATGGTGGTGAGCTGGCCGGTGAACACCACCACCTTGCCAGCCAGCGCGCCACCGGAGACGTTTTCGACCGGCGTGATGGTGATTTCGCTGGCCAGGGCGTCGAGTACGGCGCGATTGCGCGGCTCGGCGAAGAAATCGGCCAGCTCCTCGGCGATGATGGGGCCGATGCCGTCGATACTGCCAAGCGCCAGGCGCGCCTCCGAGCCGATCACGCTCGCCGCTTCCATCTCGCGTCGCCAGACGGAAAAATCGCCGTAGTGACGGGCGAGAAGGCGCGCCGTGGTTTCGCCGATGCGGCGGATGCCAAGGGCATAGATAAAGCGATCGAGCGGGATGCGCCGGCGCGCCGCGATCGCCGCCACCAGGTTGCGCGCCGAGACCTTCCCCCAGCCGTCGCGCGCGGCGATCTCGGCCTCGCGTTCGGGCAGACGAAAAATATCCGCCGGCCCGGCGATCAACCCATCGGCATAAAAAGCCGAAATCGTCTTTTCCCCCATGCCCTCGATATCGAAGGCGGGGCGGGCGCAGAAATGCACCAGCCGCTCGACCGCCTGCGCGGGACAAATCAGGCCGCCGGTGCAGCGCCGCGCCGCCTCGCCGGGCGGGCGCACCGCGTGGCTGCCGCAAACCGGGCAGATTTCGGGGAATTTGAATGGCTGGGCGTCGGGCGGGCGCTTTGCCAGCACCACGCGGACGATTTGCGGGATCACATCGCCGGCGCGCTGGATCAGCACGGTATCGCCGATGCGTACATCCTTGCGCGCGATCTCGTCCTCATTATGGAGGCTGGCGCGGGCCACCAGCACCCCCCCGACATTGACCGGGGTGAGCTGGGCCACCGGGGTGAGCACGCCGGTGCGGCCGACCTGGATGCGGATGTCCACAAGCTCGGTCTCGGCCTGTTCGGCGGGGAATTTCCAGGCGATCGCCCAGCGCGGATCGCGCCCCGCGAAGCCCAGCCGGCGTTGCCAGGCGAGATCGTCGATCTTGTAGACGACACCATCGATGTCATAAGCGAGCCCGGCGCGCTTCTCGGTCATCTCGGCCTGGAACGCGGGCGCCTCGTCATCGGTAAGCCGGCGGGACAGCGGGTTGACGAGAAACCCCCAGGCGCCGAGCCGCGCGAGATACGCGGAATGGCTGGCGGCGACCGCTTCGCTGGCCTCGCCCAAAGCATAGGCGAAGAAGGAGAGTTTTCTGCCGGCGGTGATTTTCGCATCGAGCTGGCGGAGCGAGCCGGCGGCGGCGTTGCGCGGATTGGCGAAGATTTTCTGCCCCGCTTCCTCCTGCGCCGCATTCAGCGCCAGGAAATCAGCCTTGGTCATGAACACCTCGCCGCGGATTTCGATGAGATCAGGCGCCGGGCCCGCGAGACGCGCCGGGATCGCCGCCAGCGTGCGGAGATTGGCGGTGACATCCTCGCCCTCCAGCCCGTCGCCCCGCGTCGCCCCGCGCGTGAGCGCGCCGTTTTCATAGGTGAGCGAGACCGAGAGCCCGTCGATCTTGGGCTCGCCCATGAGAGCGAGGGAGGCGGCCTCGGGCAGACCGAGGAAACGGCGCACGCGGCCGAGAAACTCGGCGAATTCGCTGGCGGAAAAAACATTGCCGAGCGAGAGCATGGGCTGGAGATGGCGGATTTTGGCGAATCCCCCGGCGGCGGGCGCGCCAAGGCGCCGGCTTGGGCTGTCGGGGCGGACGAGTTGGGGAAAGCGCGCCTCGATCGCGGCATTGCGCCGGCGCCGGGCGTCGTATTCAGCGTCCGTGACCAGGGGCGCGTCGTGTTCGTAATAGGCGCGGTCGAAGGCGGCGATCTCGGCCGCGAGGCGCGCCAGCTCGGCCTTGGCTTCCGCCTCGCTCAGCGCGTCGACCGGGCGCGGGGGCGGCGTCGGGGTCATACCGCGCCCAGCAGGCTGTCGGCGGCGGCACGGGCGGCCTCGGTGATGGTCTCGCCGGCCAGCATCCGGGCGATCTCCTCGCGCCGTGCCGGGGCATCGAGCGTTTCGACCGTCGTCGCGGCGCGGCCACCGAGCGCCTGCTTGGCCACCCGGAAATGGGCCGCCGCGCGTGCCGCGACCTGCGGGCTGTGGGTCACCACCAGCACCTGGAGATGCTCGGCGACACGGGCGAGACGCTCGCCGACCGCGGCCGCCGTCGCACCGCCGATGCCGGCATCGACCTCATCGAAAATCAGCGTCGGCACCGGGGAAAATTGCGCCAGGACCATCTTGAAGGCCAGCATCAGCCGCGACAGCTCGCCCCCCGAGGCGACGCGCGCGAGCGGCCCTGGCGTCTGGCCGGGGTTGGTAGCGATCAGGAACTGCACGCTCTCGCTGCCCGCGCTGCCCCAATTTTCCTCGCTGAGCGGGGTTATTTCCACGGCAAAGCGGGATTTTTCCAGGCGCAACGGGGCGAGCTCCCGGGCGATCGCGCGCTCCAATCGGCGCGCCGCAGCGCCGCGCGCCGCGCTGAGCGTCGCTGAGGCCTGACGATAGGCGCTGCCCGCCTTGGCCGCCGCCTCGGCCAGCGCGGCGAGCCGCGCCGCGCCATCCTCGAGGGCGGCGCGACGAGCGCGGAGATCGGCGAGCAAGGCGGGCAGTTCGGCGACCGCGACCTGGTGCTTACGCGCCAGGGCACGGAGCGCGAACAGCCGCTCTTCAGCCGCTTCGAGCCGGCGGGGATCGCTGTCCTCGGCCTCGGTGTGGCGGGTGAGCAGGGTTTCAGCCTCGGCGATCGCGTCCTCGGCGCGCCCGAGAGCCGCCAGGATGGCGTCCAACGGACCGCTCCCGGGGCCTGACCCTTGCGGCGTGGCCAGGCGTTGCAGCGCCCGTGCCGCGGTGCGCAGGCTGGCCGCGGGGCCGGACGCGCGGCGGTCGCGCGGGGCGAGTTCGGCGAGCGCCTGGGCCAGCGCCTCGGCCTCCCGCGCCTGACGTTGCAGACGCTGGCGCTCGCGCGCAAGGCGGTCTTCTTCGTCCGCCTCGGGGGCCAGGGCGGCCAGTTCGGCCTCGGCGTGCTCCAGCCAGTCGCGCTCGCGCTCGGCGCTCGCCATCGTCGCCTCGGCCTCGGCGAGCGCCGCCCGCGCCGCCCGCCAGTCGCGCCACGCCTTGGCGACCGCAGCGCGACAGGGTGCGGGAACACCGAACGCATCAAGCAGACCGGCATGGGTCGTGGGATCGCTGAGGCCCATCTGCTCGTGCTGGCCCTGGATTTCAACCAGCCGGGCGGCGAATTGGCGCAACAGCGCCGCCCCCACCGGCTGGTCGTTGATGAAGGCGCGCGAGCGGCCCTCGCGCGAGATCACCCGGCGCAGTACGATCTCGGCCTCCGCCGCGATCCCTTGTTCGGTGAGCATGGCCCAAGCAGGATGCCTGGGCGGTGGCACGAAGACCGCCGCGACGGAAGCCTGCGCCGCCCCCCCGCGCACCAGGGCGCCCTCGGCGCGGGCGCCGAGGGCCAGGCCAAGGGCATCGAGCAGGATCGATTTGCCCGCCCCGGTCTCCCCGGTCAGCACCGTGAGCCCGCCGGCAAAGCCGAGATCGAGGCATTCAATCAGCACCACATCGCGGATCGAGAGCGCGCTCAGCATGGACCGGCGGGACGAGGCGGCGGGGTCAGAGCCTGAAGATCAATCGAACTTGAAAAAGACGGCCCTCTGAAACCATGGATTTTTTCCGATCGATTCTGGGGCGCGAGGGCATTCTTTTTCAAACTTTAGAATATCCAGCCAAAGGTACGCTGGAAAAATCCCCCGTTATCGGCCTGGCCGACCATCTTGCCGCTCACCTGATGATCGGCAACGAGCAGGTTCCAGCTATCGCGGTACCATTCGCTATCGGGATAGTTATGTTCCAGCACGGCGGCGGATTTCTTGGCCTGATCGGGCAGGCCGATCAGCATATAAATCTCGGTCAGGCGATAGAGCGCCTCCGGCGCCATGTTGGTCTTCTGGTAGTCCTGCACGACGCGCTGATAGCGGTTGATGGCAGCGGCATAGAGTTTCTGGTTCTGGTACCAGCGGCCAATCGCCATCTCTTTGCCGGCGAGATGGTCGAGACAGAGGTCGATCTTGAGCCGCGCATCGCGGGCATAGGCGCTGTCGGGGAAGCGGTTGACCACTTCCTTGAGGTCGGCGAGCGCCTGCTCGGTGACTTTCTGGTCGCGCTGGATATCGGTGATTTGCTCGTAAAAATTCAGCGCCCGCAGGTAATAGGCATAGGCGATGTCCTTGCTGGTCGGGTGGAGCTGGATGAAGCGGTCGAGCGTAGCCTCGGAATCAGTGTATTTGTGGGCGAGATATTGTGAATAGCCGAGCATGAGCTGGGCGCTCGCCGCCCAGGGCGAGAAGGGATAATTCGACTGGAGCTGGTTGAACTTCTTATTCGCAATATCGAACTTCCGTGCGTTCAGCGCATCGAGCCCCTCGTTGTAGATCTGCTCGACCGGCTCTTTCGGCCCTTTGCTCGAGGCGTCATCATCGTCGCTCTTCGCCGCGCAGCCCGCGAGCGCCAGCAGCGGCAGCGCTAAGAGCAGCGCGGCGACCGCCCGTCGCGCCCAGGGCGTCACACCCGCGGCAGGGCGAAAGGCGGCTCTTGGGGGGGGGGTTACCGGCGGCACCGTGCGCGTCTCCCTGGCATGGCGTGGGGCTGGCGCGACAGCGGAACCGCCCTGCCCCTCGTGGCGCGCGCGGAAGGTCTCCACGCGCCAGCCGAATTTGCCTTTAGCACGCCTGGCCCGCAAGGAAAAGCAACCCGCCGCCAGGCTTGAAGAAGAACGCCCTCGGGAAATCTCGGCTTTTCTCCGTCGCTTCCCCAGCAAGCGGGCCGTTCTTTGCCAACTCTCGGTGGCAACCTCTTGGTGGCAAACTCTCAGCCGGGCCCCGGATCATCCTCGGCGGCGGCAAGCCCCCAATCGGCGGCGAGCCTGGCGCGGGCGCCGCGCAGTTCGGCGAGCCGGCGGCGGGTTGTGGCTTCGAGGACCAGCAACACGACGACGGGCGCCAGCTCGGCCAGCAGCCAGCCGGCCGCGGCGGCGGCCCAGGCGCCGCTGACGACCAACATGTTGGCGATGAGGTCGAGACTGTTATCCATGCTCAGCCCATGATCCCAAAGCTGGCGAGCCGGCGCGACGCTGGCTGCGGCGCCGCAGAGCAGCATGGCCCGCGCGACCGGCTTGCCCGGCACGCGGTCGATCAGCAGCACCAGAAAGCCGGGCAGCAGCAGCACGGCGAGCAGGGCGGCGAGCGGGGTGGCGAGGGTGGCGAGCGCGCCGCAGGCGAGGCCCTGCAGCCAGACCAGCGAGCGGCGCGGCGCCGCAACGCCCCCCGCGGCCGGGCTTTTCGCGCCCCGCGCCCGATGCCCCGCCGCCTTCATCCGAGCACCATCCACCCCAGCGAGGCGGCCAGCGCGGTCATGCCGATGCCGAGCGCGATCTCGTGGCCGAGAGTGGTCGCCAGCACCCGGCGCGCCCGGGCATTCGCGGCGAGGCGGGCGCTTTCGCTATTGATCCGGTCGAGCGCGGCGCGCGCCTGCTTCAGGCCCTGCGCGTCGGCCGCCCGGGTGTCGGGGTTGTCAAGGAGGGCGAGCAGCAGCGGGAGCTGGCCGGTCCGCGCCAGCCGGCGCAGATGTTCGGCGAGTTCGGCGCGGCGGCCGCGATGGTTCCAAGTGTCGATGGCCGGCCCCATCTGCTCGGCGAGCCAGGCGGCGAGGCCGGGCAGCGGCGGCGCGGCGAAGCCTTCCTGCAGGCGGGCGAGCAGGCGCAGGCTCTCGATCTCGACGCCGTCGCTCGCCGCGCCGCCGCGCTCGCCGCCTGGGCGCCCATCCTGGCGGGCAGCGATGAAGGCGGCGATCGGGGCATCGAGCGGCAGACCCTGGCGGCGCTCCGGCTGTTGCGCCGTGGCTTCGAGCGCCGGCAGCAGATCAGCCAGCCGCACCACCACCTTGCCGGCGAGCAGCGGGCTGGCGCAGGGGAGCAGCGGGTTGAGCGCGTAGCAGACCCGCGCCAGACCGCCGCTCGGGCCGCCTCTGCGGAGCCAGAGGCGCTGCTGCTGCGCGCTCTGCCGCAAGGCCGGCGCCGCGCAATGCTCCGCCCGCGCCTGCGCCCAGGCCGCAACCGCCTCGCTATCGATGATTTCTTCGAGCCGGCTGGCCAGCTCACCACCCTCTCCGAGGCTTACCGCGAGCAGTGGGCCGAGCCCGTCGGGCCAGAGCGCGAGGCCACGCCAGGCGAGGGGGGCCAGCGGATCGAAGAGAGCCACGAGGCGGAGAACCATGGTGGCATCCGCCTGGCGGTCATCGGGTGGCTGCTCGCCGCGCTGGCGCACCACCTCGTCCACCCGGCTGGTCAGCGCGGCATCGCCAAGGCTGCGGCGCAGCCAATGGTCGAGATGCAGGCTCCGCACCAGGCGCACCCCTTCCTCGGGATGGCGGAACAGGGCATGAGCCAGCGTCCGCGCCTCCCAGATCGACTGCCCGGCAATCACCAGCGGCCGCTGGGCGCGCCGTGGTGGCCGCGCCGCGACCCGCCGCGACCGGGCCGCGGAGGGATCGAGAAGAGCCTGCGGCGGCGGCCGGTGCGCCGGATCCTCGGCCAGCATGCCGCGCAGCAGATCGCTGAGCAGCCCCGGCAGCCGCGCTTCGCCGATCAGCGCTGCGTAGCTGCCAAGGTCGAGCTTACGCTGGATCACCGTGCCTTCGTCGAGCCCGGCGAGCGGCGGGTGGCCAAGCGCCAAAGTGAGCAGGGTCACGCCGAGCGCGTAGATATCGTCGGCGATGCTGCCCTCACCGCGGCCGGCGGGATGGCAGGACGCGACATAGGGCGGCTCGAACACCGCGTTCTGGTGGCTGGCGGGCGGGGCCGCCCAAGCGGCGCCGAGCACCACCGGCTCGCCGGGGCCGGCACGGAAGATATTGTCCGGCCGCAGCGCGCGATGGGTGAGGCCGCGGGCGGCGAGCGCATCGAGCGCCAAGGCCGCCGGTTTCAGCACTGAGGCCATCAGTTCCGCCTCGCTCCAGGCTCGGGGAGCGGCGGCGAGCGCCGGGCCAGGCGGGGCCTGGCAGATGACGACGCCGCATTCGGTGCCATCCGGCAGGGCGGCCACGCCATGGGCGAGCGGCAGCAGCAGGCCGGGAATATTGAGGCCAGCGAGCAGGGTGATCGGACGCTCGCGCGCGGGCGCGAAGCGGCCGAGCCGCAGCGCCATCAGCGCCGCGCCGGAATGCCGCTCATCGTGGGCGGCAAACGCCTCCACCCCGCCCCCGGCGTCACGGAGCGGGGCCATGAAATCAACCCGGAATTGCCCGGCGACCAGACCGGGCGGGGCGCTGCCCGTGGCAGGAGTATCGGCCATTACGCGCTGTTCCCTCGGAACCCCAGCGAGGATGACACGATTTGGTTTACAATTTGGTAATGCCAGGGGCTTCGCGCACGGCGAGCCGGCCGGCGAGGTGGACGAATTCGGCGATTTCGAGACTTTCGGCGCGCCGCGTCCCATCAATTTCCGCGTCCCGCAGCAGCGTCTCGCCGCCGAGGCCGCGCAACGCCCCGCGCAGCATCTTGCGCCGCTGGCCGAAAGCCGCCGCCGTTAGCCGCTCGAGCGCCGCGCGCAAGGCGGGCGCGGGCTGTTCGGCATGCGGTTCGAGCACCACCACGGCGGAAAACACTTTGGGCGGCGGCATGAAAGCCTGGGGCGGCAGCACCAGCGCGCGCTCCACCCGGCAGAGAAACTGTGTCAGCACCGCGAGCCGCCCATAGGCCGGGCTGCCAGGCGCGGCGCAGAGCCGATCGGCGACCTCGCGCTGGAACATCAGCACCAAGCGCTCGAAGGCGGCGGCCTCGCGCAGCCAGCCGAGCAGCAGCGGGGTCGCGATGTTATAGGGCAGATTGGCGACGACGACGCGCGGGGCAGGCACGAGCGCGCGATAGTCGAGGCAGAGGGCGTCGGCGGCGACGATGCGAAGCCGCGGGCCGGCCGCCCTGCGCATCTCCTCAAGGGCGGCGATGGCGCGGCGGTCGATCTCGACCGCAGTGACGCTCGCCGCCGCGCTCGCCAGCAAGGCCCGCGTCAGCCCCCCCGGCCCCGGCCCCACCTCGATCACGTTGACGCCGGCTAGCGGTGCGGCGAGGGCGGCGATGCGGCCGGTGAGGTTGAGGTCGAGCAGGAAATGCTGGCCGAGCGCCTTGCGCGCGGTGAGATCGTGGCGGGCGATGACGTCGCGGAGCGGCGCGGTGAGCGGGTCGCTCACACCAACGGCCAGCAAGAGCGACCGTTGGTGTCGGTCGTCGTTTGGCGCGCCACCGCCCACCAACCCGACGCGCGTGATCTGCCGTGCCCGCTCATGCAGCAAAGGGTCGTGATCGCGGACGGCAGGTCATACCCCGCCCGTGCGCTGGTCGATGGAAGCGCGGCGGTGGAGATCGCGCATCATCTGGCGCGACTGCAGCTCGATGCGCTGGCTCATCAACTGGGTCATCACCTCCTGCTTGGTGGGAATGCCGAGATTGCGCTCCTCGCGTCCGCAGACCATCACCACCATGATGCCCTCCTGCGTCACCAACGGCTCGCTCGGCTTGTTATCGGGAAGTTTGGCCAACAGGTCATGCAGCGCCGGCGGGTTGATCTGTTCGAGGCGCACCTCGAGCGGCTCCGGCCGCGCCGGGTTACCCGCCGCCTTGTCGGCCGCCGCCATCGCGTCGCAATCATGCGCGGTGCTGGAAATTTGCTTGGCGCGGAGCAGCTTGGCGTGCTGCTCCTCGGTCGGGTTCTGCGGATCGAGCGGGGTCGCGAATTTCAGGAACACCTGGCGCAGCTTGAGAAGCGTGGCCGGATCATTGCCGATCTGACGCTTGGCGAGCAGGGTTACCACCGAGAGCCCGCCGGCCACCGGGATCGGGTTGCTGATCGCGCCCACCGGCATTTCGCTAATGACGCGCGTCACCGAGGGTTCGAGCTGATAGGGCTGCACCCAGCCGAGATCACCGCCCTGGAGGGCGGTCTGGCTCTGGCTGAACTGGGCCGCGACCACGGCAAACGGCGCGCCCTTGCGCAACTGCCCGATCACCGTGTCGGCGAAGCGCCTGGCATCAGCGGCGTGCGTCGGATCGTCGATGGGGATGAAAATCTCGGCGACATGGTATTCCGGCTTGCCGGTCTCGGACTTGATCATGTTGATCTGGTCCTCGACATCCTTGTCGGTGACACGATCGGCGCCGCCGATCTGTTCGCGCAGCACCCGCGTCCAGCCCAGTTGCACGCGGGTCTGGTCATAGAGCGTGCGCATCTCCGCCCCCTCGGCGGCGAGCCGGCGCGCCAGCGTGCCCGGCGGCATGTTGTTCTGGTGTTCGAGATTGGCGATGGTCTCGGCGACATCCTTGTCGGCGACGGCGACCTTGCGCCGCTGCACTTCCTGGAGGCGGAGCCGCTCGTCGATCAACTGGCGCACGACTTGCGGGGTGAGCCGGTCGAGCACCTCCTTGGTCATCGGCAGGCCCGAGGAGAGCGCGAACAGGCGGCGGCGGTTATCGACGTCGGCGCCGCTGATGACATCGCCGTTGACCACCGCGACGATGCGCGATTCGCGCTCGGGATCAAGATTGAGGGCGGCATCGGCGGGGGGCGCTGGCTTGTCCGGCGGCGCAGTCGCGCTGGTAGCCGCGCCGGGTGCTGCCACTTTGGCCGGGGGGACGACCGCGGGAGCGGGCGGGGTCTGGGCCAGGGCCGGGGCGGCGAGCAACGGGCAGAGCAGCAATAGGCGAGCCCACCGCCCCCCGCGTGCACCGCCGCCCGATCGTGCCGTCTCCTGGATGAGCGTTATGACCATGGTGGCGATAGCATAGCAGCGGCGACCGCTGGCGGCCAACCACGGCGATCGGATTGTCCCGGCAGGGGAATCGCGGGTCATTGCCGCCGCTACATCAGCGGGAAGCCAAACTGGCCGAGCGTCTTGAAGGTGATGTTGATCATCAACGCCTTCACGTTGGAAATCCCATTATAGTCGGTGAAGAGGTCGAAATAGTTGAATGCGATGATCGTGCAGTCATCCTCGTAGCCGCCATTCAGGCCATAGGCGACCGGCTCATTGAGCGCCATATTTTCCTGGATATAGCCGCCCAGCCGCCAGTTGCCGAATTTTGTCTGGGCGCCGAGCAGCACTTCGTTGCGTGGAAAAAAGTAGCCCTGATAGATCGGCGTGCCGGGTGGCAACGTGAAGCTCGGCAGCTGGTTGTAATAATAGAAAGGATCGATGTTGCTGTAGATATAGCCAAGCGTTACGCGGAAATAGTCGGGCCCGATGCCGATCGTGGTGTCATTGAACTCGGTCTGCATGGTGTCGTGGTTGAGGCGGAAGCGGTAGGCGATATCGAACCAGTCGCTCGGCTGAAAATAGGCGCGGCCGACAATATCGGAAATGTTGCCGCCGAGCCCGGTGCCGGGGCCCCAGATCTGATACTCGGTCTGCGAGCGATAGGACTGGCCGATCAGCGCATCGAACGTGTGCGCGCCATCGAACCATGCGAAATGCATGCCCAAATCGGCGCGTAGGCCGCCGCCGAGGCGGTCGATGCCGGGCATGCGGTTGATCGAAAACAGGTTGGCGTCCGTGAACAGCGGATCGATGCTATCCTCGTTCGGGATGAGGTCAACGGGCGTGATGCCGTTGCCGTTGGGGCGGACGACGAACTGGGTGATCGGTTCCAGCACCGTCGTCGCATTGCCATCGGTGCGCGAGAACGGCCAGTTCATCTTCGCCGCCACCACCGGCCAGAGCTGGGCCTCGGTCGCGCTGGAATAACGGCTGAAATTCGGGATCTGGTTGAGGCTCGATGCCTCATAGCCCGCCGCATACAACCGCGCCATGAAATTCCATTCCTGTCCCATCGGGCCCATCTCCGGCAGATTATAGCTCGGCGTGCCGTTGATCCGCTGGGTGTCGGTGCCGAGGAAGCGCAGCACGTTGAAGCCACCGCCATTGAAGGTGACATAGCCGCCGAGTTCATCGGGCGTGCCGACATAGTCATAGAGATAGCGCGGCATAACGTAGGGCAGCTCGGCGTTGTTCACGATATTGAGCAGACCCTGATAGAATTGCGTATCGAGGCGCGAATAGGCGCCCTGGCCGAAACCCTCGAGATAGGTGGTGCTGGAAAGCACGTCGTTGCCGTAGCCGGGGATAAGGAAGTCGCGGAGATAGTTGGCCGAACTTGCCTCGTTGACGTTGAAGCCATAGCGCCAGTTCTCGTCCAGGCTGAAATCGCCCTTGCCGAAGAACAGCCCCTGCATGGCGCCTTCATCATAAGCGATCGCGGTTTCGATATTGATCGAGCCGTTGTTGAAGCGCTGGCGATAATCGGTCTCGAGCTGCGGCTGGTCGGTGCTGTCGAGCCAGGGGGTGATGGTGATATCGGAGGATTTATCGATCACGTAGTAGTATGGCAGGGCCAGGAACGCGCCGATGAACGTGTTGGTGCCGGCATCCGGAGCGAGGAAGCCGCTCTCGCGCTTGACCGTGGAATCGGGCGTCGAGACATAGGGCAGATAGAAAATCGGAACGCCGAGAATCTCCATCGTCGCGTCCTGGAACTTGATGCGCTTCTCGTCGAGGTCATCGACCGCCGAATAGGCGCGCAACTGCCATACCGGCGGCTTGCTGGGGTCGTCCTTGCAGAGCGTGCAGGCGGAATAGACCACCCGGCTCATCTCGTTGGAGACGCCATCGGTGCGGCGCCCGCCATTGGCGGCGAGGCGGGCGTTTTCCTGCATCGCCGAGCGCATGCCGCGCATCACCGCCTCGCGCATGCCCGCGGTCAGCTCGGCGTAGTCGGAGAACAGCACCTCGCCATCGGGCTCCAGCAGCACGACATGGCCGGTGGCGGCAACGACGTCGGTATTGCGGTCATAGACGATCTTGTCGGCACGCAGCACATGGTCGTTCTGCCAGGCCTCGACATGGCCGGTCGCGGTGACGAGGCCGTTGTCGCGGTCATAGACGATTTGATCGGCGGTGAAGCTCACCGGCCCGTTTTTCTCAATCGGCTGGGTATGCACGCCGGTGCCGAATTGCGGCTTGTTGAAGGGGGTGAAGCCGGGCGGCACGGGCTGCGCCGATGCCCCGAGGGGCCAGGCGAGACCCATCAGCAGCGCCAGCAGCGGCCGCCGCCAAGCGACACATCCCCCCCCCGCTATCGCCATGCCTCAGCCGTCTTCCAGATGCAGCAGCAGGGCGATCGCCAGCATCAGCCCCGAGGCGGCGGGCGCCCAGGCTGCCAGCACCACTGGCAGGGCACCGGAGCCGCCGAATTCCTCGGCGATTTTTGAAACCATGAAGAGCGCGAAACCGGCGGCGACGCCGCTGCCGATCAACCGCGCGGTGCCGCCGCGCCGGGTCGGGCGCATGGAGAACCCGGCCGCGACCAGCGTCATCGTCGCGGCCAGCACGGGCAGCGCGAGCAGGGTCTGGAAGCGCAGCCGATGGCGGATCGCGGAAAAACCCGAGCGTTCCAGCAGGGCGATGAAATCGGGCAGTTTCCAGAAGGAAAGCGTATCCGGCGAGGCAAAACTCTCCTCGACACGCCCAACCGTGAGATCGGTCGGCAGCCTGATCGTGGTCGTCGGATCGGGCGGATGATCGACCGAGATGACATGCGCCTCTTCGAGAACCCAGTTGCCGTGAGCGAGGATGGCGCGCGCCGCCTCGATGCGTTGCAGCAACTGATCGTGCGGGGCGAGGCGAAAGACGCTGACGGCGCGGGCGTTGAGCGTGCGGCCTTTCAGATTGACACTGTCGGCGTGGATAATCGAAATGCCGTCGGGCGTCAGTTCGTGATCGGCCTGGCGCAACCAGAGCTGGCCGCCATTGAGCGAGAGCGGGCCGCTCTCGGTGGTGAGATAGAGACTGTCAAGCCGTTCGGCACGCGCCAGCATGACCGCCGAAAGCGGGCTGACGGCGGCGGTGGTGAAAACACCGAGCAGGGCTGCGGCGGCGATCGGGCCGGAGAGAAACTGCCAGGCGGAAAGCCCCGTCGCGCGGGCGACCACCAGCTCGGAGGAGCGCGTGAGCCGCCAGAACGCCGAGATGCCGCCGAGCAGGACCGCGAACGGCAGGATCTCCATGGCTTCCCAGGGGAGGCGGAGGGCGGCGATCTCGGTGACGATGCCAAACGTCGCTTGCGGCTTGGTCGCGGCGCGGCGCAGCAATTCGATGAAATCGAACAGCGCGACGAGGCCGGCGAGCGCGGCGATCATCGTCAGCACCGCGAGGATGAACACCCGCGAGACATAAAGCGTGAGGGTGAGCGCGAGTTTCACGCCAGCCGCTCAACGATCGCCCGTGGGTGCGCACCCCGCCGCAGTTCCGGCACGAACAGCACGGAAGCGGCGATCATGCCCGGCACGACCGCCTCCACCCAGATCAGCGGGATTAGAATGGCAAAGCGGGATGCCAGATTGGCGACGACGAGGCCGAGTGCCAGCAGCCCGACCACCACCAGCACCGCGACGAACGGACGCAGCAAGCCGCCATGGCGCTGAAACGCCCCGCGCAGCACCGCGACCAGCGCGACCAGCGCGAACGAGACGGCGGTGAACGGCGAGGACAACCGGCGATGCGCCTCGACCTCGAATTTCGGCACGTCACGCGGGCTGACGATCGCCGGATCGGGGTGCAGCAGCTCGCCGAGCGACATCTCGGTCGCGTCGCGGAAGCGCTGCGCGTTGCCTTTGCTGGTCGAGGTCAGCTCGACGACATTCTCGGCAAAGGTGAGAATGTTGAGCCGCCCGGTCTTCTGGTCGATTTCCTGGCGCGTGCCTTCGAGCAGCAGGAGCCGCGGCGCGTCCTTGGAGGGGAGAAAGCGGCCACGGCGGGCAAGAATCGTGGCGTGCGCGTTCTTCTGGCGCCGGTCATCGATCAGCACGCCGCGCAGCGTGCCATCGGTATCGCGCTTGCGCACATAGACCGTGAGATCCTCCGAAACCGGGCTAAACACGCCATCCTGGAGCAGGAAGGCGGCCATGCGGTTACGAATACGAAACTGCTCCTCGCGGAACGCCGCCGAGGCATGCGGCACGATCCAGACGTCGAGAAACAGGCAGGAGAGCGCGGCAAGGGCGGCGAGAATAAGGGCCGGGCGGGCAAGGGCGAAAGGCGAGAGGCCGGCGGAGCGCATCACGGTGATCTCGCGGTCGCCGGCAAAGCGCATATAGACGAACTGCACCACGACATAGGTGGTGATCGGCAGGATGACGGCGATGAAGCCCGGGATGAGGAGGCCGGTGAGTTGCAGGAACACCAGCATCGAAAGGCCGCGATTGACCACGAGATCGATGAAGCGCAGCGATTGGGTGAGCCAGATCAACGCTACCAGCCCGCCAGTCGAGGCGAGCAGCGCCACCAGGAGCTGGCGCAGCATGTAGCGGTCGATCTGGCCGAGGCGGAGCGCGGAGAGCATGGCGGCCTGCGTTTCGTCGTTCCAGCGTTCAACCCATTAGCGGTGGGCCATTAGCGGTGGGCGATCGGACCCACGCCATCCACGTCGCGGTTTAGTGAGCCATCCGCGTCGCGGGTTAGTGAGCCAGAGCGCGCCGGAAAGCAACCGGATTTCTGCCTCATGGGCTCAGCGCCTGAAAATCCATCGGGCTTGAAAAAACGCCCTCCGAGAACAGTGGTTTTCCCCTCGATTTCCGGGCGCGAGGGCATGCTTTGCCAAACGCTCAGGGCAGCAGCTTGCCGGGGTTCATCAGGCCACGCGGGTCAAGCGCCGCCTTGATCGCCCGCATCATCGCGAGTTCCGCGCCCCCTCGCCACGCCGGCATCATATAGGTCTTGAGCCGGCCGACGCCATGCTCGGCGGAAAAACTTCCCCCCAGGCGCCGCACCACGGCGTTGACCGCCTCCATCACCTCATGGCCGCGGGCGAGGAAATCGGCCGCCGCCATGTCATCGGGCTGCTGCAGGTTAAAGTGGATATTGCCATCGCCCATGTGGCCGAAGGCGATGACCGCGCAGCCGGGAACAAGGGTTGTGCACGCACTTGAGGCTTCGCGCAAAAATTGTGGAACCTCCGAGACGGGCACGGAAACATCGTTCTTGATGCTGGCCCCGGCGCGCCTCTGCGCCTCGGCGTGGTCCTCGCGGAGCCGCCAGATGGCGCGCGCTTGGGCTTCCGTCGCGGCGATGGTGGCATCGCTCACTTCGCCCGCGGCAAGCGCCGCAGCGAGTAGCTCCTCAAGCGCCAGGGCGAGATCGCCGGCGCCGTTCTCGTCCCGCGCGCGGGCCGTGGCGAGTTCGATCAGGACGTAGTGCGCCGCCGCCGCCGCGGCGAGCGGGAGGGAGGTATCGGGAATATGGCGGAGCACCAGCGCCATGCCGGCCTGGTTCATGTATTCGAAGGCGAGCAGGGCGGCGGGGTCATGGCGCTGACAGCGGTTGAGCAGCGCGAGCGCGGCCTCGGGGTGTGGCACCGCGGCGAACCCCACGACGCGCTGGCGCAGCGGGGGCGCGAGCCGGAGCACGGCGGCGGTGATGATGCCGAGCGTGCCCTCCGCACCGACGAAAAGCTGGCGCAGGCAATAGCCGGTATTATCCTTGCGCAGCCGCCGCAGCCCGTTCCACACCTGCCCGTCGGCGAGCACCACTTCAAGGCCGAGCACGAGGTCGCGGGCATTGCCGTAGCGCAGCGTGTGGTTGCCCCCGGCATTGGTCGAAAGCACGCCGCCGATCGTCGCACTCCCTTCCGAGGCGATGGAAAGCGTGAGCAAGGTTCCGGCCTCGGCGGCGGCGTCTTGCGCCGCCTGGAGCGTCACGCCGGCCTCGACCGTCATGGTGAGATCGACCGGATCGAGGGCGCGGACGCGATTGAGCCGGGCGAGGCTCACGACCACTTCGCGTCCGTCCTCATGGGGCGTCGCACCACCCACCATGCTGGTATTGCCGCCTTGCGGCACGGTCGCGATGCCGGATTGGGCGCAAAGCGCGACGGCGGCGGCGAGTTCCTCGGTGTTTGCCGGCCGCAACACGGCGAGCGGCCGGCCACGATAGAGACGGCGCCAATCCTCGGCATAAGGCGCGATATCGGCCGGCGCGGTGATCAGGCCGCGCCGGCCGAGCAGGCCCCCAAGGGCGGCAAGCAGCGAGGTCTCAGCCATGGCAGGATTCCTTCTTCATGAGGCCGACGGCGCGGCCGCCGCGGCGTCGAGCCGCAGGCGAAGCGCCACGAGATCGGCCCAGGCGGCGCGCTTGGCGCCCGGCATGCGCAGCAGGTAGGCGGGGTGATAGGTGGCAAGCGCCGGGATCGGGGCGGCGAGGCCAGGGATGGCGACCTCGCGCCAGGTGCCGCGCAGGCGGGTGATGCCGGTTTTGCCGCCGAGCAGCGCCTTGCTCGCGAGCCCCCCCAGCAGCAGCAAATGGCGCGGGCGCGCCAGGGCGATATGGCGATGGAGAAAGGGCAGGCAAAGCGCCACCTCGGTATCGCTCGGGTTGCGGTTGCCGGGCGGACGCCAGGGGATGAGATTGGTGATCAGGCAGCGCGTGCGGTCGATGCCGATGCTCGCCAGCATGCGATCGAGGAGCTGGCCGGAGGGGCCGACAAAGGGCAGGCCGGCACGGTCTTCCTCGGCACCCGGCGCCTCGCCGATGAGCATCAGCCGCGCGGCCGGGTTGCCGTCGCTGAACACCAGATGGGTTGCCGTATCCCGCAGCGCGCAGCCCTCGAAGGCGGCAAGCGCGGCGCGCAATTCGGCCAGGGTCGTGGCGCTCTCGGCCGCCGCCACGGCGCGGGCGAGCGCCGGCGCGGCAGGGATCATGCTCGGTCCGACAGGCCGGGCCGGGGGCGTCGGCGCGGCCAGGGGGTGTGTCAGGGATTGCGGCGGCGGGGCGGCGACGCAAAGGCGATCGCGCGCCGCTTCTTCCAGCGCCTCGTCCGCCCCCCACTCAAATTGCAGCCGCAAGGCCGACCAGAGATTCAACAGCGCCGCTCCCGTGCCGGCAGGTCTCGTGCATCGCTTTTGCACAAGCGGCGCGGATCGGCTAGACTAACCATAGAGCAAGGAGGATAACCTATGGGGCAAGATATTACCGTTCGTGAGCGGATGGATTTCGACGTGGTCATCGTCGGCGCCGGCCCCGCCGGCCTCAGCGCCGCCATTCAGCTCAAGCGCCTCGCCCCCGAGGCCGCGATCTGCGTGGTCGAGAAGGGCAGCGAGGTCGGCGCCCATATCCTCTCGGGCGCGGTGATCGAGCCGCGCGCGTTGTCCGAACTGATCCCCGAGTGGCGGGAAAAGGGTGCGCCGCTGACCACCCCGGCGCGCCGCGACCGCTTCCTCCTCCTCACCGAGCGCCGCGCGTTTCGCATGCCGACCCCGCCGCAGATGCACAACGCCGGCAATTTCGTCGCCAGCCTCGGCGATCTCTGCCGCTGGCTCGCCACCGAGGCCGAGACGCTCGGCGTCGAGATCTATCCCGGTTTCGCCGCGGCCGCCTTCATCGAGGAGGAAGGGCGCGTCGCCGGCATCATCATCGGCGATATGGGCATCACCAAAAGCGGCGCGCCGGGCCCAGCCTATCAGCCGGGAATGGAGCTGCGCGCAGCCTACACCGTGTTCGCCGAGGGCTGCCACGGCTCGCTCACCAAGCAGTTGATCCGGCGCTTTGCCCTGCGTGGGGCCGACCATCCCCAAACCTATGGGCTCGGCGTCAAGGAATTGTGGGAGGTGCCGGCGGCGAACCATCGGCCGGGAGAGATTATCCATACCGTCGGCTGGCCGCTCGATCGCAGCACCTATGGCGGCTCGTTTCTCTATCATTTCGGGGATAACCTGGTCTCCTACGGTTTCGTCGTCGGCCTCGATTACCGCAATCCCTGGCTTTCGCCCTTCGAGGAGATGCAGCGCCTGAAAACCCATCCCGCGATGCGGGGGCATTTTTCCGGCGCGCGGCGTATCGCCTATGGCGCGCGGGCACTGGTGGAAGGCGGCATGCAGGCCTTGCCGAAACTGGTATTTCCCGGCGGGTTGCTGATCGGCGATACGGCGGGGTTTCTCAACGTGCCCAAGATCAAGGGCACGCACATGGCGATGAAATCGGGCATGGTGGCGGCCGAGGCGCTGGCCGAGGCGCTGGGCGGCGCCCGCTCGGCGGAACTCGCGGCCTACCCGGAGCGCCTGCGCGCCACCTGGCTGTGGGAGGAGTTGCACGCCGCGCGCAATATCCGCCCCGGCTTTGCCCGGTTCGGCTTCTGGGGCGGTTTGCTCAACGCCGCGATCGATACCTATGTCCTGCGCGGGCGCGCCCCCTGGACGCTCGCGCACGCCCATCCCGACCATGCCACGCTGCAACCCGCCGCGGCCGCCCCCCGCATCGCCTATCCCAAGCCCGATGGCGTGCTGACCTTCGACCGCTTGTCCTCGGTGTTCATCAGCAACACCAACCACGAGGAGGACCAACCGGCGCATTTGCGTCTGCGCGCGCCGGAGCGCTGGCGGGAGGTGAACTGGGAGCGTTATGCGGCACCGGAGAGCCGCTATTGCCCGGCCGGGGTCTATGAGGCGGTGGGGGTCGAGACGGGCGCGCCGCGCTTGCAGATCAACGCGCAGAACTGCGTGCATTGCAAAACCTGCGACATCAAGGATCCGGGCCAGAATATCGACTGGTGCACGCCCGAGGGCGGCGGCGGCCCGAATTATCCCTCCGGCATGTAGGGAAGGTTTGCCAAGGCCCGGCCTTTGGTGGAGATGCGGGAGTAAAGCCCCCTCCCCTCGCCCTTGCCTTAATTCGCCGCCCCCGGCGGGAGTGGCGGCATGGTCGGCGGATGGGTTTTTTCCTTGTTCAGCAATTCCTGATCGAGCTGCATCAATTCCTTGTTGATGTCGCGCTGCTGGGCGGCGTCGGGAGCGACGCCGGATTCGTGTTCCAGGGGCGTGACCTCTTGTTCGGTCGGCTGATGCGGCAGCGAATCCCAGATATTGCCGATGCGTTGCGGTGGGTTTTGCGTCTCCTGGGCCCAGGCCACCACGGGCGCGAGGGCGAACAGCACCCCGGCCGCAGCGAGGCATGGGCGGGAAAGAGCACGGTTTGCCCGCTTGAACAACATTTTTTAATAATATCCGGCTGCCACCGAGGCGGCAATGCGCCGGATCAATCGGCGGGATTGAGGATATTCCCGCCAGAGCCATCGAGCACGGCGGCGCCGTGGTCATTGAGCAGATTGCCGCCCGGCGCGCCGTGCAGCACGGCACGCGGCAAAGGCGGCGCGGCGGGGGTGCAGGTGCCGCCGTTGAGAGCGGCCCCGCTCAGCGGCACCGCGGCAAAACCGCCGCCCGGCAGGGCGGGGAAGATGGTGATCGGGGGCTGATCCGCCGGACCATAGGCTTCTTCCGGGCAATCGGCCGGCACGCTCGCTTCGGGCAGCGCGCCGGCTTCGGGTGGCGCGGGCGGCGTGCCGGCGAAGGCAGCGAGCGGGGCGAGGAGGACGAGCGGAACAAGCAGGATCGAGGCGGGAAGCAGGCGCGGCATGGCGGTGAGCTTCGCGGAAAAAACCTAATTTTTTGTTGCCACGAGCAGGAGGGGGACAAAAATCAGCGTCGCGACGAGGGTGCAAAACAAGCTGAGCAGCAACAGCGCGCCGAGGCTCGCCGTGCCGGGATGGTGCGAAAACGCCAGCGAGCCAAAGGCGGTGCCGGTGGTGAGCGCCGAGAACACCACGGCGCGCGCCGTTGCCGTGCCGAGAAACCGCCGCGCCCCGGCGCGCCAGTTCATCACGAAATAGATGTTGAACGACACCCCGACGCCAAGCAGGAGGGGCAGCGCGATGATGTTGGCGAAGTTGAGCGCAATCCCCGCGAGCTGGAGGCCGATCACGGTCAGCAGCGCCGAGAGCAGCAGCGGCGCCAGTACCAGCGCGGCATCGCGTGGCCGGCGCAGCGCCACGAGCAGGATCAGGGCGATCGCCGCGAACGCGCTGATCGCCGCGCCGCGGAAGGCGGCAAGGATGGTATGGGCGGCCTCGACCACGACCACCGCCGTCCCGCCCGCGTCGGGGGCGATGCCGCGCGCGGCGGCGACGAAGGCGTGCAGCCCGGCGCTGGAGCGGGCCTCCGGCCTGGCCAGCGCCTGAACGCGCACCTGCCCGTCGGCGGCCAGCCAGTCGCGGGTGATCGCTGGCGGCAGATCAGCACGCGCGACCGGGGTCGCGCCAAGCGCGGTGCGGAGCCGCGTCAGCTCCTCGGGCAGGAAGCGGGTCAACGCCGCGTTCATCGCCAGCAGCGCCGCATCCGGGGCATTTTTCAGCGCGCCGAGATCGGCATCGATGCGCGCCAGCGGATGGTCGGGCGGCAGTTTGGCCAACGCCGGCGCCAGCGCGTGCCGGGCCGCGGCGATCGCCAGCCGGATCTGCTCGGGCGTCACGGGCACGCTCTCGCGGGGCGCCAGCGTTGCCGCCAAAACGCTCGCCGCGTCGCTGATTAAAGAGAGTTTTTCCTTCTGGTTCGCGGGCACGAAGCTGTCGAGGGTGAGGGCGTCCGCCACCATCGGCAGCGCCCTGAGCCGCGCCGCGAGCTGGTCGGCGGCGTCGGCATTGGGGGTGAGGATGTCGATGCTGTAGGGGTTGGTCAGCGGGTCGTCCATCAGATCATGCAGCGTGCGCATCGCCTCGCCGCGCGGATCCTTGGTGTGCAGCGGATCGGAATCGAAGGCGAGACGGGGCACCAGAATGAGCCCGAGCAGGGCCAGCGCCGCGAAGCCCACGAGCAACGGCACGCGATGCCGGACAAGCCGCGCCTCGAGGACGTCGCCCACGGCAAATCCCACCTCCCGCCCCTCGCCCGGTGGGCGAGACAGGGTGAGCAGCGCCGGGAGAAACAAAATCGTGCAGAAAAAGGCGATGATCATGCCGCTGCCGGCGATCAGGCCGAGTTCGGCAACGCCCGCGAAAGCGGTCGGCACGAAGGCGTAGAACCCGGCCGCGGTGGCCAGGGCCGCGATCAGGATCTGCCCGCCGGCCGCGCGCGCCGTCGCCTCCAGCGCCGCGTCGGGCGCGGCGAGGGTATGCCGCGCCTCGCGGTAGCGGACGGAAAACTGGATGGCGAAATCGACGGCGATCCCGATGAAGAGAATGGCGAAGGCGAGCGAGACGAGATTGAGCGTGCCAACGGCGAGCGCCGCAAACCCGGTGGTGAGGATCAGCCCAAGGCCGAGAGTGGCCAGGATCGGCAGGATCAGGCGCGGGCTTTTCACCGCCAGCACCAGCCAGAGCGTGATCAGGGCAATGCTGGCGATCGTGTCGAGCGCCATGCCCTGGGCGAGCGAGGCGAATTCCTCGTCATCGAGAGCGACCGAGCCGGTGAGGCGGACATGCGCCACGCCACGCCGGACGAATTCCAGTTTGGCCGCCGCGTCGCGCACCGCCGCGCTTGCCACGGCGCCGGGGGCGAGGGCGGCGTGGTCGAGGATGGGCTGGATCAGAACGAAGCGGTAGCGTGGGGCGAGTTCGGCGAGTTCCCCCCCCCCTATCAGGCGCTGCCAGGACAGCGGCGTCGGCTGCCCATTGACGCTCGCCGCAAGCGTCGCGTGGAAGCTTTCCAGCGCCGGGAGGTAGGGGGTCAAATCAGCCTCGCCTTGCGCCACCCCCATGCCGATCAGCGAAAGCGCGGAAAAGAGGCCGCGCGCCGAAGGGTCGGCGGCGAGCTGGCCGAGGAAGGGCTGGGCGTCGATGATATGGTCGAGGAGGTCGCCGAGTTCGGGCTTGTCGAGGAACAGCAGCCCCTCGCGGGCGAAAAACGGCAGCGCGTCGGGGCGCGAGATGGCGCGGAAATGCGCATGATCGGGGGCCAGCGCGGCGGCGAGGTCGCGCGCCGTGGCGTCCGCTTCCTCGGGCAGCGCTGCGTCGATCACCACCACCAGCGTATCGGAGAGGCCGGGAAAGGCGCGATTGAGAGCGATTTCGTTCTGCCGCCAGGGCAGGGAAGCAGCGAACATGTGATCGGTGTCGGTATCGACGCCGAGATGGCGCGCCGCCCAGAATCCCGCGAGCAGGGCAAGGGCTAGGCCAAGGAGCGCGACCACAAGCGCATGGCGGCGGCTGAAGCCGACGGCGCCGGCGAGGAGGTTTGCGAGCATGGGAAATCCGTGTGATGGCGGCCATCCCCTAGCGCATCTTGCCGATGGCACAAGAGCCCGACGGGCGCGAGCGTCGCGCGCCGGGGCGACCCTCACGCCCGCTGTCGAGACGATGCGGAGCGGGGCGCGGGGGCGGGGCGGGCCGGAGGGGCGGGGGTTTTCGGGCTGAAATGGCACCAGGGCGCGGCGACGCAGCGCCAGCATTCCGGCATGCGGGCCTTGCAGACATAGCGTCCGTGCAGGATCAGCCAGTGATGGGCATCGCGCAGCATCTCGGGAGGGATGCGCTTGATCAGGGCGTCTTCCACGGCACGCGGGGTTTTCCCCGGCGCCAACCCGGTGCGGTTGGCAAGGCGGAAAATATGGGTATCAACCGCCATGGTGCTGGCGCCGAACGCGACGTTGAGCACGACATTGGCGGTCTTGCGCCCGACGCCGGGCAGGGCCTCGAGCGCCGCGCGCTCGGCCGGCACCCTGCCACCGTGGCGCTCGACCAGGAGACGAGCGAGTTCGGCGAGATGGCGCGCTTTTGACTGCCAGAGGCCGATACTTCGGATATAACGCCCGATACCAGCCGCGCCGAGCGCCGCCATCGCTGCGGGCGTGGGGGCGGCGGCGAAAAGCGCCGGCGTCGCGCGGTTGACGCTGGCATCGGTCGCCTGGGCGGAGAGCACCACGGCGACGAGCAGGGTGAAGGGATCGTGATAGAGCAGTTCGGTGCGCGGGGCGGGATTGGCGGCGGCGAGGGCATCGAGAAACGCCCGTATCTCGGCCGCCGAAAGCGGCCTGGCGGGAGACGGAGGGGCGGGGCGGGCTTTTGCTGCCGGCATGAGACGCTTCTCGCGCGCGCCGGGGTGGCTGGCAAGGCGCATCGTCGGCCTATATATCAGCGATGAGCGAAGCCCTGGCACCCCTGGCGGATGACGCGGTTTTGTTCGAGGCGGTGATCGTGCCGCATCGCAGCCTTTCGCGGCGCGGGCTGGCGCTGGTGATCGCCGCCATTTGCGCGGCCAGCTTCCTCACCGCGCTGATCTTCTGGCTGCTCGGCGCCTGGCCGGTGGCCGGCTTCAGCGGCGCCGAGGTCACCCTCGCGGTGGTGCTGATGCGCGCCCATGCCCATGTCGCCCATGAGAGCGAGATGGTTCTGCTCTCGGCGCGCGGGCTGCGCGTCATCCGCACCGACCGCCGTGGCGCGCGGCGCGAGCGGGCGCTCGATCCCTCCTGGCTGCGCGTGGAACTGCTCGAACGCGCCGGTCGTGTGCCGGCTTTGCTGCTCACCGGCGGGCGGGTGCGCGAAGAGATTGCCGTCCGGCTTGGCGAGGCCGAAAAGCGCGACCTCGCGGCGGCGCTCGCCGAGGCGCTGCACGCTTGGCGCCATCCGCGTTTCGATAATCCGCAATTGCGCGAGGATTGACGGGAAAGTTTTAGGCCAGGGGCTTTGCCACCTGGACCCCCAGCAAAGGCGGAGCCTTTGCAATCCCTTCCGGGATGCGGGTCTGGGGCCGCTGGCCCCAGCGGGGTCCAGGGACAGAGCCCCTGGCCTTGTCGTTATGACGCCGCTCAGCCGCCGGTGACGCTCATGTGCCGCGCCAGTGCCGGGCGCTGGTGGCGGCGGTCGATGATGAAGTCATGGCCCTTGGGTTTGCGCGCGATGGCGGCGAGGATGGCCTTGCGCAGGGCTTCATCGCCGATCTCCGCGCGGAGCACGGCGCGGAGATCGGCGGCGTCTTCCTGGCCGAGGCACATGAAAAGCGTCCCGGTGCAGGTGAGACGCACGCGGTTGCAGCTTTCGCAGAAATTATGCGTCATCGGCGTGATGAAGCCGATGCGCCGGCCGGTTTCGGCGACGCTGTAGTAGCGCGCCGGCCCGCCGGTACGGTAATCGGTGGCGGCCAGCGTCCAGCGTTCCCTGAGCCGGGCGCGGACCAGCGAGAGCGGCAGGTATTGCTCGGTGCGGTCGCCCGCGATCTCGCCCAACGGCATGGTCTCGATCAGCGTGAGGTCAAATCCATGCTCGCCGCACCAGGCCACCAGCGCGTCGATCTCATGCTCGTTGACGCCCTTGAGCGCCACGGTGTTGATCTTGACCGCGAGGCCCGCCGCCTTGGCCGCGAAGATGCCATCGAGGGTTTTTTCGATCCGCCCCCAGCGGGTGATGGCGGTGAAGATTGCGGGATCGAGGGTATCGAGGCTGACATTGACGCGCCGGACGCCCGCGGCGCGCAGCGGTTCGGCGAAACGGGCGAGCTGGCTGCCGTTGGTGGTCAGGGTAAGTTCGTCGAGCCCGTCGCCGAGGCGGCGGCCGAGCGCCTCGAACAGCCGCATCACGTCACGCCGCACCAAAGGCTCGCCGCCGGTGATGCGGAGTTTTTTCACGCCGAGTCCGATAAACGCCGCACACAGGCGCTCCATCTCCTCGAGCGAAAGAATCTCCGCCTTGGGCAGAAAGGTCATATCCTCGGCCATGCAATAGACGCAGCGGAAATCGCAGCGATCGGTGACCGATACGCGGAGGTAGGTGATGTCCCGCCCGAATGGGTCTCGCATGATGAAATGTTTTCCCCGGCGCGCCATTGCCGCGCTCAGTATAGTTTCGGGTCTTATGGACGGTTCCGCAAGGGGTGGTGTGGGGCGCTCACGGCGCATCACTTTCGACGATTTCCAAAGATACCACGCGGATGTTCACCAGAATTTTGCCAATATGCTCGAAATTAACGGTGATCCGCTCGCCGATCGCGGATTGCACCTGGCCGATGCCCCAGTCCGGCCGCGCCGGGTTGCGGACCCATTGGCCAGGCTCGATCAGCGCGGGGGGGAGCGAAGGGAACGATGACACCATGCCATGACGATCTAAGCGCCTCGCACCCTTGCCTGTCGAGACGGCCGCCGAGACCGCGGCTCCGGCTTTGCCGCCGCGCCCAAAATCACCCAAAAGCGCCCCTGGAGGAACGAAGCGATGGAAACGAGCGGCTCTCCTCTGCATCTCGCGGAACTGCTCGCGGCACGGCTCTGCCATGAGTTCAGCGGCTTGATCGGCGCGGTGGCGAGCGCGATCGGTGCCGTCGAGGATGACGGCGCGGCCGCGCTCGGCCTCGCCGCCGAAGCCGCCAGCGCGCTCACGCTGCGGCTCCGGCTGTGGCGTGCCGCCTGGAGCGAAGCCGATGAGATGCTCGGGGTCGCGGATCTTCTCGATCTGCTGCGCGCCCTGCCGGGTGCGCGCCGCATCGCCTACGAGACCGTGGGCCTGCCGGCGGAGGTGGCGTTTTCGCCGGAGGCAACGCGGCTGCTCCTCAACGTGCTGATCCTTGCCACCGAATCACTCCCCCTGGGCGGGCGCGTGCTGCTGAGCGGCCAGCCCAGCGGCGATGTCGTGGTGGCGATCGAGGGGCCGCGCGCCGGCTGGCCCGCGGGCTTCGCCGCCTGGCTCGCCGACGCTGCCTGCGCCTGGGCCGCGCTCGGCTCGCCGCGCACGCTCCAGGGACCGCTCACCGCGCTGATGGCGCGCGAATGCGGCCTCCGCCTCTCGGCGCTGTTTCCCGCCGCCGCAGCCGACGCCACGCCGAGCCCGCTGCTGCTCGGCCTCGCGCCATCTTGAGGCGCCGCGAGGCCGCCCTCGCGTCACAGCAGGAATTCGGCCAAATGCGCGGCGTGCTCCTTGACCCGCTCGAACAGCGGCCGCGCCGACCAGGTGGCGGGGTCGATGCGGCGGGAATGCGCGACGTCGTCGGCGAAAAGCGCCTCCAAGCCGCGGGCGAAGGCGCGGTCGAGGATCACCGCGTTGATCTCGTTGTTATAGATCACGCTCCGCCAGTCGAGATTGGCCGAGCCCACGCTCGACCAGGCGCCGTCGATCACCGCCGTCTTGGCGTGCAGCACCACCCCCTCGCGCTCGTAGATCTGCACCCCCGCCTTCAGCAGGTGCTCGTAATGGGCGCGGCCGGCATCGATCACTGTGTTGCTGGTGCTGTGCGCGGGCACCACGATCGCGACATCGACGCCGCGCCGGGCGGCCGCGATCAGCGCCCGTTCGAGGTCGGGGGTGGGGGAGAAGAACCCGGTGGTGAGATGGATGGATTGGCGCGCCAGCGAAATCATCACAATCAGCGTGCGATAGATCAGCGGATGGCCGTCGACCGGGGCGCCGCCCACCGCCTGCACCAGGGCGCCGCCCGGTTTCTCGGCGGGCGGGGGCGGGGGCGGCGGCAAGGGCGGACCGTTCTGGCCCCGCCAGGTGCGTTCGAACAAATGCTCGAACTGTAGCGCCGCCGGTCCGGCGATGCGCACATCGGTATCGCGCCAGACCATGCCATCGGGCGTATCGTCGTGATTGCGCCGGTTGTTATAGACCTGATTGATATTGACGCCGCCGGTGACGACAATCGCATTGTCCACCACCAGCAACTTGCGGTGGTCGCGGCGATTGGGATCGAACGGTACGCGGAGCGAGAAGCGCAAGGGGTTGTATTCCAGCACATGGACGCCGCCCTGGCGCAGCCGTTCGATCAGCGCGTTGGGCGTCGTCAACGAGCCGAAACTGTCAAAGACGAGATTGACCTCGACACCCGCAGCCCGCTTGGCGAGCAAAAGATTGCCGAAACGCGCGCCCTCGACCGGGTCGAATTCATAGGTCTCCATGTCGATCCGCCGCTGCGCGCCGGCGATCGCGGCGGCGATGGCGGCGTAGGTGGCCTGGCCGTTGGCCAGCAGCCGCACGTCGTTGCCGCCGATGAAGGGGGCGTGAACGATCCGCTCCTCCTGGCGGCGCATCAGATCGAGCGTGCCTTGCGGATCGGCGCTGCGAGCGGCGGTGGCGATATCGCCATCGACCGCGGGCAGGCTCGCGCAGCCCGCCAGGAGCAGGAGCGCAAGAAAAGACGCGCGGTGCCAGCGAACGCTACGGCGGGGCATGACCAATTTCTCTCGTGGAGCCGCCATTTACACTTTGTTCGGACCCTTGAGGCAAGTATCGCCCCGGGCCAATTTTTGCCGCTCGAGTGACCTCGCGAGGAACCCCCGGATGGACGATCTGCTGGTCGATTTCCTGACCGAGACCAATGAGAGTCTCGCGGAGCTGGATGTCGCCCTGGTGCGGCTGGAGCGCACGCCCGACGATCAGCTGACCCTGTCGCTGATTTTCCGTCTGGTGCATACCATCAAGGGCACTTGCGGGTTTCTCGGCCTGCCGCGGCTGGAGCGCGTCGCGCACGCGGCGGAGAACGTGCTCGGCCGGGTGCGCGATGGCGAACTCGCCGCGACCAGCGCGATCGTCAGCGCGGTGCTCGCCGCCCTCGACCGGATCAAGGAAATCATGGCCGGCCTCGCCGAGGCTGGCGCCGAGCCGGCCGGCGCCGACGACGCGCTGATCGGCGCCCTCGATACCGCCGCCGCCGGCCGGGAGGCAACCGCGCCGTCCCGCGATACCGATCTCCCTCTGGCTGAGCCTCCTTTGGGCGAAGTCACCACGCCGGCGCCGCGCGAGGGGGCGGACGCGGTGGTCGCGGGCCAGACCATCCGTGTTGGCGTCGATGTTCTCGAAGATTTGATGACCCTGGTGAGCGAGCTGGTGCTGACCCGCAACCAGTTGCTCCAGCTCGCCCGGAACGAGCAGAACAGCGCCTTCGCGGTGCCGCTGCAACGGCTCTCGCACATCACCACCGACCTCCAGGAAGGGGTGATGAAAACCCGCATGCAGCCGATCGGCAATGCCTGGAACAAATTGCCGCGGCTGGTGCGCGACCTCGGCCATGAGCTGGGCAAGAAGATCGACCTCGTGATGCGCGGCGCCGAGACCGAGCTTGACCGCCAGGTGCTGGAGCTGATCAAGGATCCGCTCACCCACATGGTGCGCAACAGCGCCGATCATGGGCTGGAGGGGTCGGAGGAGCGGCGCGCGGCGGGAAAACCCGAGACCGGACGCATCACCCTTAATGCCTATCACGAGGGCGGCCACATCATCATCGAGATCGCCGATGACGGGCGCGGCCTCAGCATCGAGCGCATCCGCGCCAAGGCCCAGGCGCTCGGGCTGGCAAGCGAGGTCGAACTCGCGGCGATGAGCGAGAGGCAGATCCAGCGCTTCATCTTCCATGCCGGATTTTCCACCGCCGCCGCCATCACCGCCGTGTCCGGGCGCGGCGTCGGCATGGATGTCGTCAAAACCAATATCGAGCGCATCGGCGGCACCATCGACCTCAAGAGTACCCAAGGCGCCGGCACCATTTTCACCATCAAGATCCCGCTCACCCTGGCGATCGTCGCGGCCCTGATCGTCGAGGCCGGGGGCGAACGTTTCGCGATCCCGCAGATCAGCGTCGTCGAGCTGGTGCGCGCTGGCCTCGCGGGCGAGGCGGCCAGCGATCAGCCGGTGATCGAGCGGATCAACGAGACGCCAGTGCTCCGCCTGCGCGACCGGCTACTGCCGCTGGTCAATCTGCGCGAGCTGCTCGGCCTGGGTGCCGCGGTCGGGGTGGCGCGCGAGTTCTACATCGTCATCGCCCAGGTGGGGTCGAGCCTGATCGGCGTCATCGTCGATCGCGTCTTCGACACCGAGGAGATCGTGGTCAAGCCGGTGGCGCCGATCCTCCGCCACATCACCATGTTCAGCGGCAACACCATCCTCGGCGACGGCTCGGTGATCATGATCCTCGATCCCAATGGCGTCGCCCGCGCCAGCGGCAGCGCCGGCAACGGCGAGAGCCGCAAGCCGTTGCCCGCGACAGCCGAAACCATGACCTCGGCCGCCCGCACCGCGATGCTGCTGTTCCGGGTCGGCGAGAGCGCGCCGAAGGCGGTGCCGCTCGGCCTGATCGCCCGGCTCGAGGACATCCCACGCGAGCGCATCGAGACCTCCTCGGGCCAGGCGGTGATGCAGTATCGCGGCCGGCTGATGCCGCTGATCCCCTTCGCCAGCGCCACCCTCGCGGGTGAGAGCCAGGCGGTGCTGGTGTTCAGCGACGGCACCCGCTTCATGGGGCTGATGGTCGATGAGATCGTCGATGTCATGGACGAGGTGCTACACATCGAGCTTGGCACCGAGACCGCCGGCCTGCTTGGCAGCGCGGTGATCGGCGGCCGGGCGACCGATGTCATCGATACCGATTACTGGCTGCGGCTGGCCTATCAGGATTGGTTCAGGGCCGGGCATGACCCGCACCCCGGCGCCCTGGCGCCGCATCTTTTGCTGGTCGAGGACAGCGAATTCTTCCGCCAGCTACTGGTGCCGGTGCTGGTGGCGGCGGGCTATCGCGTGAGCGCGGTCGAAAGCGCGGCGCAGGCGCTCAGGCTCCGCGCGGCGGGCACGCGGGTTGACGCCATCATCTCCGACATCGTCATGCCCGACATGGACGGCCGCGCCTTCGCCCGCGCGATTCGTGAGGATGGCGCCTGGAGGGGGCTGCCGCTGATCGCTTTCTCGGGACGCGCCGAGCCGGCCGATATCGCGGCCTCGCGCCAGGCCGGTTTTACCGAGCACATCGCCAAATCCGAGCGTGATAAGCTGCTCGCGACCCTCAGGGATCAGCTTGCCCCGGTTGGCGTCGAAAGCGGAGTTGGCGCCGAAAGCGGGGTCGCGCCGTGAGCGCGGCCACGGCGATGCCCGCCGCCGAAGCCGCGGGTGCCGACGAGGAGCGGGTTTTTGTCACCCTCATGCTCGCCGATCAGCTCTGCGGCATTCCGGTGCTCGCGGTGCGCGACGTGCTGGCGGCGCGCAACATCACCCGCATCCCGCTTGCTCCGGCCGAGATCGCGGGCAGCCTCAATCTGCGCGGGCGCATCGTCACCGCGATCGATCTCCGCCGCCGTCTCGGCCTGCCGCCGCCGCCCGAGGCGGCCTCGCGCATGGCGGTCGTCACCGAGCAGGGGGGCGAACTCTATGCGCTGCTGGTCGATCAGGTGAGTGAGGTGCTGAGCCTGGCGGCGCGGGATTTCGAGCACAACCCGCCGACCCTGCCAATGCTCTGGGCGAGCCATAGCGCCGGCATCTATCGCCTGCCCGGGCGGCTGATGGTGGTGCTCGATGTCGGCCGAATTCTTGCGCTGACGGCGGCGCAATAGGAGAGTCTCATGGCGGTGGCGCGATGCCTGTGCCTGGTGGTCGATGACAGCCGGGTGGTGCGCAAGGTGGCGAGGCGCATCCTCGAGACGCAGGGATTCGCGGTCGAGGAGGCGGAGAACGGGCAGTTGGCGCTCGATGCCTGCCGCCGCCATCTGCCCGGCGCGATCCTACTCGATTGGAACATGCCGGTGATGAACGGCATCGAATTTCTCCAGAACCTGCGCCGGGAATTCGGCCCCGAGAGGCCGCCGGTCCTGTTCTGCACCACCGAGACCGAAATGAGCTATATCGAGCAGGCGATCGCCAATGGCGCGCAGGAATTCATCATGAAACCATTCGACGACGACATCCTGCTCGCCAAATTCGCCCAGGTCGGGCTGCTTTGAGCTTTTCCGCCCACCCCGCCCCGCTCCGTCCCGGCGCGGCTCTCGGTGCCGCCCCTGGCGCGATCCGCGTCGCCATCTGCGACGACAGCGTCGTGGTGCGCGGCGCGCTCGCCCGGATGATCGAGGCCGAACCCGATCTCACGGTGGTCGCCCGGCTCCACGATGGCAGCCAGGCGATCGCGGCGGTGCGGCGCCTCGCGCCAACCGCGCCGATCGACGTCCTGATCCTCGATATCGAGATGCCGGTGCTCGACGGGATCGCCGCTCTCCCCCAATTGATGGCGGCCGATCCCGGCTTGCGGGTGATCATGGCCTCGACCTTGACGACGCGCGGGGCGGAGATCGCGATGCGCGCGCTGCGGCTGGGGGCGGCCGATTACCTCCCGAAACCCTCGGCCGCGCTGACCGCCGATGACAGTTTCCGCCGCGAGTTGCTCGCCAAGATCCGCGGCCTCGCTCGGCTGCGCCGCAGCGCCCGCCCGATCGGAACCGAGACCGCACCGAGCGCCGGGGCGACGGCGCGGCGCCGCCCGCCGCCCGCGCGCCCGCCGCTGCTGCTCGCCATCGGCAGCTCGACCGGGGGGCCATCGGCGCTCTTTACCCTGGTTCAGGGGCTCGGCGCGGATCTCCGCCTGCCCGTGGTGCTGACCCAGCACATGCCGGCCACCTTCATCCCGATCCTCGCCGATCACCTTTGCCGAGTCGGGGCCATGCCCTGCGCCGAGGCGCGCGACGGCGAGGCGCTCCGCCCCGGCCACATCCATCTCGCCCCGGGCGATCGCCATTTGCTGGTGGTGCGCGAGGGGGATCTCTTGCGCGCCCGGGTGAGCGCCGATCCGCCGGTCAATTTCTGCCGCCCCGCCGTCGATCCCATGCTGCTGAGCGCTGCGGTTGCCTGTGAGGGGCGGGTGCTGGTGGCGATGCTGACCGGCATGGGCCATGACGGGCGGGAGGGTACCCGCGCCGTGGTCGAGGCGGGGGGCGCGGCGATCGCCCAGGACGAGGCCACGAGCGTGGTCTGGGGTATGCCCGGCGCCATCACCGAGGCCGGGCTCTGCCATGCCGTTCTGCCGCTGGCGCGGATCGCGCCCCGGCTGCGTGAGATGATGGGCCTGCGTGAGATGGCCGGCTCGTGAGCCCGCATGCCTTCGCGGTCTTCGCGGCGCTGTTGCGCAACCGCTCGGGGCTCACGATCGGGCCGGACAAGCTCTATCTGCTGGAAACCCGTCTCACGCCGCTGCTCAGGCAGCACCGGATTGCCAACCTGGACGGGCTGGCCACGCGGCTCGCCCAGGGTCGCTGCGAAAAACTCGCCCGCGCGGTGGTCGAGGCGATGGCCACCAACGAGACGTATTTCTTCCGTGACATCACCCCGTTCGCGCATTTCCGTGACCACACCCTGCGGTATCTGCACGCCTCCCGCCCGGCCAGCGCCAGCTTGCGCCTCTGGTCGGCGGCCGCCTCGACCGGGCAGGAGGCCTATTCGCTGGCGATGATCGTGGCCGAAAGCAGCCCCTGGCTCGGTGCGCGCGGCATCGAGATTGTGGCCACCGACATCGCCCGCACGCCGCTGGAGCGCGCCCGCGCCGGACACTACACCCAGTTCGAGATCCAGCGCGGCGTGCCGATGGCGGCGCTGGTCCGGCATTTCCAAAAACAGGAGGCGGGCTGGCGGATCGCCGAGAATCTGCGCGCCATGGTCCGTTTCCAGGAGTGGAATCTGCTCACCGATCTCAGCCCGCTCGGCCGCTTCGACGTCATCTTCTGCCGCAACGTGCTGATCTATTTCGACCGCCCGACCAAGATGCGCGTGCTGGAGGCGCTCGCCGAACAGCTCGCCCCGGACGGCGTGCTCTATCTCGGCGGCGCCGAGACGACGCTCGGGCTGACCTCCCGGCTGGTCCCCGAGCCGGGCGCGCCCTCGGTCTATCGCCGCGTCTCGGACGCGACCGGGACGATCGCGCTTGAGATGAACGCGAGCAGCAGCGCGGCCGCCTCGGCGATCGAGAGGCGCCCGGTATCGAGGCCCAGATCGGGCGCGTTCGGCACCTCGTAGCTGCCATCGGTGCCGGTGAAGCCGCGCAGGTCGCCCTTGCGGGCGCGGGCATAGAGGCCCTTCGGGTCGCGCGCCTCGCAGATCGCGGCATCGGCGGCGATATGGACTTCGAAGAAGAGATCGCCGGCGATCCGCCGCGCCGCGGCGCGCATCGCGGCCTGCGGCGAGATCAGCGCCACGATCACCACCAAGCCAGCTTCGGCCATCAGCCGTGCCACCTCGGCGGTGCGGCGCACATTCTCCTCGCGCTCGCGGGGCGAAAAGCCGAGATCGGCATTGAGCCCGCTGCGCAAGGTGTCGCCATCGAGCACCACCGCGTCGATGCCCTCGGCGAAAAGCTGTTGTTCGGCCTGACGCGCCAGCGTCGATTTGCCGGCGCCGGGCAGACCGGTGAGCCAGAACACCGCGCCGCGATAGCCCTTGGCTGCGGCGCGCTGGGCATGGGACACCGCGGCGTCGAGCGGGAAGATGGCGTCATGGCGGCGCGCCGGGCCGAGAACGGGCGCGCCCCCGACGATCCGCTGGTAGCCATCGACGAGCACGCCGCGCCCGCCCGCCCCGCCCGAGCGGAAGGCGTCGAACAGCACCTCCTCGGCGCAGGCGAGAGTGATATCGGCAAAACCCTCGGGCGGCACCTCGTCGCCCGGCTGCGCGCTCAAATCCTCGATGCGCACCACCGCGTCGATGGCGGTGACGCGCACCGGGTATTCGGCGGTGGCCAGCCGCAGGTGAAAACTCTCGCCGACGCGAAGCGGCTCCTGGCGCAGCCAGAACACGCGGGTGGCCAGCCGCATGGCGCGCTCGGGCGGATGGGCCGGATCATAGAGGATATCGCCACGCGCCACGACCACTTCCGGCTCCAGCACCAGCGCGACCGATTGGCCAGCGCAGGCGGCCTCGGGCGCCGGCGCATTCCAGGTCTCGATCGCCGTGATGACCGCACGATGGCCGCCCGCCCCGATCACCACGGTATCGCCGAGGGCGAGCCGCCCGCTCTCGATGCGCCCGACCACGAAGCGGCGCTCACCCTGGCGATAGACATCCTGCACCGGCAGCCTGAGCGGGCCGGAAACTGGTAGAAGAGGCGCGGAAAGCCCCATCAGCGCCTCGACCAGCGTCGGCCCATTATACCATGGCATGCGCGTTGAGCGCGTGGCGATATTATCGCCGTCCCTGGCGGAAGCCGGGATGATGGCACGCGGGGTGATCTCGAGCCGCGCCAGCAGGGCCCCGAGTTCGGCCGCCGCGGCATTGGTGCGGGTCGGATCGAAAGCGAGGAGATCGGCCTTGTTGAGGACGACGATGACCTCGGGCACGCCGATCAGGCGGAGCAGCATGGCGTGGCGCCGGGTCTGCTCGCGCACGCCCTCGGCGGCGTCCACCACCAGCACCGCCCCGGCCGCGCCGGCCGCGCCGGTGATCATGTTGCGCAGGAACTGGCGATGGCCGGGAGCATCGACGATGACGAAGCCGCGCCCGGCGAGCGTGAAGGGCAGGCGGGTGGCGTCGATCGTCACCCCCTGGTCGCGCTCGGCCTGCAGCGAATCGAGCAGGAACGACCACTCGATGCCGAGCCCGCGCTTGCGGCTGGAGGCCAGCGCGGCGTCGAGCCTGCCATCCTGGAGATTATCGGTATCGAAGAGCAGCCGACCGATCAGCGTCGATTTGCCGTGATCGACATGGCCGACGATGACGATCGGCGTCGGCGCGGCGGCCGCGGCTGGATCATTGGAAAGGGGGGCGTTCATGGTGGACTCCGGCATTACAAGGCCAGGGCGCTGCCCTGGACCCGCTGGGGCCAGCGGCCCCAGACCCGCATCATGGGAAGGGTTCCAAGGGCTCCGCCCTTGGTGGGGTCCAGGGGCCAGGCCCCTGGTCTGGATTTCTCGCGGACCACTAGAGATAGCCCGCGGTGCGCAAGCGCTCGAAGGCGTCTTCCGCCTCGTGGTCCATCGCGCGGCCGGCGCGCTCGGGCTCGCGGGTAGCGTAAAGCTCGGCGATGATTTCCTCGACCGTCGCCGCCTCGCTCGCCACCGGAAACGTGATGTCCTGATCGCCGAGCGAGCGATAGCGCTGGCCGTTGCGGGCAAAATAGAGATCGACCACGGGAATGTTCTCACGCGCGATATAGCGCCAGATATCGACCTCGCGCCAAGCGAGCAAGGGGTGGACGCGGACATGGGCGCCAGCCTCGATCGGGGCGGCGAACTGGTCCCAGAATTCGGGCGGCTGGTTGCGCACATCCCAGCGATGGCTGGCTCCGCGCGGGCTGAAAACGCGCTCCTTGGCGCGCGTCGCCTGCTCGTCGCGGCGGATGCCGGCGATCACGCCGGCCAACCGATGGCGCTCGATCAGGGCGGCGAGCCCGGCGGTCTTGCGCGCCGCCGAGCGCGCCGCTGGCGGCAGGCTGGGATCGATCTCCTCCACTGGCGGGCAGGTGCCGATGATCAGATCGAGCCCCCATTCCGCGGCATAGCGGGTGCGGAATTCATACATCTCGGGGAATTTCTTGCCGGTATCGACATGCATCACCGGAAACGGCACTTGGCCGAGAAAGGCTTTCCTGGCAAGCCATAGGCAGACATTGGAATCCTTGCCGAGCGACCACAGCATGGCGAGCGGCTTGAGCCGCTGATAGGCCTCGCGCAGGATGAAGATGCTCTGGCTTTCCAGTTGGTCGAGATCGGTCATGGGGCGTCGTCCGATTTGTGGGTCACGCGGCGGGATTATCGGGGCGGGGCGGAGCGGCGAGCGGGCGATGGATACCGCATTCCGTCTTGGCGTGCAGCACCCAGCGGCCGGCGCGCGGGTCGGTGCCGGGTTGGGTCGGGCGCGTGCAGGGGGCGCAGCCGATCGAGCGGAAGCCCTGGGCAAGAAGCGGGTGCGGGGCGAGGGCGCGGGCGGCGAATTCCGCCGCGATGCGCGCGGCATCCCAATCCGCGAGCGGGTTGATTTTGACCTTACCATCGATCAGCTCAATCAGCGGCAGGTGACGGCGGCTCGCCGCCTGGAAGCGCTTGCGCCCGCTCACCCAGGCATCGAAGGGCGCCAGGGCGGCAGCGAGCGGGGCGATTTTGCGGCGCGCGCAGCAGGCGTCGGGATCGACCCGCCAGAGATCGCCTGACGGATCGCCATGCGCGAGCGCGGCCGGGTCGGGGCGGATGTCACGCACGTCCGAGAGCCCGAGCTGCGCGGCGAGCGCCGCGCGATAGGCCAGGGTTTCCCGGAAATGCTGGCCGGTCTCCAGGAACAGGACCGGGGTTCTGGGGTCGATTTCGGCCACCAGCGCCAGCAGGACAGCCGATTCCGCCCCGAAGGAGGAGACCACGGCGATGCGGCCGGGAAACGCCGCGCGGATCGCATGGCGGAGCAGCGCCACGCCATCGGGGAGGGTGGCGCTGCCGCCGGAGACGGCGTTTAGCGGAGGAAAACCGGGCATATATATTTACCACAAACAATTTACGTTGTTTATAGAATTTATTTTCACTCGTTTTGCAAGGTAATTTTTTCATAATACGTTTTCTAATTGGCCTATTGACAGGCCTCTCACGCCGGGCAAGGCGCCGCCGGATGGAGCAGGCCCTCCGCGCGCATTTCCGCCCATAGCGCGGGCGGAATCGGCTGGCGGAACAGCGCCAGATTGCGCCGCACCTCCTCCGCCCGCACCGCCCCCGGCACGACCGCGGCGACCGCCGGATGGCCAAGCGGAAATTGCAGCGCCGCCGCCGCGAGCGGCACCTGATGGCGGACGCAGATCGCCTCCAACCGCGCGACGCGCGCCCTGATCTCGGGTGCGGCCGGTTTGTAGTCATATTGCGCTCCCTCGCGGGCACCGACGGCGAGAATGCCGGAGTTGAACGGGCCGGCGATCAGGAGGCGGATACCGCGCGCTTCGGCCAACGGCAGCAAGCGCTCGATCGCGCCCTGCTCCAGCAGCGTATAGCGCCCGGCGAGCATGAGGCAGTCGAGATCGACTTCGCGCAAGAAGCGCTCGGCCGGGCCGATTTCGTTGATCCCCGCCCCGATCGCCCGCACCACGCCCTGCGCGCGGAGTTCGACGAGCGCCTTGGCCGCCCCCGCCATTGCCTCGCGATAGCGCTGCTCATAGGCTTCGGCGCTGCCATGGGTCCAGACATCGACATCGTGGATCAGCAGAATATCGATGCGGTCGATGCCGAGCCGTTGCAGGCTCTGCTCGATGGCGCGCATCGTGCCATCATAGCTGTAATCCAGCACCGGCTGCATGGCGAGCGAGCCGGCCCACATGCCGCGCTCGACTTTTTCTATCGGCCGCGGCTCCAGCCAGCGGCCCACCTTGGTCGAGAGCACGTAACTCTCGCGCGGCATCTGGCGCAGCACATGGCCGAAGCGGTGCTCGGAAAGCCCGTGGCCGTAATAGGGCGCGGTGTCGAACAGGCGGATGCCGGCGTCATAGGCGGTGCGGATGGTCCCCAGCGCCTCCGCCTCGGGCAAGCGGGCATAAAGATCGCCGAGCGGCGCGCCGCCCAGACCGAGCACCGGGATCTCGACCCCGGCGCGCCCGGCACGCCGGCCGATGATGCGCATATCGGTTTCTTGCATGGACTTTTCTCCTGCGATCGCCGCAACCTGTTGGCGTTTTGCGCGCGAGTTGTGAAAAAACGCTTTCGCCCCGGCCTACCCCGGCGTTAGGCTGAGGGAAAGTCAAAAAAGGGGAGAGAAATCGATGGAATTCGGGTACTTCACCATGCCCTCGCATCCCCCCGAGAGGGGGCTCAAGGATGGCGTCGAGTGGGATCTGCGGACGCTCCGCTGGCTGGATACCCTGGGCTATGCCGAGGCCTGGATCGGCGAGCACCACACCGCGCCCTGGGAGCCCAATCCGGCGCCCGACCTGCTGATCGCCCAGGCGCTTCGCGAGACCAAACGCATCCGCCTCGGCCCCGGTGGTTTTCTCCTGCCCTATCACCACCCCGCCGAACTCGCCAACCGGCTCGCCATGCTCGACCATCTCTCGGATGGCCGGCTCAATTTCGGGGTCGCGGCGAGCGGGCTGCCGAGCGATTGGGCGATGTTCCATGTCGACGGCATGTCGGGCGTCAACCGCGACATGACGCGCGAAGCCCTCGAGATCATCCTGCGCCTGTGGGCGGCCGAGGCGCCTTTTGACTATGCGGGGAAATTCTGGAACGTCTCGCGCCCGGATACGATGTTCGGATTTCTCAAGCCGCATCTCAAGCCGTTGCAGAAGCCGCATCCGCCGATCGGCGTCGCCGGGCTCTCGAAAAATTCCGACACCCTGAAACTCGCCGGCGAACGCGGCTTTATTCCGATGAGCCTCAATCTCAACCCGGCCTATGTCGCGAGCCATTGGGACGCCGTCGAGATCGGCGCCGCCCGCACCGGGCGCACGCCCAACCGCGCCGATTGGCGGCTGGTACGCGAGATTTTTGTCGCCGAGACCGATGCCGAGGCCTGGCGGCTGTCGGTGGGTGGCATGATGGGGCGGATGATGGGCGAGTATTTCCTTCCCCTCCTGGCCCAGTTCGGCTTCCTCGAATATCTCAAACACGACCCCAGCGTGCCGGATAGCGACGTCACGGTGGAGTATTGCGCCCGCCACAACTGGATCGTCGGCTCGCCTGCGACGGTTGCGGAAAAAATCGAGCGGATCAATCACGAACTGGGCGGCTTCGGCAGCCTGCTGGTGTTCGGCTTCGACTACAGCGAAAACCCCGGCGCCTGGCATACCTCGCTTGGCTTGCTGCAAACCGAGGTGCTGCCACGGCTTGGCTCGCTCGCCCCCCGGGCCACCCTGGTCGCCGCCAAATAGCGGGGCGAAAATCCGGGGCTCGCGATGGCAAGGATGCGAGCCCCGCCGCGTGATTCTGATCAGGCCAGCGCTTCGGAAAAAGCGCGCTCGGAGGTCACGTTCGCGGGCAGCGATGGAGTTTCGGCATAGCGCCCGCCATCGGTCATGACCTCCCAGACCTCGGGCCGCGCCGCGAGAACCTCCTTGAGCATGGTCGCGATCCTGATATAGGCGGGCTGGCGCAGGCCGTGATATTCCACCAGCGGGCCAAGTTCGCGCGGATTGATCGCCGTCATACGGTGGAGGCGGATCAGCCGGCGGTCTAGCACCGCAAGCATGTGGGTATGTCCGGCCTCGACGCTCATGCGCACCACGCCCTGCATCAGCAAAAGGCGGAGCGCATGCAGCGCGGTGCGCGTGGCGCCGAGGCGATGGCGGGAAATCGCGAAGCGGGATGTCTCCCCGGTGCGCAGTAACGGCAGCGCTGCCATCAGTTCCGGGGCGCAGAGACGCTGTATCGGGAAACTCATCTCCGGCCGGTCAGCGCGCGGCAGCACGAGGCGCACCGTGCCGACGACATCGCCGCTGCGGCGGTGGCGCAGCACCGTATGTCGCGCATGGGCATCATACTCGTCCATCTCCAGCCCGTTGATGCCGCCTAGGAAATCATTCTCGACACAATAGACCTGATGGCGGACGCGATAGGCTTCATGGCGCAGTGCATCGCTATCGGCGGGCACAGCCTCGAATGCCGCGTTCACGGCGGCGATCTCGTCGGCCAGGGAAGCAACACTCATGGCATGACACTCCTCGGCTATCGCCGGCGGGCGACAGCGGTGATGGTGACAGGGGGAACGATCACGAAACCGGGGGGAACGATCACGAAACCGGCAGGTCGGCGAGCGCGTCGGGGTGGCGTTCGGGCAGGGCGGTATCCTCGCGCGCCACGATCAGCGCATCGAGGCCGAGCCGGGTGGCGCGCGCCGCGACCGACGTGCCGCGCACCTCGCCGATGCGCCCGATGAACAGCAAATCCTCGGGCGCGCCGATCGCGGCACGGAACGCGCGGGCGAAAGCCGCCTGCGCCGCCTCGCCCGAGGCGCTGGCGCGCCGGGCGAGGGTGAGCAGGCGCATCAATGGCTGCATGCCGAGGCCGAGCCGCGCGGCGGTCAGCCAAAAACGCTGGAGCGCCGCGCCGGCCGCGATCAACGCGACCGCGCCGTGATCCTCGGCCGAGGCCGCGCGGCGCACCACGAAACCGGCGGCGCTGGCCAGGATCGGCAGCGTCTCCAGGCGGAACGAGGCGAGCCGCAGCCCCGCCCGCACGGCGCCTTGGGGCAGTCGGGAGGGCGCGGCGCGGCCGATTTTCCGGCCGAGCCAGCCAAGGCCGAGGGCAGCGGCGGGAACCCGCTCGGGGCTGCGGGCATGGTCCCAGTCGATCCGCGCCGCTTCCGCCGCGACGGCGGCGGGTTCGCCGAGCATCAGGCGGGTCGCGCCCGTGGCAAGCCGGGCCAGGCGCCAGCGCGCCGCCGGGGTCTCGTGCCATTCGAGGGTGAACGCCGCTCCGAGGGCCTCGGCGAGGGCGGATTTCTCGGCCACCGTCAGCCGGCGCAAGCGATAGGGCCGGCGATCGACGCCGCGCGTGGTGAGATGGGAAAACAGCGGATCGGGCGCCGTGCTGTCGTCGCGGCTGAAATGCACCGCCAGACGCGCGCCCTCTTCCAGGCTGGCCCCCCCCAGGCTGGCGCGTCCCTGACTGGCCCCCCCCTGGCTGGCATCGCGCCAGGCCATGCGAAAGCCGCGCGCCGAGGCGGCGATGCGCAGGTTTTCCACCAGCATCCCGGCGGCGAGGAGCGTGGGCTCGCGCTCGCCGGGGGCGATCTCGACGATCAGGCTGCTGGCGCCGGTGAAGGTGAAGCGCCAGGGCTGGGCGTTGCCGGGGCTCGGCGCCCAGCGCGCGTAATTGAGAATGTCCTCGATCGCGGTGCGCGGGGCGGTGGCCGGCGGGGCGGAGGTTCGGGTGCGCGCGGCCTCATAGAGGCGCCGCGCGATGGCGAGCTTGACGCGCTGCCACGGCCCGTTGAGCCCGCGCGGCAGGCGCGAGACCACCAGCTTGTTGCGATAGGCGTCGTAATGGTGATGATGGGGGGCGGCCTGCACCACGCCCCGGCGCAACAAAAGCTTGACCGCGTTGACCGCGGTGATGCCGGCGCAGATCTGGCACGACGCCCCGGTGGAGGGCCCCTTGCGTCCGGGCAGATCGATGGCGCTCGGCTCGACGAGATAGGCGCGATGCAGCCCCTTGGGCGCGAGGCCGATGAGGAAGCGCAGGAAGCGCTCGTTCTCCGTTTTTCCAGCAAAACAAAAATAGTCCTCGAAGGTCATTTTTCCCGGCAGGAAGGCGAGACAGCCGGCGCCCATGCCGATCGGGGCGGCGCAGAGCGCCGGAATGCCGCGTTCGGCGCAGCGCGCATAGACGCGGCTTCTGATCTCGATCTCGAAAAAATCGAAGCCATCAACGAAGACATCGACGCCATCGAGAAACGCATCGATGTTGTCATCATTGATACCGGATTCGAAGCGCGTGAGCCGGAGTTCGGGATTGATGGCGAGCGCCATCTCCGCTAGTACATCGACCTTGGGCCGGCCGATGGTGTCGATAGTGGCGCCAATCTGGCGGTTGAAATTCACGATATCGAAACGGTCGAAATCGGCGATATGGAAGGCGCCGATGCCGAAGCGCGCGAGGGTGAGCAGATGCACGCCGCCGACACCGCCCATGCCGGCGATGGCGATGCGCTTGCCGCGCAAGGCCAACTGCTCCCATTCGGTGAGCCAGCCGATATTGCGGTCAAACGCCTCGATATAGGAAAATGGTGCCTTCATGGTCCCTCCAATTGCCGCACCCACGGCAGAGCGTAAAACGCTTTTATGCGATCGCACGAATCGATGATGGCATCAAGGTATTCGCGCAGGCAATTTTCAGGTTTCGACGGATGCCAAAATCCCTTGTGAATACCTGAAAAAAACCGCATCGATTCCCTCATTTTTGACAACAGGTCGTCGTCTCTATTCCGCGCGCACTTGATGATTGTAAGCCGTCCGGCGTGCCGCGCGGCGAGAGATCCGACCCCGTTTGTCTCGCTGTCCGTTGTGGTGCCGCTTCGCTGTTCTCCGATTTTCGGAGCGCGTAATTTTATGTTTTTTCCGAAATAAGACGGCGCTGGAAGGCGCGATAAAATCGTTCATTGTCTCGTAGGCGCGAGGCCCGGTGTGCGTGGTGTCGGCGAGGTGCGTCGCCACCGCTCCCAGACGAGCCTCGGCTTCGTCTGTCTCAAATTTGGCATGAATTCGTTAAAAACCCGTTAGCAAAAAAAGCCCGCGACGCGACGCGCCGAGGCGGCTGAATGCCGGTCGTGGCGCTGGTCTCCGCGATTTCCGGGCAAAAGAAAAGCGCGGATTACAAGGTAATCCGCGCTTTCGTCCACTCTCTCTGCCTCCGCCGTTCCGACGCGGCGATCTATTTCCCGGTCATTTCATCGCTTGGGCGGAGAAAGCCTCACAAGGAATTCCGCCACCGCCGCCGCACCAGGCCGAGCCCAAGGATGCCGCTGCCGAGAAGCGCCAGCGAGGCGGGTTCGGGAACCGTAAAATCGGCAGCGCCGCCGCCACCGTTGACCACGATACACTCGCCGCCAGTGCATGAGGCAACGGTCGCTTCCCCGGACGTGTTCGTGAATGCCGATTCGAGATTAAGCCCAAGATATCCGGTGGGCGGCGGCGCAGTGAAGAAGCCTCCCTCGCCCGTTGCGGCCGCGAAGGTCAGATAGACATCAGCCGCTGGAATACCGCTGAGCACGCTGCCGGTTCCCCCGGCGGGCGCCAGACTGCCGCTGGCAAGGGTAAACTGGGTGCCCGCGGTGGTTATAGTCGGGCCTCCGGATATTGTCGCCGAATACGTCGCACTAGGACTAGTATTGCCCATCAGCGAGTAGGTGACGCCGGTGAATTGCGCGTAAGCCGCGGACGGGCTAAATCCCTGGCTCGTAAAATTCGGGTTTAGATAGAACTGTCCCGTGGCGGTGAATTGATAGTACATACTGTAGGAAGTACCGAGCCCGGTACCACTTAAGGCGCTGTTACCGAGCTGGAACTGAGTGATCGGCAGATAGCCGGTATCGGTAAACGCCCCGCTCGATGAGATGGTCGTCAGCGAGAAATCGCTGATGATCTGATTGTTCTGAGTGAAACTGACGCCCGCATCGAGGACCGGCGAAGACGCTCCAGCATCCCATGTCACCGGGATTGGCGCCGCCAGCGCCGTTCCCGACGCCAGTGCTGCCATCAGAACGCCCGCGGCCAGCGGTTTGATCATGTGGCGCATCCCCGTAACCCCTTCCCCTTGAGACCTTGACCAAGCGTTAATCTAGCGCAAACGCCGACGCCGAGCAAGGGTATTTTAACGCAGATTTTGTCTTATTAGCAATGGATTTCAGGGGAAATTATATCAAAAATAATATTTTAGCCTGAATTGTTTGAAGTTCCCAGGCAATGCCAAGCGATCCCGCTACTCGTCGCCCGAAGCGAGCAGGGCGGCGTTGCCACCGGCGGCGGCGGTGTTGAGCGAGACCACCCGCTCCTCGGCGAAGCGATAGAGGGTGAGCGGCCCGCCCGCCTTCGGCCCGGTGCCCGACAAGCCGCGCCCGCCAAAAGGCTGCACACCAACCACCGCGCCGATCTGGTTGCGGTTGACATAAGCGTTGCCGACGGCGAGCCGCTCGACAATGCGGCGCTGCACGGAGGCAATGCGCGAATGCACCCCCAGGGTGAGCCCATGGCCATTGCCCGCGATCGCCGCCAGCAGCTCGTCGAGCCGCGAGGCGGCGTAGCGCAGAACGTGCAAAATCGGCCCGAACACCTCGCGCGTGAGATCGCCGGCGCTGGTCAGCGCGAAGGCGCGCGGGGCAAAAAACGTGCCGTGGCGGCAGGCTTCCGGCAAGGCCAGCGCGAACAGCGGCGCGCCCATGCGCGCGGCATGATGGGCGAGGTTTTCCTCGGCCTCCCGATCGATCACCGGGCCGATATCGGTCGCCGGATCGAGCGGATCGCCGATCACCATTGTCTCGGCCGCACCCTTGAGCATGGCCAGAATACGATCGGCGGTGTCTTCCTGCAGGCACAACAGCCGCAGCGCCGAGCAGCGCTGCCCGGCCGAGCCGAAGGCGCTGGCCAGCGCGTCGGCCACCACCTGCTCGGGCAGCGCCGAGCTATCGACGATCATGGCGTTGATCCCGCCGGTCTCGGCAATCAGCGGCACGATCGGGCCGGGGCGGGCGGCGAGGCTCTGGGCGATCGCGCGCGCGGTCTCGGTGCCGCCGGTGAAGGCAACGCCCGCGACACGCGGATCGCCGACCAGCGCGGCCCCCACCCGCCCATCGCCCGGAAGCAGCGCCAGCGCCGGGCGCTCCACCCCGGCCTCGTAGAACAATTCGACGGCGCGCGCCGCGATCAGCGGCGTCTGCTCGGCGGGCTTGGCGGCGACCGTGTTGCCGGCGGCCAGCCCCGCCGCGATCTGGCCGGTGAAGATGGAAAGCGGGAAATTCCACGGCGAAATCGCGGCGAACACGCCGCGCCCGCCGAGCGCCCAGGTGTTGCGCTCCCCGGTCGGCCCCGGCAATTCGCGTGGCGCGGCGAAATCCCGGCGCGCGGCTTGGGCGTAATAGCGGCAGAAATCCACCGCCTCGCGAAGTTCGGCCAGGCCATCGACCAGCGTGCGCCCGGCCTCGGCGGCGAGCAGATAGAGCAGCTCCGCCCGCGCGCCTTCCAGCCGCTCGGCCACGCGATCGAGGATGTCGGCGCGCGCGGCGCCGCCCCTCGCGTCCCATGCGGGCGCGAAACCCGCAAGCCCGGCGAGGGCCGCGTCGATCTCGGCCGGGGTTGCGTCATGCACCTGGCCGATCAGCCGGCGGTGATCGGCGGGCGCGCGGATGTCGCGCGCCGCGCCCGCGCCGGGGATGACGCGCGGCGCTTTTGCCGCCGCCGCGATCGCCGCTTGCAGGGCTTGCACCCGCGCGCGATCGGAAAAATCCATTCCTGCGGAATTACGCCGGTCGGGATAGAGATCGGGCGGCAGGGGAATGCGCGGATTGCGCCCCGGCGCCGCCCTCGTGCGCGCCAGGGGATCGGCGGTGATTGCCTCCTCCGGCACGGCGGGATCGTTGAGGCGATGGACAAAACTGGTGTTGGCGCCGTTCTCCAGCAACCGGCGCACGAGATAGGCGAGCAGATCCTCATGCGTGCCGACCGGGGCATAGATGCGCACCGGCGCGCTCGTCGGTGGCGCGAGGGGGCCGACGACCCCCTCATAGAGCGCCTCGCCCATGCCATGCAGGCGCTGCATCTCGAAATCGCCATCTCCCGCGAGTTCCAGGACGCTCGCGAGGCTTTGCGCGTTATGGGTGGCGAAGGCGGGAAAAATCGCCTCCCGAGCGGCGAGCATCCGCCGCGCGCAGGCGATCCAGGCGACATCGGTATTGGCCTTGCGGGTGAACACCGGATAATCGGCGAGGCCGTCGATCTGCGCGCGCTTAATCTCGCTGTCCCAATAGGCGCCCTTGACGAGGCGGACGGGGATGCGATGGCCGGTGCGCCGGGCGAGCGCGGCGATCCAGTCGATCACCGCGAGGCCGCGCCTTTGGTAGGCCTGCACCGCGAGGCCGAGACCGTCCCAGTTCCGGAGCGCGGGATCGCCGAGGACGGCGGCAAAAATATCGAGGCCGAGGTCCAGCCGGTCGGCCTCCTCGGCGTCCATGGTGATGCCGATATCGGCCGCCCGCGCCGCCCGCGCCAGCGCGCCGAGGGCGGCGATCAGCGCCGGCCCGCACGTTCCCGCCTGGAGCGGCTCGAAACGCGGATGGAGCGCGGAAAGCTTGATCGAGATGCCGGGCCCGGCGATCGGGCCGCCGCCGCCGGCCCGCCCGATCGCACCGATCGCGTCACGATAGGCGGCCATGTAGCGCTCGGCATCCGCGGTCGTGCGCGCGGCCTCGCCGAGCATGTCGAAACTCACCCGCCAGCGCAGCGCCGACGCATTGGCGCGGGTCCGCGCCAGCGCCTCGGCGATGGTACGGCCCATGACGAACTGGCGGGCGAGGACGCGCATGCCCTGGCGCAGCGCGGTGCGGATCACCGGCTCGCCCATGCGCCGCATCAGGCGCCCGAGGACCGCCGGTAAACGGTGCGCCTCGTCGCGCGAAAGCACGCGCCCGCTCAGCATGAAAGCGAAAGACGAGGCGTTGACCATAAGACTGTCGGCGCGGCCGAGATGGGTCTCCCAACCGCCACCGCCGATGCGATCCTCGATCAGCGCATCCGCCGTCGCGGCGTCGGGAATGCGCAGCAGGGCCTCGGCGAGACAGAGCAGTGCCACGCCCTCTGGCGTGCCGAGACCATATTCCTTGAGGAAATCGGTGACATCGCTGCCCGGGCGATGATGGCGCCGCGCCGCCCGCACCAGCACGCCGGCGCGCGCCGCGATGCGCGCGGCAATCGGGGCATCGAGGCTGGCCAGCGCGATCAGCGGCACCAGCGCCTGTTCCTCGGGCGCGCGGTAGAGGGCGCGCAGCGCGGCGCGGTCATCGGCTTGCGTGGGCGGCTCGGTCATGGCGCGCTTTCCCGGTCCAAACGGAACACCACGGCGCGGAGGGTGCCATTGCGCCACGATTTCCTCGACGTCGGCTTGACACTCTCGCCACCCCCCTCCTAGCGTCGAGCGGCAAGCGGGAGGATGAAAGCACGGTGAGCATTCGCGGCAAAGCCTATATTATGGGCGCCTATGAGCATCCGACGCGCAAGGCGCCGGATAAGTCGGTGGCGCAGTTGCATGCCGAGGTGGCGGCCGGCGCGCTGGCCGATGCCGGGCTCGCGAAAGATGATGTCGATGGCTATTTCTGTGCCGGCGATGCCCCTGGCATGGGGCCGCTCTCGATGGTCGATTATCTCAATCTCCGGGTCCGTCACGTCGATGCGACCGATACCGGGGGATCGTCCTATCTCGTGCATGTCGCGCACGCCGCCGAGGCGATCGCGCTCGGCAAATGCCGCGTCGCGCTGATCACGCTGGCCGGGCGGCCTAGGAGCGAGGGCATGGCGACCGGCACCGCGCCGCGCGCCGGCAATCCCGCCATCCCAGAAATCCAGTTCGAATACCCGTATGCGCCGACGGTTGCGAACATGTACGCGATGTGCGCGATGCGGCACATGCACGAATTCGGCACGACCAGCGAACAACTCGCATGGATCAAGGTCGCGGCCTCGCACCACGCGCAGCACAATCCCCATGCCCTGCTGCGCGAGGTGGTGACGGTCGCCGACGTGCTTGCCTCGCCCTTGATCGCCGATCCGCTGCATCGCCTCGATTGCTGCGTGATCACCGATGGCGGCGGCGCGCTCGTCGTCGTCCACCCCGACATCGCGAAAAGCCTCAAGCGGCCCCTGGTGAAAATCCTCGGTGTCGGCGAGGCAGTGAAGGGCCAGTTCGGCGGCAATGTCGATCTCACGTTTTCCGCCGCCGCCTGGTCCGGCCCACGCGCCTTCGCCGAAGCCGGCGTCAAGCCCGGCGATATCCAGTACGCCTCGATCTATGACAGCTTCACCATTACCGTGCTGATGCAGATCGAGGATCTGGGGTTTTGCGAGAAGGGACAAGGCGGGCGGTTCGTGGCCGATGGCAATCTGATCTCGGGGGTGGGAAAGTTGCCATTCAACACCGATGGTGGCGGACTCTGCAACAACCATCCCGCCAATCGCGGCGGCATGACCAAGGTGATCGAGGCGGTGCGGCAATTGCGTGGTGAGGCGCACCCGGCGGTGCAGGTGAAGAATTGCGCGCTGGCGCTGGCGCACGGCACGGGCGGCTCGCTCGGGCTACGCCATGGCAGTGCTACGGTGATCATGGAGCGGGCGTGATGGGCATGAGCGAGCGGCGCAAAATTCCTGCCCCCGAGGCAAATCCCGAGACCGCGACATACTGGGATGGGGCGCGCGCGGGAAAGCTTCTCATCCGCACTTGCGGCGCCTGTGGTAAGCCGCATCACTATCCGCGCGCGCTCTGCCCGTTCTGCTTCCAGCCGGCCGCGCGCTGGATCGAGGCCGCCGGCACGGGCGAAATCTATTCCTTCAGCGTCATGCGCCGTGCCGAGACCCCCTATGCCATCGCCTATGTGCGCTTGCCCGAGGGGGTGACGATGCTGACCAATCTTATCGACTGTGACTTCGATCGCTTGCGCATCGGCATGAAGGTAAGGCTGGTCTTTCAGGACAGCGCCGGCGGGCCGCCGGTTGCGATGTTCACCCCAGTTTGAACGCCGCCATGCCCCCCGACCCCCTGGCGCCGGAAGCCAATGCCGCGCAGTGGAAAAACTGGAACGAGATTTCGGGGCCGAAATGGGTGCGCCTGGGCTCGCGGATGGAGGCACGGTTCGGCGATGTGAACGAACTGCTGCTGGCCCGCGCCGCGCCCCAGCCGGGTGAGCATGTGCTCGAGATCGGTTGCGGGCTGGCGAGCACGACGTTGCCCTTGGCCGAGCGGGTCGGCGCGGGCGGGCATGTGCTCGGCGTCGATCTCTCCGAGCCGATGCTCGCGGTGGCGCAAGAACGGGTGGCGGGGCTTACCCAGGTCACGCTGCTGCGCGCCGATGCGCAGGTCCATGCTTTCCCGCAAGAGCACTTCGATCTCGTGGCCTCGCGCTTCGGTGTGATGTTTTTCGCCGATCCCGTCGCCGCCTTCGCCAATATACGGCGCGCCTTGCGCCCCGGCGGGCGGGTTTGCTGCGCCGCCTGGGCCGATATCGCGGACAATCCCCATTGGGAAATCCCGCTGGCGGTAGCGCTCCGCCATCTCGGCCCGCCCAAGCCGCGCCCGCCGCGCACCCCAGGCCCGCTCGCCTTCAGCGATCGCGACTACGTTCGCTCGATCCTGGACGCGGCGGGGTTCGACGCCGTCGCGGTGACCATCGCGCCGGTTTTTCTGCATGGCACGAGCATCGCCGAAGAGGCGGAGCTGGCCTGCCTCATCGGGCCTTCCGGCGCGCTGGTCGCGGAGAAGCGCCCCGACGCGGCAACCCTCGCCGCTCTTCAGGCGGAGATCGCCGCGGCGTTGACGGCGGCGACCGGGGGCAATGTCCTGCGCTTGGCCGCGCGGCTGAACATGATCGAGGCGCTGAGAAGACATTGAGATATAAATGCCCCGATTGCGCCGCTCCTGGTCTTATTTTGATGCGATAAATTCTCCAAAAACCCAAAGCCCCGCCTGAGCGGGAGGAGGGAACCATGGCGGATGCGGCGATGGCGTTTGACCGCGAGGTCGAGACGGTGGGCAACGCGGTGCATCTCGAGCACGTCAATACCAGGGTGCCCGATCAGCGCCTGGCGACGCTGTTCTACGTCACCGGCCTTGGCCTCACCCGCGATCCCTATCTGATGACCGGGATCAATAATATGTGGGTCAATGTCGGGCGCAGCCAGTTTCATCTGCCGACCGGCGCGCCGCAGGTCGTGCGTGGCGTCACCGGGCTGGTGAGCCCGGCGCGCGCGGCGCTGCTCGGCCGGCTCGCCGCGGTCGCGGGCGATCTGGCGAAGACCCGTTTCGCGGTACGAGAGACCGCGGATTATGTCGAAACGGTGAGCCCCTGGGGCAACCGCATCCGCTGCCATGCGCCAGCGCCGGAATTCGGACCGATCCAGCTTGGCCTCGCCTATGTGGCGCTCGACGTGCCAACGGGACATGCCGAGGGCATCGCCCGGTTCTATCGCGATTTTCTCGGCATACCGGCGGCAACCGGTCGCGATGCCGCGGGGATTTTCGCGCGCGCCGCGATCGGTGCCCATCAGGCGCTGATCTTCCGCGAGACCGCGGCCGCGCTGCCGGATTTCGACGGCCATCATATCCAGATCTATATCGCCGATTTCGCCACCCCCTATCGGCGGCTCCACGCGCGGGGCTTGATCACCGAGGAGAGCGATCAGCACCAATACCGCTTCGCGACCCTGATCGATCCGATTTCAGGCGCCCCCCTGTTCACCCTGGAGCATGAGGTCCGCAGCCTGCGCCACCCGCTTTTTGGGCGCGATCTGGTCAACCGCGATCCGGTCCAGACCAATCTGAACTACCGCCCCGGCCGCGACACTCTGGCCTGGTCCATGCCAGGCTGACTTTTCACCCGCGCGGTTGACAGCGCCACGCGATCGGGTCAGGAGATCGCGCTCAGGCGTTTTTCATTCTCGGTATCGGATCCCCTGGCATGGACGTCTCCGCCGCTGATTTCGCCGAAGCCCGCGCCCTGATGGTCGATGGCCAGTTGCGCCCGAACAAGGTGAGCGATCCGCGCATTCTCAAGGCGGCGCGCGAGCTGCCGCGCGAGCTGTTCCTGCCGCCGCACTTGCGCGCGCTCGCCTATCTTGACGAGGATGTGCCCCTCGGCAATGGCCGGGTATTGATGGAGCCGCTGGTGCTGGCGCGTCTGGCGCAGCTCGCGGCACCCCGACCTGGCGCCAAGGGGTTGGTGGTCGGCGCCGGTCTCGGCTATGGCGCGGCGCTGCTCGCCGCCTGTGGCGTCGCGGTGACGGCGCTGGAGGAGGATACCACGCTGGTGGCGGAGGCGCGCGCCGCGCTCATGCACCATGCACCCACCGTTCGTCTTATCGCCGGCCCACTCGCCGAGGGCTGGCCCGCTGGGGCACCCTGGGACATTATTCTGATCGAGGGCGCGGTGGCTGCGATCCCCGAGGCGCTGGTCGGGCAATTGCAGATCGAGAGCGGCCGGCTGGTGACCGTGTTGCAGGAGCCGGGGTCGCGCCGGATGGGCCGTGCCGTGCTGGTTGAGCGCACCGAGGCCGGGATGGCGCTACGGCCGGTATTCGATTGCGCAACGCCGCTGCTGCCGGCCTTCGCGCCCAAGCCGGCGTTCATTTTTTAACGGGATACGGAAAAACCCAGGTCAGGGCTCCGCCCTGGACCCGCTGGGGCCATCGGCCCCAGACCCCCTCTCGTTAACGGATGGGGTGCCAAGGGCTCCGCCCTTGCTGGGGTCCGGGGGCCAAGCCCCTGGCCTTGGTTCCCGAAGCCCCAAGCCGGCGCTCATCCTCGATCATATAGTCGCGCACGATCGGCACGGCGTCACGGGCGCGGGTCATCTGGATCTGGAAATTCATGTGATCCTGGCGGCGGAAGGCGAGTTCCGAGCCGGCGAGGTAGAATTCGAACATGCGGCAGAAGCGCTCGTCATAGAGCGCGGCGATGGCGTCGCGATTGGCGGCGAAGCGGCGGCGCCAATGGCGGAGCGTCTCGGCGTAGTGCAGGCGGAGGATTTCGATATCGGTGATCCAGAGGCCGGCGCGCTCGATATGCGGCACGACCTCGCTCAAAGCCGGCGAATAGCCGCCCGGGAAAATATATTTGGCGAGCCAGGCATTGGTGCTGCCCGGCCCGGCGGCGCGGCCGATGGAATGCAGAAGGGCGATGCCATCGGGGGCGAGGCAGCGCTTCACGGTGTCGAAAAACGCCCGGTAGTGATTGACCCCGACATGCTCGAACATGCCGACCGAGACGATGCGATCGAAGTTTCCCGCAAGCGTGCGATAGTCCATGAGTTCGAAGCGCACCCGCTCGCTCAGGCCTTCCGCCTCCGCGCGCGCGCGGGCCGTCTCCAATTGTTCGGTCGAGAGCGTGATCCCGGTGACATAGGCGCCGTAATCGCGCGCCAGCGACAGCGCCAATCCGCCCCAGCCGCAGCCGATATCGAGCACCGAGAGCCCGCCACGCTCAAGCCTGAGCTTGGCCGCGATATGGCGTTTCTTCGCGGCCTGCGCCTCTTCGAGGGTTTCCGCGCCGGTCGGGAAATAGGCGCAGGAATATTGCCGGTCGCGGTCGAGAAAGAGGCTGTAGAGCCGCCCGTTGAGGTCGTAGTGATGCGCGATGTTGCGCCGCGCGCGCGGCGCCGGATTGAACTGGGCGAGCCGTTTCAGCCCCCGCTCCAGCGCGGCATGCAGACGCATCAAGGGATGCGCCGAGAGATTGGCCTCGACATTGCTGACCAGGAGATCGAGCAGCTCATAGACGCCGCCATCGAAGGGCTCGATCTGCCCGTCCATGTAGGCCTCACCGAGCCCGAGCGAGGGGTTGAGCACCAGGCGGGTAATGGCGCGCGCATCGGTGATGGCGAAGCCGGCGCGGAGCGCGCCGGTCTCCGGCGGGCCGAGCTTGGGGGGGTCAGGCGCGCCCTGGTAGAGGCTCGTCGTACCATCAGGCCATCTTAGCTCAAGCCGCCCGGCGACGATCATCCGCCGCAAAATTCCATCAAGCACGAAACGCATGGCACCACCCATCCGGCAATCGATCGTTGCGGATAGATTGGGCATTGCGGCGAGCTTCGTCAAAGGGTTCGTGAAGCCCCCCCGGGGGAATTGGACGCCGCGGGGCGAAAAAAATGGCGGCGCTTGTGGCGCCGCCAAGTTTAGGGAGGAAACGTCCAAGAAAGCAGGAAGACGGCGTAGCCGCCTTGCTGCGATGCACAAATTAGGGGGCCGGGGCTTCATTGCAAGTGCTTTTTTGCAATGCAGCATCGCAAATTCGCGGCGATGCGGTTCCCCTGGCAACGCTTTGCTAAGATTTCCCAGCCACACTCCCCCCGTGATGGGACGAATTTTCCGGCTTGCGCTGGTTACCCTGATTTTCGCGGCGCCGGCGGCGCGCGCCGAAATGCCGCCGCTCGCCTGGCCGCCGGGAAGCGTCTCCGGGCCACTGCCGGGGGCCAGCATCAAACCCATCATGATCCCCAATGCTGGAACATCGGGCGTTGGAGCACCGGGCGTTGGGCCGCTCATCACGCCGCTGCTCTCGCCGGCGCTCGGGCTGCTCTGCCGTCAGGCGGTCGCCGCGGCGGAGCAGAGCTATGCGCTTCCCGCACACCTCCTCAGCGCCATCGCGCTGGTCGAAAGCGGCCGCAAGGATCCGCAGAGCGGCAATTTCAATCCCTGGCCATGGACCGTGGACGCCGCCGGCCAAGGGCATTTCTACCCGACCAAGGCCGAGGCCGTTGCCGCCGTGCGAGACTTGCAGGCGCAGGGCGTCGCCTCGATCGATGTCGGCTGCATGCAGATCAATATCATGCACCACCCCCATGCCTTCGCCTCGCTGGAGGAAGCCTTCGATCCCTTCGTCAATGCCCGCTACGCAGCCCAGTTTCTTACCGAACTGCACGCCCAGAGCGGGAATTGGGCCTTGGCCGCCGCGCATTACCACTCCACGACACCGGAACTGGCATTGGCCTATCAACAAAAAGTGATGGCGGCGTGGTCGGCGGAGCAGCATGGGCTTCCCGTCGAGCCGGCGAGCCTCGCGATGGCGGCGGGAATGGCGCCGGCCCTGCGGCCCACAGCCGGCCTGCGCGGAGGCGGGGCGGCGACGATTTTCAACCGCCAGCCGCCGCCGCACATCATTCCGCTTACGGCGCCACCGGGCATGGCCGTCCCGCCTGGGCGCGGCCTCGATTCCTATCGTGCCCGGCCGGTTGCCTACGCCGCCAGCCCGCTGGGGTCCGGGCATGGGCAATAAGCCGGTCATCTACGATAAAAACGTCAAGGGGCATTGACCGCAGCGGGCTGGTTCGGAAATCATGGCGGCGGACCCAGTGACCCATGACCTACAAATCGCCCCGCCGGCCGCAATTCTTCTACACCACCGCGCCGCTCCCATGCCCCTACGTGGCCGGGCGGACGGAGCGGAAGATCGTGACCGAAATCAGCCGCCCCGACGCCGAGCGGCTGCACGATCAGCTTTCGCGCGCCGGCTTCCGGCGCAGCCATAATATCGCCTACGCCCCGGTCTGCCCGGCCTGCCGCTCCTGCGTGCCGATCCGCATTCTTGTCGCCCAGTATCGCCCGCACCGTGCCGAGCGGCGGGTCGTGCGGGCGAATGCCGGGCTGGAGGGGTTCGAGGTGCCGGCGCGCGCCACCGCCGAGCAGTTTCATCTGTTCCAGCACTATCAGCAGCGTCGCCACGGCGAGGGCGACATGGCGACCATGAGCTTTTACGACTATCGCGCCATGGTCGAGGATACCTCGATCGAGACTTTTATGGTCGAATTCCGCGACCCCGACGACAGCCTGCGCGCCGCCTGTCTGACCGATCGGCTCAGCGATGGGCTTTCCGCAGTCTATAGCTTCTTCACGCCGGAGCTGGAACGCCGCTCGCTCGGCACGATGATGATCCTGTGGCTGATCGAGCGCGCTCGTGAACTCGATCTGCCCTATGTCTATCTCGGGTATTGGGTGCCCGAGAGCCCGAAAATGGCCTACAAGGCGCGCTTCACCCCGAGCGAGGTGCTGCGCGGCGGCCACTGGCGGCGCCTCGATCCACCCGGCCCCAGCGCGCCCCATCCCGATCGGCGGATGGCGCTGCCTGGAATACCATTTTTTCCCGAGAGCTGTGGCTAATCCAGCAAAGGCGCCCGAAGACCGCGGATGGTCTCATACCCTCCGTTTAATTCAGGCGAAGCAAATGACATTTTACACGCATAAGTTTTGTTTCCAGATAAAAATCAACCCTATGTTAAGGTTTGTCGAGCACACTCCCCCTCGAAGCCAGACGAGACGCGGCTTCACGTTTCCTCCCACAAGCCGCAACGTGCATTCCCGCACAGGCGGCAAACTCCAGCGGCGCCCCTTCCCAGAGGCGCCGTTTTTTCATTTGGCGCGAAGAACGGAAAAATCGCCCGCACCGTCCTTAACCCCAGACCAGCCTCGGTATGCCGCTCTCTGGGAGGGTCAAATAACCACGCCTCACCGGGGATTTCTTGCCAGGTCGAGATCCGTACCCCATGCTTCGCCCGGCCTCATGCTTCGTCCGGCCTCTCCGGGCGGCGCTACTGGCCGAGTTCGACGAGCACGATCTCGGCCGCCTCGCCCGCCTCCAGTGTGATGCTGTCCTCGCCGCTGATGGCCAGGCCGTCGCGGGTGCCGAGCGGCGTGCCGTTGACGGCGATCGTCCCGCTCGCCGCAACTAGATAGGCGCCGCCACCCGCCGGCAAGGCGTGCGCCACGCGCTCGCCGGCGGCGAGCCGACCGGCCAGAACCGCCGCATCGGCGTAGAGCGGCAGCGCCCCTGCCCCCTCATGCACCGCCCTCCCGCTCGCCAGCACCTGCAAACCGCCGCCCTCACGGGGAAACCGCCGCATGCCCCAGCCTGGCGCGACGCGCGCACGATTGGGCATGACCCAGATCTGGAAGAGCCGGGTCGGGCCCGCATCGCGGTTGTATTCAGCATGGACGATGCCGGTGCCGGCATGCATCACCTGGACATCACCGGCCGCGGTGCGGCCCTCGTTGCCGAGACTGTCGCGATGGCTGATGGCGCCCTCGCGGACATAGGTGATGATCTCCATCTCGCGATGCGGATGGGGGTCGAAACCACGCCCCGGGGCGATTTCATCGTCGTTCCAGACGCACAGCGGGCCGAACCCCAGGCGCGCCGGATCATGGTACTCGCCGAAGCTGAAATGATGCCGCGCGTTGAGCCAGTCATTGCGAAATTGCCCGAGGGCGGCGAAGGGGCGGCGTTCGAGCATCGGCGTCTCTCCAATATTGTTCGATATCGAAAGATATCGCCCCTAATCAGGCGTGGCGAGGGTCTCCCGCAAGACCTCGGCAGCCGCCTCCGCCGGCACCCCCGCGCCCTGGCCGAGCCGGCGCAGGAGGGTGCCGAGCAATTCCAGCTCGCACTCCGAAAGCCCGGCCATGGCGGCGGCGATATCGGCGGCATGGGCAGGAAACAATTCGCTGATCAGCGCACGCCCGCAGGCGGTGAGGTCGATGCGCACATGGCGCCGATCGCCGCGATCGCGCTGGCGGGCCACGAGATCGCGGGCGGCGAGTTTGTCGATGACATCGGTCATGTTGCCGGGACTGGTCAGCACCTTGCGGCTCAACTCGCCGGGGCTGAGCGGTCCCTTGTGCAAGAGCGCCTCCAGCACCCCGAGCTGGGTCGGCGTCAGGCCGTGCGCGGCCAGCCGTGGCTCGACGCGCGTCAGAACGGCGCGGCTGGCGCGCAGCAGCTTGACATAGGCGCCGAGCGCAACGGCGACGGGATCGGCCATGCCACGCTACCTGTTCATCAACACCGGCAGATCGGCATGCTCCAGCACGTGGCGGGTAACGCCGCCGAGGATGAGCTGGCGCAGGCGCGAATGCGAATAGGCGCCCATCACCAGGAGGTCGGCGCCAAAGGCGCGGGTCGCGGCGAGCAGCCCGGCGCCGACATCGCGCTCAACCGGCGGGAAGGTCGCGAGGTCGGCGTTGATGCCGTGCAGCGCGAGATAATCCGCGAGATCGCGCGCCGCCGGGCCGGAGCGCTGGTATTCCTGCGCTGAGAGCAGGCGCACCTGCTCGGCGCGCTGCAGCCAGGGCAGCGCCGCCTGCACCGCCGCCGCGCTCTCGGCGGTGCCGTTCCAGGCGATCGCGACGCGCCGCCCGATCGTCGCGGGGGAAGTTTGCGGCGCGATCAGCACGGCGCGACCGCTGTCGAACAGCACCGCGTGGAGCACGTCCGAGGACGAGCCATCGCCATCGTCGCGCGGGCTCGGCACCACGGTGAGATCGGCGAGGCGGGCCTGCTGCGCGACCAATTCCTCCTCGCGCCCGATGACGGTGGCGAAATGCGCGCTCGCCTCCTGGCTGCCCGGGCGCGGCTCGGAAACCTTGACCCCATGTTCGGCCACGAAACGGTCGAACACCGCGTGGATCTGGCGCGCCCGCTCGCCCGCCTCGCGCTCGGTGGCCGACATCATCTCCTCGATCATCGCCCCCGAGAGCCCCTCGCCAGCCAGCGGCGCCACGTCGCGGCTATCGACGCGGACGTGCAAGGCAAAGACATGCGCGCGCCACAGCCCAGCGATCAGCAGCGCCGCACCCAGCGCCGCCTCGCTGGCCGTGGCGTTCAAGGGCAGCAGGATTTTGCGGATCGGCATAGGGGGCCCTCTCCATCTCTCGACGTGAGCCATCATAGCAGCGCCGCGATGCGATGGGCGAGAGGCCGCGGATTTTTATCCCGCCCCGGCGCGGAGCATGAGCGGCATCGCGAGCGGGAACAGCGTGGTATCGTCGGCATCGCCGGCGCGGTAGGTGAGAATGGCGAAGAACCCCGGCGCATCGAGCGCGGCCAGCGGATGATGCCAGATCCCGGCGCGGTAGGTAATGGCCTGATCGCCGCGCGCGGCGAAGGCGCGCGCCTGCGTCAGATCCGGCTGATCTCCCGCCGGCGTCACAACCACCAGATAGCGCGCGACCCGGAGCGGAATAAAGCTCTGCGAATTGGCAGGATGGCGTTCCAAAAGCGTCGCGAAATGCGGCAAAGCGAGCGGCGGGGCGGTGGTGAAATCGACCTCGAGCCGCGCCGCCGGCCGCGCGTTCTCGATCTCGGCGGCGAGCCGCAGCGCCGCCGCCCCTGGCGCCAGGGGTGTCACGGTGCCGAAGGGCGCGAACGCCGCCTCGGTCAAGTCCGCGAGCCCGCGTTGCATCGTTGCCCTCACGCTCATGCCCCGGCGGGATCGAGCGTCGAGCCTCGCCCCGCCCCCCTTGGCGGGCCACGACGCGCAGCGATTCGACGCAGCGCCGCCGCCATGACCACCGCGAGGCCAGCCAGCGCCACCAGCGCCGAGGGCCGCAAACCATAGCGCGGCCACGTCCAGTTGGCGGCGAGCACGCGCTGCCAGTCGAGATGGGTGAAGAGGCCATACCACGCCGCCTCGATCCCCGCCGTGGCGAGCGTCGCCAGCAGCGAGATGCCGAGCAGCGCGCCGAGCTGGCCCCGGCCGCGCGGATCGAGCGCCCGCCAGGCCATCAGCCAGACAAAGAACCCGCTCATCAGCACCGGCTCGGTGACATTGGATTTCAATGACAGCAGGAAATGCAGCAGCACGAGCGCGCTCAGCACATGGATGCTGCGATGGAGCCGTTTCCAGCCCCGTCCGAGCCGCGCCAGCATCGCATCCGTCGAGGTCGCGGCGAGCGCGCAAAGGCCCAGCAGGGCAAGAAAACCGACGGTCAGATAAAAGCGCAGCACGATTTCGGCGCCGACATGGAGCAGCGCGAAATTCTGATCGGCGATGTAGAGCGCGAAATGGGCGAGCGTATAGGCCGCCGCCGCGACCCCGATCATGCGGCGCAGCAGCGTCACCCGCGGCCAGTTGAAGACCACCCGCGCCGGCGTCACCGCCAAGGCCAGGATCAGGAAACGTACCGCCCAGCGCCCGGTTTCATGGATCAGCGCGGTGAGCGGGCGCGCCCCGAGCGTGCCCACCAGCGCCTCGGCCGCGAGCCAGAGCGCCGGCGCCACGAGAACCGCGAGGCAGAGCGCCTTCATCACCGAGAATCGCCCGCCGCGGTCACACCAGGGCAGGCGGCGCAACCAGGGCAAGGGCGCGCGCCGGAGCGTTGCCGCCTCAGGGACCATAGGGCGGGATCGCGATGAGGTTACCGTTCGGTGTGGCCTGATAATTCAGCGGAATGTCGAACAGCTTGGCGCTGAGCTGGCCGAATCTCACCTTGACCGCCTCGATTACTGTCTGGTCGTCTTTTTTTTCGCGCAGCAGCACACCCTCCTCGGTGAGGCAGAGTTCGCGCGTCACCCCGCCCGGAAGCGCCGCCTTCCACGCCATGCAATCATGCTTGGCAACCCGCTCGGCGCCGAGGCGGGTGAATTGCGCGTCCTTGAGATCGGCGATCTCGCCGGCCAGCGGATTGACGGTCTCGATCACCGAGCGGGTCTTGGCATCGACGATATCGGTGCGGTGGTTGCGGTGGTCGATGAGCATGTAGGCGCGACCCGGCACGTCGATCCGCTCGATCTCGTCGGCGGCCAGCCAACGCACCCGCTCGCGCACCATCTTGCCACCGATCAGCGCCTGGTACGTGACATCGACATCGCGCGCCGGGATCAGCCGCGGCGTCTCGTCGGCGTGCGCGGCGACGCTGGCGCCACAGGCGAACGCCGCGAGCCAGACGAGATGGCGGCTCATTTGGCTTGCGGCTCGGCGCCCATCGGCGCATTCCCCTGCGGCCCATTGCCCTGGCCAGGCGCCATCTGGGGCATCGGCACGCGATGGTAATCGGCGGGCGGGCTGAACAGAGAGGCCGGCTGCGGCTTATAGGAGACCGTGGTGGCCTGGAGCGCGCCGACGCCGCCCTGCTTGTCCTGCCCCCGCCCGGCGAGCAGCACGCCGTCATCGGTGACGCAGACCGTGCCATTGGCGCGCGCCGACTGCACCTCCCATTGCGTGCAGCTCTGCCCGGCCACCTTGTCGGTGCCGAGGCGCTTGAACTTCATCTGGTCGTTGAGCAGGAAGCCGCTCGCCATATCGGCGTTGAGCGGGGTTTCCATGAACAGATGCTGGTCGCTCATCACCAGCATCATCTGGTTCTTGGCGCGGTCGATGATGACATAGCCACGCTGGCCCGGCGCATCGAGCCGCATGCGGCTGCTCGCCGCCGAATAGTACATATGCGCCTCCGTCGGCGCCCCCGGCGCCGCGCGGGTCAGCGCATAGACCACGGCGACATCCTTGGTCGGCATATAGACCGGGTGCTCATCGGCCCGCGCCGGCATGTTCACGGCAAGTCCGAGCCCCAGCCCTAGGATAGCAAAGCGCCCGATGGTAGCGACGCGCAACGACATGATTCTCAATCCCTGCTTGGGGCAACCGCCCGCGATGACCTTACGCACACCCAACTTAACTGGATGCGACCCTGATTTCCGCCAGTGCGCCGAGCCCGGCCCGCAATTCTTCGCGAGAAAGGGTACCAATCCAGCGCGCCCGGGTTGAAACTGCCTCAACCAGGCGGGTCTTGTAAATGTCGCGCGGCAGCTCGACCGCCCCGAAACCCGCGAGATGCGCGGTGAGGAACTGGGTATCAAGCAGCCGGAAGCCGCCCAGACGCAATCTCACGACCAAATGTACCAACGCCACCTTCGAGGCATCGCGGACAAGGGTGAACATGCTCTCGCCGAAAAACGCCGCGCCCACGCGGACGCCATAGAGCCCGCCGGCAAGCGCGCCGTCCTGCCAGCATTCCAGCGAATGGGCGTGACCCTGGCGATGCAGCGCCAGGAACAGGCGCTCGATCTCGGCGTTGATCCAGGTGTCGCCACGGCCGCGGAGCGGCGCGGCGCAGCCCGCGATCACCGCGGCGAAATCCTGATCGGCGGTGACGGTGAAGCGTCCCGAGAGCACGGTGCGCCTGAGCCGGCGCGGCAGGTGGAAGCGCTCGAGCGGCAGTACGCCGCGCTGCTCGGGGTCGAGCCAATAGAGATGCGCGCCCTGGCGACTCTCGGCCATCGGGAACAGGCCGGCCTGATAGGCGCGCAGCATCAGCTCGGGGGTGATGCGGAAATGGCGTTGCGACATGCCGCCACTTTGCGCCGCCATCGGCATGGCTGCCAACAGTTGCGCTGCTACGCGGGGTTGCGCGTGGCGCCAGGGAAGTGCGCCGCGAGGGCGCGAGCGATGTCGCAGGCCAAGGTCTCCCACGCGCGCCCCGCGTTCTGGCGGAAGAGGCGCATTCCGGGATACCAGGGCGTGTCGGCGCGGCCGAGCTGCCAGCGCCAATCCGGCGCGTAAGCCAGCATCAGCCAAGCCGGCCGGCCCATCGCCCCGGCGAGATGGCCGACCGCGGTATCGACGGTGATCAGCAGGTCGAGGTTTTCCAGCACCGCCATGGTGTCGGCGAAATTTTTCAGCTCGGGACCAAGGGAGAGCAGCGGCGCGGCGCCAAGATACGCCCCGACTTCCGCCGCCGCCTCGCCCTTTTGCAGAGAGACCAGAGCGATGCCGGGGATTTCGCCGAGCGCGCCGAGCCGCGCGAGCCGGGTCGAGCGGTAGCGATCATTGTTGTGGCTCGCCCGCCCCGCCCAGGCCAGGCCGACGCGGCGGTAGCCGGGCGGCAGCAGGTCCGCAAGCCGCGTCCGCCAGGTCGCGGCCAGCGCCGGGTCGGCGCGGAGATAGGGGATCGGCGCCGGGATGCTCTCAAGCCGCGTGGCGGCGAGGCGCGGCAGGCCGGAAAGCGGGCAGTAGGCGGCGAAATCGCCGCATTCCTCCCAGCGATCGAAAATCCGCCGCACGGCGGGGAATTGCGCCAGGATCGGGCGCATCTCGCCACTGCTCGCCACCACGATGTCGCGCGCGCGCTCTGCCGCCCACGGAATATAGCGGGCGAACTGGATGACATCGCCAAATCCCTGATCGGCGATCAGCAGCAAGGTGCCCTCGGGGAGCGGCCGGCCATCCCAGTGCGGACGCTCGGTCTCGGGCAGCAGACGCGGCGCGGAAGCGAGCTTGTGCCGCCATTCATACTCCTCCCAGCCGGCGGCGAAATCGCCGGTCAGCAGCAGGGTCTCGGCGCGCAGGAAATGCGCGTTCGCCTGCTCGGGATTGAGCGCCAGCGCGCGATCGGCTGTGGCGAGGGCGGCGTCGAGCTCGAGCCGGCTCGCGTGGATGATGCCGAGATTGGCGAGCGCCAGCGGATCCTCGGGCGCGAGTTCGACCGCCCGCCGCCCGGTGGCGAGCGCCTCGTCGTAGAGCCCGGCGGCGCGATAGACCTCGCAGAGATTGCGCGGATAGAGCGCGACCTCGGGGGCAAGTGCTATGGAGCGCTCCATGCGCGCCCGCGCCTCGGCGATCCGCCCCAGCCGATAGGCGACGATGCCCTGGAGGTGATTGGCATGGGGATGGTCGGGTTCGGCGGCGAGGACGCGGGCGAGGATCTCCTCGGCGGGGCCGAAACGCCGCGCCTGTTCGTGCCCGCTCGCCTCGGCGAGCATTTGCTGGAGCGCCTCGGGGGCGAGGGTCGCGGCGGGCGGCGCGGGCGGCGCGGCGGGTGCCGCAGGCGGCGGGGCGTCCTCGGGCAAGGCGTAGCCGAGTGCGGCGATGAGCGGGCTCAGGATCGGCAGCACCGGGGCAAGATGCGCAAGATAGGGGCGATAGCGGTAGCGCGAGCGGTCGTAGAGTTTTTCCGTGACCTGGGCATAGCTCGCGGTGCGCGCGGCGCGGCGGTTTTCGTGAAACGCCAGGCAAGCAGGATCGAAGGGCACGCCGATGAAATCGAGCAGGCGCCGCACGCCGCGCTCGGGCGCGCTCACCACGTCCTCATAGCGGATGGGCAGATAGCGGAGCGCCATCGCGCCGCGGTAGTGCTGCACCAGTTGCATCACCAGCCGGTAATGTTCGGCAATGCTGTCGAGCGCGGCGGCGCAGTAGAAGCCATGGGTCAGGTGGTTGGAAAACACCGACAGCGTGACATCGAGCGGATGGCGGATGAGATGGATCAGCGGCGCGTCGGGAAACAACAGCGCGATCAGGCCAAGATGCATCTCGTTGAGCGGCATCTTGTCGGTGAACCAGCGCGGCTCTCGCCCGTGCAGCACCCCGGCGTTGCGCACCCGGCGCAGATAGGTGTCGCGCAGCACCTCCAGCCCGTCGCGCTGATCGCCCATCCATAATTCGGCGAGCGCCTCGGGGTAGGTCAGCGGGCTGCCCAGCAAGCGCGGCATGGTTTCCGTCAGCTCGTTGATGAAAGGCAGCTCATCGCCCGCCGTGATATCAGGATGGCCCGAGAGGATCTGCTCGATCAGCGTCGTGCCGGAGCGGGGAAAGCCCAGGATGAAAATCGGCCGCGGCCCGGCTGCGGGCGGCGGGCGTGGCAGCGCGGCGAGGCGCTCGGCGGTGAAGAAGCGCTCCAGGCGCTGGGCGAGGTCGCGCGCCGGCCCCGCGAGATAGGCCGGTGCGCCGAGTTCGCGGGCGCGCGCCTTGCCGGCGCTGAAGGCCGCGAAGGCGGCATCGCATTCGCCCAACTGATCGAGCAGCCGGCCTTGCTGGGAAAGCTCGATCGGCGAGAGTTTCTTGTCCTCCCGCGTCGCGGCGATGGTCGCGATCAGGGCCAGCGCCGCGCGCGGGTGGCCCTCGCGCGCGGCCAGCGTGGCGCGCGCCAGGCGCACGCCCTCATGGTCGGGCTGGAGGGCGGCGGCGCGGTCGAGCAGTTCGGCGGCGCGGGGGAAATCCCGGTCGGCCTCCTCCAGCATCGCCCAGCCGAGCAGGGTTTTGACCTCGTCCGGCCCCAATCGGGTGGCTTTTTCATAGAACCCGCGGGCCTCCGCCATGCGACCCTGGTTCTTGAGGTTCCAGGCGAGATTGGCGAGCAAGATGGCATCCTCGCCGCCGCGCAATTCGAGCGCCCGGCGATAGTGGTATTCGCCGATCCAGGCATGATTGGCCTCGGTCAGCACCATGCCGAGCAGATTATGCGATTGCGGGTGCTGGGGCGCGATGCGCACCGCATTGCGCGCCTGCTGTTCCGCCTCCGCCAGGGCGCCGCGACCGAACAGCAGGAGGGTGAGGTCGTGGGTCGCCCCGACATGGTTGGGATTGCGCGCGATGATCCGCCGCAGCACCGCTTCTGCAGCACTCGCAGGCCCTTCCAGCCGGAGCAGGCGGGCAAGCAGCCAGAGCGCGTCGATGCGCCCCGGCGCAAGATCGAGCACGTCGCGCGCGAGCGCCAGCGCGCGGGCCCGCTCATTGCGCCCGAGCGCCGCCTCGGCTTCGGCGAGCAGCGGGTCGAGCCGCCAACCGGCCGCCGGCGCTACCAGCGCCGCCTCGGGCGCCCGGCAGCAGCGCAAGCCAGCAAGCCCACTGCCGCAGGCGCAGAGCGCATTTTCCGTCATGCGCGCGGGCGGCGGGCCGGTGCGGCGGGATGCGGTCCAGGGGTGCGGCCCCTGGTGGGATCTGGGGCCAAGCCCCAGCCTCGCCGGCCCGGCAAGCAAACCCTCCCGGCAGGGGGAATCATGCGTATACTCCCTTCACGGCGTCTTTCCCCTACGGCACCGCCGAACGCGATCCCGGCTCGGAGGCCGCGGTGGGGGACGTGGCGCAGGCAAGGGTGAGACGAAACGCGGTACCCCCCGGCCCGGTCGCCGCGAGGGCAATATCGCCGCCATGGGCGCGCATCAGGTCGCGCGAAATCGCCAGCCCGAGCCCGGTGCCGCCACGGCGAAACGAGCCGACAAAGGGGCGGAAGAGATGGGCGCGCACTGGCTCAGGTAGGCCCGGCCCATCATCCTCGATCATGATCTCGATCCCGCATTCGCTCGGCGCCGCCCTGACCTCGGCGCGCCGCGCCCCGGCCTCGGCGGCATTGCGCAGCAGATTGACGAAAACCCTGAACAATTGCTCGCGATCGGCCTCGATGCAAAGTCCCTCGGCGATCTGGATGTCAATGGCGAAGCCCGGCGCGACCGGCAGGATCACCTCCCGCACCTCGGCGAGCAGGGAACGCAGCGGAAATGTCTCCCGCGTCGTGCTCGGCGGTCCCTCGCGGACGAAATCGAGCATCCGGCGGGCGAGGTCGGTGGCACGCTCGATGGCGCGCACCAGCACCTCGCCGGAACGGCGCAGCCGCGGGTCGTCGCTTTCGGTCAGCCGGTCGGCGGCCAGCATGGCGGAGGCGAGGATGCCGCGCAGATCGTGGCTCACCTTGGCCATTGCCGTGCCCAACGCGGCGAGCCGGGCGTTGCGCCACAGGGCGGCGCGCAATTCCTGCTGCATCGCCGCCAGTTCGCGCCCGGCGACCGCCATCTCGTCATCGCCGAGCAGGCTGACGCCAACAGGATCGAGCGGCGTGCCATGCTCGGGGTCGGCGCGGAAGGCGACGATCGAATCGGTGATCCGCCGGATCGGCCGCACCAGCAGGATCAGCATCGCAACATAAACCAGTCCACCAGTGACCGCGGCGATGATCAGCGAAAGCGCCGCGATCTGCCAGGCATAGTCGTGCAGCACATCGAGCAGCTCGCGCTCATGCATGATCAGCTCGACGACGGTGGCCGGGCGCAGCGGGCTGTTGCCGATCACCTCGATCGGGCGGTCCTGGGTGCGGAAAAGATCGGCGAGCGCATAACCGATGCCGGCGAGCAGCGTCTCGTGGCGGAGATCGTAGCGGGCGAGCGGGATGATTTGTCCCGGTGGGGCGAGCACTAGCTCCACGCCCGAAGTGCGGTGCAGGCGGATCAGCTCATCGCCCGAGAGGCGCAAGAGATCATCGCGCGTCGCCGGATCGAGCAGGCCGTGCGGCGCGCCGGCGACCGCGAGGGCCGCGATATTGGCCTCGCGCACATGGCGCTCCAGCCAGGCGCGGCGCTCATGGCCGAGACTCGGGAAGAAAATCAGCGCCTCGGTGACCAGCACCACACCGAGCGTGAGCCAGAGCAGGCTGGAAGAGAGGCTGCGGCGCGGCGCGGTTTCGGCCATCGACGCGCCCATGCGAACTATCCCGTCACCGCCGCCAGCGCATCGGGGCTCGGTAAACCCGGGCGCGGCGGGACGGTGAGGGTGAGGGTGGCGGAGGCGGCGCGGCCAGCGGCAAAGAGACTGGCCAGAAAATCCGGATCGGCATTGAATTTGGACGAAATCGGCAGGTCGCGCAGCTCGGCGTCAGCGGTGAAAGAGCGCAGCCGCAGCCCCGCCGGCAAGGCGGCAAGCTCGGCCTGGAGCACGTTATGGCAGGCGATCTCGTTGAGCCGGTTGAGAATTTCCGCCGGTGTGCGGGGCACGCCCGGTCGCCGCGCCGGCTGCGCGGCGATGAGCACGAGGTCGTCGGGCGGATGCGGGGCGAGGAGCGGGGCAAGCGGCGGGTTGCCAGCATAGCCGCCATCCCAATAGGCGCGCCCGTCGATCTCGACGGCGGGAAACACGAAAGGCAGGCAGGTCGAGGCGAGCAGCACATCGACGGTGATCTCGGCGTTGCCGAACAGCGCCGCGGCGCCGGTCTCGACATCGGTCGCGACTACCGTGAGGCAGGGCGCGGTGGGCAGGACCAGCGCCACGGGGTCGAGCAGCTCGGTGATGATGCCCCGCAAGGGGTTGTGCCCAAACGGGTTGAGTTGGGCCGGGCTGAACAGCCGCATCATCGCCTCGAAACCCTGCCAGAGCAGGCTGTTACTGATATCCCAGCCCCACAGCCAGCGCTCGAACGGGCTGTTGCGCAGCGGGTTCAGCGCATGTGTCCGCTCGATCCCCTGCCACAGCCGGCGCAACGCCGCGCGCGCCGCCCCATTGCCGCCGCGCGCCACGCCCTGGGTCAGGAAGGTCGCGAGCAGCGCGCCCGAGGAAACGCCGCAGACCCGGTCGAAGCGCACTCCGTCCTCGAGCAGCCGGTCGAGCACCCCCCAGGTGAAGGCACCATGCGCCCCACCGCCTTGCAGGGCGAGCGCCCTGACCCCCGCATTGTTTTCATCCGCATCCATAGCACGAAATTGTGAAGGTTTCGCGGCTTTTGGGCAAGGGTCAGTACTGCCGCCGGACACAGAACCTGAAAATCAATCGAACTTGAAAACGCCCTCTCGAAACCGCGGTTTTTCTCCCCTTTGCCGATGCCCGGGCATTCTTTTTGACACTCTCAGCCACCCGCGAGGAAAGCCCGGCGATGGCGCCACAGCGCCGGCAGCAGCGCAAGCAGGGCGAGGCCGAGCAGCGGCAGCAGCAGGCGGGGCGTGAGCAGAATGCCGGGGTTCGGCGTATGGCCGCTCGCCAGCACGTCGGATAGCCCGGCGCCGATACCGGCGAACACCACGGTTGCCGGGATAATCCCGAGCACGGTCGCCGCGGCATAGGGCAGAAGCTTCATGCCGAGCAGCGCCGGGGCGAGATTGACCAGCCAGAACGGCACCACCGGCACCAGGCGGAGCGCCAGGAGGTAATTGAACCCGTCGCGCGCGAGGCCCTCGCGCAGCCGCTCGGCAAACCGGCCCAAGCGCCGCTGCAACGGCGCGGCGAGGAGGGTGCGGGCGAGCAGGAACAGCAGAATGGCGCCGAGGCTGGCGCCCACGACCGCCAGCGCCGCGCCCCGCCAGGGGCCGAACATCAGCCCACCCGCCACCGTCAGCACGCCCCCGCCCGGCACGCTGAGCGCCACCACCGCGGCATAGACGCCGATATAGGCGAGTGCCGCGAGCCAGGGATGGGCGCGCGCATCGGCTTGCAGCACCGCCTGATGCAGCGCCAGCGCCGCCCAGGAGAGCTGCCGCGGCACGCCAAACGCGAAAGCCGCCGCGATGGCGGCCGCGAGAAGCGCGAGCAGGAACAGCCGGGCGGGCGTCATGCGGGGATACTGCCCGTGCCGGCGCGATTGACGCAATGTGCCGGCTCCCCCTATACGAGGGCGCGATGCGAGCGGGGCGGCGCTGCCGGCGCCCGCTTTCGTATGTAATTGTCCCGGTCCCTGGTCTGGAGAGCGTCGTGAAGCGCACCTATCAACCCTCGAAGCTGGTCCGCAAGCGCCGGCATGGCTTCCGCGCCCGCATGGCAACCGTCGGCGGCCGCAGAGTGCTCTCGGCCCGCCGTGCCAAGGGCCGCAAGCGCCTCTCGGCCTGATCGCTTGACCGGCGTGATCGCCACGGCGACGGACCTGCCCAGGCCTCCGCGCCCGGCACGGCTAAAACGCCGCGCCGAATTCCTCGCCGTTGCCGCCCGGGGCCGCAAGGTGCAGATGCCCGGCCTCGTGCTCCAGGCGCTGGCGCGCGAGCAAGCCGCGCCGCTCCGCCTCGGCTTCACCGTCACCCGCAAGATCGGCAACGCGGTGGCGCGCAACCGTGCGCGGCGCCGACTCAAGGAAGCGGCGCGGCTGTTTTTCGCTGAACACCCGACGGCCGGCGTCGACCTCGTGCTGATCGGACGGGGGGAAACCGCGCGGCGGGAATTTTCCGCCCTGCGCGAGGATCTCTCGCGCGCGCTCGCCAAGGCGCGGCTTTCATGAGAGCGGCGCCGAGCGGCCCCGCCGCCTTCCTGCTGGCGCGTCTGGTGCGGCTCTATCAGTTGCTGCTGCGTCCCCTGATCGGCGGACATTGCCGCTTTCACCCGAGCTGTAGCGCCTATGCCATCGCCGCGTTGGAAACCCACGGGGCATGGCGCGGCCTGGGTCTCGCCATCTGGCGCCTGCTTCGCTGCAATCCCTGGTCGGCGGGCGGGATCGATCCCCCACCGCCGCGCGCAACCGAGCCCCGTCGGATAGCATAGGCATGGAACAACGCCGCCTGATCCTCGCGATCGCGCTCTCGATCGCGATTCTCCTAGGCTTTCAGATGCTCTACCGGCGCATCGCCCCGGCCCCGGCGCCGAGCGAGACCGCCGAGACGATGCCGCCGCCGGCCCCGCCTGCGGTCGGCCCGGTGCGCCCGCCCGCCGAGACGGCCGGCGCCCAGCCCGAAGCGCCGGCGCCACGCCTCGCCATCCTCGCCCCACGCATCGAGGGCAGTCTCGGGCTGCGCGGCGCCCGGCTCGACGATCTCGTGCTGCGCGACTATCGCGACACGGTCGCGGCCAATTCGCCCCTGGTGCAACTCCTTGCGCGCCCCGCCTCGGCGACCCCCTATTACGTGCAGTTCGGCTGGAGCGCGCCGCTCGGCACCAGCCTCAAACTACCCGACAGCACCACGCTCTGGCAGGCCTCGGCGCCGACGCTGACGCCGCGCCAGCCGGTCACCCTGACCTGGGACAACGGCGCCGGGCTGGTGTTCTCGATCGCGCTCGCGGTCGATGACAACTACATGTTCACCATCCGCCAGAGTGTCGCCAACGGCACCGCTCAGCCGGTGGACCTGTTCCCCTGGGCGCGCATCCGACGCGACTACACCCCCCCCACCGCGGGTTACTACATCCTCCATGAGGGCCTCCTCGGGGTGATCGGCGGGCGGCTCCAGGAACTCACCTACGCCAAGGCGAAAACCGCCGGCGAGCACACCGACGGCCTCGCCTATCAGGCGAGCGCGCCTGGCGGCTGGGCCGGCATTACCGACAAATACTGGCTCACCGCCCTGATCCCGCCGCAGAATCAGGACGAGACGGTCTCCTTCCGCGATGTCAAGGTCAACGACACCGTGGGCTATCAGGTCGATTTCACCCGCCAGACCCCCGAGACCATCGCTCCCGGCGGAGCCGGGTCGGAAACGCTGCGCCTCTTCGCCGGGGCCAAGGAAGTGCATCTGCTCGACCGCTACGAGCGCCGCTTCGGCATTCCGAGCTTTGACAAGGCGGTCGATTTCGGCTGGTTCTATTTCCTCACCAAGCCGTTTTTCTATGCCATCGACTGGCTCTATCAGCGGCTCGGCAATTTTGGCCTGGCGATCATGGCCTTCACGGTGATCGTCAAGGCGCTGTTCTTCCCGCTCGCCAATAAATCCTACAAATCGATGGGCAAGATGCGCCTGCTCGGCCCCAAGATGCAGGCCATGCGCGAGCGCTTCAAGGACGACCCGGCGCGCCAGCAGCAGGAAATGATGGCGCTTTATAAGGCCGAGGGAGTCAACCCGGCGAGCGGCTGCCTGCCGATGCTGATCCAGGTGCCGGTGTTCTTCTCGCTCTACAAGGTGATCTTCGTCACCATCGAGATGCGCCAGGCGCCGTTCTATGGCTGGATCCGCGACCTCTCGGTGCCCGATCCGACCAATGTATTCAATCTCTTCGGTTTGTTGCCTTTCGATCCGACGCAGATCTCGCCCTTCCTCCATCTCGGCGCCTGGCCGCTGCTCATGGGGGTGTCGATGTTCCTGCAACAAAAACTCAACCCGCCGCCGCCCGACCCGGTGCAGGCGCGGATGTTCCAGTTCATGCCGGTGATTTTCACCTTCATGCTGGCGCGTTTTCCGGCCGGGCTGGTGATCTACTGGACCTGGAACAATCTGCTCTCGATTGCCCAGCAATGGCTGATCATGCGCGGCACGCGGCTCGGTGCGGCCAAGCCGGTGCGGACATAGGCGCGCCCGACGCGGGCGAGGCGCTGTTTGCCGGGGCGAGCCGCTTCGTTCACGCCGCCCAGCGCCTCGACCAGCTGCTCCCGCCCGATCTGCCGGAGATTGCCTTCGCCGGGCGCTCCAATGTCGGCAAATCCTCGCTGCTCAACGCGCTCGCCGGGCGCAAGCTGCTGGCGCGCATCTCGCACCGGCCGGGGCGGACGCAGCAGCTCAATTTCTTCGACCTCGCCGGGCGGCTCATGCTCGTCGATATGCCAGGCTACGGCTATGCCGAGGCGGCGAAGCAAATGAAGGCGGACTGGCAAGGGTTGATGTTCGATTACCTGCGCGGGCGGCCCAATCTCCGGCGCGCGCTGCTGCTGCTCGATGCGCGGATCGAGGTCAAGGCTTCCGATCACGCGGTGATGGAGCTGCTCGATCAGGCGGCGGTGAGTTTTCAGATCGTCCTCACCAAGACCGATGGCATCAAACCCCCGGCACTGGCCGCCAAGCAAGCGGAAGCGCAGCGCCTGGCGCGCGCCCATACCGCCGCCCACCCCGAGGTGATCGCGACCAGTGCGGCAACCGGCGCCGGGATCGCCGAGCTGCGCGCGGCGCTGGCGGGCCTTGCCGCGCCGATCGCGGCAAGCGGGTTCAGACAAACATAAAATCAGACGTGATGCCGAGCAGGAACTGCCCGACGCTCTCGAAATGCGCGGCGCGTGCCTGCACCTGCTGCGAGACCGCGTGGCTGTCGCGAAAGCGCCGCTCGATCGGATCGCCGGTGAAAATCGCGTTCACCCCGGCGGCGTGATAGACCGCCTCGCTCACCGCCCGGCCCACGGCCAGGGCGTGCGAGGCGGCAAGCCGGATATCGATCCGTTCCGCCGCTCCGAGCGGCGCCTCGGCGGCGCGCGCTTCGCATTCGCCAAGTGTTGCCCAGAGGAGCGCGCGGGCGGCGCGGAGCCTCCCCTCCAGCCGGCCGATCTCGGCCTGCACGGCAGGGCTTTCCGCCAAGCGCCGGCTGCCATCGCGCGGCACCTTGTCACGCGCCAGGATAATGAACGCGTCCAGCATCTCGCGCGCGATGCCAAGCGCCACGGCGGCGAAGCCGCTGGCATAGAGATGGGTCGTGGCGAAGCGATAGAGCACGCCCGCGGCACGGCATTCCGCGGTGATGTCGCGCAGCAGCGTCAGTTCGGCTGGCACGAAAAGATTCTCGACGGCGTAGCTGTCGCTGCCAGTGCCGCGCAGCCCGATGACCTGCCAGCGATCCTCGATCCGGGCGGCCTCGCGCGGGAACAGCGCGCTCCGCTCAACAAGCTGGCCCTCGGCGTCGCGCGCCAGGGACCCATCCGCTGCCACCACCCGGCAATGTCCGCCGAGCCAGGTGGCGTGGCGGCTGCCGCTCGCGAACCCCCATTTGCCGCTGACCCGAAAACCGCCGGGGACGGGGTGCATCCGCCCGACCGCGCCGGCCCCCCAGGCGAGCACGGCGCGCGGATCGCCAAATACTTTCGCGGCCGCCGGCGGGTCGAGATAAGCCGCCGACATGGAACACCCGGCGGTCTGGCAGATCACCCAGGCGGTCGCGGCATCAGCGCGTGCGAGTTCCTCGATCACCGCGACGAAGGCGCTCGGTGCCAGTTCCCCCCCGCCCAAGGCACGCGGCAGCAGCAGGCGGAACAGGCCAGCTTCATGCAGCGCCGCAACCAGATCGGCAGGCAATTCCCGCGCCGCCTCGATGCGGGGAGCCGCGGCGGCGATCAGCGGGGTGAGGCGCCGGGCGGCAGCGATTGCGCGTTCCGGGGATGGCGATTGCGGCATGGGCTCCTCGTGGTCCTGACCCTTGCCGCTATTGGTGCATGGGCACGGCGCTGGCGTCCACACCCGGCGCCCTGTTGCCCCAGCTATTGCGGATATAGCTCGCGACCGCCGCGATCTCCTCGGGCCGCAGCAATCCGGCAAAGGCGGGCATGGCCGGGCCGGTCGGCGCGTCCGGCGTTGCGACCGCCTGGGCGCCGTGAACGATAACGCCGAGCACGGTATCGGGACGCCGCGCCTGCACCACGGCGCTGCCGGCCAGACGCGGAAAAAGCCGCGCCTGGCCCAGGCCCTCGGCGCCGTGGCAGGGCGCGCAGCGGTCGCGATAGAGGCCTTTTCCCCGCGCCATGATGGCTTCATCCGGCCGCGGCGAAGGCGCGGTCGGCGCGGCGGGGAGGGATTTGAGATAGTCCGCTATGGCGGCGCGATCGGCCTCGGTCATGCGCGAGGTCGAAAGCCGCACCACCTCGGCCATCGGCCCGCTGGCGAGCTGGCGGGAGGTCGCGCCGCTGGCGAGAAACCGGGTGATGTCGTCCGCGCTCCAGCCGCCGAGGCCGGTGCGGCGATCGCCATCGAGGGCGGGGGCGACCCAGCCCGCGACCACCCCGCCCTGCAAGGCGCGGGCAAGAACATCGCCGCCGAGCGCGGTTTTCGGCGTGTGGCAGGCGCCGCAATGCCCCGGCCCCTCGACCAGGAAGGCGCCGCGATTCCAGGGCGCGTCATGACCGGGATCGGGACGCCAGGGAGTGGGGCGGAAATAGAGCAGGTTCCAGAGGCCAAGGAAGGGGCGAAAATCGAGGGGAAAAGCGAGATCGGCGCCGCGCAGGTCTTGATGAACCGGCGGGAGGCCGCGGAAATAGGCGGCAAGCGCCGCCACGTCGGCATCGCTGAACGCGGCGAAATAGGGATAGGGATGGGCCGGATAGAGATATTCTCCCCCGCGCCCGATCCCGTCCCGCACCGCGCGGGCGAACTCAGCCTCTGACCAAGCGCCGATCCCGGTTGCCGGATCGGGGGTGAGATTGGGCGCGATGACCGCGCCGAACGGGGTGGGGATGCGCCGCCCACCGGCCATCGCCGCCCCGCCGGGGGCGGTATGGCAAGCGGCGCAATCGCCGAGCACCGCGAGATAGGCGCCGCGCTCGGCCGCCGTCTCGGCGCGCGCCGCCCCGACCACGAGCAGGCCGGCCAGCACCACGACGCGGGTGAGGTGCTGGCCGATCATCGCCTTAGGCCAGCGGGCCCGGCGCATGGCGATAGCGCGTAACGATCGCCTCGGCGCTGCGCAAGGCCAGCGCGGCGATCGTGCCGGTCGGGTTATAGCCCGGGTTCTGCGGAAATGCCGAGCCGCCTACGACGAAAAGATTATCGAGATCCCAGCTTTGCAGATAGGAATTCACCGCGCTCGTGGCGGGATCGTCGCCGGCGATCGCGCCGCCCACGGTATGCGTGCTCTGGTAGGGCACCATGCTGTAGGGCGCGTGGCGTTTTTCGACCACCATCCAGCTCGGCCGCATGGCGCGCGCAATCTCCCCCAGCCGCTCGGTGACGAAATCCGACATGAGCAGATCGTTGGGGTGGAAATCGAAGGTAAGGCGGAGCAGCGGCCGGCCGAGGCGATCGCGATAGGTGGGGTCGAGATCACAGAAGGCGCCACGATGGCTCATCGAACTGCCCGAGGCGATCAGCCGCGTGGTGCGGAGGTAGGATTGCGCCACCGCCGCCTTCCAGGCATGTCCCCAGCGCGGTGTGCCGGGCGGTGTCGGATGGTTGAGGATGGGCCGGCCGTTGGTCGCGAGCAGGCCAAGATAGGCGCCGCCGATGAAGCCGAGCGCGGCGTGATCGAAAACATCGCCGTTGTAATCATCGATGATCATGCCGAGCGCGCCGGCGCCGATGAACGGGTTGAGCAATTTATCGGCGAACGATACCTGCACGGATGACGTGGTTTGATAGCTGAAATTGCGCCCGATGACGCCTTGCCCGCTCTGCGGGTCATAAGGCGCGCCGATGCCCGAAAGCCGCAGCAGGCGGACATTCTCCAGCATGAAGGCGGCGAGCACGACGATCTCGGCGGGCTGGAAAACCTCCGTGCCGGCGGCATCGACATAGGTCACGCCGCGCGCCCGCCGCGCCCGCGGGTCGTGCGCGATCGCCAGCACCTCGCATTCGGTGCGGAGCGAAAAATTCTCCCGCGCCGCGAGCCGGGGGAAAAGCACTGTTTGCGGGCTCGCCTTGGAATAATTGCCGCAGCCGAAGCGCTCGCAAAAGCCGCAATAGGTGCAGGGCCCGAGCGTCACGCCAAGCGGGTTGGTATAGGATTGCGAGAGATTGGCCGAGGGTTGTGGAAACGGATGATAGCCCAACTCACGGGCGGCCTCGGCAAACAGCGTCGGCGCATAGGGCATTTTCATCGGCGGGGTGGGATATTCGCGCGCCCGCCGGCCCTCGAAGGGATTGCCGCCGGGCTGGATAACCCCCGCGAGATTGCCGGCCTTGCCGGAAATTCCACACATATACTCGAAGCGATCGTAATAGGGTTCCAGCTCGGCGTAGCTCACCGGCCAGTCCTGGATGGTGATATCGGGGGCGATGAAGCGGCTTCCGTAGCGCTCCGTGAGATGGCTGCGCAGGGAAAAATCGCTGGGCAGAAACCGCCAGGTCTGGCCGTTCCAATGCACGCCGCCGCCGCCCGCGCCGCTGGCCGGCAGGAACGAGCCCCAGGCGCGCACCGGCAGGGCGGTCTGGGCGATATTGTTGCGAAAGGTGATGGTGCTTTCGGCCGGCGCGACAACGAGGTCGTGGCGGACGGCGTAGCGCAGCTCATCGGGGGCGCGGGCGGGAGGGAAACTCGTCGCGGTGTTGCGCCACGGCCCGCGCTCGAGGGCGACCACCGACAGCCCCGCGGTGCTCAACGCCTCGGCCAGCAGCGCGCCGCTCCAGCCGAAGCCGATGACGACCGCATCGACCGGCTTCATCCGCACGCTCATCGGTGGCCTTGGCGGGGCGCGACGCGACGTGGGCGCGCGGGAAGAGGCGAAACGAGGGCGACGCGGGGCGTCATGGCGGCGGCTCCGGCGGCAGGTCGGACCACGATGTCGTGGTGCCGCGGGGCCTGTCAATCGCGCATCGTTGGCAGCGCGCTTTGCCTACGCCCCTAAATAGGAGACGTGTGTTATCTTGGCTGTGTGCTATCTTGGCGCCGCTGACCAAGGTTAACATCCAGACAGGATCGCCGACGTTAGGTGACGTCAGCAATCAGATTTCCGGGAACATTCGCTTGCCCTTTTTGTGCGATATTGTGCCAAATATTATGAAAAAAGTATAAGAAATTTTTGCCTTTCTCGGCGCTTCTTCTAAAAAATAGTATAATAAAATCTAGCAATGATGGCCTTGAAATCTCGATTGATTCTTGCGAGAAGCTGGCTGAGTTATCTGCTTTAATTGTTATAGTCGGGTTGTGTTTAGAAATTGCTGTCGCGTTGTTCCATATGCGTCATTGGGCGACGGTGCTAGCAGACGTACTTGTAGCAGTTGGAGTGGCTAGCGAAGTTTTATTTGGCAGAATGGGAAGGGCGCGCCAAAAAGAACTCCATCGCCGTCTAGAAGAAAAATTGGCTCATGTAAATGAAAGGGCCGCTGATTCCAATAAAATAGCTAAAAAAGCGCAATTGGCGCTGGAGAAATATCGCGCACCGCGCACTTTGACTGGCGAGCAAATCACTTCGATTGCGGAAAAACTGCGCCCGTTCTCAGGTCAGGCATATGATTTGAGACTCCCAAAAATGTTAGGGCCGAGGGCTGCGCTAGATACTCAGCTTATCGCTGCATTATGTAAGGCCGGCTGGAAGCTGCAGTCGTTTCAGGGACGTGGCCCAAGGAGGATGCTAGATCCGACGGTGGTTATGTTCTCTATGGAAAATTTACTTGATGCCCTAGGCAGACCTGGATTTTCCGTTCCTCAGATTGAGGTTGGGAACAGCGATGGAGTAATCGGCGTGTATGCTGGCTTTGAAGCCGGCGACTCTCTTGAAGCGCATGTGGCACTTCTAAATGCCTTGTACAGTGTTGGCGTAAACGTTGGCGATCCGCTTTCGCTTTCTCCACCGCGGCCAGGCGTATTAATTCCGCCGAAGGCCGGCCCCACCACCGTCCACCTGATAATCGGCTCCAGGAGCTAACCCATCTTATTCACGGCATGCAGGGATTTGGTGTCGAGACCACCCCGTTCCAGCAATCACGCGAGCCACACCCAATCATGTCCGAAGATACCTTGCTGGCGTTCGATTTCCCAGCGGTTGGCCGCAAGAAAGTCACCGCCGCCTTTGATGGCGGCCGCATGACGTCTGACGGCGACGTTTTGCTGCTGGCCGCGGCCGAGCGCCGGCTCGGGTGGCGCCAGGGCAATCGGGTGAAGGAAACTTTGGGACGCGCCGCCCCAGACCTGCCCCACAAACAGACCCGCGCTATAAACGGATGCCGGGGCCTGGGGGGCGGCGCGCCCCCCAGTTTTGGCTGATTTTTCTGGGCATCCCCCTTCACCCGATGGCCGCGGGTTGCGCCGGGTGGGAGCAATCAGCTAGTGCACTGACGCATTCTGCCGATTCACAGCAGCCGGCCGGCGTGCGAATCTGGCTGGATGGCACAGACAGTGTGCGTGCTGGTGAGCGCGCGGGACAAGCAGCGGTTGGAGGCGATCACGTC
>JAJYYH010000065.1 GCA_021801255.1 Pseudomonadota bacterium
TCGCGTATCGCTTCAACCGCCGATACGACCTCGCCGCCATGATCCCGCGCCTCACCTGGGCCGCGGTGCGGACACCGCCAATGCCCTACCGCCTGCTTAAGTTGGCTGAAAATCATGCGTAATCAGGTTGATTTTTCTTATCGATTCCGGGGCACGAGGGTGATTTGCGCAAACTCTCCGGCCGCGCGCATGGCGCGTCGCGGCTCGCTTACCGGGCGAGGGCTTGTTCGGCGAAGGCGACGATGCGCCGGGCATCCATCGCACCCGCGGTCTGTGCGAGCACCGTGCCATTCTTGAAAATAAACAATGCCGGAATGCCGCGCACGCCGAGGTTTTGCGCGATGGTGGGATTTTCATCGGAATTAAGTTTCAAGGAGCGTATGAGCGGCTCAAGCTCTGCCGCGGCGCGCGCGAAGGCCGGCGCCATCGTCCGGCAGGGCCCGCACCACGGCGCCCAGATGTCGACCAGCACGGGGATCTGATTTTTCTCGACATGGCGGTTGAAAGCCGCGCCATCGACATTGATCGGCGCGCCGGTGAACAACGGCTGATGGCAGGCGCCACATTTCGCGCCCGCCATCGGTTTGTCCCGCGGCACGCGGTTGAGGGCGAGGCAGGAGGGACAGACGATTTGCAGAGATTCAGCCATCGGATGACTCCTCGGGGCGTTGGAAATGGGCGGCGAGCTGAAGGCGCAATACCTCGCGCGTCTCTGGCGGCAGGTTTTGTGCCACGACAGCGAGCCCATGCAGCGCGCGGTGCAGATCGTGCATTTGATCGAGCAAATGGAGAAAGAGATCGATCCCCGCCTCGTTGACGGCGAAATCCTCGGCGAGCGTACGGATGAGGCGGGCGCGGGCGAGATCGGCGGGCTGAAACTGGCGCGCCCCCGACACTTCGAGGGGTTTGAGCCAGCCATTCTCGATCCACAGCGCGAGCGTCGCGGGGGCAAGGCGCAGCGTGATCAGAAATTCCTCGGTGCTGGTCATCTATTCACCCTCGCGCGGATGCGGCGCTTGCCCGGGAACCCAATGGGCGACGAACGCGCGCAACGCGGCATCGGGCGGCTCGGGTAGTTTGACCAGGAGCGTCACGTATTGATCGCCATGGCCGCCGCCTTCCGCTTTGGGCATCCCCTTGCCACGCAGGCGGAGCACGGTGCCGGTGTTGGCGTTTTCCGGCACGTTCATGGCAACCGGCCCCGACGGCGTCGGCACCGTCACACGCCCCCCAAGCACCGCCGTGCTGAGCGAGATCGGCAATTCGGTATGGATATCATCGCCCTTAAGAATAAAGCGTGGATCGGGTTCGACCTTGATCTCGATCAGGGCATCGCCATGCGGGCCGCCGCCAAAGCCGGGGAGGCCCTTGCCACGCAGACGGAGGATCTGGCCGTCGCGCACGCCAGGCGGTATCCGCACGTCGAGGGTGGGCCCATGCGGCATGGCGAGACGCTGATGTCCGCCGTGAAAAGCCTCCAGGAAGGGGATCTGGAGGTGGTAGTGGACGTCTTGACCACGCATGCGAAAATGCGCCTCACCGCCGCCTTGTTCCCCCCTCGGGCCGCCGCCACGGCCGAAGAGTTCGGCGAGAATGTCCTCGGCGGTGCTCGCCCCTTCCTCTCCCGCGCCGCCGCGATAGGCCCCAGCACCCGGCGCGCCACTGGCATACTCGCGATAGTAGCGCGGCGGCGGGGTCTCGGCGCCGCTGGCGTCGATCTCGCCGCGATCGAACCGGGCGCGCTGCTCGGCATCGCTGAGCAGCGCGTAGGCGGTGGCGATTTCCTTGAAACGCGCCTCGGCCGCCTTGTTGGCGGGATTGAGATCAGGGTGGTAGCGCTTGGCGAGGGTGCGGTAGGCCTTGCGGATCTCCTCGGCGGAGGCCGTGCGGGAGACGCCGAGGGTCTGATAGGGATCAGCGCTCATGAAAATCTTCCATAGCGGGAGGTTTCTGGGCCTCGATGTCTCTGAGCGTCATCTTTTTTACACCTGCGACGAAAAAACGGCGTGGGACGAAGCCGCCGGCACGCCCCCATGATTGGCCCGATGCCGGCACTTGGGAAGCCGGATTCGGAACAGGCTCAAGATGGGCGTTGCGTGCCCCGGAAAACACTGGCCCCAGCCGCAAGGCGGTTGCGTGGAGAAAATTCAGCTTGGCGCCGCACTGCCCCGAGATGCAGCCCCAGAGATCGTCAGCGTCCCAGCGCGACACGGTCGCGCACGCGGCCGCTTCGGAGATCGATTACCACCACCCGATCCGGCCCGCCGCCTTGCAGCAGCAGGGTGAGTTGTTCCCCGGTGCTGGCGCTCGCCGCGATCCGGGTTGCGGGCGGCTCGTCGAGCTGCACGCTGAGAGGGGGGGCGCCGGCGTACCCGGCGAGGTGCTCGACCACCAGCACCGCAAGCGTCACCGTGCCGGCGATGATCAACACCCCCATCACGATCACCGCCAGTTTCAGCGCCCGCATGTTCAGCGCCTGCATGCGCGCTCTCCCTCCATCCCGCGTTTCGCGCTATGCGTCACGCCATGACGCCCCCCTTACCGCAGGACGGTGATATTCGCGAGCCCGCCGCCGGCGAGACCTGGCGCGTCGTCGCCCCGCAAGAGGCGGCCGGGGAGCGGCTCGACCGCTTTCTCGCTGCTGCCTTCCCGACGCTTTCCCGCGCCCGTATCCAGGGTCTGATCGCGGCGGGGCGGGTCGCTTGCGATGACGTGCCGCTCAGCAGCGCATCGGCGCCGGTGCGCCCTGGGCGAAGCTACGCCCTGCACGTGCCCGCCGCGATGCCCGCGACGCCCGCCGCGCAGGCGATCGCGCTCGATATTCTGTTCGAGGATGCCGATCTTGTCGTGCTCAACAAGCCGGCCGGCCTTGTCGTCCATCCCGCGCCCGGCAACCCGGACGGCACACTGGTCAATGCGCTGCTCGCCCATTGCGGCGACAGCCTTGCGGGAATTGGCGGCGAGCGACGGCCAGGCATCGTGCATCGGCTGGACAAGGAGACGTCGGGGGTAATGGTGGTGGCCAAGAGCGAGCGGGCGATGACCCGGCTTGCCGCGGCCTTCGCCGCGCGCGATCTCGACCGCGCCTATCTCGCGCTCTGCTGGGGCCTGCCGAGCCCCGCCGAGGGCGTCATCGCAGGCGCGATCGGGCGCGATCCGCGCGATCGCAAGCGCATGGCGGTGCGCGCGGTGGGCGGCAAGCCGGCGCTCACCCGCTATCGCCTTGAACGCGCCTGGTTCGCCGCGGTGGCGCAGCTCGAATGCCGGCTCGCCACCGGGCGGACGCATCAAATCCGCGTCCACCTCGCCAATGCCGGTCATCCGCTGGTCGGCGATCCGGTCTATCTCCGCCGTCTGCCTGCCGCGGCCCGCGCCGTTCCCCAGACCATTCGCGGCGCGCTGCTCGATTTCCCCCGCCAGGCGCTGCACGCGGCGCGGCTCGGCTTCGCCCATCCGCTGACCGGCGCGCCCTTGCTTTTCACCGCGCCGCCGCCACCCGACCTCGCCGGCCTGCTCGCCGCGCTGACGCGGGCGGCGAACGCCGAGCATGGAGCCATTCTTAAATCCAATTCATCATGTCGGGTTTATATTGACAGGACTTCCTTAGTCCGGTATCAAACCAACACTAACCGGGCGCACCCCGAGTCTGATCAACCCACCCCAATAACGCCGGGGGCCAGTGCATGCCGGCGAAAACGCGGATCTTCCTCGGGTTGATAGTAAATCAGTTCGGGCTTGCGTCAGATCAAGGCTTTTCGCAGCGAAAAGCCGTTCATTTTTCCAGGTATCGGGTAGCAGGCTGGCGCCGTCGCGGGCGGGGCCGGTTCGCCCGGACGAAAGGAGCCGCGTGTCATGGCCTCTGCCGTCGTCAATCTTGCCCCCGAGGGCAATCTCGCACGGTATCTCCAGGAGATCCGTAAGTTTCCCATGCTGTCGGCCGAGGAGGAGCTAGAGCTTTCCCGCCGCTGGCGCGATCAGGAGGATACCGAGGCAGCGCATAAGCTCGTCACCTCGCATCTTCGCCTCGTTGCCAAGATCGCCATGGGCTATCGCGGCTACGGCCTGCCGATGGGCGAGCTGATCAGCGAGGGCAATGTCGGCATGATGCAGGCGGTCAAGCGCTTCGACCCCGATCGTGGCTTCCGCCTCGCGACCTATGCGATGTGGTGGATCCGCGCCGCCATCCAGGAATACATCCTGCATAGCTGGTCGCTGGTGAAAATGGGCACGACGGCGGCGCAGAAAAAACTGTTCTTCAACCTGCGTCGGCTCAAGGGCCAGATGCAGGCGATCGAGGATGGCGATCTTCACCCCGAGCAGGTCGCCAAGATCGCCCATCTGCTCGACGTGCCGGAGCAGGACGTGGTCAGCATGAACCGCCGCCTCACCGCGCCCGATCACAGCCTGAACGCCCCCTTGCGCAGCGATGGCGATGGCGAATGGCAGGACTGGCTGGTCGATGACAGCGAAAGCCAGGAGACGGTGATCGCCGAGCGCGAGGAGGTCGCGGGGCGCCAGGCGCTGCTCGGCAGCGCGCTGAAAACCCTGAACGACCGCGAGCGCCACATTCTCATCGAGCGCCGCCTCAAGGAGAATCCGACGACGCTCGAGGAACTCTCGCAGCAATACAACATCTCGCGCGAGCGGGTGCGCCAGATCGAGGTCCGCGCCTTCGAGAAGCTGCAAAAGGCGATGAAAACCGAGATCACCGAGCGCCGTCGGGCGCAGGTCGAGCCGCGGGTCTGACCACGGCGCGGATCGAGAGAGCGGGCGCCAGGGTGTGGGGCCCCGGCGCCTGCGGTGTCTCTTTCCGGGCTCTTCCCTTGCCACCAGAGGGCGCTATTGATCGTCCCGCATGAGCCGTCCCGCCCCCGCCGCCGTATGGCTGAAAGCCGAAGCCCGAATAGCGCGCCGCCTTGCCGCCCCGGTGGCGGGGCTGGGCCTTCTTGATGTCGCGCTGGCGGCCGGCCAGGCGGGCTGTGTCGCGACCATTCTCGCCGGCGTATTTGCTCCCTATGGCGCGGAAAACCCCAGCGCGGCGCCGGCGATCTGGGCGCTCGCTGGCTTTGTCCTCGTAGCGCTTCTCCGCGCCTTAGCACGGTTGCAGGCGGAGACGGCGGCGAGCCGCGCCGGCATCGCCGGGCGACGGCGGTTGCGCGATGGCGTGATGGCGCGCCTGCTGGACGCCGGGCCGGCCGTGTTGCGCCAGCACCATTCCGGTGAGATTGCCAGCGCCGCGATCGACCGCGTCGAGGCGATGGAGGGGTTCTATGCGCGCTGGCTCGCGGCGCGGGCGCTGGCGATCGCCGGGCCGGCACTGATCGCCGCCATCGCCGCCCTCGTTGATCCGCGCGCGGCACTTGGTCTGGTTCTGGCCGGACTGCTGGTGCCGCTCGGCATGGCGCTGGCCGGAATCGGCGCGGCGCGCGCCGCGCGCCAGCAATTCCTCGCCATGACCCGGCTGCAGGCACGGTTTCTCGACCGCGTGCGCGGCATCGCCACCATCGTGCTCTACGGGCGAAGCGCGGACGAGGCGCGGGGTCTGGCCGCCGCCGCCGATGAATTGCGTCGGCGCACGCTCCGTGTGTTGCGCGTGGCCTTTCTTTCCTCGACCGCGCTCGATCTCGCCATGGTCGCGGCCCTGGTCGGTTTCGCGCTGCACTATGCCAGCGATCTTACCCTGGGCCGGCTGGCCTCGCCCGGCCGGGCGTTGTTTTTGCTGCTGCTGGTGCCGGAATTCTTTGCCCCCCTGCGGGCTTTCGCGGCAGCCTACCAGGATCGCCTGCAAGCCCATACCAGCGCCGACGCGCTGGCCGGCCTGCCGCCATCCGCGCCGCTCGCGCCCGAGGCCCGCCCCCATGAAATCCGCACCATCGCGGCCAGCGGGGTGAGCGTCGCCTTCGAGAACGTCCATTTCGCCTGGGACGCGGCGCGCGGCCCGGCCCTCGATGGCGTGAGCTTCCGCGTCGCCGCGGGCGAGACCCTGGTTCTCGTCGGCCCCTCGGGGGCGGGGAAATCGACCATTATCGAGATGTTGCTCGGCTTCATCCGCCCCGATCAGGGGCGGGTCACGATCAATGGCGCGGATATCGCGAGTATCGTGCCCGGCGCGCTCAACCGGCTGATCGCCTGGATCGGCCAGCGGCCGATGCTGTTCGCCGGCAGCCTCGCCGAAAACATTCGTTTCGCCCGCCCCGAGGCGAGCGAGGCCGAAATCGCCGAAGCGGCACGGCTCGCCCGCGTCGATGAATTCGCCGCCCTCCTCCCTGCCGGGCTCGCCACCCCGGTCGGCGAAGGCGGCTATGGCCTCTCCGGCGGGCAGGCGCAGCGGGTGGCGATCGCCCGGGCCTATCTGCGCAACGCGCCACTGCTGCTGCTCGACGAGCCGACCGCGCATCTCGATCCGGTGACCGAGGCCGAGGTGCTGGACAGCCTGCGCCGGCTCGCCCTGCGCCGCACGGTGATCGTCGCCAGTCATTCCGCCGCCGCTCACGCGCTTGGCGGCCGCCGGCTCGATCTGCGGCAGGGGCGGGTGCTGGCGGCCACGGCGCGCGGCGCGGCGTGAGCGCGCTGCTCCGTATCGGCGCCCTTTGGCGCGGGCGCTGGCCCTCGCTGACGCTGGGCGCCGCGGTCGCCCTCGCCTCGGCCCTGGTCACGGTGGCGCTGATGGCGGCGGCGGGGAACCGGGTGGCCACCGCGGTTGGCGCGGCCGGGCTCGCGATGGCCGGGGGCGTGATGCTCCGCTTGCTCGGCGCCGGGCGGGTGGTGCTGCGCTATCTCGAGCGCCTCTTCACCCATGACGCGACGTTTCGTGCCCTTGGCGATCTCCGGGTGTGGTTTTTCCGCGGCCTTGCGGTGCGCGCGGCCGGTGGGCTCGGGTTCCGGCGCGCCGGCGACATGCTGGCGCGGCTGGTCAATGACATCGAGGCGCTGGATGCGCTTTATTTGCGCATTTTCATCCCCCTTCTCGGCGCTCTCGTGCTGCTGCCGCTCCTGGTGATCGTCATCGGACGCCGAAGCCTGGTGCTTGCCGCAATCGAGGCGGGATTTTTCCTGAGCGCGGCGCTGCTGCTGCCGTGGTGGACGGCGCGCGGCGCGTTGCGGGGGGGCGTGCGGCAGGCCGAGGCGATGGCGGGGCTCAGGGTCGCCGCGCTCGATGCCTTGAGCGGCATTCGTGAGGTGCGCGCGTTTGGCGCCGAGGGCCGCATGCTGGCCCTGGTACAGGCGCGCCAGGCGCGGCTTTTCGCCGCCCAGCACGCCCAGGCGCTGCGCCTCGCCTACGCGGGCGCGGGGGCGTTCCTGGCGGCGGCGGCGGCGCTGTTCGCCGTGCTTCTCGCCACCCCTCTGCTCGGCGTGGCGAGCGTGCTCATTCTGTTCCTGACCATGGCCGCCTTCGAGGCGATCGCCGGCCTGCCGCGCGCCGGCGCCCTGGCCGGCCACGCCGCCGCGGCGGCCGCGCGGGTGCTGGGCGCCGCCGAGGCGGTGCCGGCGCTCGCCGATCCGATCAGCCCGGCCGCGCCGCCACGCGGCCACGCGCTGCGTTTCGAGGCGATCACCTTCGGCTGGCAGCCCGATCGCCCGGCGGTGTTCGAGGGGCTGACGCTCGACGTGCCCGAGGGTGCGCATGTCGCCGTGCTCGGGCCTTCGGGGGCGGGCAAATCGACGCTCGCGGCGCTCGCTCTGAAAGTGGCCGCGCCCCAAGCCGGCCGCGTGCTGTTGGGCGGCGTCGATATCGCGACGCTGGCGGCGGGCGAGCTGCGTCAGCGCATCGGCTGGCTCGGCCAGACGACGCATCTCTTTGATGACACCATCCGCGCCAATCTGCTGCTCGCCCGCCCCGCCGCGGACGAGGCGGCGCTGTGGGCGGCGCTGGACGCGGCGCGCATCGCCGAGACGGTGCGCGCCCTGCCCGATCGGCTCGATACCTGGGTGGGCGAGGGCGGGACGCGGTTTTCCGGCGGGCAGGGCAGGCGGCTCGCGCTGGCCCGCGCCTTGCTCTCGCCGGCGCCGCTGCTCATCCTCGATGAGCCCTGCGCCGGGCTCGACGCCGCGACCGAGCGCGCCTTCCTCGCCACCCTGAACGACGCCGCTGCGGGCCGCAGCGTGCTGCTGATCACCCATCGCCTGACCGGCGTCGAACGGCTCGACCGCATCTGGCGCCTCTCCGGCGGCAAGGCGGTCGCGGCGGCCGGCTGAGAGACGTCCGGCGTTTCCGCAGGGCCGCTTTCCTGAGCAAGGCGCTGTTGCTATACCCGCCTTCCGGCGAATAGTGGGGGAGGAGCGGGCCTCGGCGTCGGGCGCGTCGGGCGCATCGAACATGGCCTCCGGGTACCGCGAGCGGAGTGGCCGAGTAGGGATAGAGACGATGAAGTTCAAGGCCGATCGAGCCACTCTGCTGAAGGCCCTGGCCCATGTGCAGAGCGTGGTCGAGAAACGCAACACCTTGCCGATCCTCGCCAATATCCTGATCAATGCGCGCGACGGACGGCTTGCGCTCACCGCCACCGACATGGAAATCGCGGTGGTGCAGGAGGCGGCGGCGAATGTCAGCCAGGAAGGCGCGACCACGGCGCCGGCGGCGACGCTCTACGAGATCGTGCGCAAGCTCCCCGAGGGCGTCGAGGTCGAGTTCGAGCATGGCGGCGGCGACGCGGCGCTGGTGCTGCGCGCCGGCCGTTTCGCCACCAGCCTGAACGCGCTGCCGGTCGATGATTTCCCGGTGATGACCGCGGGCAGCCTGCCGCACCGTTTCAGCCTGCCGGCCCGCATGCTGCGCGGCATGATCGACCGCACTCGGTTCGCCATCAGCACCGAGGAAACCCGCTACTATCTCAACGGCATCTATCTGCACGCGACCGAGAGCGAGGGGACGCCGGTGCTGCGCGCGGTGGCGACCGATGGCCATCGCTTGGCCCGCGTCGAGGAGCGGCTGCCCGAGGGGGCGTCCGGCATGCCCGGCGTGATCGTGCCGCGCAAGACCATCGCCGAATTGCGCAAATTGCTCGAGGAAACCAGCGACGAGGTGGCAATCGCGCTTTCCGATACCCGCATCCAGTTCAGCCTTGGGCCGGTGACGCTGACCAGCAAGCTCATCGACGGCACATTTCCCGAATACGAGCGCGTCATCCCGCGCGGCAACGACAAGATTCTGCGCGTCGCGAAAAAGGATTTCGCCGAGGCGGTGGGCCGGGTCGCGGCGATTTCGCTGGAGCGGGCACGCCCCGTGAAGCTGTCGCTGGCGCGCGATCTCCTGGTGCTCTCGGCGGCCAGCCCCGAGCACGGCACCGCGACCGAGGAGCTTGATGGGGCGCGGGTGCATTACGATTCGGGGCCGCTCGAAATCGGCTTTCAGGCGCGCTATATCACCGACATCACCGATCAGATCGAGGGCGAGGTGGAGTTTCTGCTCGCCGATGGTGGCGCGCCGACCGTGGTGCGCGATGCCGGCGACATGAGCGCGCTCTACGTGCTGATGCCGATGCGTGTCTGAACCGCCGCCGGGCTTGCGGCTGAGCCGGCTCACGCTCAGCCAGTTTCGCAATTATGGGCGGCTGACATGGCGGCCGGGGGCACGGGTCGCGGCGATTTTCGGGCCGAATGGCGGCGGCAAGACCAATCTGCTGGAGGCGGTCTCGCTGCTCGGCGCGGGACGCGGCCTACGCGGCGCGCGGCTTGGCGAGATGGCGCGGATCGGCGGCGCGAGTGTCTTCGCGGTCGCCGGCCGCTTCGAAACCCCGCTCGGCCGCGTCACGATCGGCACCGGCACGGAAGCTCATGATGCCACGCGGCGCGTCTTTCGCCTCGATGGCCGGGCGCCCCGGAGCCGGGCCGAGATCGCCGCCCGTATCGCCCTGGTCTGGCTGGCGCCGGCGATGGACCGATTGTTCCAGGAAACCGCGTCGGGCAGGCGGCGCTTTCTCGACCGGCTGGTGGCGGCACTCGAGCCAGCGCAGGCCCGCGAACTCGCCGCGCATGATCTGGCGCTCGCCGAGCGTGGCCGGCTGCTGCGCGAGGGACGGGCGAATGTCGCCTGGCTCAATGCCCTCGAAGATGCCATCGCCCGCCACGCCGTCGCCGTGACGGCGGCGCGGGTGGACGTCGCCCGGCGGCTGAACGCGGCGCTCGCTTCCCATGGCGCGGGCGGTTTTCCGCCTTCCCGCCTGACGCTGCTGTCGCCGATCGCCGATCGTCTCGCGGCCGCTCCGGCGCTCGCCGTGGAAGAGGGGCTGCGCGCCGAACTCGCCCGCGCCCGCGCCCCCGATGCCGTCGAGGGGAGGGCGCGTCTCGGCGCGCACCGGGCCGATTTTCAGCTCACCGATCTTGCCAGCGGCCTTTCCGCACAGTTGGCCAGCACCGGCCAGCAGAAGGCGCTGCTGATCGGGGTGATCCTCGGCCATGCCGCGCTGGTGGCCGAGGCGCGCGGATCGGCGCCGATCCTGCTGCTCGACGAGCCGATGGTGCATCTCGACGCCGAGCGCCGCGCCGCCCTTGCCGCCGCCCTTCGCGCGCTCCCGGCGCAGGCGCTGATCACCGGCACCGATCGCGAGACGTTTCTTCCCCTCGCCGGCTTCGCCGCCGGCTGGCACTGCGCCGATGGCGTGCTCCGCGCCGATCCGGCTTTTTGCCACGACCGGGACGCGCCGCGGCCCGGTGCCGAGTTTCAAACCGAGACACTACCCGCTGGCTTGCCCTCTGGGTTTTGTGCGCCGCGGGGTCTATAAGGGATTTCCTAGATATATTCCACAAGGAGCCTCCCGCAGGCATGTCCCAACCCGCTGCCCCTCTGCCTGAAGCCGATCTCCCCGAAGCCTATGACGCCTCGGCGATCTCGATCCTGCGCGGGCTCGAGGCCGTGCGCAAGCGGCCGGGGATGTATATCGGCGATACCGATGACGGCTCGGGCCTGCATCAGATGGCCTTCGAGATCATCGACAACGCCATGGACGAGGCGCAGGCCGGCTTCGCCCGCAATGTCCGCGTCACGCTGAACGGCGACGGCAGCATGACGGTGCGCGACGATGGCCGCGGCATCCCGACCGATATCCACCCCGAGGAAGGTGTCTCGGCGGCCGAAGTGGTGCTGACGCGGCTCCACGCGGGAGGGAAGTTCAACCAGAACTCCTATAAGGTCTCGGGCGGGCTGCATGGCGTCGGGGCGGCCGTCGTCAATGCGCTCTCGGAATGGATGGAGGTGCGCGTCTGGCGATTGGGGCGGGAATATTTCATCCGCTTCCAGGGCGGCGAGGCCGCGGCGCCACTGGCCGATCGCGGGCCTTCCGAGGCGCCGACTGGAACCGAGGTGACCTTCAAGCCCGACCCGGCGGTGTTCACCCGCACGGAGTTCGAATTTTCCATTCTTGAGCGACGTCTGCGCGAGTTGGCGTTTCTCAATTCCGGCATCGCGATCACGCTCAGCGATGAGCGCCACGCCCCGCCGCAGCTCGCGGAATTCCGCTACGACGGCGGGCTTGTCGCCTTCGTCGAATGGCTGGAGCGCAGCAAGACCGCAGTCTTCACGCCGCCCATCAGCCTCCGCGCCGCCGAGAACGCGCAAGGCATCAAGGTCGAGTTCGCGCTCTCCTGGAACGATAGTTTCCACGAAACCATGCTCTGCTTCACCAACAACATTCCGCAGCGTGATGGCGGCACGCATCTCGCCGGCTTCCGCGCCGCCCTGACCCGCGTCGTGACGAAATATGCGGAAGGAATGGGCAAGAAAGACAATCTCGCGCTGGTCGGCGAGGATATGCGGGAAGGTTTGACGGCGGTTTTGTCGGTCAAGGTGCCGGACCCCAAATTCTCCTCCCAGACCAAGGACAAGCTGGTGAGTTCCGAGGTCCAGCCGGTGGTCCAGGCGATGGCCGCGGACGCCATCGCGCACTGGTTCGAGACCCATCCCAAGGAAGCGCGCGGGATCATCCAGAAGGTGATGGACGCGGCGAGCGCGCGCGAGGCGGCGCGCAAGGCGCGCGAGTTGACCCGGCGCAAGGGCGTGCTCGATGTCTCGACGCTGCCGGGCAAGCTCGCCGATTGTCAGGAGCGCGATCCGGCGAAAGCGGAGATTTTCATCGTCGAGGGCGATTCGGCGGGCGGTTCGGCGAAGCAGGGGCGCGATCGCAAATCCCAGGCGATCCTGCCTTTGAAAGGGAAAATCCTCAATGTCGAGCGCGCGCGCTTCGATCGCATGCTCTCCTCGGCCGAGGTCGGCACGCTGATCACGGCTCTCGGCACCGGCATCGGCCGCAGCGATCCCGACCAGGGCGGTTTCGATATCGCCAAGCTCCGCTACCATCGCATCATCATCATGACCGACGCCGATGTCGATGGCTCGCATATCCGCACGCTGCTGCTGACATTCTTCTTTCGCCAGATGCCGGAACTCATCGAGCGCGGCCATCTCTTCATCGCCCAGCCGCCGCTCTATCGCGCCAAGCGCGGCAATGACGAGCGCTATCTCAAGGACGACGCGGCGCTGGAGGCGTTTCTCCTCGACAAGGTGCTGGCCGAGGCCAAACTCGTCTATGCTGACGGGCGCGAGATCGCCGGCGCCGATCTCGCCCGCGAGGTCGGCTTCCTGCGCGAGGCCAGCCATCGCCTCACCCGGCTCGGCGAGGCGGCGCCGGTCGCCCTCCTCGAACAGGCGGCGATCATTGGGGCGCTGGCGCCCGAGGCCGCGCGTGACGCCGCCCGCGCCCAGGCGCTGGCGGCGCGGCTCGATCGGATTTCAGCGCCGAACGAGGGCGGCTGGGTGGTCGCGGCCGATGGCGCCGGCCTCACCCTCGCGCGCACCGTGCGCGGCGTGGCCGAGCGCCATACGCTCGATGCGACGGTGCTGCGGAGTGCCGAGGCACGCTGGCTGACGGAGCGGGCGGAGGCGCTGCGGCAGCGCTTCGAGGTCCCGGCGCGGCTCGATCTGGAGAAGGAAAGCCGTGCTGTCACCGGCCCGTTTGATGCCTATGAGCGCATCCTGGCGCAGGGGCGGCGCGGCCTCGCCATCCAGCGCTTCAAGGGTCTCGGCGAGATGAATCCTGAACAGCTCTGGAAGACCACGCTCGATCCCGCGGCGCGCACGTTGCTGCAAGTGAAGGTCAGCAACAACGAGGACGCGGCGCTGGTATTCAGCACGCTGATGGGCGATGTCGTCGAGCCGCGGCGCGAATTCATCGTTGGCAACGCGCTCAAAGTTGCCAATCTCGACGTCTAGGAAACCCCGCCATGCCACGAACGATGCTGTTCCTGACTTTATTTCTGCTCGGCGCGGCGGCGGCGCGGGCCCAGGGACTGGCCTTCGTGATCGATTCCGCGGGGGCTGCGGTCAGCGTTGTCGATGTCGGGAGCGAGCGCGAAATCCGCCGCATTCCGGTCCTGCGCGAGCCGCACCACATGGCGCTCACGCCGGACCATCGTTTTCTCCTCATCGGCGATACCACCGGCAACGAATTGCTTTTTCTTGATCCGCGAACCGGGGAAATCCTGCGCCGCCTCACCGTCAGCGATCCCTATCAGTTGCAGTTCAGCCCGGACGGCAAATGGCTTGTGGTCAATGGCTTGGCACGCAACCAGGTCGACATTTTTGATGCCAAGGACTACCATCTCGTGCATCGCGTCGCGCTGAAATCGATGCCGAGCCATCTCAATTTTTCGCCCGATTCGAGCACCGTCTATATCACCCTACAGGGCACCGACCGGCTCGCCGCGATCGCGCTTGGCAGCGGCGCGGTGCTGTGGAACACGGAAGTGGGCGAAACGCCGGCCGCCGTGCTCTGGCATCAGGGCCGGTTGCTGGTCGCGGTGATGGGCGGCAACGGCATCAGCGTCGTCGATCCGGCGACCGGGGTGGTGCGCGCGCGCATCCCGACCGGGCGCGGGGCGCATAATCTCTTTCTCTCGCCCGATGGCAAGGTGATCTATGTCACCAACCGCGTCGATGGCACGCTCGCGGTGCTGGATGCGCAAAGCCTGAAAGTCACGCGCGAGATCCGCGTCCCGGGCGGCCCTGATGATCTCGATTTCGGCCCCGATGGGCGGCTCTGGATCTCTCGCCGTTTCGCCCATAGTGTGGCCGTGCTCGATCCCGTGAGCGGGCATTATGACGTGATCGAGGTCGGCCGCTCGCCGCACGGCATCTGGCTCAACACCCATGACCACCTGCCGCGCGCGCTCGCCGGCACGGCGCCGCCGCATTCATGAGCGATCCGTTCGACACTCTGGCGGGCTGGCTCTCCGAGCATCTGCTGATCCCGCTGCTCTGGCAGGTCGGGCTAATGCGCTGGGAGGATCTGGCCTATGGCTGGGCGCTGTTCGCGACCTACGGCGCCATGCAGGTCGCGCTGATGTATGCGATCTGCCTGCCGCTCGAGCGGTTTTTTCCCATCGAGCGTTGGCCTGATCACCGCGTCGAGCTGACTGACATGTTCTACACCGTGCTGGCCCGTGTCGGCCTGCTGCCGCTGGTCACTTTCGTGCTGTTTTTCCGCGTCCAGGTGGCATTTTCCGGCTGGCTCACCGATCACGGCTACGTGCCCCCGACGCTGGAGCGCGCCATCCCCGGCCTGCTCGGCCACCCCATCCTCACCTTTCTCGCCTATGCGCTGATCCTCGATTTCGCCGATTACTGGCGCCATCGCCTCTCGCATCGCTTCCGCTGGTGGTATGCGCTGCACGCCCTGCATCACGCGCAGCGGCAGATGACGTTCTGGTCCGATGACCGCAACCACCTGCTCGACGATCTCATCGCCGCCTTGTGGTTCGGCGTGATCGCGCTCGGCGTCGGCGTGCCGCCGCTACAATTCCCGCTCCTCGTTCTGGTGTTGCGGTTTCTTGAAAGCCTCTCGCACGCCAACACGAGGCTTTCCTTCGGCTGGCTCGGTGAGCGGCTGCTGATTTCGCCGCGCTTTCACCGCGTCCATCACGCGGCGCGCGCGGCGGGCAAGCAGAGCTGCAACTACGGCGCGGTGTTTCCCTATTGGGATATGCTGTTCGGCACGGCGGACTTCACCACGCAATACGCCCCGACCGGCGATCCGCGCGCCCCCGAGGCGCTGGCCTCGGGCGGCTATCTCGCGCAACAATGGGCGGGGCTACAGGGTTTCATCCAGGCGCTGGCGCCACCGCGGAGGCATCTCTCATGAGCGATTTTCGGCGCGGCGGGCTTTTCGCGGTTTTCGCGGTCTTGGCGCTCGCTGGCTGCACCGGGCCCGAGCAAAATGTGCGCTATGCCTGCTCGCACGGCATGATCCTCAACGTCACCTACGAGGAGGGCGCGGAGCGGGCAAGGATCGGCGACACGATCGGCCAGGTGCGGGTGCTGCCCGAGATTTCGAGCGATGCCACCGGCACGGTCTATCGCGATGCCTCCGTCACCTTCATCCGCAGCGGCAACACCGCGACCTATGCCGCCAACGACAGCAGCCATCAAACCGAAACCTGCGTTGCGCGAACTTCCGTGCCTATGTCGCCAGCCACGCCGGCACCGGCAGGTTCTTCGAACGCAGGAAATCCGGGTTGAACAGTTTCGACTGATAGCGCGCCCCGCCATCGCAAAGAATGGTGACGACGGTGTGGCCGGGGCCGAGATCGCGGGCGACGCGCATGGCCGCGGCGATATTGATCCCCGCCGAGCCGCCGACGGAGAGCCCCTCCTCGATCAGCAGCGCGAAAATCGTCTCCAGCGCCTCTCGATCGGGAATGCGCACGGCATCATCGATCGGCGCCCCCTCGAGATTGGCCGGCACACGGGACTGGCCGATACCCTCGGTGATGGAACTCCCCGAAACCGAGAGATCGTTCGACTTCACCCAGCCATAGAGCCCGCTCCCTTCGGGGTCGGCAAGCACGATGCGCACACCTGGCTTGCGCGCCTTGAGCGCCAGAGCGACGCCGGCGAGCGTGCCGCCGGTGCCGCAGGCGCAGGTGAAGGCGTCGATCCGTCCCGCCGTCTGCTCCCAGATCTCGCGCCCGGTGGTCGCGCGATGGCCCTCGCGATTGGCGAGATTGTCGAACTGATTGGCCCAGACGCCGCCCAATTCTTCCGCGAGGCGGCGCGAGACATGCACGTAGTTGCCGGGATCGCGATAGGGCTTGGCCGCGACGAGCCGGAGATCGGCGCCGATCATGCGAAGAAAATCGATTTTTTCCTGGCTTTGCGTCTCGGGCATGACGATCACCGCGCGATAGCCCCGCGACTGGCCGACGAGGGCGATGCCGATACCGGTATTGCCCGCCGTGCCCTCGACGATGACGCCGCCGGGTTTGAGCGTGCCCCGCCGCTCAGCGTCCGTGATGATCGCCAGCGCCGCGCGGTCCTTGACCGAGCCACCGGGGTTCATGAACTCCGCCTTGCCGAGGATGGTGCAGCCGGTCGCCTCGGAGGCGCGCCGGAGGCGGATCAGCGGGGTGTTGCCGATCGCCTCCGAGAGATCGGCGGCGGGCGGCGGGGCGGGGCGAGATACCATGATGCGCGTACTCCTCGCCCCAGCATGCCGCCCCCTTCCTGCCGGCGCAACGCGGGCGGGTGTCATGGAACCGGCACGGCAAATGACCCGGCTCAATCCGGCAGTTTCGGCGCCTTCGGCGGGCCGCTCTCCTCGTCGCCGAGACGGGCGATCTCGCCGAAGCCGAAGAGCAGCAGCAAGAGGCCGATGATCACCTCGGCGCTGGCGAGCAGCCGCACCAATTGCCCATCGGGCACGATGTCGCCATAGCCCACGGTGCTCAGTGTGATGACGCTGAAATAGAGCGCCTCGCCGAACGAGAGATAGTGATCGGCGGAGGTGGTGAGGAATTGCGGCGTCTCGGCCGACATCTCGGCGAGCCGGTAGAGGCAGGCAAAGACCACGACGAGCAGCGAATAGAGCGTGAGAAACGCCGTCATCGGGATCAGCAGCCGGTCGAGCCGCCCGGCGACGCCCTCGAAAATCAGCGTGACATCGATCAGCAGCAGCACGATATCGCGCACCGCGCGGACGATGAAGCCGGAAATGATCACCATGGCGGCGAGCAGCACCAGGCCTTGCGTGGCGGCGTCGAGATGCAGGCGCGGCACCGCGAAGGACGCGGCCCCGACGATCGACACCCCCGGCAGCCAGCGCCGCAGGCTCGGCAAATTGGTCAGTTGGCGCTGGCGCCGGGCGTGGATCATCGCGCCCACCTGGCGGCGGCGGATGAAGCAGGTGACGAGGAAGGCCACGACCGGCAGGCCGAGGGCGATGAGCGAGGCGGGGTGAGGGGCGGCGGCGAAATTGGATTCACGGAAGAAGAAAAAAGCGCAGGCATAGACCGCGAGGAAATTCGCCAGCGTCATACCGAAATGCGTCCCGCCATGCGTTCCGCCGGAGAACGCCACGTAGAAAAACCCGAAGCCGAGGCCACAGACGGCGAGCGCGGCAGTGTCGAATTTCCAGTCCTCGCCGGCGGCGACCGCGACCAGTCCGACCAGGATGAGGGTGAAGATGAGCGGCCGCAGCCAGTTGACGCGGCTCTTGCGGCGCGCGGCGACCCCAGCGTCGGCCATGCCCTGTCCCCCTTTGTACCATCGTTCCCGATCGAGCGTGCTCATACCATCCCAGGGGCGCTCCGAAAATCAAAACCTCGGCCGGGCGGGCGTTGCGGCGACGCGCGATCGTGCCTAACCTCCGGGTTCCTGCAATAGCTTGAGGCGAGGCGTGCGATGGGGTTCCGCGAGACTGGCGAATCTTCCCGGCGTCATTTCCTCCGTGGGGCGGGGATCCTCGGCCTTGCCTCCCTGCTCGCGCCCCGGTGGGCGGGCGCCGAGACGGAAATGGGCGCCCGGCAGCCCATCGGGGTGATCGGCGCCGGCCATATCGGCGGCACGGTCGGCGGGCTCTGGGTCAAGGCCGGGCACGACGTGATGTTCGCCTCGCGCAATCCGGCCGAACTCACCACGCTGGTCGCCAGCCTCGGCGCGCGCGCCCATGCCGGCAGCGTCGCCGAGGCGATCGCTTTCGGCGAGGTCGTCTTCCTCGCCGTGCCCTATGGCGCGATGCCGGAGATCGGGCATGATTACGGCGCCGCGCTCAGGGGCAAGATCGTGCTCGATGCCGGCAACGCCATCGCCCCGCGTGACGGCGCGATTGTGGCGGAGGCGGAAGCCCTGGGGATCGGCCTCACCTCGCAAAAATATCTGCCTGGCGCGCGCCTGGTGCGCGCGTTCAACACGCTGAACTACAAGATCCTGGCCCAGGAGGCGAACCGGCCGCCACCGCGGCTTGCCATCCCCATCGCCGGCGATGACGCCGAGGCGGTCGCGGTTGCCGCGCACCTGGTGCGCGATGCCGGTTTCGATCCCGTGGTGGTCGGCAAGCTCGCCGACGCGCGGCGCTTCCAGCGCGGCGCGCCGGGCTATGGTCAGGCGGTGAGCGCCCCCGAACTCAAGCAGAAACTCTCGCTCGCGCCGTGATTTTTTCCCCTATCTGGCTCGCGCGGCTGCTTCCCGCGACCCGGGAAGAGCGATCCGCGGCGCTGTGGTCCTTTCTCTATTTCTTCGCGCTGCTCGCCGGTTACTACGTGCTGCGCCCGCTCCGCGACCAGCGCGGTATCGCCGGTGGCGTCAAGGCGCTGCCCTGGATGTTCACCGCGACCTTCGTTGCACTGCTGTTGGCGCAGCCGTTCTATGGCGCGCTGGTGGCGAAATTGCCGCGCCGGCGCTTCATCCCGATCGTTTATCACTTTTTTGCCGCCAACCTCGTGGTGTTCTGGCTGCTGCTGTCGCAAGCCATCGCCCCCGTCGCGGTGGCGCGGGTGTTTTTCGTCTGGGTCAGCGTGTTCAATCTTTTTGCCGTGACGGTGTTCTGGTCGTTCATGGCCGATCTTTTCACCAGCGAGCAGGGCAAGCGCCTATTCGGCTTCATCGGCGCCGGCGGCACCGCCGGCGCCTTGCTCGGCCCGCTCATCACCCTGGCGCTGGCCGGCCCGATCGGCCCGATCAACCTGCTGCTCGTGGCCATCGTCTTTCTCGAATGCGCGGTGTTCTGCGCCCATCGTCTCGAATTTACCCCCGATCGGCAGCCCGCCGCGCGCCGCGACGGGCAGCGCCTCGGCGGCAGTGCCTTCGCCGGACTGGCCGAATTCCTCCGCTCGCCTTATCTGCTCGGCCTCGGCGCGTGGGTGAGCCTGCTGTCGTTCAGCGCGACGATGCTCTATTTCGAGCAGGCTCATCTCGTCGCCCGCGGCGTCCACGGCGCCGGCGCGCAGACCCGCGTCTTCGCCGGCATCGACCTCGCCGTGAGCCTGTTGACGCTGGCGACACAAATCTTCGCGACCGGCAGACTGCTCGCCCGCTTCGGCACCGGGGCGGCGACGGCGGCGCTGCCGGCGGTCTATGTCGCGGGCTTCGCGGCGCTGGCGCTGGCGCCGAGCCTTGCCGTCGTCATCGCGATCCAGGTGACGCAGCGCTGGATGAATTTCGCCATCGCCAATCCCGCACGCCAGGTTCTGTTCACCGTGCTCGGGCGCGCGGAGAAGTATAAAGCGAAGAATTTGATCGACGTTGTCGTCTATCGCGGCTCGGATGCGCTTTCGGGCTGGGTGTTCGACAGTTTTCAGGCGGTGGGGCTGAAGCTCGGCGCCATTGCGCTCTCAGCGCTCCCCGTGGCCGCCCTCTGGCTCGTGCTCTCGGCGGCGCTGGGGCGGGCGCAGGAGCGCCGCGCGCGGCAACTGGCCGTGATGGCGGGGGACTGACGCTCGCGCCGGCCTGCCGTTTTCGGCCCATGCGGGCCCATTTCCGGGAGTTTTCCAGATCAAACGCAATATCGTCATCCTCACCGCGGGCCTCACCGGCAGTTCCGTGCTGGCCGGGCTGTTGCAGCGCGCGGGCTATTGGGCGGGCGAGGCGACGGCGCAAAAGCGCGACTATGATACGTTCGAGAACCAGGAACTGGTGGCGCTGAACGAGCGTCTGCTGCGCGAGACCGGCTATCGTGGGCGCTTCGACCGCGTCTTCACCCCCGCCGATATCGCGGCGGTGAACGAACGATCGCGGGAGCTGGACCCGGCACCTTATCGGCTTTTCCTCGCGGCCTGCGAACGCCATCGGCCCTGGCTGTGGAAAGACCCGCGGCTCTGGCTCACGCTTCCTTTCTGGGCGCGGCTCATCGATTGCGAGCAGGTGCATTTCCTGCTGCTCACCCGCCAGCCCACCCAGGCCTGGATTTCCCACATTTTGCGCCGGCAAATCCAGACCCCGGGTTATTGCCGCGCCTATATGGCGGGCGTGCGCGATGCCTTCGCGACGTTTCTCGCCGAACGCGATCTGCCCTTTCTTGAAATCGTCTATGAGGATCTGCTGCTGCGCCCGGAGGCATCGCTCGCGCGTTTGGGCGAATTTATCGGCGCCCCGATCACGCTGGACAATCTGACCGAGGTTTTCCACCGTCCGCTCCATCGCCGCCACCACGGCCCCGCCGATCATCTCAAGGCGCTGCTGATCTATCTCCGCAACTATCGGCTGCGCGCGGGGGGATGATCCTTGCCCGAAAGGGCAGGCGGTGATCCTTGCCCGCAAGGGCAGGGGGTAATCTTTGCCCGCAAGGGCAGGGGGTAATCTTTGCCGCGCGCCACCCGCGCTGCTACAAGGCGTCCGCATTTTTCTCTTGAGCCAGGCAGAGACAGGGCGATGGCCGGACATTCGCAATTCAAGAACATCATGCACCGCAAGGGCGCCCAGGACGCCCGCCGTGCCCGGCAATTTGCCCGGCTGATCCGCGAAATCACCGTCTCCGCCCGTGCCGGCCTGCCCGATCCCGCGTCCAACCCGCGCCTGCGCGCCGCGATCGCCGAGGCACGCGGCGCCAACATGCCGCGCGACACCATCGAGCGGGCGATCAAGAAGGCCGCGGGCGGCCCATCGGGCGAGGATTTCGCCGAAATCCGCTATGAGGGCTACGGCCCGGCGGGGGTTGCCATTATCGTCGAGGCGCTGACCGATAACCGCAACCGCACCGCGTCCGATATCCGCGCCGCCTTCAGCAAGCATGGCGGAACCCTGGGCGAGACCAATTCGGTGGCGTTCCTGTTCAGCCGCCTGGGCGCGCTGCGCTATCCGCGCAGCGCCGCCGGCGATGACGCGATGCTGGAGGCGGCGATCGAGGCCGGGGCGGAGAATGTCGAGAGCGACGCCGAGGGCCACGAAATCACCACCAGCGTCGAGGATTTCTTCGCCGTGCGCGATGCCCTGGAGGCGCGTTTCGGCCCGCCCGGGAGCGCCCGGCTGGAGTGGCGGCCCACCACCCTCGTCACGCTGGACGAGGAACGCGCCACAGGCGTGCTGAAGCTGCTCGATGCGCTGGAGGAAAGCGAGGATGTGCAGAACGTCTATGCCAATTTCGATATTCCCGAGGCGGTGATGCAGAAGCTCTCGGCCTGATGATCCGTGTTCTCGGCCTCGACCCTGGGCTGCGTGCGACCGGCTGGGGGTTGATCGGCCAGGAGGACAATCGTCTGGTCCACCTCGCCTGCGGGGTGATCGCGACCGAGGCCGCGACGCCGCTGGCCGAGCGCCTCCGCATCCTGCACAGCGCGCTTGCCGGGCTCATCGCGCTGCATCGACCGGACGAGGCGGCGGTCGAGGAGACCTATGTCAACCGCAACGGCCAGGCGACGCTGAAGCTCGGCTATGCCCGCGGCATCGCCCTGCTGGCGCCCGCGCTCGCCGGCATCGCGGTCGCCGAATACGGCGCGAAATCGGTCAAGCGCGCGGTGGTCGGAACCGGGGGGGCGAGCAAGGAGCAGGTGGCGCTGATGGTGCGCCGGCTGTTGCCAGGCTCGACTCTGGCCCGCGCCGACGCCGCCGACGCGCTGGCCGTCGCGATCTGTCACGCCCATCACCGGGCGAGCCGGCTGGCCTGGGCGCGCGCTTCGTGATCGCCAGGCTTTCCGGGCTGGTGGCCGGGATCGAGGCCGAGCGCTGCGTCATTGACGTGGGCGGCGTCGGCTATCTCGTGCAGGCCTCGACCCGCACCCTCGCCGCCCTGCCCACGCCCCCGGTGCGGGTGACCTTGCTCATCGAGACCACGGTGCGCGAGGACGCGATCCTGCTCTATGGCTTTCTCGATCCCGCCGAGCGCGACTGGTTCCGCCTGCTCACCACCGTCCAGGGGGTGGGCGCCAAGGTCGCGCTCGCCATCCTCTCGACGCTGGCGCCCAACGCCCTGATCGCCGCCATCGCCGGGGGCGATCGCGCGGCGCTGACCCGCGCGCCCGGGGTCGGGGCCAAGCTCGCGATCCGCTTGCTCACCGAGCTTCGCGAGCGCGCCGGCGCCTTGCCCGGCGCGGGGGTCACGCTCCCTGGCGGGCAAGCCGTCGCGCCGGAACTCGCCGGGGTGGGGGGGGATGCGCTCTCGGCGCTGGTCAATCTCGGCTATCGCCGGGCGGAGGCGCAGGCCGCGGTTGCCCGCGCCATGGCCGAGATCGGCGAGAATGCCGGGCTCGATCAGGTGATCCGTGCCGGCCTCCGCCATCTCGTGCGCTGAGAGTTTGAAAAAGAATGCCCTCGTGCCCCAGAATCGACCAAGAAAAATCAATGTTTTCAGCGGGTATTCTTGTTCAAGTTCGATTGATTTTCAGGCTCTGAGGCGGCAATGAGCGAGGAGCATCCCGTCGTTTCTCCCTTGCGCGCCGCCGAGGACGCCGCCGAGGCCAGCCTGCGGCCGCGCAATCTGGCCGAATTCGTCGGCCAGAAATCGAGCCGGGAGAATCTGGCGATCTTCATCGAAGCGGCGCGGGCCCGCGGCGAGGCGCTCGATCATGTGCTGCTGCACGGCCCGCCCGGCCTCGGCAAGACCACGCTCGCGCAGATCGTCGCGCGCGAGCTTGGCGTCGGCTTTCGCGCCACGTCCGGCCCGGTGATCCAGCGCGCCGGCGATCTCGCCGCCATCCTCACCAATCTCCAGCCGCGCGACGTGCTGTTCATCGACGAGATCCATCGCCTGCAACCGGCGATCGAGGAAGTGCTGTATCCCGCGATGGAGGATTTCCAGCTCGATCTGATCATCGGCGAGGGCCCGGCGGCGCGCAGCGTGCGCATCGATCTACCGCCCTTCACCCTGGTCGCCGCGACCACCCGCGCCGGGCTGCTCGCGACCCCCTTGCGCGATCGTTTCGGCATTCCGCTCAGGCTGATTTTCTATACTCCCGAGGAGCTGGAGCTGATCGTTGCGCGCGGCGCGCTCCGCCTCGGCATGCGGCTCACCGCCGCGGCTGCCGCCGAAATCGCGCGCCGTGCCCGCGGCACGCCGCGTATCTCGGGGCGGCTGTTGCGCCGGGTGCGCGATTTTGCCGCGGTCGCCGGCATCGACCCGATCGACCAGGCGGCAACCGATGCGGCGCTCGCCCGGCTCGATGTCGATCATCTCGGCCTCGATGCCATGGACCGCCGCTACCTACGCCGCATCGCCGAGCACCACGGCGGCGGGCCGGTCGGCGTCGAGACCTTGGCGGCGGCGCTTTCCGAGGCGCGCGATACCATCGAGGACGTGATCGAGCCCTATCTCATCCAGGAGGGGCTCATTCTCCGCACCTCGCGCGGGCGGATGCTGGGGCGGCCGGGCTGGCGCCATCTCGACCTCACGCCGCCTCCCCTGGTCGCCGGCCAGCCCGACCTTCTCGCCCCTGACCTGCTTGCCGAAGATGAATAAGCCGAAGATGAATAAAACGTCGGAAAACATTCATGTTCCGTGACGGTCGGCACGTCTATGACGTTCGGGTCTATTTCGAGGACACGGATGCCGGCGGCATCGCCTATCATGCGAGCTATCTCCGCTTCGCCGAGCGCGCGCGCACCGAGCTGTTGCGTGAGAGGGGGGTCGCGCATGCCGATTTGATCGCCGAGCACGGCATGTTCTTCGTGGTGCGGCGGGCGAAACTGGATTATCTGCGTCCGGCCATGCTCGACGATGCACTTGCGGTGATCACCGAGACGCTGGCGGTGGGCGGCGCCTCGGCGCTCTTGCGCCAGAGCTTCTTTCGGGGCCATGAAGCGGCGCCGCTGGTGGTGCTCGACCTCTCGCTCGCCGTGGTGCGGCGCGCCGACCATCGGCCGGCGCGGCTGCCGGCGCGCTGGCGCGCGGCGTTGGCGGGGTTGCTGATGAAGAACGACGAGAACAAGGAGTAGGCTTGGTGGATCGGGCAGTGGATGCAGCCAATCTGGCGGCGGCGGGGGCGGATCTATCGCTCTGGGGTCTCTTCATGCAGGCCGATATCGTCGTCAAGTTCGTCATGCTGCTGCTGCTGGCGGCAAGCGTCTGGGTATGGGCGATCGTGTTCGAGAAATGGCTGGCGCTGCGCCGCGTCAGTCGCGCCGCCGACCGCTTCGAGGACCGTTTCTGGTCGGGTGGCAGCCTTGATGAGCTTTACGAGCAGGAAGGCGCCAAGCCGACCAACCCGATCGCCGCCGTGTTCGGCGCGGCGATGGCGGAGTGGCGGCGCAGCCTGCGCGTCGCCGGCGCCGATGTCGCCCGCTCGGGCGTGCGCGAGCGCGTCGATCGGGCGATGACGGTGACCATCCAGCGCGAGATGGAGCGGCTGGAGCGCTGGACGATTTTTCTCGCCTCCGTCGGCTCGACCGCGCCCTTTATCGGCCTCTTTGGCACCGTATGGGGTATCATGCATAGTTTTTCCGCCATCGCCGCGATGCACAACACCAATCTCTCGGTGGTGGCGCCGGGCATCGCCGAGGCGCTGTTCGCCACCGCGATCGGCCTCGTCGCCGCCATCCCCGCCGTGCTCGCCTACAACAAGATCAGCACCGATCTTGCCCGCTTCGCCGCGCGGCTGGAGGGGTTTGGCGCCGAATTCGGTGCCATCCTCTCGCGCCAGTCCGAGGAGCGCGTCTGAGCGATGGCCGCCTTCCTCGTCGGCAACGGCAATGGCCGCGGGCGCGGTCGCTACCGCCCGCTCGCCGAGATCAACGTTACGCCGCTCGTCGACGTGATGCTGGTGCTGCTGATCATTTTCATGGTCACGGCACCGCTGATGACCTCGGGCGTCGATGTCGATCTGCCGAAAACCGACGCCAAGCCGCTCAACAGCGACGCCCAGCCGCTCACCGTCACGATCAACGCCGAGGGGCATATCTACCTCCAGGACAGCCAGGTGGAAATTCCCGATCTCGTCGCCAAGCTCCAAGCGGTTTCGCAGAATAATCCCGAGCGCCGCATTTTCGTCCGCGGCGACCGGGCGGTGAGCTATGGGCTGGTGATGCAGGTGATGGGCACGATCACCCAGGGCGGCTTCAGCAAGGTGGCGCTGCTCGCCGAACAGCCTCCGGCCGCCGCCGCCGCGCCGGCTGGGGCGGCTCCTGGCGCGGGAACGCCCGCTGCGCACAAACCCGGTCGCGGCTGAATTCGGTGCCTCGGGCAGCTCTGGGCAAGGCATGGATCGTGAGCTCAAACGCGGCGCCGCGGTTTCGCTGGCGCTGCATGTGGCGGTGGTGCTGGCCCTGCTGATCAGCCTGCCGGCCCGGCATCTGCCCGAGGAGCCGGAAGAGATGGCGGTGAGCATGCAGTTCACCGGACCCGCCCAGCCCACCCAGAAGGCCGAGACCGCGGGCCCGGTGCCGGCGCCGGCGCCCTTGCCGCAGCCCAACCAGGCACCACCGGCGCCCACGCCCCCCAAACCCGCCCCGATCGAGGCGCCCCCTCCGCCGCCACCACCACCGCCGCCGCCCCCGCCATCGCCCGCCGCGGCCGCCCCCGCGCCGCCCGCGCCGCCCTTGCCGCCGCCGCCGATCTCGCCAAACCTGGCACCGCCGCTGCCGCGTCCGCCGCCGCCAATCCCCCCGGTGCCGCCCCCCCCGGCGCCAACACCCGCGCCTGAAACGCCGCCCTTGCCGGTGCCGCCCCTGCCGCCACCGCCAACAGAGAGCGCCACCAGCCAGCCCAATCCGACCAAGAACACGGCGCCCGAGAGCGACGCGCTGGAAGCGACGCTGGAAAAACTGCGGGCGCTACAGAAACAGACCACGCCCCCCAAGGCGCGTGCCAACCCGCAAGCCGGCGGCGCGCCCAATGGTGGGGGCGCGCGCACCGGCAGCGATACCAGTGCCCTGTCAGCCGATCAGCGCGCCTCGATCGGCGATCACGTGCGCCAGTGCTGGACCTATGATCCCGGTGCCAAGGACGCCAACCAGCTCCAGGTGCATCTCCAGGTGATCACCGACGAGAACGGCGTCGCCCGTGTCGTCCATGTCGCGGGCAGCGATCTCGGGCGGATGAGCGATCCGGAATTCCGCGCTTTCGCCGAGCGCGCGGTGCGCGCCGTGCTCGACCCCCATTGCGCCAACCTGCCGCTACCCAAAGATATGCTCGGCCAGCGGCGCACGCTCGATTTCCGCTTCAGCCCCTGAATAATCAGCCCCTGGCGCGAGGAGCCTTTGCCCATGACCTCTATCGGCACCGAATTTTCTTCCCCATCCGGCCTGCTCGGAAGGCATGCCGCACTCGGCCGGCGTGCCCTATTCGGCGCGGCCGCCGCCGGCGCCGCTGTCCTGCCGGTGGCCGCGCAGCAGGGGCCAGCGCCGGCCGCCCCCGGCAAGCCCGGCGCGCCGAGCGCGGTGATCGATGTCAACCGCGCCCGAGCCGCCCCCATCCCGATCGCCATCCCGGAATTTACCAGCGGCAGCGCCGCCAACCCCACGCTCGGCCGCGACATGGTCCAGGTGATCACCGCCGATCTCGCGAATTCCGGCCTGTTCAAGCCGCTCGATCCGGCTTCCTTCATCCAGGCGGCGGAAAACCTGGGCGAGGTGCCGAAATGGAACGATTGGAAGGTGATCGGGGCCCAGGCGCTGGTCACCGGGCGGGTGCAGAATACCGACGGACAGGTACGGGTCGAATTCCGCCTCTGGGACGTGCTGCCCGAGCAGCAGATCCAAGGCACCGCCTATACCACGAATGCGGCCAACTGGCGGCGCATCAGCCATATCATCGCCGATGTGATCTATCAGCGGCTGCTCGGCGAGAAGGGCTATTTCGATACAAGGATCATTTATATCTCGGGCACCGGGCCGCGCAACCGACGTGTCAAGCGGCTCGCCATCATGGATCAGGACGGCGCCAATAACCGGTTTCTCTCGGATGGTTCCTGGCTGGTCCTGACGCCGCGCTTTCATCCGACGCGCGACGAGATCGCTTTCATGAGCTACGCCAACAACCGCCCGCGGGTCTATATCTTCGACCTCGGCACGGGCCGCCAGCGGATGCTCGGCGAATGGCGCGGCATGACCTTCGCGCCCCGCTTCAGCCCCGATGGCGGCAAGGTCATCCTCTCCGAGACCCGCGGCGGGGGATCGAACATCTATGTCATCGATCTCGCGAGCGGACGGGAGACCCAGCTCACCGATTCGGGGGCGATCGATGTCAGCCCCTGCTACAGCCCCGATGGCAGCCAGATCGTCTTCAATTCTGACCGCGGCGGCGATCAGCAGCTCTATGTCATGAACCCCGACGGCTCGAACGTGCGGCGCATCAGCTTCGGCAGCGGGCGCTACGCGACGCCGGTGTGGTCGCCACGCGGCGACCTGATCGCCTATACGCATCTCGGCGGCGACGCCTGGGGCATCGGGGTGATGCACCCCGACGGCAGCGGCGAGCGCATTCTCTCGCAAGGTTTCGCGGTGGAGGGGCCGACCTTCTGCCCCAATGGGCGGGTGATCATGTTCTGGCGCGAGACGCCGGCCCGCGATTCGCGTGGCGATGGCTATTCTTCCCGCCTGGTCAGCATCGATATCACCGGCTTCCATGAGCGGGTCGCCCCGACGCCGACCGATGCGACCGATCCCGCCTGGTCGCCGCTTGGCGCCTGAGTGTCCGAAAGCCTCCAACCGGCAGGAAAATCGCCGGGGAAACCAAATTTCCCACGCGGCTTTCTTTTGCACGGGCAAGCGATTTCCGCCCGCTGGGGCGCTGAATGCGCAGAACAGTCATGCTTTATGCGGAGATTAACACGAGATGGCTTGACCGTTATCGAAACGGTGGAGTATGCGCCTTATGTGCGTTCAGCAAGGGCCCTTCAGGCCTTCGCCGCAGCGTGCACCCCCGCCGCGAGGCACGCAGGTAACAGCTAGGCACCCAGATTTAGGGACGAATGACAATGAACATGAAAATTCTTGGCGCCTTCGCCGCCGTCGCGCTTCTGGCGGCGTGCAACCAAACCCCCGCTCCAACCACCGCCGCCTCTGGCTCCGGTGCCGCCGCAGCTCCCTCCGGCCCGGTTCCGGGCAGCGAGCAGGATCTGGTGCAGAATGTCGGTGATCGCGTTTTCTTCGCCTTTGACAAATCCAACCTGAGCGACGAGGCGAAATCGACCCTCACCCGCCAAGCGGAATGGCTGAAGAAGTATCCGCAAGTCCAGATCCAGATCGCTGGCAATTGCGATGACCGCGGCACTGAGGAATACAACCTCGCCCTCGGCCAGCGCCGCGCCAATGCCTCGCGGGACTTCCTGGTCTCGCAGGGTGTCGCCGCTTCGCGCATCACCACGATCAGCTACGGCAAGGATCGTCCGACCGCGATGGGCGATAACGAGCAGGCCTGGGCGCAGAACCGCAACTCCATCACCTCGGTTCGCTGAGCCGCGACCAGCCGGCTGGTTGGCCGGCTGACATCGATGGGACGCCGGCGGCCGGGCACGGCCGCCGGTGCTGTTTTGTCTCCGCCAGCGTTTCGCGCGGCCGTCTCGGGGGCTTGTCGCGGCCGCTGGAGCGGTGCAGAAAACCCCCGTTGCCCTAGGGGAAAGCCGCATGAAATCTTTGCTGATGGCCGTGCTGGCCGCGTTTCTCCTGCTCGCCTGCCGCCCCGCCGCCTGGGCGCAGGTCGAGAGCCGGGAAGGGATCGAGCTACAGAACCAGATACTGCAATTGCGTCACGATCTTGACGCGGTGCAAAAGCGGCTCAGCGCGTCCGGCGGCTCGGCTTTGGGCAGTGCCGCGAAATCAACCGCGACCGCGCCGGCCAACGATCTCTTGCCGCAATTGCTCGACCGGGTTTCGGCGCTCGAGGAACGGATGCGCGAACTGCGCGGCCGGGTCGATGAACTGGACAACCGGACACAGCAGCAGAACGCTGATCTTGGCAAACAGATCGGCGACCTCGATTTCCGCGTCCAGACGCTGGAGGGTGGCCACCCGGCGGAGGGCGCTCACGCGCCCTCGCCACTTGCTGGACCAACCAGCGGCGGCGGCGTCATCGGCGGGACAGCGACGCCGCCACCGAGCGTGAGCCCACCGCCCACCCCCCTCGGCACGCTGCCGGTCATCAAGCCCGACGCGACGGCGGAGGCGACCCCGCAGGCCGCGAACAAGGCGGCGCGGCCGACGCCAGAGGCCTTGCTGCAACGCGGCAACGCGGCTCTGGCCCATCACGACTATGCCGTAGCCGAGGAGTCGGCGCAGCAAGTGCTGGCGACGGCGAAGGGCCCGCATGCCGTCGATGCCCAGTTCCTGCTCGGCCAGTCGCTCGAGGCCCAGCATGACTATCAGAAGGCGGCGCTGGCCTTCGACACCGCCTATAAGGGCGCGCCGACCGGGCCGCATGCCGAGGACTCGCTGCTCGGCCTCGCCGGCGCACTCACCGCGCTGGGCGCCAAGCCGGCAGCCTGCACGGCGCTCGACAAGCTGCGCCGCGAATTTCCAACCGAGCGCGCGGCGGTGCGCGAACGTGCCGCCGCGCTGCGCCAGCGTGCCGGCTGCGGCTGAAGCGGCGACGCCTGCGGCGTGGCCGGTCACCGCCGGCGAATTCGCCGCCCTCATGGCTGGTCTGGGGCCGTTTGGCGCCTCTCCCGTGCTCGCTGTCGCGGTCTCCGGCGGCGCCGACAGCATGGCCCTCGCCCTACTCGCCGACGCCTGGGCGCGGGCGCGCGGCGGGCGGGTGATCGCGCTCATCGTCGATCACGGGTTGCGCCCCGAATCGGCCGCCGAGGCCAGGCTCACCGCCGCCCGGCTGGCTGCCCGCGCCATCCCCACTCAGATCATCCGTCTCGACAACCTCGCGCGCGGCCCCGGCCTCGCGGCGCGCGCCCGCGCCGCCCGTTATGCCGCGCTCGCCGCGGCCTGCGCCGCGCTGGGGCGGGATGAGGCGGGGGTGGTACATCTTCTGCTCGGCCACCATCAGGGGGACCAGGCGGAAACGCTTCTGATGCGGGCCGGCGCGGGGAGCGGCCCGGCGGGGCTGGCCGGCATGGCGCCGTGGCGCGCCGCCGGATCGGTCGTGCTGTTACGTCCGCTCCTCGCGCTGCCCCCCGAGCGGCTCCGCGCCAGTTTGCGCGCGGTGGGCATGGGCTGGGTCGAGGATCCCTCCAATGCCGACCCGCGCGCGCTCCGTACCCGGCTGCGCGGCGCGGTCGCGAGCCCGGCCCGGCGTGCCGGGTTGAGCGCGGCGGCGGCCGAGCGGGCGGCGGCGCGGAGCGCGCTGGCGGGGCGCATCGCCGCCATTCTCGCCGAGCGCGCGTTGGTGCATCCGGCGGGCTTCGCGCTGCTCTCGCCCGGCGCGATCGCGCCCGCGGCGCTCGCCGCGCTGATCCAGACGGTGGCTGGCCGCGCCTATCCCCCGCCCGCGGCCGCGCTTGCGGCGC
>JAJYYH010000035.1 GCA_021801255.1 Pseudomonadota bacterium
TTGCCGCCCTATGAGTCAGACTTTTTTCGCTTGGGGAATCCCCTTCGTCTTAATGATTTCGCTTTACCAGGCAGGTGTTGCAAATCGGACTCAGTCCACCCGACGAGAGAGCGTTGAACAGCCCTGATCAATGGCGCCTTTGAGAAAAGTCTGCAGCGCATAATCATTCATAGTGTCGTATGGTGGCGGAAACCGATTTTTATTATCGGCGATGATATGTTCTACGTTAGCCCTCAGATCCTTTGTAGTGTCGAATACAAGAGATACCGGATTGCTAAAATAGTGCGCCATTTCGGGTAGAGATTGAAACCGCACGAGATCATGCTCCCCTTTGCGGCACCATTTCTTCAAAAACCAGGGCTGCCGATCGGGGATCGAATTACGGTCGAAGAGTGCAAAGATCGGCTCTTGGTTGGGCGTCACAAGCCCCGTATTGAAGGCGGTATTTGACCCATCCGCTGATAGCTCAATTTTCTCTTCCTCTGCCAATTTTGCGTACGTATAGTGTAGATAATTATAGAGAATGGGATGATTTTTAACTGTTTCTGTATTTTGATAATCCCACTCTTCTTTTTCTGACAAATCAACCAGGGCATCGAGCCTATCATCCATGTCACTGATGAAAGCGAAGTCGAAAAGGTCATCTGGCCAAAGTGACATTGCTGGTCTTCCTATGAATTGTCCGGATCTCGGAGCCTGACCTAAAATTCCGTTGACCGGCCTCGCAGCGTTTGATTCCCTTGGTTTGCAACAACTTTGGGAGACTCGCGATGCCGTGGAACGAGGCCGATTGGGGGAAATATGAGGTCATTCGGGCGCGCTGTGCAAGCGACATGTCGGAGGCCGAGTTGGCGCTAATCGCGCCGCTGATGCCGCCGTCCAAGCGGCGCGGGCGCAAGCCGACGGACGCCCGGATCATTCTCAACGCCTTGTTTTATTTGATCCGCTGCGGATGCCCCTGACGATATCTGCCAAAGGATTTTCCGCCCTTCACGACCATGCAAAACCGCTTCTACGCATGGCACGACAGCGGCCTGTGGGGGCACATCCTCAGTGTTCTGGGGGTGGACGCAAGCGAGGCGGAAGGCCGCGAAGCCGCGCCGACCGCGGTTATCAGGGGGATGAAGCTCAGAGGGCAGCTTTCGAGGCGAGTTGGCCTTCGCTTTCCTGCTCATGCGAAGGCTGGCGAGGGCAAAAGCCGGTCAGGTGTGAAATTCGAGTCGGGGTCTCACCCAGACGCCGCCCAGGGTCGGCGGGAACCCCTGGATGCGAATCCCTCGCGTTGAGAACCGCTGCATGCCCTCGAAGCCGTTGATTTTCTGATCGATTTCGGGGCTCGAGGGAATTTTTGCACCCTCTCAATCATCACGCCCTCTCAATCATCACGATAGACGCGCTCCATGCGTTCATGGCGTTCCTGCGCCTCGATCGAGAGGGTGGCGATCGGGCGCGCCTCCAGCCGCTTCAGGCCGATCGGCTCGCCGGTTTCCTCGCAAAACCCGTAGCTGCCGTTGTCGATCCGCGCGATCGCCTGATCGATCTTGGCGATCAGCTTGCGGGCGCGATCGCGGGTGCGGAGTTCGAGCGCGCGGTCGGTCTCGACGCTGGCGCGGTCGGTGATGTCGGCCTCGTGGATGCCGCCCTCGGAGAGGCTGGCCAGCGTGCCGTCGGCCTCGCGCAGCAAGTCCGCGCGCCAGCGAAAGAGTTTCTGGCGGAAATACTCCACCTGGAGCGGGTTCATGAACGGTTCGTCGTCCGTTGGACGATAGTCGGGTGGCAGTGTCACCATCATCTCAGCAATCCCGCCCTCGTCTCTTCTCCAGGCCACCTAGGGAAGGGGCCTGCCTGTTGTGAGCAGGCCGGCTTATAGCCGCGCCCGGCGAGACCGCCAAGGGGGCAGACTTTTACCACTACGCCACCTTGAAATCGCACAAATTCATGCAGTTAGGGTGTATTCACGGAATTTTTGCGCAAAACCCGGTTGCCGCGGAGAAAAATCTATCGTGCGCCGCGGCCCCGCCGCGCCAATTCCACCTTGGCACGCAGAACCACCGCGGCGACCATGGCGCGCAGTGCCGGGTCGGCGGCTTCCGGCGCCGTCTCGGCGAGGCTGGCAAGGCGGCCGAGCAGGGCGTCGTCCGTCCCGCCGACAAGCAGCGCGCGTTGCAGGCGGGCGAGTTCGCGGAGCAATTCCTGGCCGTGATGGCGCGCCTCGCGGTCCCGCGCGCCGCTCGCCTCCGCCTCCTGTAGCGCCAGCATGGCCTCCAGACCACTGAGCGGGGTGGCGGCCAGCACCGTGCCCGGCCCGTTCGTCGCGATTTCCTCCGGTAGCGCGAAGCGTGCGCCGCCGGCCGCCTTGCGCGCCATCGGGGCTGCGGTTCCCGCGGTGGCGCCGAGACCTCTGATGCCGCTTACCATCCTGGCTCCTTTTCCCCGGACAACTCTGCCGCCCGGCAAATCTTGCCGCTTTCGACCCCAGGAAAGCGGCGGTCTGCCGCCGGTAAATCCTGGCATGTGCCTTGCTTCATACCCGCTCCACAACGCCCATGAGGCGGCCGCGCCGAAGGCCGGCAGCCGCATCATGACGCGCAAACCTTGACGTCTTACTACCCATGGGGGCCGATCGGTGCACCGCCTGCTGCTTATTTGCAGTTTTTTTCTTGCCTTCTGGAGCGCCCAGGCGGCGGCGCAGGTCCGTATCAAGGACATCGCCGACATCGAGGGGGTACGCGAGAACCAGTTGGTCGGCTATGGCCTGGTGGTCGGGCTGAACGGCACCGGCGACCGGCTGATGAACGCCATTTTCACCCGCCAGTCGCTGATCGGCATGTTGGAGCGCCTCGGTGTCAACACCATGGATCAGGCGCAGAACCTCTCGACCAAGAATATCGCCGCGGTGATGGTGACCGCCGAATTCCCAGCCTTCGCGCGCAACGGCAACCGCATCGATGTCACCGTCTCCTCGCTTGGCGATGCCAGCGATCTCATGGGCGGCACGCTGATGGTGACACCCCTGCTCGGCGCCGATGGCGAGGTCTATGCCGTGGCCCAGGGCGCGATCTCGACCGGGGCGATCTCGGCGCGCGGGGCAGCGCAGAAAGTAACGCGCGGCGTGCCGACCACCGGGCGCATCCCCAATGGCGCCACGGTCGAGCGTGAGGTGCCCTTCGCGCTCGGCAATCTGCAAATCCTGCATCTCGGCCTGCGCAACCCCGATCTCACCACCGCCGAGCGCATGGCCAATGTGGTCAATCTGACGCTCGGCGAACACCTCGCCAATGTCACCGACCCGCACACCGTCGCCGTCGATCTGCATGGGCGCGACGTGGTCGCGACGCTGGCCCGGATCGAGAACCTGCATGTCGAGCCCGACCAGGCGGCGACCGTGGTGGTGGACGAATCGACCGGCACCATCGTCATGGGCGCCGATGTGCGGATCAGCACCGTCGCCATCGCCCAAGGCAATCTCACCATCCGCGTCACCGAGACGCCGCAGGTGAGCCAGCCCGGCGCCTTCTCGGGCGGTCAGACGGTGGTGGTGCCGCGCACCGATATCCAGGTCAACGACCAGAGCAACCGCAAGCTCGGCGTGCTGCAATCCGGCACGACGCTGCAAGAAGTGGTCTCGGCGCTCAACTCGCTCGGCATCGGCCCGCGCGACATGATCACCATTCTCGAGGCGATCAAATCCGCCGGCGCCCTGCAAGCCGATCTGGTGGTGCACTGATGCCCGGGATCCTGCTGCCGCCCGCCGCCAGCCTGCCGCCCGAAGCGGCCGGCCTGGCCCCCGCCGAGATCGCCAAGGCATGGAAGGCGGCCGAGGATTTCGAGGCCATGGCGCTCGGCAGCTTCCTCGATCCGATTTTCAAGACCATGGATGCCAGCAACGAGGCGTTTGGCGGCGGTGTCGGCGAGAGCACCTGGAAGCCGATGCTGGTCACCGCCATGGCCAAACAAATTGCCACCGCGGGCGGGCTCGGCCTCGCCCGCCCGGTCTTCACCGAAATGCTGCGGATGCAGGAAAGCATCAACCGCAACGCCGCTTCTTCCCCGGCACCCCCAACCTCGCACAAAACGGAGCGCACGCCATGAACGCCGATCTCACCGATGCCGCCATCTCGCTGGTGCAGGTTCTCGCGCAGGAGAACGACGCGCTGCGCACCCTCGATCTCCGCCACGCCGCCTCGCTCACCGACGCCAAAGCCCGCGCCATCGAGGCCTTCAGCCGCGCGCAATCGAAGCAGGACCGTCGCCCCACCCCCCTCACCCCCGCCCAGCGCACGGCGATCGAGGAGATGGCGGCACGGCTGCGCGATCTCGTCGTCGAGAACCGTCGGCTGCTGGAACGCGCGATCGGCGTGCAGCAGCGCGTCATCGGCGTGGTGGCGCGCGCCGCACCGCACGCGATCGCGGCGCAGAACGGCCGATACGGCGCCGATGGCACGCTCACGGCGCGGCGCAAGATGCCGGCGGTGGCGCTTTCGGCGCGCGCCTGATCAGGCGGTGCAGCCCTCGCCGCGCAGCACCTCCAGCACGGCTTCCTCCGGCACGCTGCGATCGGTGAAGGCGGCGCCGATGCCGTGGACCAGAACGAAGGCCAGGCGACCATCGCGCATTTTCTTGTCGTGGCGCATATGCGCAAGCAGCCGGGCGGCGGAAAAGCGCCGCTCAAGCGCGCCGAGCCGGGCCGGCAGGCCGATCGCGGCGAGATGGGCGATGATCCGCTCGGCCTCGGCCGGCGCGCAATGGCCGAGCAGCGCCGAGAGGCGAAACGCGAGGCCGAGGCCGAGCGCCACCGCCTCACCATGCAGGATCTGGCCGTAGCCGCGCTCCGCCTCCAGGGCGTGCGCGAAGGTATGGCCGAGATTGAGCAGGGCGCGCCCGTTTTCGGGCTTTTCCTCGCGCTCGTCGGCGCCGACGATTGCCGCCTTGAAGGCGCAGGCGCGGAAAATGGCCTCGCCCTGAGCGGCGCGATCGCCAGCCACCACGGCCGCGCCATGCGCCTCGCACCACGCGAAAAAATCGCCATCGCCGATCAGCCCGGCCTTGACGATCTCGGCATAGCCGGCGCGCACCTCGCGCACCGGCAGGCTCGCCAACGTGTCGGTATCGGCGAGCACCAGGCGCGGCTGGTGAAAAGCGCCCACCAGGTTCTTGCCCTGTGCCGTGTTGACCCCGGTTTTACCGCCGACGCTGGAATCGACCTGGGCGAGCAGGGTTGTCGGCACCTGCACGAAGGGCAGGCCGCGCAGCGTCGTCGCCGCGGCGAAGCCGGCGAGATCGCCGACCACGCCGCCGCCGAGCGCCAGCACCGCGCTCCGCCGCTCGATGCCGAGCGCCAGCAGCGCCTCGACCAGCATGGCGTAGCGCGCCAGGGTTTTCGCGGTCTCGCCGGCCGGCACGGTGAGACTCTCGACGCAGAATCCGCCGGTTTCCAGCCCAGCGCGCAAGGCCGGCAGATAAAGCGGGGTAACAGTGGCATCGCTTACCACCACCACCCGCCGCTGCGGCAGAACCGGGGCCAGCAGGGCGCCGGCGCGGGCCAGCAGCCGCTCTCCCACCACCACCTCATAGCCGCCGGTGGCGAGCGCCACCGGCAGGCGGCGCGGCGGCCGATACGCCGCGATCGCGCGCAGCACGCGGCGCGTGGTGGCGTCCTGGCTTTCGTCGATGCAATCCACGATGATATCGGCCTCCGCATAAACCGGCCCGCGCCGGGCCGCCAGACGGTGAAGGATTTCCCCTGGATCGCCGCCCTGGAGCAGCGGCCGGTGGCCGCGCCCGGCGACCCGGCGGACCAGAACGGGCACCGGGCAGCGCAGCCAAATCGAGACCGCGCGGTCCTGGATCAGGGCCCGCGTTTCGGCGTCCAGGAAAGCCCCGCCGCCGGTTGCAAGCACCAACGGCGCGCCGCCGAGCAACCGCCGGATCACCCGCCGTTCGCCGTCGCGAAACGCAGGCTCGCCGAAGCGCTCGAACAGTTCAGTGATACTTTGTCCCGCCGCTGCCTCGATCTCGGCGTCGGCGTCCTGGAACGGCAGACCGAGCTGGGCGGCGAGCCGGCGCCCGATCGAGGTTTTGCCGGCCCCCATGAGACCGACCAGAACCACGCTCCGCCCATTGATCACCGGCGGCAAGAGGGGGATTGGAGCAGCCCCGGTGGGGGAGGCAGCGAGGGTCTCAAGGTTGCGTCCCATGGCCGGCGAAGCTAGCACAGCGCGAAACGGAAAGGCCAATGAGGCATGCGCACAACCCTGCTGATCGTCGTTCTTCTCGGGATCGTCCTCGCCGCGGTCGGGCTCGTGGCGCTTGGCATCTTCCCCCCGGCGCCGCATACCGCCGCGGTCGAGAAAGTGCTCCCCGCCGACCACCTCGCGCCGCATTGAGCGGGCGTGAAGAGAGTTTTTGGAGTCCGGGAGTGCTTGCAGGCCAGGGGCTTTGCCTCTGGACCCCAGCAAAGGCGGAACCTTTGCAATCCTTCCATGATGCAGGTCTAGGGGCGCTGCCCCCGGCGGGGTCGCAATGGAAAGAGGGCAGCGCCCCTGGTCTTTTCATTACGCCCTCCCCGAAGTTGCCCGGCGGGGTTTTCCCGGCATGAATCGCCATCTCGAGGGGTTTCTCGAAATGCTCGCCGCCGAGCGAGCGGCGGCGGCCAATACACTCTTGGCCTATCGCGCCGATCTCGAGGATTTCGCCGCCTTCGCGGCCGGGCGCGGGAAAAACCTCGCGGCCGCCGACGCGGCGCTGCTCAGGGCCTATCTCGAAAGCCTCGCCAAGCGCGGATTCGCCGCCCGCAGCCAGGCGCGCAAGCTCTCGGCACTCCGCCAGTTTCACCGATTCCTGCTGCGCGAGGGCCATCGCCCGGACGACCCGAGCGCCGCGCTCGACGCCCCGCGCCTGGGCAAGACCTTGCCGAAATTCCTCGCCGAGGAGGAGATCACCGCCCTGCTCGAAGCCGCCGCTTCCCGCGCCGGGCGGCCGGGGCTGGTCGCCACCGCGGCACTCGAGATGCTTTATGCGAGCGGGCTCCGGGTATCGGAATTGCTCGCCTTGCCGCGGAGCGCGCTCACGCAGGCAAACGTCACGGGCGCCGGCGTCGCCGCCTTGCTGGTCCGGGGCAAAGGCGGGCGGGAGCGCATCGTGCCGCTCTCCAGCGCCGCCGCCGCTGCCCTCACGCGGCTGGTGGCGGCGGAGAAAACCCCCTCGCCCTGGCTCTTTGCCGGGCGCGACCGGCGGCGGCGCATGACCCGCCAAGGTCTCGCGCTCTTGCTCAAGGAGACCGCGCTGGCCGCCGGGCTCGATCCCGCGCTTCTCTCCCCGCATGTCCTGCGCCACTCCTTCGCCACCCATCTGCTGGCCCGCGGCGCCGATCTCCGCAGCCTCCAGGCGCTCCTCGGCCATGCCAGCATCGCGACCACGGAAATCTACACCCATCTGACGGCCGAGCGGCTGCGCGAGGTGCTGGAGCGGCATCACCCGTTGGCCAGGAAGAACGAAGGCGCGACCTGCGCCAACACGACCCGCGCCCATGTTCCCCGCGCCCGCGTTACCCGCAAATGAGCGGCGCCCGCCCGCCGGCTTGTGCGCCCGCCCCCCGCCTGTGCTAAAGCGCCCGCCATGCGCCATTTCCTCGATTTCGAAAAATCGATCGCCGAGCTGGAGAGCAAGATCGACGAACTGCGCCGGATGTCGGAGGCCGACGGCATCAACATCGCCGAGGAGGTCGCCCGTCTCACCGAAAAGGCCGACCGCCAGCTCCGCACCACCTATGCCCGCCTCAGCCCCTGGCAGAAGGCACAGGTGGCGCGCCATCCCGAGCGGCCGCGCGCGACCGACTATCTCGCCGCCCTGATCACCGAGTTCACGCCCCTCGCCGGCGATCGCGCTTGCGCCGACGACGCCGCGGTGCTGGGCGGGCTCGGGCGGTTCCGCGGCCGCGCGGTGCTGGCGATCGGCACCGAGCGCGGCAACGACACCGAGAGCCGGGTCCGTCATAATTTCGGCATGAGCCGGCCGGAGGGCTATCGCAAGGCGCGGCGGCTGATCGAATTGGCCGGCCGCTTCGGCCTGCCGGTGCTCACGTTTGTCGATACCTCGGGCGCCTTTCCCGGTATCGAGGCCGAGGCGCGCGGCCAGGCCGAGGCCATCGCGCGCGCCATCGAGGCCTGCCTGGAGGCGCCGGTGCCGATCATCGCCACGATCATCGGCGAGGGCGGCTCGGGCGGCGCCATCGCGCTCGCCGCCGGCGATGTCGTGCTGATGCTCGAACACGCGATCTATTCGGTGATCTCGCCCGAGGGCTGCGCCTCGATCCTCTGGCGGGACGCGGGCGAGGCGCAGGCGGCGGCCGAGGCGCTCAAACTCACCGCCGACGATCTCAAGCGGCTGGAGCTGATCGATCAGGTCATCGCCGAGCCGCTCGGCGGCGCCCATCGCGATAGGGAATCGGTGCTGCTGGCGGTGGCCGAGGCGATCGCCGAGGCCTTGCCGCCGCTGCTCGCCCTGGAGCCCGTCGCCCTCAAAGCCAGGCGGCGCGAGAAATTTCTCGCCATGGGGCGCCTCGCCCCGGTTTAATAGGGGTGAAAAGGCCGATCCAGCCATTGGGGGAAACAGCATGAGCGAGTCCGCGTCGCATGCCGGCTGGCGCCCGCGCGCCAACCCCTGGGCCATCGCCGTCGTCGTCACCGCCGCGGCGTTCATGGAGATCCTCGACACCACCATCGTCAATGTCAGCCTGCCGCATATCGCGGGCTCGATGTCGGTGAGCTATGACGACGCCACCTGGACACTCACCTCCTATCTCGTCGCCAACGGCATCGTCTTGCCGATTTCCGGCTGGTTCGGCCGGCTTTTGGGGCGCAAGCGCTATTTTCTCATCTGCATCGCCGCCTTCACGGTCTGCTCGTTTCTCTGCGGCGCCGCCACCAGCCTGGGACAGCTCATCGTTTTCCGCCTGTTCCAGGGGTTTTTCGGCGGCGGCCTGCAACCCTCCCAGCAATCGATCATCCTCGATACTTTCGAGCCCGCGCAGCGCGGCCGCGCCTTCTCGGTGGTCGCCATCGCCACCATCTTCGCCCCCGTCATCGGCCCGACGCTCGGCGGCTGGATCACCGATACCTATTCCTGGCGCTGGGTTTTCCTGATCAATATTCCGGTCGGCATCGCCGCGTTTTTCGCCGTCACCGCCTTGGTCGAGGATCCGCCCTGGCTCAAGGATGATCAGAAGCGGCGCCGCGGCATCGACTATATCGGCCTCGCGCTGATCGCGCTCGGCATCGGTTCGCTCCAGATCATGCTCGATCGCGGCGAGGACAATGACTGGTTCGGCGATCCATCGATCCGCCTGTTCGGCGTGCTGGCGGTGGGCGGGCTGGTGGGTGCCGCAATCTGGCTGACCAATGCCAAGAACCCGGTCGTCAATCTGCGGGCGATGGGCGATCGTAATTTCGCGCTCGGCTCGATCGTGATATTCTGTATTGGCGCCATTCTCTATTCGAGCGCGGTGCTGCTGCCGCAACTGGCGCAGGAACAGCTCGGCTACACCGCCATGCTCGCCGGTCTGATCCTCTCGCCCGGCGCCTTCCTGATCCTGGGGCTGATCCCCATCATTAGCCGTCTTCTTCCCTATGTACAAACCCGATTACTGGTCGCTTTCGGCTTTTTTTCGCTCGGCGTGGCGCTGCTTTATGCCCACACCGTGGCGCCGGATGTCGATTACAACACGCTCGCCCAGATGCGCGCGGCGCAGGCTTTTGGCCTGGCCTTTCTGTTCGTTCCCAACAGCGCGCTCGCCTATTCAACCCTGCCACGAGCGATGAACGGCGATGCCAGCGCGCTCTACGTGATGTTCCGCAACATGGCGGGCTCGATCGGCATCTCGCTTGCGACCGCGCTCGAGACCAATCGCACCCAGATACGCCGCGCCTATCTCGCGCCGCATCTCAGCCCGCTTGAGCAACCCTATGTGCAATTGAAGGCGCAACTGGCAAAGACCCTGATCACGCAAGGCGTCGCCCCCAGCAATGTGCCGGCGACGGCCGATGGGCTGATTAACATGATGCTCCAGAAACAAGCGGCGATTCTGGCCTATGGCGACGTTTTCGCGATTTGCGCGATCGCCGCCTTCTGCGTCGTGCCGCTGACCTTCCTGTTTTCCCCGAGCCGGGTCGCCGGCCGCGTGCAGGTGGAATAGAAAACGCCCCGCGCTGCGGCTTTCCCCCAGGGCGCCTTTCCCCCAGGGCGGCTCGCTCAGCATGGCTCTCCTTAGAGCGCGCCTTCCACCCACTCCTTGAGGCGCGATTTCGGCAGCGCGCCGACCTGGGTGGCGGCGGGTTTGCCGTTCTTGAAGAGGATCATCGTCGGGATGCCACGCACCGAATACTGGTTCGGCGTCACCGGGTTTTCATCGACATTGACCTTGGCCACGGTGAGCCGCCCGGCATACTCCTTGCCGAGTTCCTCCAGCGCCGGGGCCACCATGCGGCAGGGGCCGCACCATTCGGCCCAGAAATCCACCAGCACCGGCTCGGCGGCGCCCAGCACGTCGGCGGCAAAGCTGGCATCGGTCACGGCCTTGGTGTGTTCACTCATCATCGGGTTCCCCGGCTATGGTTCCAAACCTCAAGAATGGGCGTTGTCGCGAGCAGGTTCAAGCCGGCCACGCGCGGGCCAGAGGCATGGGGAAAGCAGAGGGCGCGCGCCGTGGCAAGCCCGCGCGCAAACTCGTTTCTTCCTCATCGGTTCGCGGAATGCCTCCGCAAAACCCAGCTTGGCGGCTGGCGATCGGCGGGGGCTGCAAAAAAATCCCGCCGGCTTCACGGCAATCCATTTTTTTTTGTTGAGTAGGGCTGGTAAAATCCACAAGGCATGCGTAAAAGCCGTTCGGCCATCGCGTCTTTACTCTTCCGGCGCGGGGGTTGGTCCATCCGCCCGCGCGATGGTTGCGTGTGTTCAGGCCGGTTTTGCGGGCAGTTTCATACAGGGAATACTCCATGTCGAAAGCGTTTATCTCTCAGGTTATCCAGGAATCGGCCGAACTCACCGGCGTCGCCGCCAATCGCGCCGCGACCGAACTGATGGCGGCAATCGTGCGGGAGTTGAAGAAGAACGGCAAGTTCACCCTGCCAAGCTTCGGCACCTTCACCGTCCGCAAGACCAAGGCGCGCAAGGGCCTCAACCCACGCACCGGCGAGCAGATCAAGGTCAAGGCCGGCAAGACGGTGCGCTTCAAGGCCTCGCCGACGTTGAAGAAAATCGTCTGATTGCCGGCGACTATTTGCGTCAACGGCAAAACGCCGCCATCACGGCGCGGTGGCAATGAGGATCGCGGGCGCGATCGCCACGATCCTTCATGACCTTCCCGCCGCGATGCGCGAGCCGTGCGCGATCACGAGTCTGGGCGCGATCACGAGTCTGGGCGCGATCACGAGTCTGGGCGCGATCAGTTGATCGCGCTGGAAGCGGCGGCGAACGCCACTGGGCGGAGTTGGGGCGAGCGTGGCGCGGCGCCGACAAGCTCCAGCCGGGTCGCGGCGGATGCTGTCGCCGCGCGCTGGAGGGCGCGGAGGAAATCGAACCCCCATTCGAGCGGCGAGCGATCGGCGATCGCGTCCCACATCGCCTGCCAGCGCGTCTGGCGCTCGCGCCGCTCCATATGCAGCGCGCGGTTCAACGCCTCGGCGATGGCGTCGGGATCGTTGGGGTTGACCAGCAGCGCCGCGTCAAGCTGGCGCGCCGCGCCGGCGAATCGCGACAGCACCAGAACCCCCGGATCCTCGGGCGCCTGGGCCGCGACATATTCCTTGGCGACCAGGTTCATCCCGTCGCGCAGCGGCGTCACCAACCCGACGCGCGCTGAGCGCATGTAGCCAGCAACCGAGTCGCGCGGCGCGCCCTTGGCGATAAGGCGAAGCGGCGTCCAGTCGGGATCGCCGAATTCACTGTTGAGCTGGCCGGCGGCGCGGTTGATCTCGATGCGCAACGTCTTGTAGCTCGCAACATCCTCGCGCGAGACCGGCGCGATCTGGAGGAAAGCGACGCGGCGACGCAGCCCGGGGTGGCGTTCGAGCAGCCGGCGATAGCCATTGAGGCGCTGCACCAAGCCCTTGGTCGGGTCGAGCCGGTCCACGCCGAGAATGAGGCTCTGCCCGGCGAGGCTCTGGCGCAGCCGCGTGGCGTTCGGCGCGGCGGCGGCGCGGGCGGCGGTCGCACAAAAGGCGGGGGCGTCGATCTCGGCGGGAAACACCCCGAGCTGCACCTCGCGCCCAGCGACCTCGAGCCGGTCGGGGCCGCGGCGGCGGGCGCCCGCCATGGTTTCGGCGGCGGTGACAAAATTAGCGAGATCGCCGTCGGTCTGAAAGCCGATCAGATCGGCCTCCAGCAATGCCTCCAGCAATGCCGCCGCGGGCGGGGCGAGGGCCAGGAGGTCCGCCCCGGGAAAGGGAATATGGAGGAAAAACCCGATCGGGTTGCGCACACCGCGGGCGCGCAGCAGGCCGGGCAGCGGCAGCAGATGGTAGTCATGCACCCAGATCAAATCATCGCGACGCACCTGCCCGAGCAGAGCATCGGCGAAACGGGCATTGGTGGCGAGATAGGTCTCGGCGTCCGCCCGGTCGAAGCGCATCAGCTCGGGCAGTGAGTGCAACAGCGGCCACAGCACGCCATTGGCGAAATTTGCGTAAAAACCTTGATGTTCGGCGGGGCTGAGATCGATGGTGGCGTAGGTCAGCCGCCCGGCCTGGGTAAGATGAAGGGCACTGTCCCGGGCCTCCTCGTTGATCGCCCCGCTCCAGCCGAACCACAGCCCGCCCTCGCGGCGCAGCAAGGGCTCAAGCGCGGTCGCGAGCCCGCCGGCCTGCGCCCCTTTCTCGGGTAGCGGCACGCGGTTTGAAACTACCACCAGTCGGTTCATCGTCGTTTCTCCTGTTTTCTCGGCTCCGGCGACTCGCCTGGCCGCGGCCAGGGGAGCAAAAGCCGGGCCGAGGCCGGCGGGTCGGTCGGACTGTTTTCTCCCCGGCAGGCTCGACCATCCCGCCTCCGGCGCACACCAAAAATCGGCCTGAGCGCCGAATGAACATTTGGTTAGGTGGTTCGGGCAGGGGCATCGAACAACCTTCGGAATTCATGCAACCCCTATCCAAGCGCCTGATTGGGGCGTGGATATGGCACAACCGGGGCGGCGCCGAGGCGCGCTAGCCGGGCGGGGCGATGATTTCCGCTTGCGGATCGAGCAGGCCGGTGGGGGCCAGTAAATTCAGCGTGAGCGTGGTGCAAGGCGGCACCAGGAGCGCCGCCACTTGGCCGCGGATGCGGGCCAGCGCGGCCTGCCAAGTACCAGGGCGGGGCGGGCGTGGGGCGGCATCGGCGAGCGGCCCACCCTGGCGCCAGGCGAGGTAGTCGGACCAGATCAGGTGAAACGACCGCGTCGCGCGCTCGGGGGGCGTCGCGACCCGGGCGAGACGGAGCGCCACGCCATGGCCCGGCGCATCGAGCATGGTGTCGAACGAGGCCCCGCCGGGGCCTTGCCAGCTCAGCATCTCGACCCCGAGCACGCGGAGCGCGGCACCATCCGAGCCGATCAGCGCGACCAGATCGAGCCGTCCGTGCTCAACCGCCTCCGCGGGTGAGCGATCGCCGGCGAAGGCCGCGGCCAGCACCTCGCGCCCGGCGAGCGGAAAGGCCGCGAGCAGCCGGGCGCGACGCGCCGGCAGCTCGATCGGCAGCGGCCAGCCGGCGAAAGTCAGGCGAAACCGTTCACCCGCGACCGCCGTGGTGAGCAGGCAGGGCGGGCCGGCGGGGTTGATCTGCACCGCGCTCGGCTGGGCGCCAGCGGCAGCGGGAGCGAGCGCCAGCGGGGCGGCGAACAGGGCGCGACGGGAAAGCAGGCGCATCGCCATAGCATGGCAGATTTTTTGTCCTCGCGCAGGGGCATTTTTTTTGCAGGCCAGGGGCTTTACCCCTCTTCCCATTGGAACCCTTCCCATGATGCGGGTCTGGGGGCGCTGCCCCCAGCGGGTCCAGGGCAGCGCCCTGGCGGCACGGGCATTGCCGGATCATCCGGGCCGCGCCAAACAGGGGAGAGAAAATCTTCCCGCGAGGAGATCGTGATCACTATTCGCAGCGCCGGCGCCGAGGATCTCGCGGAGATGCAGGCGATCTATGCCCACCACGTGCTGCACGGCACCGGCAGTTTCGAGGAAATACCGCCCTCGATCGAGGAATTCGCCCAGCGCTTCGCCACCCTCACCGAGGATGGCGCGATCTGGCTGGTCGCGACGGATGCGACCGGGGTTCGCGGCTATGCCTATGCGGCGCGCTATCACACCCGCTCGGCCTATCGTTTTACCGTCGAGGACAGCGTCTATGTCCGCCTCGACCAGCATGGCCAGGGCGTCGGCGCCGCCCTGCTTGGCCAGCTCATCGCGCGCGCCACGGCGCGCGGCTTTCGCCAGATGCTGGCGGTGATTGGCGATAGCGACAATGCCGCCTCGATCGCGCTGCACCGCGCCCAGGGCTTTCGCGAGGTTGGCAGGCTCGACGCGGTCGGGCGCAAATTCGGCCGCTGGCTCAATGTCGTGCTGATGCAGCGCGGGCTCGGCCCCGGCGAGAGCACCGCGCCATGAAAAATTGCCGCCAGCCGAAACCGGAGATAAGCGTGATGCGCCGCCTTCTCATTCTCGCCCTCCTGCTCGCGCTGCCGCCCCGGCTGGCCTGCGCGCGGATCATCCATCTGGAATTGTTGGAGGTGCAATCACCGGCCTTCGGCGGCGCCGCTTTCGGCGCCGTCGGGCAGTACGCGCGCATCACGGGCATCGCGCATGGCGAGCTTGACCCGACCGATCCCGCCGATCGCGTCATCCAGGATCTCAGGCTCGCCCCGCGTCTGGCGAACGGCCATGTCGCCTATGCCACGCCCTTCGTCATCCTGATGCCGCTCGATGCAGCGCGCGGCAACCACACGCTGCTCTATGACGTAGTCAATCGCGGCCGGCCCCTGGCGCCGGGCCTCTATAACCGCGGCGGCTCGGCCTCCGAAATCGGCGATGGCTTTCTCGAACGCCAGGGTTTCGCCCTGGTGTGGAGCGGCTGGCAGGGCGATCTGCCGCCGCGATCGCCGCTCGGCCTGGAGGTGCCGATCGCGCGCAACCCGGATGGCAGCCCGATCACCGGGCGGGTGCGCAAGGAGTATGAGCTTTTTGTCCCGCACCCCTCGCTCGATCTCGGCGCGACTGATCTCGGCCACGGCATCGCCTATCCAGCGGCCGATATCGCCGCCCCCGATGGCATTCTCACCGAGCGGGTGCGCCAGAGCGATCCGCCGCTCTTGGTGCCGCGCGGCGATTGGGCGCTCGCCGATTGCACGACGACGCCGTTCCCCGGCACGCCAAGCCCCTCCCATCTCTGCCGCAAGGGCGGCTTCGATACCAACCATGTCTATGAGTTCATCTATACCGCGCGCGCGCCTCGGGTAATGGGGATCGGCCTCGCCGCGACCCGCGATCTCGTGGCCTTCCTCCGCAGCGCAACCTCCGACACCACCGGCATCGTCAACCCGCTGGCCGGGCGCATCCGCTTCACCATCGCCCATGGCACCTCGCAGAGCGGGCGGTTCCTGCGCAGTTTTCTCGATCTCGGCTTCAACGAGGCCGCCGGGGGCGGGCGCGTGTTCGACGGCATGGTGGTGCACATCGCCGCCGTCCGTCTCGCGCTCAACCAGCGTTTCGCGCAGCCGAGCACCGCCTCGATGCAGCACGAGGAGCATCTCGCGCCCACCCAGGACGCCCCCTTCACCTGGGGGGTGGCGCGCGACCCGATCACCGGGATCAAGGCCGGCATTCTCGAGCGCTGCCGCGCGAGCCACACCTGCCCGGAGATTGTCCAGGAATTGAGTTCGCTCGAATACTGGAACAGCCGCGCCAGCCTCGATACCACCGACGGCGCCGGGCACGACCGCGAGATCCCCGACAACGTCCATATCTACCACTTCGCCGGCACGCAGCACGTGCTCGGCCTCAATGCCGGCCCGTGCAGCTATGCGCAAAACCCGAATTCCTATCTCGAGCCGCTCCGCGCCTTGCTGCTCCACCTCCAGGCGCGCCTCGCCACCGGGGCGGCGCCGCCGGCGAGCCGCTATCCCCGGATCAGCGACGGCACCCTGATCATCCCGGCCCAGGCGGTGAAGGTTTTCCCGCGCCTTCCAGGCGTCGCCTTCACCGGGCTTGCCAACACGATGCCGGTGATGGATCGCGGCCATGGCTTCGATGCGCGCCTGGAGTCGGGGATTCTCACCGAGCCGCCGGTGCCCCGGGGCGGTGCCAGTTATGAGGTGCGCGTGCCAGCGCTCGACAGCGACGGCAACGAGAGCGACGGCGTGCCCTCGGTGACGCTGCTCGCCCCCCTCGGCACCTATACCGGCTGGAATATCCGCCGCGCCGGCTATGCCGAGGGCGAGCTTTGCTATCTCGCCGGCAGCTTCTTCCCCTTTGCCCGCGACCGCGCCGAGCGCGAGGCCAACCACGACCCGCGCCCCTCGCTGGTGGAGCGCTATGCGACGCATGACGGCTATGTCGCGGCGGTCCGCCAGGCGAGCGTTCATCTCGTCAATGACGGGTTCCTCCTGCCCGAGGACGCGGCCCGGCTCAATGCCGAGGCGCAAGCGAGCGACGTGCTGCGCTGAGAGTTTGTCGGGGCATTTCTCACTATCCCCTTGACACAGATCATGGCGGCGCGGCGGTTGGGCCTTCAGTTTTATTTATGGGTTGGCCCGGTTGGGAGGGATTGCCATGGCGCTCAAGGATATTCTGCTGCATCTCGATGGCTCGCCGCGGGACGCGGTACGGCTTGACCTCGCGGCCGGGCTCGCGGTTGCGCACGAGGCGCATCTCATCGGGCTGTTCGTGGTCGATTCGGCGTTGCCGAGCTGGGTCGAAGCCTCCGCCCTCGCCTATGCCGATGCCGTCGAGGCCGACGCCCTGATAGGCCAGCTCGAAAATGGTATGCGCGAGAGCGCGGGGCGAGCCGAGGCGGCGTTTTCGGAGCGCCGCACGCGTGACGGATTTTCCGGCGAATGGCGCCTCGTCGAGGGGCGGGTCGCGGCCAGTGTTGCGCTGCACGCGCGCTACGCTGATCTTACCATCGTCGGCCAGGACGATCCGGCGACGCCGCGTCCGCCGGAAAGTGGCGATCTCGTCGAGCGGCTGCTGTTCACCTCGGGCCGCCCGGTGCTGATCATTCCGGCTTTCGGCGATTTCACCACGCTCGGCCGCAATATCCTGGTCGGCTGGGATGGCGGGCGGGAAGCGGCGCGCGCCGTCAATGACGCGCTGCCGCTGCTCGCCAAAGCCAACTCCGCCACCGTGCTGGCGATCAATCCGTGCCGCGGCATCAGCGGGCGGGCCGGCGCGCCGGCGGCCGATATCGCGCTGCATCTGGCGCGCCACGGCGTCAAGGTTAACGCCGACCACACCGTCGCCAGGGACATCAGCGAAGCCGATGTGCTGCTCAACGATGCCTTCGAGCGCGGCGCTGATTTGCTGGTGGTGGGGGGCTATGGCCGCTCGCAGTTCCGCGAAATGCTGCTGGGCGGCATCACCCATCGCTTGCTTCAGGAAATGACGGTGCCAGTCTTCATGTCGCATTGAGCCTTCATGTCGCATTGAGCCTTCATGTCGCATTGAGGCGGGCGCTAAGCGCGGCGAGCGCCCGCGCGCCGTCGCTGGCCTCGATCTCCGGCCAATCCGTGGGGCGAGCGGTGGCTGCCGCGGCGGTGCGCAGAACCGCTATCGTCGCGTCGGAAGCATCGTCGCGGCGCGTGGCGATCCGCGCTTCGAGCAGCGGCAGCGGCGCATTGAGCCAAACGCCGAGAAACCGCACCCCCGCCGCCGCGGCGGCCGCGGCGGCGGCGGCGCGCGTGGCGGGGTCGCGAAAACTCGCATCGAAAATCACCGCATGGCCGGCGGCGGCGGCTTGCCGGGCCGAAGCAAACATCTCCCCATACACCGCGCGATCCTCCGCCGCGCCATAGGCGCTGGCTGGCAGGCGGGTTTCTGGAACGACGCCGTGCCGACGCTTGCGGATGTCATCGCTGCGCAAAATCAGCGCCCCCGGCGCGGCGCCAAGTTCGGGTGCGATGGCCCGCGCCAAGCTCGATTTGCCGCTTCCCGGCAGGCCGCCGATCGCCAGGATCACCGCCGGCGGGACCGCGAGAGCGGCGCGCGCGGCGGCAAAATAGCGCGCACCCAGCCTTGCGTGCCCGCGCACTGTCTCGACATGCGCCAGCACCATGGCACGGAGCGAGAGGAAAAGCGCCAATCCAGCAACAAGCTCGGCATCGCCGGTGCGCGCGACATAGCGGTTCAGCACCCGGTTGGCGCTCGCGCGATCAACACATTGATCGAGATCCATCAACAGAAAAGCGAGATCGTAGCCGACATCGATGGTCGCCAAACTCTCGTCGAATTCCAGCGCATCGAAGGCGACCGGCCGGCCCTCCCAGAGGCAGATATTGCCGAGATGCAGATCGCCATGGCCGCGGCGGACGAATCCCGCGCTGGCGCGCGCGGCAAGCCAGGCGCTGCGCGCGGCAAGCGCGCGGCGCGCGGCCTCAGCCCAGGCCGTGCAAGCGAGCGCATCCAGCCCGGCATGGCCCGCGGCAACAAAATTGCCCTCGATCACCCGCGCGAGCGCGCCCGCGCTATCCCAGCCCAGAACCGGGGGAAGTGCGAGATGGAACGCCGCGACGGCATCCGCGAGGGCCAGCAGAAGTGCTGGCGTGATGACACCGCCCGCGGCCATGCGATCAAGAAAATCTTCCGCCGGAACAGCGGCCATGCGGAGCACCCATTCGACAATGGGGGCTTCCGCCGGAGCGGCGCCGATGCGCAAATCGCCTGCCCCCGCGCGCCAGATCGGTACGACATCGCGATAGAGCGTTGGCGCAGTGCGGCGGTTAAGCTCCCATTCGCGAATGAGAAAATGTTTGCGCAGCGCGAGCGTGGAAAAATCGAGAAAGTCGAGCCGCACCGCTTTCTTCATTTTCCACGCGGTGTCCTGCCCGACGAAGACCGCAGAGATATGCGTCAATTGCGGCGCGCGCCCGGCCAAGGCGGTAAGAAATTGCGCGACCTCGCGCTGCTCGGGTGGAATCTCGTTCATGCCACGACCCCGCCACGCGCGGTTTCAAGCTTTCAGAGCTGAAAAATCATTTGCGTTTGGCAAAGAGCCCCCTTTGAAAACATCCTTGCTTTCCGATCGCTTTTTGGGGCGCGGGGCATGCAGTTTCAAACTCTCAGGCGGAATAGCGCGGCGTCTCCTCGCCGCTCAGGCCTTCGAGCCAGGCGCGGTCGAGAATACGGACCGATTGCGTGCCTTCGAGCGCGATGGCGCGACGGCGGCGCAGTTCGCTCAGCATGCGGCTCACGGTTTCGGTGGTAAGGCCGAGATAATCGGCGATATCGCCGCGCGCCATCGGCAAGGTGAAACACCCGCGCCCGTCAGCGAGGCGGGCATCCATATCGGCGAGAAAACTTGCCATGCGCTCCATCGCGGTTTTCCGGCCGAACATGAGAATGCGGCGCTCCGCCGCCGCCAGCCCCTCGCGCAGCACGTTCTGCACGAGCTGCGCGGCGGTGGGCTCGGTCCGCGCCAGCGCATCAAGCTCGCGCCGCGAGAAGCAGAGCAGAACCGTCGTCTTCACCGCCTCGGCGGCATAGAGATGCCGCGTGGCGGCATCGAGGCCGATCCAGTCGCCGGGCAGCGCGAAGAAACCGATCTGCCGCCGGCCATCGCCGAGCAGCTTGCAGGTTCGCACCGCGCCCGAGAGTACCTGATAGACATGGTGCGAGGGGCTGCCCTCGGCATAGAGTTCCGTATCGCGCGCGACACGCAGGACGTGGCTGGCGATTTGCGGAAACGGCGTGGCATTATGCGCGGCGGCAAAACCGGCGCGGCCCAACACGGCGGCATGGTTCCCGGAGGTGAGCGAAGCGAGCATCTTGCGGCTCCTGTTCGGTCTGATCACGCACCGGTGTTAGCGGCGCCAGCGCAGGTGCGAAATCAGGAATATTCCCTAAGGGAGAGCCCTTATTCCCGCGCCGCGCGAACCGGCACGGGGGCGAGATCGCGGATGGCATCGAGCAGCGCGCCGGGCGAAAGCGGCTTGCGCAGCACGCACGTCACCCAAGCGGGACGGGGCTTCGGCTCCAACCCGTGGCAGATCGCGATCATCGGCAGGTGGGGAAATGCCCGCCGGGTCTCCGCGACCACCTCGGCCTCGCGCCGGCCCTCCTGCTGCGGATCGAGAATGACGCAGAGCGCGCCATCGAGCGCCAAGGCCGGCGGGCGGTCATGACGCGCCTGGGCGATCACGCCATAGCCGTGGGCTTGCAGCAAGGCGGCGAGCGAATCCCGCACCGCCTCGTCCTCGCCGATCAGATAGATCAGCCCGCCATGGCGGATGATTTCGGAACGCACCGCTTGTGTCATCACGCAGCCCAGCATCCTCTTGCCCTATAGCCCGGTGGGGCCGAAGCCAGAGGATAGTAATAGTAACCGTCGCACGGGCGGCCTATACGGAACTTCCCGTAGCGCCGCCATCGGGGTCGAGGCCGGCGGCGATGGCGATCCGCACCAGATGCGAGAGGCTGCGCGCGCCGAGTTTCTCCATCACATGGGCGCGGTGGATCTCGACGGTGCGCGGGCTGATGCCGAGATCGTAGGCGATGGTCTTGTTGGGCAGGCCGGCCACCAGCCCGAGCAACACCTCGCGCTCACGGGGGCTGAGTTCGGCCAGTCGCCTTCTATCCTCCGGCGCGCTCGCGCGGAGGTTGGAGTTTGGCACGGAAGCGAGCGCCCGGCTCAGGGTTTCGCGAATGGTCTCCTGCGAGAAGGGTTTCTCCACGAAATCGGCGGCGCCCGCCTTCATCGCCCGCACCGCCAGCGGCACGTCGCCATGGCCGGTCATGATCACCACCGGCAGCGTCATCCCATCCTTGCGCAGCCGCTCGAGCACGCTCACCCCGTCAAGCTCGGGCATGCGCACATCGAGCATCAGGCAGCCCGGCTCAAGCGTCGTTGCCGCGGCCAGCAGGGCGATCCCGGACTCAAACGCGCGCGTGCGGTAATTCATTGATTCCAGCAGCAGACAAAGGGAATCGCGCACCCCCGCGTCATCGTCGATGACATGGATCACCGGTTCAGCCGTCATCGTCATCCTCTCTTGTGCTTGCCTCTCCGGCATTGGCGAAAGGCAGCGTGAAACGAAAGACCGTGCCGACGCCGGTTTGCGAGGTGACGCCAAGCCGCCCGCCATGACTTTCGACGATCTCGCGGCAGATCGAAAGCCCAAGCCCCATGCCCTCGCGCTTGGTCGAAATGAACGGGCGAAAGATGTTTTCCCGGACTTCATCGGCAAGACCCGGGCCGGTGTCGGCGACCGTGACCTCGGCAAATCCCGTGACGGCAGCAATGCCGGTCGCGATATCGATCTCGCGGCGCGCGCAAGGTTGCAGCACTTCCACCGCGTTGTGCACGAGATTGAGCACGACCTGCTGCACCTGCACCGCATCCGCGAGCACCACTGGCAGATCGGGACGGAGAGAAAAATTCACCCGGATGCCGTATTCGCGCGCGCCGAGCAGCGCCAGCGCCGCCGCTTCCTCGACGATTTTGTTGAGATCCTCGCCCCGGCGCGCCGTCTCGCCACGAGCAACGAACTGGCGCAGCCGCTGGATGATGGCGCCGGCGCGCGCCGCCTGCGCCGCCGCCTTGGTCATGGCATCGATAACCCTGGGATGCAGATCCGCCCGCCCGCTCGCCAGCAATTGCCGCGCCGCCTGGACATAATTGGCGATCGCGGTGAGCGGCTGGTTGATCTCGTGCGCCAGGGTCGAGGCCATGCGGCCGAGCGTGCCGAGCCGCGCGCTATGCACCAGCCGCGCCTGCAGATCCTGGAGCCGCCGCTCGGCCTGTTGCTGCTCGGTGAGATCGCGCACGAAACCGGTAAACAGGCGCCGCCCACCGCTCGCCATCTCCGCCACTTGGAGTTCCGCCACTTGCAGCTCCATCGGAAAAGTCGAGCCATCGGCGCGCTGGCCCACCACGACCCGGCCGATACCAATGATGCGCCGCTCGCCGGTGCGGAGATAGCGCTCGAGATAGCCGTCATGCGCCTCGCGATAAGGCGAAGGCATGAGCTGGCTGACATTCCGCCCGATGATTTCCCCCGCCCGATAGCCGAACATGCGCTCGGCGGCCTGGCTGAAGGTCTCGATTTTCCCGCTCGTGTCGATGGTGACGATCGCATCGGGGACGGTTGCGAGGATGGCCCGCAGCCTGGTCTCGCGCTCGGCCAACGCATCGGTGGCGGCGCGGCGCGACGTGATGTCATGCACGATGGCGATGAGGCACGGGCCATCCCCGAGCGCCACTTCGCGAAGCGACACCTCGGCCGGGAAAAAACCGCCATCGACGCGCCGGCAGCGCCACTCCTGGCGAGGCGCGCACCGGTCCTTCCCGCGCGGGGTGAGATCGGCGCAGCAGCCTTCGGGATCGGTGGGCTGCACCAACAGGTCCGCGGCGGGGCGGCCGCATAGAGCCTCGGCGGCGGCACCGAACAGCGCCGCGCCGGCGGGATTGACCGAGCGGATCACCGCCCTCTGGTCAATCACCAGAATGGCATCCGCCGCGGTCTCGACGATCGCCCGATACAGCCGTTCCATAACGATCTTGTGCCCTGGTTTGCGCCGCCGATCCAGCGCGGCGGCGCAGCCGGGCATCGCCCGCTCTTGATTTGCCTCAAGGCAGCCCTCGGCGCCAAGTGCGAATTTCGCGCTGAAACACGCGGGGGAGGCGGATCGCATGGCCGAGGCTGTTCTGGTGCTGAATGCCGGCTCATCCAGCATCAAATTCGCCCTCTATGAAATCGCGGCCGCGGGCGGGCTGACACCGACGGTGCATGGCCAGATCGAGGGGATCGGCACGGCGCCGCACCTGCTCGCCCATGGCGGGCAAGGCGAGGTGCTCGCCGAGCGCTTCTGGCCGGTCGGCGAGACCCATACCCATGAGGATCTGCTCCAGCCATTGCTCGCGCTGATCGAGTCCGAGCGCGGCAAGGACGCCTTGATCGCCGCCGGGCATCGCGTCGTCCATGGCGGCGCGCGGCATTTCGGCCCCGCCCTGGTGACGCCGGCGCTGCTCGACGAACTGACGGCGCTGGTGCCGCTGGCACCCTTGCATCAGCCGCATAACCTCGCCGCCATCCGCGCCATCATGGCCCTACGCCCGGAACTCGCCGAGGTCGCCTGTTTCGACACCGCCTTCCATCACGGCGTCGCCCCGGTGGTGAGCCGCCTCGCCCTGCCCCGCCAATACGCCGATGAAGGCGTGCGGCGCTACGGGTTCCACGGGCTTTCCTATGAATTCATCGCCCGCCGGCTCCGCGAACTCGAGCCCGATCTCGCCAAGGGCAAGGTGATCGCCGCCCATCTCGGCAGCGGCGCCAGCCTCTGCGCCATGCAAGACGGGCGGAGCGTCGATACCACCATGGGCTTCACCGCGCTCGACGGGCTGGTGATGGGCACGCGCTGCGGCAGCCTCGATCCCGGTGTCGTGCTCTATCTGCAACAGCGCCACGGCATGGACGCCGCCGCCATCGAGGATCTGCTCTATCACCGCTCCGGCCTGCTCGGCGTCTCAGGCATCAGCAGCGATATGCGCACCCTGCTGGCCAGCGCCGATCCGCGCGCAAACATGGCGATCGAGCTTTTCGTCTTCCGCATCGCGCGCGAGATCGGCGCGCTCACCGCCACGCTCGGCGGGCTCGATGGCGTCGTCTTCACCGCCGGCATCGGCGAACACGCCCCGGAAATCCGCGCGGCCGTCGCCGCCCGGCTCGGCTGGCTCGGCGCCACCCTCGACGCGACAGCGAACCAACACGGCACCGGACGCATCAGCACCGCCGAAAGCCGCATCATCCTCACCGTCATCCCCACCGACGAAGAAGCCATGATCGCCGAACACACGCGCGCCCTCGCGCGGGGCAAAAGCTAAGGCCAGGGCTCTGCCCTGGACCCGCTGGGGCCAGTGGCCCCAGACCCCCATCCTGGGGAGGGTTGCCTGGAGAGGGGCGCAACTCCGCCTGGGCCGACGCTCCCTTGCGCCCCTCTCCAGGCAACCCTCTTCGTGACAGGTCCAGGGACACTGTCCCTGGCGGGGTCAAGGGGCAAAGGGGATATAGCGATCGTCAAATCGGCTCCCAATTTGGCAGCACTCACGGGCTTGTGATTGGTGACGAGGGCTACGGCTTTGGCTGCCAGTTTCTTGGGTGGGTGCAGTTCTGGTCCAGATGACTTGCCCGGCTTTTGACCATTGCCAGGCACTTTCACCTGGCGGAGTGGGCTCTGCAACGCGGCACAAGCGAGGCAGACGGAGATGGACATGCCAAATAAAACGCCAACCTTTCTTTGCGCTTTATCAGATCACTCTTCCCAGCCCGCCGACAGAAGTGCTGCCTGCTCCAAAACAGTCCGGGTCGCTTTTTCCTGCTTATCGGGTGGGTATCCGTATTTTCTGAGTATGCGCTTGACCAGCACACGTAATTGCGCACGGACGTTCTCGCGCATGGTCCAGTCGATGGTGACGTTTTTACGAACAATCTTCACCAACTCACGAGCGATAGTGCGAAGCGTCTCGTCGCCAAGAACCTGAACGGCGCTGGCGTTGGTCTCCAGTGCGTCATAGAAGGCAAGTTCATCCTCGGTTAAGCCGAGTTCCTCGCCCCGCTGCGAGGCGGCCCGCATGTCCTTCGCGAGCGCGATGAGTTCCTCGATGACCTGCGCGGCCTCAATGGCCCGGTTCTGATAGCGGTGCAGCGCCGCCTCCAGCATTTCCGCGAAGGATCGCGCCTGGACGAGATTCTTGCGGCTGCGAGACTCGATTTCACCTCTGAGCAGCTTCTGCAGCAATTCCACGGCCAGATTGCGCTGCGGCATGCCGCGCACCTCGGCCAGGAAGTCATCCGACAGGATGGAAATGTCGGGCTTTTGTAGGCCAGCCGCGGCGAAAATATCGACCACGCCCTCAGGGCTCACCGCGCGGGCGATGATCTGCCGCACAGCGTGATCTAGTTCTTCGTCAGACCTGGCCTCGCCCGGAGCCCGTTTGGAAAGCGCGGCCCGCACCGCCTGGAAGAACGCGACGTCATCGCGGATACCGAGCGCCTGCTCGTGAGGCACCGCAAGCGCGAATGCCTGGGAAAGCTCGCGCACCGCCGTGACGAAGCGATTCTTTCCATTCTCCTGCGACAGGATGCGCTCCTGCGCGGCCGGCAGCAGGCTCACTCGCTCCTGCGGGCTTCCCGTCTTCCACGCCGACCAATCAAAGCCATGGAGGAGCCCGCGGCAAATCTCGTATTTCTCCAACATCACCGCGACCGCCTCCTCTTGGTTGAGCGCGGTGCGGCCAGTGCCGCCGCTTTCGGTGTAGGTGGCGAGCGCCTGCTTAAGCTCCTGCGCGAGGCCGAGATAGTCCACCACAAGTCCGCCGGGCTTGTCCTTGAACACCCGGTTCACGCGAGCAATCGCCTGCATCAGCCCATGCCCGCGCATTGGTTTGTCGATATACATCGTATGCAGGCTCGGGGCGTCGAACCCGGTCAGCCACATATCGCGCACGATCACCAGCCGAAACGGATCCTTGGCGTCGCGGAAACGGTTGGCCAATGCTTCGCGGCGTGGCTTATCGCGGATGTGCTTCTGCCAGTCCGGCGGATCGGCTGCCGAGCCGGTCATCACCACCTTCATCGTTCCGGCATCATCCGCATCGCCGTGCCAGGCGGGGCGCAGCTTGACGATCGCGCCATAGAGTTCCACCGCGATGCGGCGGCTCATGCAGACGATCATGCCCTTGCCGTCCATGGCTTCGAGCCGCTTCTCGAAATGCTCGACGATGTCGCTGGCGACCAGTTCCAGCCGCTTGTCCGAACCCACAATCGCCTCGAGCTGGGCCCATTTCGACTTGAGCTTCTCCTTCCGCTCGATTTCCTCGCCTTCCGTCGCTTCCTCGAAATCGGGGTCGATTTTGGGTCGCTCGGCCTCGGCCAGCGCGAGCCTGGCCAGGCGGTTTTCGTAATAGATCGGCACCGTCGCGCCGTCCTTCACCGCCCGCTGGATGTCGTAGATGCTGATATAGTCGCCAAAAACCGCCCGCGTGCTGGCGTCCTGCAACTCGATCGGCGTGCCGGTGAAGCCGATGAACGAGGCGTGCGGCAGCGCATCGCGCATGTTCCGGGCATAGCCGTCGATGAAATCATATTGGCTGCGATGCGCCTCGTCGGCGATGACAACGATGTTACGCCGCGCAGACAGTGTCGGGTGCCGGTCGCCTTTTTCTTCCGGCAGGAATTTCTGGATGGTGGTGAACACCACGCCCCCGGCCTCAACCGCCAGAAGTTGGCGCAGGTGCGCGCGGTTCGCCGCTTGCGCCGGCGGCTGGCGCAGCAGGCCGGCGCAGCGGGAGAAAGTGCCGAATAACTGATCGTCGAGATCATTGCGATCGGTCAGCACGACGATGGTCGGGTTTGCCATCGCCGGCTCGCGGATGATGCGCCCGGCGTAAAAGGCCATGGTCAGGCTCTTGCCCGAGCCCTGGGTGTGCCAGACGACACCGATGCGGCGGTCGCCCTTCTTGCCGCCGTGGCGTGCGCCGGCGCTCGCGGCCTGCGCCAGCGCCGCGGCGCGCAACGTCTCGGCCACTGCCGCCTGCACGGCGTGGAACTGGTGATAGCCCGCCATTTTCTTGACGATCTTGCTGCTATTATCCTCAAAAACGATGAAGTCGCGGATCAGGGCGAGGAAGTGTTGCTTACAGGCCAGCCGCTCGACCACCACCTGAATTTCCGGCAGATGTGGGTCGGCCAACGCCTCGCCGGCGATGGTCCGCCAGGGCTTGAACCATTCGCGCCCGGCGCCAACCACGCCGACGCGTGCCTCCAAGCCATCCGAGGCGACGAGCAGCGCATTGGCGGCAAAGAGAGACGGCAGTTCCGCCTGATAGGTCTGCAATTGCTGAAACGCGCTCCAGATCGTCGCGGTCTCACTGGCGGCGTTTTTGAGTTCGATCATCCCGAGCGGCAGCCCGTTGACGAACAACACCACGTCCGGGCGGCGTGTCTGCTTCGCCTCTGTCACGCTAAACTGGTTGACCGCGAGCCAGTCATTCCGCTCTGGCTCGTCGAAGTCGATCACGCGGGCCTGCGCGCCGCGAATGGCGCCTTTGCCGTCGCGGTACTCCACCGTCACCCCGTCCACCAGCAGCCGGTGGAGCGCGCGGTTACGCTGGATCAGATCGGCGCCATCCGCGCGGGTAAGCTTGCGAAACGCCTCATCCAGCGCGTCGGGCGGGAGGGTTGGGTTGAGCCGCGTCAGCGCATCAAACAGCCGCCGCTCCAGGATGACCTGCGTGTAGCTCTCCCGTTCGGCACCCGGCTCGCCCGGCGCGATCTCGGCGCCGCCGACGACCGCCCAGCCGACGCTTTCCAGCCAGGCGAGGGTGGCCTGTTCGACGACGGACTCGCTGAAGCCCGGATGGTTCATCGGTCAGGCTCCCTCTTCGGCCAATGCCGCGACGTCGGCCACGCCGTCATCGAATTCGGCGAGATAGATGCGGTAGGTTTCCGGCTCCAGCGTGAACAGCGCATCGCTGGCGCGAAGGCTGATGTCGCGCACGATGAAGGCGCCGCATTCGGCGTCCAGCGCCTCGTCGAACGCCCCGTTGCGGGCCGCGTCCTGCGGGCGGGCGATGGGCTTGGCGGTGTCCTGCCGATGGACACGGTAGAGAAAGCCGACGAGGGCGTCGGCGGCTTCGGCGGCAAGCAAGGCCTGCACGCTTTCCATCGCCGGTCGCGGCGCGCCGGAGCCGTGCGAGGCGAAGCCGCATTGGTTGCGCAGTTCGCAGATGCCCTGAATGGCTGCGTTCAAACCGCCGAGCGTCTTGTCGAGGCTTTTCCGCACGCCGGCCGCGCCGCTCGCTGTCGCGGGAAGGAACGGAAGTTGCTGGGTCGTCGCCTTGAACAGTTTTGGCAGATCATCCGCGTCGGCGTGCGGGATCGAGCGCTCGACCAACACGGCGCGGCAGGTGCTTTCGACCAAGGTCTTGGCGAGATCGAAGGCGAGGCCCGGGTTTTCATTGATAGCCCGTTCGATGCCCTGCACCTGCGCCTCGATATGCGCCAGTCCCGCCGCCATCGCGTCGCGGGCGCCGTGCATGAGGAAAGGTTGCGGCGGGAGATCGCTCACAACCCACGCGCCTTCAGGAAGGCCTCGGCGTCCTTCACTCGGATCGCACCTGAGACGAGCTTGGGGAGGAGTAGGTCACAGGTCGCGGCAAGAATCCTACTCTCGTCGACATTGGCGCGATACCGTGCAAAGAGAGGCACCATCAAATTTGAAAATGCCTTGCAGAGGTTCGGCCCTGGATACATGAAGGGCATAGCATTCATGCGTCCCTGAGAAAGCTTCTGTTGTACTGCGCCGGTGATATAGGGCGTTACTACCTCATGCTGGAAATAAAGCAGAAGGTGTTCGGTGCACACCGAACCTTTTCCTTGGAGGACATGGGCATGGTTGTTCACCCATATTTTCCCCCAAACGTATTGCGTGAATGCCAAACCGTTTTCTTTGGCGACGGAACCATCCTCGCCGACTAGCAGGTAGACGCCGTCGAACAAGTAATCATCGATGCAATCCATGACTCCGGTCGCACCGTGATAAGGGAACGGCCCCTTACGCTTAGCGCGCTCCCCACCGGAAACGGGAACGCGCTTTGCATCGAAGTTCAACACATGCGCGCCTAGTTGTTCCCGCTTCCATCCCTCCGGCTTACCGTCGTCGTCGAGTCTGGCCGGGAAGGCATCGAAAAGGCTGGCGGGGAGGCCGGGGAGGGTTTGGCCGGGGCGCCAGCGTCCCTCGGCCTTGGCGCGGACGGGCTCGAAGGTGACGAACCAGGCGCGAAACAGCGCCCGCGCCATCTCCTCCAGCGTCGCCGCCATCCGCCGATTCGCCTCGATCCGGTCATCCAACGTGCCGAGGATGTGGGCAATGGCGCGTTGTTCGTGGAGGGGTGGCAGCGGTACCTTGACTCCGTGAATCAGCGTCGGGCTAACGTTCGGTTGCGCTGATCCATAGCCCAGCCCCTCGATCTCCTGACGAACCGCCGGGTTCCGGAGAACATAAAAGAGAAATCGACCATCGAGGCGCTTCTGATCCCGGACATCGAAGCGACCAACCCGTTGGTTCAGAAGGACTGGCAGGTTGTGATCGCGGACCAAAGCGACATCGCCAATATAGCCGGTCATTGCAATCAGGATGTCACCAACACGGAGCCTGGCGTCAGGTGCGTTGTCTGATGTTCCTTGAGAAACAAAGGAACAGCCATCCATTTCCAGCCGGCCGTCCTTCACATTTGAGATTTTGACGACCGGGACACCGCTATCGGTCCAATCGCTGCTCTTGAACGCAAACCCAGATCGGACGGAGGCAACCTCACCAAGTTGGATCAGTTCAAACTCACCCGCCATACCCAAGCTCCCGCAGGTTGGCGGCGATGGCAGCATCCAGCCGCGCGGCGTCCGCTTGCTGCGCGCGTAGGTCGGCCACCAGACGCGTTATCTTCCCCTCGAAAGGCTCCTCGTCCTCCTCCGCCTCGGCCGCGCCGACATACCGGCCGGGGCTGAGGACGAAGCCGTGCTTTTCGATCTCCGCGCGCTTCGCCGCCTTGCAGAAGCCGGGAATGTCCTCATACGCGGTCAGCCCGTCCACCGCCCCGACCGGCACGTTCTTCTCGCCCCGCCAGAGGTGATAGATGCCGGCGATTTTCGCGATGTCGGCGTCTGAGAGGTCGCGGTGCGTGCGGTCGGCCATGACGCCAAGCTTGCGGGCGTCGATGAACAGAACCTCGCCGCGCCGGTCGCGGAATTTGTGATTATGGGATGGCCCGCCCCTCTCGCGGCGATCGGGTAGGATCGCCGTTGGTTTGGAGAGAGGAGCAGACCGATGGATATCGTGATTCTCGGCATCGATCTTGGCAAGAACTCTTGCAGC
>JAJYYH010000051.1 GCA_021801255.1 Pseudomonadota bacterium
CGGTCCGACGTGATCGCCTCCAACCGCTGCTTGTCCCGCGCGCTCACCAGCACGCACACTGTCTGTGCCATCCAGCCAGATTCGCACGCCGGCCGGCTGCTGTGAATCGGCAGAATGCGTCAGTGCATTAGGGATGTGGTAACGGAAGGGATAGCCCCCGATCAGCGCCGGCTGCGCGAAGCCGTGCCCGAGGATCGCAAGCGCGCCTATGACATGCGCGCTCTGATTGCATTATTGGCCGATGAAGGCTCCATTCTCGAGCTGCGCCGTGATTTTGGACCGGGCATGATCACCGCGCTCATCCGTATCGCGGGCCAGCCGTTTGGGCTAATCGCCAATCAGCCGCTCCATCTCGGCGGCGCTATCGATGCGCCAGGCGCTGACAAGGCCGCGCGGTTTTTGCAACTATGCGATGCGCATGGCTTGGCCGTGGTTAGTCTTTGCGACACACCGGGCTTCATGGTTGGTCCGGAGACAGAACGTACGGCTCAGGTGCGCCATGTTTGCCGCATGTTCGTAGTGGGGGCGGCCCTCCGCGTGCCGCTGTTCTGTGTGGTGACGCGCAAAGGCTACGGGCTTGGCGCCATGGCAATGGCGGGCGGTGGATTTCATGAAACGACCTTCACCGCCGCGTGGCCGAGCGCGGAGTTCGGTGGCATGGGCCTCGAGGGCGCAGTGCGGTTGGGTTATCGTCGCGAACTCGAAGCGGTCGCGAACGTCGCGGAACGCCAGGCATTGTTCGAAAATCTGGTTGGGCGTCTTTATGACGAGGGAAAAGCGATCAATATGGCCTCGTTTCTCGAGATCGATGCGGTGATCGACCCCGCCGAAACCCGGGCTTGGCTCGCGCGCGGGCGGAAAGTCACGATGGCGGGTGCGAAGCACGGCCAGCGAGGACATCGGTTTATCGACCCCTGGTGAGACGTCGTCGTCGGTGCGCTCAACCACATCATACCCGGCATTCTTATATTACTAATATGAAGTAGTCCATAAGTAAGTACACGTTACCCTTGACGGTTTACCTCGCGCGTGATTCTGTGGCGCCATGAGAGAGGATGACGCTCGCAAGCTGGATCATGCAACGCTGGAAGCCTTGCGAATACGCGCGGTGCAGCGTGTTCAGGAAGGCGAAAGTCCCGAAGTAGTGGCGCATGTGTTTGGCATTGGGCGCACGGCGATCTACCGCTGGCTTGCGGATTATCGGCGCGGCGGTTGGGGAGCGTTGAAGGCGAGACCATTGTTCGGAAGGCCGCCGAAGCTGGACGGCGAGAAGCTGCGGTGGCTTTACAAAATCGTGGTCGAGAAGAACCCGCTGCAACTGAAATTTGAGTTTGCATTGTGGACGCGCGAGATGGTGGGCACGCTGACAAAGCGGCAATTCAATGTGACGCTGGCGGCCAATTCGGTTGGCCGGTTGTTGGCGCAACTCGGCATCACCTGCCAGAAGCCTCTGCATCGAGCGATTGAACGCAATCAATCCCTTGTTCAACAATGGCTCGACAAGGACTACCCGGCAATCAAGGCGCTGGCGAAGAAGCACGGGGCTGATGTCTATTTCGGTGATGCCGCGCATATCCGCTCGGATCACCACGCGGGGCGAACGTGGGGCGCAAAAGGGAAGACGCCGATTGTCCAATCGACCGGCGCTCGCCATGGCATGAGCCTGATTTCGGCGGTCACCGCGCGTGGCCAGATGCGCTTCATGATCATCGACAAGGGCAGCGTCAACGCCGATGCCTTCATCGGATTCCTCAAGCGCCTGATCAAGAACGCCGAGCGCGAGATCTTCTTGAGTGTTGATCGTGCCTCGACCCATCGCGCGAAGAAAGTCAGCGCTTTCGTGCAGACCTTGAGCGGAAAGTTGCGCTTGTTCTTCCTTCCGCCTTATTCGCCGGACCGCAACCCCGATGAGTTGGTTTGGAAGCATCTGAGAGCCGACACTGTCGGCCGCATGGTTGTCACCAGCAAGGACGATTTCGCCAGGAAGGTCCGCCGCGCGATGCGAGCGTTGCAAAATAACGCACGAAAGGTCGCCTCCTTCTTTCAAAAGCCGTCGCTCAGATACGCCGCCTGAAGGCACTCTTACTTATGGACTAATTAATATATGCGATTCCCCTGGACGGGCGGCTTCCCATCTGGCGCGGCACATGGGAAGCTCTCACTTTGTGGTATCGGCGGAAGCGGCGAGACGATCTGAATGGAGGGGGGTTTCCATGAACCCAGCAAATCGACGTGAGGTATTGACCGGTCTGGCGCTCGGCGCGGGAACCCTATTGGGGGCGCGTGCGGCCGCGGCGGGCGAGGTTGAGCCGAGCCGGGCACCGGGTTGGGGTGGAACGGATCCGGGGCCGCGCAATCTCGGGCGCGAGATGCAGAACCCCGATATCATCAACCCGCCCGCGACCGATCACGGCACCTTGCCCAATTTGCGTTTTTCTTACGCCGATTCCCATATCCGCCAGGAAAGCGGCGGCTGGACGCGGCAGATCACCGAACGCGAACTGGGAATTTCCAAAAGCATCGCTGGCGTCAATATGCGGCTCAATGCTGGCGGCATCCGCGAGCTGCACTGGCACAAGGAAGCGGAATGGGCCTACATGCTCTACGGCAACGCCCGCATTACCGCGATCGACGCCATGGGGCGCAATTTCGTCGATGATGTCGGCGTCGGTGATCTCTGGTATTTTCCCTCCGGCATTCCGCATTCGATCCAGGGACTCGATCCCGATGGCTGCGAGTTCCTGCTGGTTTTTGATAATGGCGGATTCGACGAGGACAGCACGTTTCTTCTCAGCGACTGGATCAAGCATGTCCCCCCCGAGGTGCTCGCGAAGAATTTCGGCGCCTCCGCCGAGCTGTTCAGCCACACCCCCGACCCGAGCGCGCTCTATATTTTCAAGGCGCCAGTGCCGCCGCCGCTCGGCCCGGGCAAGCTGCTGGGCGCCGCCTCGGTGCCGCAGAGCTTCAGCCATAAAATGCTTGCCCAGGAACCGATCCGCACCAAAAGCGGCACGGTGCGCATCACCGATTCCAGTAATTTTCCAGTCTCTAAAACCATCGCCGCGGCCCTGGTCGAGGTCGACCCGGGCGGCCTGCGCGAACTGCACTGGCATCCTAATGCCGATGAGTGGCAATACTATATCGAGGGCGAAGCGCGGATGGGGGTGTTTGCCTCATCCGGCCAAGCGCGCACGTTCGATTTCCGCGCCGGCGATGTTGGCTATGTGCCGTTCGCCATGGGGCATTACATCGAAAACACCGGCACCTCCACGCTGCGCTTTCTGGAGATGTTCAAAAGCAGCTACTACGCTGATCTTTCACTCAATCAGTGGCTGGCGCTCACCCCGCCCGATCTCGTCCGCGCGCATCTCCATATTGATGACCAGGAAATCAAGGTTTTTCGCAAGGAGAAGATCCCCGTCGTGCCTGCCTGAACAAGGCTGGCGCCAGCGGTCATTGATCTTGTCGTCAATCAAAGAAATGTGTCGTGAAGCTTGGCGGCGAGGAGCGAAGCCCGCTTGACACGTTGATCCGAGTGGACAAACACTCGGCCCGCCGGATTTTGAAGGCGCGTATCCAGTTGCAGGCGCCTGATGAACCGGATCGACAAGCCCCGCAGGCGCATCAGACGCAGGCAGCCAAAAGGGTTGCCCCAGCCTCATCTATCACGTTACCGTGAGTGGTTGCAAAATGGGAGCCGATTGGACGGTTGCCGTATCCCGTCAGGGGGCCAGGTCCCTTGCCTGGTTCTGAAGCTCTTCCGGCGTATTGATATTAAGAAACGGATCGCCCTCATACGCCGCGACCGCGTAGCCATGGCGCGCGAGAAACCCGCCCACCCGACGCTCGCCCTGCGCGAGCCACCGGGCGAGATCGTCGGCCAGTGTGACCGGGATGAGCGCGATTGCCGGATGTTCCCGCGCCCGCGAGGCGGCGCAGGCGATCGGCTGGCGCGTGGCGGCCCGCGCTGCCGCGAGGCGGGCAAGCAGATCAGGCGGCAGAAACGGCGTATCGACGGGCGCGCTCAGAATATCGCGGATCGCCGGCCGCGCCGTCCGCGCCCAGAGCATCGCCGCCAGCATCCCGGCGAGCGGGCCAAGCCGGCCGGGGAGCGGATCGGCGAGCACAATGAGGCCGAACCCGGCGAATCGTGCTGGATCGCCATTGGCGCTGAGCACGGCCTCTCCGACCAGCGGGAGGAGCCGCGCCATGACATGGGCGAGGAGGGGTTTGCCAGCGAGCGGCAGAAGCGCCTTGTCGGCGCCGCCCATGCGCCGGCCTTCGCCGCCCGCGAGAATGACGCCGAGCGTGCTGCGCTTTGCAGGATCGGCGGTTTTTGCCACAATCTCCGTGCGCTCGCGTTCATCCATCGGAGGAAACCCCATCATGCACCGTCGCGTCGTCCTCGCCGCGGCTACTTCCCTGCCGCTTGTCGCCCTCGGGCGCGGCGCGCGCGGCGCCGAATTCAGCTATAAATACGCGAGCAACCTGCCCGCTGCCCACCCGCTCAATGTCCATGCCGAGGCCGCCGCCAAGCGGATCGGCGAGGCGAGCCAGGGGCGGCTCGAAATCCAGGTGTTTCCCAACAACCAGCTCGGCTCCGACACCGACGCGCTCAGCCAGTTGCGCAGCGGCGCGCTCGAATTCTTCACCCTCTCGGGCCCGATACTCGCGACCCTGGTGCCGGCCGCCTCGATCAACGGCGTCGGCTTCGCGTTCAAGGATTACGCCGAGGTCTGGCAGGCGATGGATGGCCCGGTCGGCGCCTATGTGCGCGGCGAGATCGCCAAGCATGGCCTTTATGCCTTCGAGAAGATCTGGGACAACGGCTATCGCCAGATCACCTCCGCGACGCGCCCGATCCGCGCGCCCGAGGATCTCGCGGGCTTCAAGATCCGCGTTCCCGTGAGCCCGCTCTGGACCAGCCTGTTCAAGGCTTTTGGCGCCGCCCCGGCCTCGATCAATTTCAGCGAGGTCTATTCGGCGCTCGAAACCCGTATCGTCGATGGCCAGGAAAACCCGCTCGCCATTATCGAGACCGCGAAGCTCTACGAAGTGCAGAAATATCTCTGCTTCACCAATCATATGTGGGACGGCTATTGGATGCTCGCCAACCCCGGAGCCTTGCACCGCCTGCCCGACGATCTGCAAGCCCTGGTGGCGCGGGAATTCAACCGCGCCGCCCTGGAGGAACGCGCCGATGTCGCCCGGATGAACGCCTCGCTCGGCGCCACGCTCAAGGGCCAGGGCATGACGGTGTTCGAGACCGATCCGGCGGCCTTTCGCGCCCGCCTGCGCCAGGCCGGGTTCTATCAGGAGTGGCAAAAGCGCCTCGGCCCCGAGGCCTGGGGCGCGCTGCAATCGGTGGTGGGGCCGCTCGCATGAGATTTTCCGGTAAAACCGCGATCGTCACCGGAGGCTTCTCGGGCATCGGCGAGGCGATCGCCCAGGCGCTGGTGCGCGAGGGCGCCGAGGTCGTCGCCGCCGATATCAGCGCCAGCGAAACCACGCTTTCCGGCGGCGGGATTTTGCCGCTGCACACCGATGTCGCCGATCCTGCCTCGGTCGCGGCACTGGTGGCGGCGGCGCGGGAAAAATTCGGCCGGATCGACTATCTCGTGACCTCGGCCGGCATTGGGCATGATATTTCTTTTCTTGAAACCCCGCTCGCCGAGTTCGATCGCATGGTGGCGATCAACCTGCGCGGCACGTTTCTCACCGCCCAGGCGGTGGCGCGCGAGATGGTGAAGGCGGGCGGCGGGGCGATCGTCACCATCGGCTCGGTTTCGGGCCTGCGCGGCAATATCGGCCGCGCCGCCTATGGCGCGACCAAGGGCGGCGTCGGTGTGTTGACCCAGGTGATGGCGACCGAGCTGGCGGCTTCCGGCGTGCGGGTGAACTGCCTCGCCCCTGGCCCGGTCGAGACGCCGCTCGTCGCCAGGATGCACGATGCGGCGACGCGGGCCGCCTGGGCGCGCGTCACGCCGATGCACCGCTACGCCGCGCCCGAGGAAATCGCCAGCGCCGCCTGTTTTCTCCTGAGCGCGGAGGCCAGCTTCATCACCGGCCATATCCTCGTCGTCGATGGTGGATTTTTGGGGGCGGGGCTCGCGGAGCGCGGCTAGGCGGGGCGTTTATTTTTAAGACGAAGATTCATTAACCAATCCGCAAGACTCCTCATGCTTTAGTTCCCTCGATTGGGCCGCGGGCGTTCATTTCCCATCCCGGAGGCCCTCCCGGCAAAAAGCCAATGCGACGCAACCCCCGCGCGTTGGCCCTGGCTGCCGCGCGACATCGGACGAGGACAGACACATGTTCGAATATCTCAAGACCTGGCTCGCACTCAAAACCGACCGCCGCGCCGTGACGGCCCTGGAATACGGGCTGATTGCCTCGCTGATCGCGGTTGCAATTGTTGGAACGGTCGGGACGCTCAGCACGAAACTTCAGGGCGTCTTCACGGCCGTGACCAACGCTCTCTGACACCTCCTCACTGACCGAACTCTCTCTTCCGCGCGCTTTCCTGCGGTTCAACCGCTAACCACCAACCCCAAGGTGACACAAAACGTGTCCCAGACACCGGAAATCCTGCTCGGCGGCCTTGCCGCCTTGCTGCTCGGGACGGCCGGGATCTGCGATCTGGCGACACGCACGATCCCGGACCGCATCCCGCTCGCGCTCGCCCTGCTCGGCGTCGCGGCGCAGCTCGAAGCCGGACGGCTGGGGGTCGCCTCGGGGGTGGCCTTCGTCGTCTTCGCGCTCGCCGCGCTGGCCTGGCGGCGCGGCTGGATGGGCGGGGGCGATGTGAAACTCCTCGCCGCCTGCGCCCTTTTTCTGCCGCCCGCGCGGGTGCCGGGGATGCTGCTGGCGACGGCCCTGGCCGGGGGTGTTCTGGCGGGAATTTATCTTTTCCTCCGCCGCGTCGTCACGTCTCCGCCGGGAACGCGGGCATCCCGCCCGCTAGGGCGCCGATTTCTCGCCCGCGCGCTCCGCGCCGAGCGCTGGCGGATCGCCCGGCGCGGCTCGCTGCCCTACGCCAACGCCATCGCCGCCGGCGCGCTGTTCGTTCTCATAAAAGGGTGATCCGCCATGCTGCTCCGCGTCGCCCTGGTGGCGCTGATGGCCCTCGGCCTCACCGGGTTCGGCACTGTCGCCTGGATCGCAACCCGGCCACCCACCCAGCCGAGCGCCGCGGCGCCGGCCATGGTAAAACTCGTCACCAGCGCCCGCCCGCTGCACGCCGGCAGCCTGCTGAAACCCGAGGATCTGGCGACCGCTGAAATTCCCGCCGCGAGCGCGCGGGCCGAGGCCTTCCACGACACGCCCGAGACCCGCAGCAGCCTGCTCGGCGCCATGGTGCGGCGCAGCCTGATCGCCGGCGAGCCGATCTCCACCGATGCCGTCCTGCGCCCCGGCGATCACGGCTTTCTCGCCGCCGTGCTGGCGCCCGGCACCCGCGCCGTCACCGTCGGCGTCGATGCCATCAGCGGCAGCGCCGGCCTGATCTGGCCCGGCGATCATGTCGATCTCATCCTCACCCAGACCATCGAGGACAAAGCCGCCCCGGCGGCCAAACGCTTCGCCGCCGAAACCGTGCTCACCAATGTCCGCGTCATCGCCATCGACCAGCATTTGATCGAGGGCGCCAGCGCCGATACGCCGGAGCCCAAGGGGGCGCGCACTGTCAGCCTTGAGGTCACGCCGCACCAGGCGGAGGCGGTGACGGTCGCGATGCGCCTCGGCCATCTCTCGCTGGTGGTGCGCTCGGCCGATCACACCGGGGAAAAACCGGCCCTGCCCGATCCGCCGACCAGCATCACCTGGGCCGGCGAGGTTTCTCCCGCCCTCGAACAGAGCGAGACCGGGCACGGCGATCCCAGCACGGTGCGGGTGTTCCAGGGATCGGCGGACGGCAAGGAGTTTCATTTTTGACCGGCGTGCTCGGGCATCTCGGGCCGCGCCTGCTCGCGCTGGCTCTGCTGATCGCCATCCCCGTCCGCGCGGGGGCGCAGCCGATGCCGTTGCAGCCGCCGGAGGCGCCGGCCTCGACGCCGCTGCCCCCGCTCCATGCCGCGCCACACGCGAACGCGCCGCCGCCCGAAATGGTCGAACGAACGCTCACCATCGACGCCGGCAATGGCCGCATTGTTGCACTGCGCGCGCCCGCCGCCAACGTCTTCGCCGCCGACCCGAAAGTGGCGCAGGTCCGCCCAGCAAGTCCGACCAGCCTCTTTATTTTCGGCGTCGCGCCGGGGCGCACCACCGTCGCCGCGCTCGATACCGCCGGCCACGCCATCGCCCAGTATGAGGTGGTGGTGCAGCCCTCGGCCTATGGCGCGGACGCCGCGAGTGCGGCGCTCGCGCGGCTGTTTCCGGGGCGTGGCCTGCGCGCCGAGATCATGGGCAAAACGTTGATTCTCGAGGGCGACGTGGCCACCCCCGACGAGGCCGAGCAAGCCCAATCGGTGGCGCGTGCCTACCTGCCGCCCGGCGACACGCTGGAAAACCGCCTCAACGTCGCCGCCTCGGTGCAGGTCGGCCTGAAAGTGCGGATCACCGAGATGACCCGCGCGGTGGTCCGCGAGATTGGCGTGAATTGGCAGGAGCTTGGCTATATCGGCCGTTTCTCCACGACACTTGCCACCACCGCCGCGCTCTCTTCGCCGCCCTTCACCCCGGGCATCCTGGGCGGTGCCTACAATAGCGGCGGTTTTGGCATCGACGGCCTCATCGACGCGCTGGCGCAGGACAACCTCGTGCGCACCCTGGCCGAGCCCAACCTCACGGCGCGCAGCGGCGAGAGCGCGAGTTTCCTGGTGGGCGGCGAATACCCGATCCCGATCGCCCAGGCCTTCGGCCAGACCACCGTGCAGTTCCAGCAATACGGCGTGCAGCTCTCCTTCGTGCCGACCGTGCTGAGTTCGGGACGGATCAGCCTCCATGTCCGCCCCGAGGTCAGCGAGCTGACCAACCAGGGTGCCGTGCAGCTCACCACCGGCAACAATTCCATCGCGGTTCCGGCACTTCTGGTGCGCCGCGCCGATACCACCATCGAGCTGGGCTCGGGACAAAGCTTCGCCATCGCCGGGCTGTTGCAGGATCAGACCAATCAGCTCGACAACAGCGTGCTCGGCTTGGGCGAAATCCCGATCCTCGGCGCCCTGTTTCGCTCGGAAAGCTTTCAGCGCAACGAAACCGAACTCGTCATCATCGTCACGCCCTATATCGTCAGGCCGGTGGACAATCCCGCGGCGCTGCATACCCCCTCGGAGGGCTATCGCGTGCCCAACGACATCGAACGCATCCTGCTGATGCGCCAAATGGGGAAAACGACGCCGACGGTCGCGGCCCACGTTCCCGGCGATGCTGGATTTATCGTGCAATGAACAGAACCCTTCCAGGACGCGGGTTTGGGGAAGCTGGCCCCGGCTTGTCGCAACCGGAGAGCGGGGCGCAGCCCTGGCCGGCCAAAAGGCTGCCGGCCAAATGGCTGTTCAGCGCTGGGCGGCCCGCGCTGGCCCTGCTCGCGCTCGGCCTGCTGGCGGGCTGCACGATCGATCCCTTCGACCGGCCTGGCGTCTGGCGCCCCGGCGGGGTGAACGATGCCAATCTCGCGGTCATGGCGGCCGATCCCAATGACCTCGTGCGCGGCCACGGCGAGGCCGGCGCCGATGGCCAGCTCGCGACCGCGCCGGTGACGCGGCTCCGCGAGGACCGGGTAAAACCGCTGCCCGCCCTCGATGCGACCCCCTTCAGCCCCGGCTCGAACGGCACGGGTGGGGGTGATAGCGGCGGCGCGCCGCCCCCGGCCGCTCCCCCCCCGGCGGCGCCGGCGGCGGGGGCTGGCTACTGATGGTCGCCGACGGCGATCGGGCGACGCTCGTCAGCCCGGAGGGCGCCAGCGGGCGCTCGGACCGCTTGCCGCTGCTCGCCTTCGTCACCGATGGCGAGAGCGAAAGCGTTCTCCGCGAGACGCTGACCCAGATTTTCCCCCAAGGCATCGCCATCCGCCGCGCCCATATCCGCGCCGCCACCACGGCGCTCGCGCGCATGCCAACGCCGCAATCCCTCATCGTCGATGTCAGCGGCGAGGAGCAGCCGCTCACCGCGCTCAGCGCCATGTCCGAGGTGGTCGAGCCGGATGCCCGCGTGCTGGTGATCGGCGACAAGGACGACGTGAATTTCTATCGCCAGGTGACACGCGGCCTCGGCGCGCTCGAATATCTCTACAAGCCGCTGACGCGCGACATGGTGGCGCGGCATTTCGGCGCCCAGCTCGATCCGCGATCGAGCGTCTATGAGAAGATGCAGGGCGGGCGCGTCGTTACCGTCACCGGCACCCGCGGCGGCGCGGGGGCGACCACCATCGCCGTGCATCTCGCCTGGCATTTCGGGGTCGCGGCGCGCCGCCATACGCTGCTGCTCGATAGCGACCTCCATACCGGCTCGGCGGCCCTGCAACTCGACGCGCGGACCACCAGCAGCCTGCGTACCGCGCTCGAGACGCCGGAGCGCATCGATGATCTCTTCGTCGAGCGCGCCGGCCAGCCGGTCGATGAGCGCCTGCACATTCTCGCTGGCGAGGAGCCGCTCGGCGCACCGGTGAAGCAGGCGAGCGGCGCGACCGAGCTGCTGCTCGACGCCCTGCGCCTGCGCTATAATTTTGTCGTGGCCGACGTGGCGCCACGCCCACTGCCCTTCAATCGCGAGCTGCTCGATGCCGCGCATCAGCGCGTTCTCGTCACGCCGCCGACATTGGCCGGGGCGCGCGAGATGCTGCGCCTGCTCGCCTTGCCGAATGGCCCGCTACAGCCGCGCCGGCCGGTCGTCGTGCTCAATCGCGCGGGCCAGCCGGGGGGGCTGACGCGGGCCCAGATCGAGGAGGTGTTGGGGATGAAGATCGACGTCGTTATCCCCGATCTGCCGCGCCAGGTGGGGAGTGCGATCAGCCTCGGCGAGCCCAATCGAGCCTTTCGCGGCGAATTCCGCCGCGGCATGATCGAGCTTGCCCGCGAGGTGGCGTTCGTGCGCCTGCTCGAATCCTCGCTCGCCGCCAATGGCCAGCTCGCCAGCCTGCTCGGCGACAAGCGCCGCCGCCGTGGCTTGTTCGGGTTCTGGAAATGAGCGGGCGGATCACTTTTGGCCGCCGCCACACGGAGACCCCAGCGCCGGCGGGAGCGGCGCCCCCGCCTTCATCCGCCCAGGCGAGCGCGCCGCGCGCCCTGCCGCTCACCGCCGTCGTGGCCAGCCCGATCCATGAATTGCGCGCGCTCTGCCTCGCCCAGATCGACCCGGCCGCGGTCTCCACCATGCCGCCCGAGCGCCTGCTCGCCGAGATCGAAAAACTGGTCGCCGAGATTGCCACCGAACGCCGCTTCCAGCTCAACGGCCAGGACCAGAAGAATCTCGCCAGCGATCTCGTCAATGACATGCTCGGCCATGGCCCGCTGGAGCCGCTGCTGGAGGACGACGCGGTGACCGATATCATGGTCAATGGGCCGGATCGGGTGTTCATCGAAAGGTACGGCCGGGTCGAGCTATCGGCCACGAAATTCCGCGATGCTGGGCATGTCGCGAGCATTTGCCAGCGCATCGCTTCCGCTGTCGGCCGGCGCATCGACGAATCGAGCCCGATGGTCGATGCCCGACTGCGCGACGGCTCGCGCGTCAATATCGTTTTTCCGCCACTCGCCCTCGATGGCCCCTATCTCTCGATCCGCAAATTCTCGCGCCGCATGATCGACTTCGCCAAACTGATCGAGTTCGGCTCGCTCACCCCGCAGGTCGCGCGGATTCTCGAGGTCGCGGCGCGGGCGCGGCTCAACGTCATCATCTCGGGCGGCACGGGGTCGGGCAAAACGACACTGATGAACGCGATGTCGCGCCTCATCGATCCCGGCGAACGCATCATCACGGTCGAGGACGCGGCCGAGCTGCAATTGCAGCAGCCGCATGTCGTGCGCATGGAGACCCGCCCGGCAAGCCTCGAGGGGCGCGGCGAGGTGACGCAGCGCGATCTCATGCGCAACGCGCTGCGCATGCGCCCCGACCGCATCATCATCGGCGAGGTGCGGAGCGCCGAGGCTTTCGACATGCTGCAAGCGATGAACACCGGCCATGACGGCTCGATGTCCACCATCCACGCCAATACCGCGCGTGACGCCCTGACGCGCATCGAGAACATGGTGCAGATGGGCAATATGGGTCTGCCCGCGCGCGCCATCCGCACCCAGATCGTTGGCGCCGTCGATCTCATCGTCCAGGTCGAGCGGCAGCGCGATGGCACGCGGCGGGTCACCCAGGTCACCGAGGTCTGCGGGCTGGAGGGCGAGACCGTGACATTAAACGACATCTTTCTCTTCGAGGTCGCGGGCGAGGGGCTGGACGGCAAGCTCCACGGCAAATACCGCGTCAGCCGGGCGCGGCCGAGTTTTCAGGATCGCCTCGCCTATTTCGGCCTCGACCGCGCCTGGCTCAGCGCGCTTCAGGAGGGCGAGGCTTGATCCGCATCCTCCTGCTCTGTTCTTTTCTTGCCCTGTTCGGGCTCGGTGGCAGCACGCTGGTTCTGGTGCGCGCGCTCCGCCGCCAGCAATTGCTCGCCGAGCGGTTGGCGGTCGTGGCCGCCCAGCATGGTGGCGCCCGGAATGCGGCGCCGCCCTCGCTTCTGCGCCTGGTCGACCGGCAGCAGCTCCGCGGCGCGATGCTGGCACTGGCCGCGGTGTTCGGCTTCGACCCCGAACATCCCGATCTCCACCCGGCGCGCTGGTGGCTGGTGCTGCTGGCGGCTTCCGGGATCGCCTGGTATGGCGCGGGGCTTGCCGCCGGGCTGATCGGCCTGGCCGCCTATCTCGCCATGCCGCTCGCCACCATCTGGCTGAGCCGCAATCTGTTCGCCTGGTGGGACCGCCGCCGCACCGATGTGCTGTACCGCCAGTTTCCCGACGCGCTGGCGATGATCGTGCGCTCGGTGCGCGTCGGCATTCCGGTGGGCGAGGCGCTGCGCCTGGTCTCGCGCGAGATCGCCCCGCCCACCGGCCTGGAGTTCGCCCGCCTCGCCGATCAAATCGCCATCGGCATGCCGATGGAGGAGGCGCTGCAACGCATGAGCCGGCGCAACAAGATGCCGGAATATCGCTTTTTCGCCACCGCCCTGGCCCTGCAGAGCCAGACCGGCGGCGGGCTGGCCGAGACGCTCGATAACCTCGCCGAGGTCATCCGCAAGCGCGTGGCTCTCAAGGCGCGCGGCATGGCGCTGGCGTCCGAGGCCAATACCAGCGCCGGCATTCTCGCCGCCCTGCCGCTCATCGCCGGGCTTGGGCTGTGGTTCATGAACCCGGCCTATCTCAGCCTGTTGTTCACCGATCCGGGCGGGCAGCATGTGCTTTCGCTCGCCATTCTGTTGCTCGGCGCGGGGCTGTTCGTCATGCGCATCACCATCCGGCGCAGCCTCTCATGAGCCTCTCGCCGGCTGTTCTGCTGCTGCTTGCCGGCGGTCTGCTCGGCGTGCTCGGTGGGCTGGCGGCGGCGCTGCGCAATGCCGTCCGCGCCGATCGCCTGGCGCGGCGCATCCGCGCCGTGCGGCTCGCGCGCGGCGCGGTGGTTGCCGGCGCGGGGCCGGAGGGGCCGATGGTCGTGCGTGCCATTGCGGCGCTCGGCAACGCCATCGGGCGCAGCGGGCTGCTCTCAGCGCGCACGCTAGCGGATTTCGAGCAGACGCTGGCGGCTTCCGGGTTTCGCCGTGGCAACGGTCTCGGGCTCTTCATCGGCAGCAAGCTGGTGCTGATGGCGGCGCTGCCGCTGATCGCGCTGCTGCTCACCCGCGCGCTGGCGCTAGCCACGCTGAGCCGCGCCGGACTGGCGCTCGCCGCCGCGGTCATTGGCATGCTGGCGCCGGATTTCGGCACCCGCTGGCTGCGCCGGCGCTATGTTCGCCGGCTGCAACGCGGCCTGCCGGATGCGCTCGATCTCATGGTGATCTGTTCCGAGGCGGGTTTGGCGCTCGAAGCCACCATTAACCGTGTCGCAATCGAAATCCGCCATGCTCACCCCGAGGTTGCCCAGGAACTCGATCTTACCGCCCATGAACTCCGCATCATCACCGACAGCCGCATCGCCTTGCAGAACGCCGGCGCACGCACCGGGCTCGAGGATCTCAAGCGGCTCGGCACGACCTTGATCCAGACCATCCAATACGGCACGCCGCTCTCCCAGGCGCTGCGCACGCTGGCCGCCGAGATGCGTCAGGAGATGCTGGCGCGGTTCGAGGCGCGGGCGGCGCGTTTGCCGGTGCTGCTGACCTTGCCGATGATTGTCTTCATCCTGCCTTGCGTGTTCCTGGTCGTGGCTGGCCCGGCGATCCTTCAGGTGGTGCGATTGGCCAGCCATTGAACGCCGGATTATCAACGAGAGGGCGCAAAATGCGTACCCGGCTGATCGTCATTGGTGTGCTGTCCAGGCCCGCGTTGCTCGGGATCACGCTGCTCGCGCTCGCGGACTGCAGCGGCAAGCCGCGCCCGCTCGACAACTTGCCGCCGCCGCGCCCGCCGGCGACCGAGGCCGCGGTGCCGACACTGCGCGTCGTCGATGCCGCGCTGGCCGGCGGCGCGCCGGCGCTGGCGCTGCAAATGAGCGAGGATATCCTGGCCAGACATCCGCGCGATGTCGGCGCCATGGTACGCCGCGGCGATGCCCTGTTCGAACTTGGCCGGCGGGACGACGCGGCGGCAAGCTATACCCATGCGCTGGGCCTCGATCGCGACAATATCCCGGCGCGGATCGGGCTCGCGCGCACCCGGCTCGCCACCGACCCGGCGGCGGCGGAGTCGATTCTCACCGAGATCGTGGCCCGCGAGCCGCACAACGCGGCCGCGGAGAACGATCTCGGTATCGCCCGCGATCTCCAGGGCCGGCACGTCGATGCCGAGACCGCCTATCGCGCGGCAATCTCCGTAACCCCGGAGAACCCAGCGATCCAGATCAACTATGGGCTTTCCCTGGCACTGGCTGGCAAGCCCGCCGAGGCGCTGCGCATTCTCCGCCCGATCGCCGAAAACCCGGACGCGACGCCGCGCGCGCGCCAGGATCTCGCCGTGGCGCTGACTCTCTCGGGTGATACCGCAGGGGCGGAAAAACTGCTTGGCAAGGACCTCTCCGCCGATCAGGTCGCCGATGCGATCGCCGGCTATCAGGCCTTGGGGACAAAATAGCCGGCGCCGCGCCGCCCGGCATGGAAGCGCGCGAGCAGCGCCAGCAGGCCGGGGGCGGCGTGGTTTTTCCGCCACAGCCCAGCCGCCGCGCGCAGCGCCTCGCTCCGTGTCGGGTAGGGGTGGATGGTGGCGAGCAGTTTTTTCAACCCCAGGCCATGCCGCATGGCCAGCGTGATTTCGGAGATCAGTTCGCCGGCGGCGGTGCCGACGATGGTCGCGCCGAGAATGCGATCCTTGCCCGGCGGGGTGAGGATTTTCACGAATCCCTCAGTCTCGTCCTCGATGATCGCGCGGTCGAGGTCGGCGAATGCATAGCGCGTCACCTCGCAGCCGATGCCCCGCGCCCGCGCCTCCCGCTCGTTCAGTCCGACACGGGCGATCTCGGGGGTGGTGAAGGTCACCGCCGGCACCGCCCGGGTGTCGGGGCGGAGCCGCCAGAGCCCGCCGAACAGCGCGTTCAGCGCGGCATAGCCGCCCTGATAGCCGGCCATGTGGGTGAACTGCCAGGGGCCGGCGACATCGCCGCAGGCCAGGATATGGCGGAAATTGGTGCGCAGCCAGGGATCGGTGGCGATGGTGCCGGCGGCCCCGAGCGCCACACCAATCTCCTCCAACCCGTACCCCGTGACGCGCGGCTGGCGCCCGACCGCGACCAGCAGCCGATCGAACGGCAACGCGCGGCCGCCATCCTTTCCCACGACGCCGAGGGTGAAATCCCCGCCCTGTCGCGTAACCGCGAGCGCGCGGTGGCCGGTGAGTACCACGACCCCCCGACGCGCCAGAGCCGAGGAAAGCAGGGCTGAAACCTCCTCGTCCTCGCGGTTGAGCACGCGATCGGCCAGCTCGACGAGGCTCACCGCTGCGCCGAGCCGGGCAAACGCCTCGGCCAATTCGCAGCCGATCGGCCCCCCGCCGAGGATCACCAGGCGCTTGGGCAGATCCTCAAGATCCCAAAGCGTCTCGGAGGTGACATAGGGCGCCTCGGCGAGGCCCGGGATCGGCGGGATGAGCGGCGCGGCGCCGGCGGCGATGACGATGGCGCGCGCGCTCAGCGTCTCGCCGGCGATCGCGACATGCCAGGGATCGAGAAGGCGCGCCGCGCCATGCCGCACCTCGACTCCGAGCGCCTCGTAGCGTTCGACGGAATCATGCGGCGCGATCGCCGCGATCGCGGCGCGCACCCGTGCCAGCGCCTGGGCGTGGTTTTCTCCGGCGCGCGCCGCGTGGATCAGCGTCTTGGACGGCACGCAGCCGGTATTCAGACAATCCCCGCCCATGCGGGCGGCCTCGATCAGCGTCACGCGGGCGCGGAGCGAGGCGGCGAGATAGGCGGCAACGAGACCCGCCGAGCCGGCGCCGATGACGATCAGGTTACGATCGAACCGGCGTGGCCGGCGCCATTTTTTCCCGACCACGCCGGGCGGCATCTCAGGCCCGCTTGCGCGCGCGGGCCGGGCGCGGGGCGGGCGCCAGGAGGGGTGCCAGGAAATGGCCGGTATAGCTCGCCGCGCTTGCCGCGATGGTCTCGGGCGTGCCCTCGGCGACGATGCGCCCGCCGCCCTCCCCGCCCTCCGGGCCGAGATCGACAATCCAGTCAGCGGTCTTGATGACCTCGAGATTATGCTCGATCACCACCACCGTGTTGCCCTGATCGACGAGGGCGTGCAGCACCTCGAGCAGCTTGCGCACATCCTCGAAATGGAGCCCGGTGGTCGGCTCGTCGAGGATATAGAGGGTGCGGCCGGTGGCGCGGCGGGCGAGTTCCTTGGCGAGCTTGATGCGCTGCGCCTCGCCGCCCGAAAGCGTCGTCGCCTGCTGGCCGAGCCGGATATAGCCGAGCCCGACTTTCTGAAGTATTTGCAGCCGGTCGCGGATGCGCGATTGCGCGCTGAACAGCGGCAGCGCCTCATCGACCGTCATGTCCAGCACATCGGCGATCGAGCGGTCGCGGAACTTCACTTCCAGGGTTTCGCGATTATAGCGCTTGCCCTTGCAGACATCGCAGGTGACGAAGACATCGGGCAGGAAGTGCATCTCGATCTTGATCAGCCCATCGCCCTGGCAGGCCTCGCAGCGCCCGCCCTTGACGTTGAAGCTGAAACGGCCGGGCTTGTAGCCACGGGCGCGGGCCTCGGGGAGTTCGGCGAACCAGTCGCGGATCGGGGCGAAGAGATCGGTGTAGGTCGCCGGGTTGGAGCGCGGCGTGCGGCCGATCGGCGATTGGTTGATATCGATGATCTTGTCGAGGAATTCGAGCCCCATGATGCGCTCATGCGGCGCCGGCACCTCGGCCGCGCCCATCAGCCGACGCGCGGCGGCCTTATAAAGCGTATCGACGATCAAGGTCGATTTGCCGCCCCCGGAAACCCCGGTGACGCAGGTGAAGGTGCCGAGCGGGATGGCAGCGTCGAGCGACTTCAGATTGTTGCCGCGCGCGCCGATGATTTTCAGCATTTTCCCGGCCGCGGCGGGCCGGCGCGTGGCGGGGACGGGGATGCGCGCGCGGCCCGCAAGATAGGCCCCGGTGAGCGAGTGCGGATTGGCCGCGACCTCGGCCGGCGTGCCCTCGGCGATGACGCGCCCGCCATGCATGCCGGCCGCCGGACCCATGTCGATCAGATGATCGGCGCTCCGGATGGCCTCCTCGTCATGCTCGACCACCAGCACCGTGTTGCCGAGTTTTTGCAGGCGGCGAAGGGTTGCCAGCAGGCGCGCGTTGTCGCGCTGGTGCAGCCCGATCGAGGGCTCATCGAGCACGTAGAGCACGCCGGTCAGCCCGGCGCCGATCTGGCTGGCGAGGCGGATGCGCTGGCTCTCGCCACCCGAGAGCGAGGCCGAGCCGCGCGCCAGCGTCAGATAATCGAGTCCGACATCGACGAGGAATTGCAGCCGCTCGCCGATTTCGCGGAGGATGCGCCCGGCGATCGCGAGACGCTGCGGCGTCAGCGTCGCGGCCACCCCCGCGAACCATTCATGCGCCGCGCGAATGGCAAGCTCGGACGCCTCCGCGATGTTTTTCCCCGCGACCCGGACCGCTAGCGCCTCCGGCTTGAGCCGCGCGCCATGGCAGACGGCGCAGGGCTTTTCCGCCTGATAGCGCGAGAGTTCCTCCCGCACCCAAACGCTGTCGGTCTCGCGCAGCCGGCGTTCGAGATTGTGGATCACGCCTTCGAACGGTTTGGTGACGCTATAGGCGCGCACGCCGTCCTTGTAGCTGATGGTGATCGGCGTCTCGCCGCTGCCGAACAGGATCACCGCACGCAATTTCTCGGGCAGATCGTGCCAGGCCATGCGGGTGCTCGCCTTGAAGTGGCGCGCCAGGCTTTGCAGGGTCTGCGCGTAATAGGGCTGATCGGCGCGCGCCCAGGGCGCGATCGCGCCCTCGGCGAGGCTCAGCCGGTCATCCGGCACCACCAGATCGGGGTCGAAGAAGCTCTCCACGCCCAATCCGTCACAGGCCGGGCAGGCGCCATGCGGGCTGTTGAAGCTGAACAGGCGGGGTTCGATCTCCTCGATGGTGAAACCGCTTTCGGGGCAGGCGAAGCGCGATGAAAAGGTCGTGCGCTCACCGCCCGCGGCGTTTTCCGCGTACACGATGCCGTCGCCGAGGCCGAGCGCGGTCTCTAGACTATCGGCGAGCCGTGCCGCGATATCGGCGCGCACCACCACCCGGTCGATGACCACTTCCAGCGTGTGCTTGAGCTTGCGATTAAGTGCCGGCACTTTCTCAATTTCATAAAGCGTGCCATCGACCTTGACGCGGGTGAAGCCGCGGCGCTGCAACTCGGCGAGTTCCTTGCGATATTCGCCCTTGCGATCGCGCACCATGGGCGCGAGCAGCAGCAGCCGCGTGCCCTCCGGCATCGCCAGGATGCGATCGACCATCTGGCTCACCGTCTGCGCCTCGATCGGCAGGCCAGTCGCTGGCGAATAGGGCACGCCGACGCGGGCCCAGAGCAGGCGCATGTAGTCGTGGATTTCGGTGACGGTGCCGACCGTCGAACGCGGGTTGTGGCTCGTCGTCTTCTGCTCGATCGAGATCGCCGGAGAGAGCCCCTCGATACTATCGACATCGGGCTTGCCGGCGAGTTCGAGAAATTGCCGCGCGTAGGAGGAGAGGCTCTCGACATAGCGCCGCTGGCCCTCGGCATAGATCGTGTCGAAGGCCAGCGAGGACTTGCCCGAGCCGGAAAGCCCGGTGATCACGGTCAGGCTATCGCGCGGGATGGCGACGTCGATATTCTTGAGATTATGCTCGCGCGCGCCGCGCACGAGGATGGAGCCGGCCATGCGGGGGTTCCGGGGAAAATGGGATATTCGGGAGCCAGAGGGGCATATGGCAGCCGCCGGCGCCCTTGCAAAGGGGGAGGCTTGGAAAGGCCGACGCCGCAGCCTAGTATGGCCCCATTATCCCGCGCGAGGAGTGAGTGGCCGCCATGGCTGGCAGTGTGAACAAGGTGATCCTGATCGGCAATCTCGGCCGCGACCCCGAGGTGCGGAACACCCAGGACGGCACCAAGATCGTGAATTTCACCCTCGCCACCAGCGAGACCTGGAACGATCGCGCCTCGGGCGAGCGCAAGGAGCGCACCGAGTGGCACCGCGTGGTAATTTTCAACGATCGCCTGGGCGAGGTCGCCGAGCGCTACCTGCGCAAGGGCAGCAAGGTCTATGTCGAGGGCGCGCTACAGACCCGCAAATGGACCGACCAGAGTGGCCAGGAGAAGTATACCACCGAAGTGGTGCTCGGCCGCTTTCGCGGCGAACTCACCATGCTCGATGGGCGCAATGCCGAGGCCGGTGCCGCAGTGGCAGCGCCGGCGCCGCGCGCCGAGCGCCCCCCCGCCGCTGCGCCGCGTGGTGCCGCGGGCGGTGCGTGGGAGCCGCCGGCCAGCGATCTTGACGACGAGATACCGTTCTAGGTGAGCAAGGCAAGACCAGGGGCTTTGCCCCTGGACCCCAGCAAAGGCGGAGCCTTTGCAATCCGTCATGGGGTGTGGGGCCTCTGGCCCCAGCGGGTCGAGGGCAGAGCCCTCGCCTTGCCTGTCTAAGTCCATGGATATCGTCCGCCGGACAGGCTGCCCGGCCTGCGGCAGCGCGCGTCTGCGGGTCGCCTTCACTCGCGCGGATTGGCAGGTGGTGGCGCAAGCGAGCATCGATTCGCGGCGCGATTTCGCCCGCGCCATGGCGGCGGAGCCGGCGCTCGGCTTCGAGGCTTTCCTGGTGTGCGAGGATTGCGCGACGCTGTTCGCCGATCGTGTGCCGCCGCCCGCGCTGCTGGAGCAGTTTTATCAGCATTATCACGGCAATCCCGGCTATGCCGAGAAAATCCCGCGCAAGCTGGCGCTGGAGCGGCGGCGGATTTTCGCGCTCAAATTCCTGACGCGCGGGCGGCGGTTTCTCGATATCGGCTGCAATATCGGCTGCGCCGTCGAGGCGGCGCGGCGCAGTGGTTTCACCGCCACCGGCCTCGAACTCGATGCCAGCGCGGTCGCGGCGGCGGCGCGGCGGTTTCCGGGGAATCGTTTTCTCGTCGGCACGCTGGAGACACTCGCGCCGGGGCAATATTTCGATTTGGTCCAATGCACCGAAGTGGTCGAGCATGTTCCCGAGCCTAGGGATTTTCTCGCGCGCCTGGGCACTGTCGTGGCGCCGGGCGGGATCGCGCTGATCACCACGCCCGATGCCGGGCACCGCTCGGTGCGCGAGGCCCTGCTGGAATGGCCCGAAGTCAAGCCGCCCGAGCATCTGACGCTGTTCTCACGCGCCGGCATGCGGGCGGCGCTGGCGGGGCAATTCGATCTTGTGTGGATTTTGCCCAATCGCAAGCCCGGGCTTCAGGTCATCGCGCGCAGGAATCGTGCTCCCAAAGCTCGTGCCTGAGCACCTCGCCGGCGAGATAGAGGCTGCCACAGATCAGCACGCGCGCCGGCGGACCCTCCTCGGGGAGGGCCGCGAGGGCCGCGCGCACGCTGTGGCTAGGAAGCGCGCGGCCGTCGGCCGCGGCGATGATGGCCGCGACCGGTAAGGCGAGATGCTGCCCCTTCTCGGCCACGGCATGGAGCGAGGCGGCGTGGGCGAGGAGCGGCGAGAGAAAGGCGCGCGCGTCCTTGGTCTGTTTCATGCCGACGATGAGATGCACCGGCCGATCCGACCAGCGCGTCGCCAGATGCTCGGCCAGGGCCTGGCCGGCGCCAGGATTATGTCCGCCATCGAGCCACAACTCCCAATCTGGCGGCAGCAGCGCGGCGAGCGCGCCGTGCAGGCGTTGCAGGCGCCCCGGCCATTCCGCCGCGGCGACCCCCGCCGCCCAGATATTCTCCGGCCAGGCGAAGCCTGCCGCGCGCAGGGTGGCGATGGCGATGCCGGCATTATCCAACTGAAACGCCCCCGGCAGCCGGTCCGGGAGGGGCAAAAACAGGCTGCCGTGCCGATCCGTGAAACGCCAGCCCCCGGCCTCGGCCGCGGCCTGCCAGTCGCGCCCGCGCGCGGCAAGCCCGATGCCGAGAACGGCGGCGCGGGCGTCGAGCACGGCCAGCGCTTCGGGGTCCTGCGCCCCGGTGATGGCGGGCACGCCAGGCTTGAGGATGCCAGCTTTCTCTCCGGCGATGGCGGCGAGCGTCTCGCCCAAGAATTCGCGGTGATCGAGCGAGAGCGAGGTGATGGCCGAGGCCGCCGGGCGGGGGATGACGTTGGTCGCATCCGCCCGGCCGCCGAGCCCGACCTCGATCACCGCGAGATCGGCGGGATGGCGGGCGAAGAGCAGGAAAGCCGCCGCCGTGATCACCTCGAACACGGTGATCGGCGCGCCCTCGTTGACCCGCTCGATCTCGGCGAGCGCATCGAGCAGTTGATCGTCGCGGGCAAGCCGGCCGTTGAGGCGCACGCGCTCGTTGAAGCGCACGAGATGCGGCGAGGTATAGACATGGGCGGACAATCCCGCCGCCTCGGCGATGGCGCGGGTGAAGGCGGCGGTGCTGCCCTTGCCGTTGGTGCCGGCGATGTGGATGACGGGCGGCAGGCGGCGCTCGGGATGGCCGAGCCGGGCGAGCAGGCGCTCCAGCCGGCCGAGGCTGAGATCGATCAGCACCGGATGGAGCGCGTGCAGGCGCGCGACGATCGGCGAAAGCGCCGGCCCGAAGCCGGGCTCGGGCGGCGGAAATGTCTTCACGCGGCGTCCTTGAGGGTGAGCAGGGAGATCAGCCGCGCCAGCGTCGCCTTCATCTCGGGGCGTGGCACCACGGCATCGAGGATCCCATGCGCGAGCAGGTATTCGGCGCGCTGGAAGCCTTCGGGCAGTTTTTCGCGCACCGTCTGCTCGATCACCCGCGCCCCGGCGAAGCCGATCAGCGCGCCGGGTTCGGCGATCTGGATATCGCCGAGCATGGCGAAGCTCGCGGTGACACCGCCGGTGGTGGGATCGGTGAGCACGCTGATGAAGGGCAGGCCGGCTTCCTTGACCAGGCGCGTCGCGATCACCGTGCGCGGCATCTGCATCAGGCTGATCGCGCCCTCCTGCATGCGCGCGCCGCCCGAGGCGGTATAGACGATCAGGGGGGCGGCCTGGAGCACTGCGAGCTGCGCGGCGGCGAGGATGCCCTCGCCCACCGCCGCTCCCATCGAGCCGCCCATGAACTCGAACGCCATCGCCGCGACCACTGCTTTGTGCCCGGCGATGGTGCCGTGGGCGACCAGCAGGGCATCGGGAAGATGGGTTTTTTCGCGCGCCTCCTTGAGCCGGTCGGCATAGCGCTTGGTGTCGCGAAAGCGCAGCGGATCGGCCGGTACTTTGGGCAATTCGATGCGCGTCCCCCCGTCATCGAGCGTCCAGGCGAGGCGCTCGGCGGCGCTCGCGCGCATGTGGTGGCCGCAATGCGGGCAGACTTTCAGCCCGCGTTCGAGATCGCGTTCGAAAATCATCTGCTGGCAGGAGGGGCATTGGTGCCAGAGATGGTCCGGGATCTCGCGCCGCCCGAGCAGGGTGCGGATTTTCGGGCGGACATATTCGCTGAGCCAGTTCATCGCTGCTCCGGAGGATAGGGAAGGGGACCTAGGCGCGCGCGCGGCGCACCGCGGCGGCGATGGCGCGGATCTGCGCCAGCACCCGCGTCACCGTATCCGGTCCGGCCTGGCCGCCGATCAGGGTTTCGGCGAGCGTCTCGATCAGGGCTGAGGCGACGACGGCGGCATCGGCGAGCCTAACCGCTTCGGCCGCCTGTTCCGGGGTTTTGATCCCGAAACCGATGGCGATCGGCAGGTCGGTTGCGTGACGCAAACGCGGGATCGCCTCGGCGAGATCGGCGGCGGCGGCGCTGCGCGTGCCGGTGACGCCGACGATCGCGACGTAATAGATGAAACCGCCGGCGCCGGCGAGCACGCGCGGCAGACGCCTGTCATCGGTGGTCGGCGCGATGAGGCGGATGATATCGATCCCCTGCGCTTCGGCATGCGGGGCGAGGAGATCGGCTTCCTCGGGCGGCAGATCGACGACGATCAGCCCATCCACCCCGCCATCGGCGGCATCGGCGCAGAAGCGCCGCGGGCCATAGGCGAGGATGGGGTTGAGATAGCCCATCAGGATCACCGGCGTTGCGGTATCCTCGGCGCGGAAGTCGCGCACCATCGCGAGCGTGCCGGCAAGGCTGGCGCCGGCCTTGAGCGCGCGCTGCCCCCCCGCCTGGATGATCGGGCCATCGGCCATCGGGTCGGAGAACGGCACGCCGATCTCGATCAGATCGGCGCCGGCCCCCGGCAGCGCCTTGAGCAGCGCGAGGCTGGTCGCGCGGTCGGGATCGAAGGCCTCGATGAAGGGGATGAAGGCACCGCGCCCGGCGCGCCGGAGGGCTGCGAAGCGCCCCGCGATCCGGCTCACAGGCGAGCGTCCAGATGCTGCGCGACGGTAAAAATATCCTTATCGCCGCGGCCCGAGAGATTGACCAGGATCACCCCCTCCGGGCCGAGGGTCGGGGCGAGGGTTTTGAGATAGGCCAAAGCGTGGGCGGTCTCCAGCGCCGGGATGATGCCCTCGGTTTGCGCGCAGAGCTGGAAGGCGGCGAGCGCCTCGTCGTCGGTCACCGCGACATACTCGACACGGCGGGCATCGTGCAGCCAGGCATGCTCGGGGCCGATGCCGGGATAGTCGAGCCCGGCGCTGATGCTGTGCGCCTCCTCGATCTGGCCGTCGGCGGTTTGCAGCAGATAGGTGCGGTTGCCATGCAGCACGCCGGGGCGGCCACGATTGAGGCTAGCGGCGTGTTCGTGGGTGTCGATGCCGCGCCCGGCAGCCTCGACGCCGATCAGCCGCACCGCCGGCTCATCGAGGAAGGGGTGAAAGAGGCCGATGGCATTGGAGCCGCCGCCGACGCAGGCGACCGCCGCATCCGGCAGCCGGCCTTCGGCGGCGAGGATCTGGGCGCGCGCCTCATCGCCGATCACCGACTGGAAATCGCGCACCATCATCGGATAGGGGTGCGGCCCGGCGACGGTGCCGATCAGGTAGTAGGTATCGGCGACGTTGGCGACCCAGTCGCGCATCGCCTCGTTCATCGCGTCCTTCAGCGTCGCCGCTCCGGAAGTCACCGGGCGGACCTCGGCGCCGAGCAGCTTCATGCGGAACACATTGGGTTTCTGCCGCTCGACATCGAGCGCGCCCATGTAGATCGTGCAGGGTAGGCCAAAAAGGGCGCAAACCGTTGCCGTCGCGACGCCGTGCTGGCCGGCGCCGGTCTCGGCGATGATGCGGGTTTTCCCCATGCGCCGGGCGAGTAGGATCTGGCCCATGCAGGAATTGATCTTGTGCGCCCCGGTGTGGTTGAGATCCTCGCGCTTGAGATAGATGCGCGCGCCGCCAAGCGTGGCCGCGAGGCGTTCGGCACGCCATAGCGGGCTCGGACGCCCGACATAATCCTTGAGATAGCGCTCAAGCTCGGGCTGGAAGAGCGGATCGGCGCGGGCGACGCGATAGGCGTCTTCCAGCTCAAGAATGAGCGGCATCAGCGTTTCCGCGACGAACCGCCCCCCGAAATCACCGAACCGCCCGCGCTCGTCGGGGCCGGTACGCAGGGAGTTGGTGAGATGGGTCATCATCGAGTGTCCCCTGGAGGCTTGCGGATGCTCTTAGCGCAGCCACGCACGCCCGTCACGTTCGCCGCGGGCGGCGCGTTGGTGAATTTTTAGGAGGTTTTCCCCCATATTCGGGGCGGCGCTACGAGCGCACAGGCCTTGCCGCGTCGGCCCGCAAAAACTGCGAGGAACATCATGAACCCTCTCCCGGCCAATCCATCCGTCCCCTTCACCGTCATCGTGCCGACGATTTATGGCCAGATGCTGCTCAACCGGCATGACATCAACCAGACCAACGCGCTGTTCAAGAGCGGGCGGGCGATCGACCATTCCGAAATCGAGCTGCTCGCGGCCCTTCTCGGCCTCGCCCCGCCTGATCCGGTGGCGGTGGATGTCGGGGCGAATTTCGGCGCCTATACGCTGCGCCTCGCCGCCGCCGCCGGGCCACGCGGCCGCGTCCACGCCTTCGAGCCACAGCGCGTGCTCTGCAACATGGTCGCCGGCAGCGCCGCGCTGAACGGGTTTTGCAATGTCATCTGCCATGCCGCCGCCCTCGGCGCGACCGAGGGCGAGGTGGAGCTGCCGCAGTTCGACTATAACCAGCCGCTCAATTTCGGCAGCATCGAGTTCGGCCCCGAACAGCGCGAGGCGCTGCATCAGACCCGCGGGCACGATCCGGCGTTGCGCGAGTTCGTTCCCGTCACGACGCTCGACCGTCTCGCGCTGCCGCGGCTCGACCTCCTGAAGATCGACGCCGAGGGGATGGAAATGGCGGTGCTGGACGGCGCGGGGGAAACCCTAGTCCGGCATCGCCCGGTGCTCTATGTCGAATTCCTCAAATCCGACCGCGCCGCCCTGCTCGCCCGGCTGCGCGGCCGGCGTTACACGCTCTACGAAGTAGCGGCCAATTTCCTTGGCATTCCCGAGGAATTTTCCCACCGGTTCAATATCTCCGGGGTCTCTCCCGTGGCCTGAGATTTTGAAAAGGAATGCCCTCGCGCCCCAGAATCGACCCGGAAAAATCAATGTTTTCAGAGGGCGTTCTTTTGCAAACTCTCAGGTTGGCTGATATCATTCCTCTTCGAGCAGGCTCGCCATCGCGGCCTCCAGCGCGCCGGCGCCATGCGGCACGCCGGCCAGGGTGAGGCTCATTTCGACGGCGGCGAGCGTCCCCATCACCATCGGCTCGTTGAGATCGCCGAGATGGCCGATGCGGAAGACCTTGCCGCCGAGGGAGCCAAGTCCGCCGCCGAGCGAGACGTTGAAGCGCGTGCGTGCGATCTTGCGGACGGCTTCGGCGTCGTGGCCCTCCGGCATCAGGATCGTGGTCACCGAGTCCGAGACCCGCGCCGGGTTGGCGCAGAAAAGCTGCGGCCCGCGATTGCTCGACCATGCGCGTACCGCCGCCCGCACCGCGCGGGCCAGGCGGCGGTGGCGGGCAAAGACATTTTCCAGGCCTTCTTCCTCGAGCAGGCGGAGCGATTCCCGGAGCCCGTAAAAGAACGTCACCGGCACGGTGCCCATGAAACTACGATGGGGCCGGCTCAGCATGGCCGCCCAGTCGAAATAGCCGCGCCGGAGCCGGGCTTCCTGGTGCGCCGCCATGCCGCGCGGCGAGACCGCGGTGAAGCTCATGCCGGCGGGCAGCATCAGGCCCTTCTGGCTGCCGCCGACCACCGCGTCGATCCCCCAATCGCTCATGCGGAACTCAAAACTGCCGAGCGAGGAGATGGTGTCGGCGAGGAACAGCGCCTCATGCCCCGCGGCATCGATGGCGGCGCGCAGTGCGGCAAGCGGCAGGGCGAGGCCGGTCGCGGTCTCGTTGTGGACGGCGCAGACGGCGCGAATGCGCCGCCCGCCATCGGCGCGGAGCAATGCGGTCAGGCCCGCGGGATCGGCGCCCTGGCGCCAATCCGCCCGCAGCGTCTCGACCACAAGCCCGAGCCGCTCGGCCATGCCGGCCCATGATTCCGAGAAATAGCCCGATTCGATCATCAGAATGTGATCACCGGGGGAAAACAGATTGACCAGCGTCGCGTCCCAGGCGCCATGGCCAGAGGCGGTGTAGAGAAAAAGCTCGCCCGCTTCCATCCGCAAGACCCGTTTGAGCCCGGCGCGGCATTCCTCATAGACCGCCATGAAGGCGGGGTCGTTGAAGTCGACCGAGGCGTGCGCGGTGGCCAGCAGCACGCTGTCGGGGATGTTGGTCGGGCCAGGATTGGCGAAGAAGTGGCGGCCGCGCGGTTCGGTCATGGTGCTGTTTTCACTCCTACTCGATTCTCTCGACGCAGCGTAACGCATGGATTTACTAGTGCAAATTTTCCCTGTAGACGCTCAAAACTCGACCGTCGAGCTGTCATGATTTTTGCTTAATTTCCATGGGAAATTCGCGCGATTCGAATTTAGCGACGTTTCAGAGTCTAGTGTTCTGACTCATTCGGCTGGTTCAGGCAGTTGGTCGAGCTTGGCGAGGATCGATGCGGCGGAGGCCTTCCAGACGAAGGGCTTGGGCTCGACGTTGTGTTCGGCGAGAAAGCGGTTGATGGCGGCTTGGAGGTCGACGATCGAATGAAAGCTGCCACGGCGGATGCGCTGGCGAGTCAACGTCGAGAAGAAATTCTCGACCGCGTTCAGCCACGACGCGGAAGTGGGCGTGAAATGGAAGGTCCAGCGCG
>JAJYYH010000056.1 GCA_021801255.1 Pseudomonadota bacterium
GTCGATGCACATCGAACTGCAGGCGATCGTCGATCAAGCCGCTGACCGGATGTCGTTGCTGCGCCTGGCCGAAACCTTGACCGCCTTTCTTCAGCGGCTTCGCGCGTCGGCGGAATCGCTGGATATCCCCGAGCGCCAGAAAATCGTCCGCCTCCTCGTCAAGGAGGTGTTGGTCGACAACGACGCCATCATGATCCGGCACTCCATTCCGTCGCACCCGAGAATATCACCAACCCGAACAGAGCCGCCGTCAGACAGCAAATCGAGGGTAGCCGACCAAAGTTACCTTTTGCGTTCGGGGAGTGATGACGCCATCTTGCGCCGACATCACCGCGCCATGCCAAGCCCCTGCTTGCGCCCCAAACCCCAATCGACACTGCCGCCAGGCCCCATCACCCCGCCGACCTGATGCCCGCGCTGCTGCTCCAACGCCGGCCGCCACGGCACCAGCTGAAACCCCAGGCCGTCCTCGATCATGGCGAACCGGCCCGACGCCAGCGTGAGGCGCCGACGGTAGACGCCGGAGACGTGCTCGCCCTCGGCGGACGGCCTGTGGCGGAGCCCGGTCTCGGCCGAGAGCCGGGCGGCGGCGGCGTCGAGTTCGCGGCGGCGGAGCGTGGCGAGAAGATCGCGGGCGAAAATCACCCGCTGGCCGTGCCGGCGTGCGAGGTTCTGATCGGCGAGATGATCGATCCGCTTTTCCATCGCGGCGCGCACATCAGCGCCGAAGCCCGCGGCGCTGAGCGTGGCCTCCTTGGCGAGAAGCTGGCGATCGAGCCAGGTGGCGCCGGGTGCGGTCACTTGGGCGGCGAGGCTGAGATCGGAGCGGGTGGCGAGAACGACCCGTCTCTCGCCGCCCGCGTCGTCATAGAGGCGGGCCTCGACGATGGCGCCGGGCATTGCGTCGCCGGTCAGCGCGAGATCGGGAAACACCACGTGGTGGGTGCGGCCGTCGATCCCGTCGATGACGGCATAGGCGGTGCCCTTGAACTCATCATGCAGCCCGCGTTCGACGAGGCGGCCGAGGATGGGATCGGAAGGCTGCTCTCCGTGGAGGGCGAAGCCGGCGACATCCGGTTCGCGATCGCCGGCGCGCATCGCCCGGTGCATGGTTTTGATGATGTCGCCGCGTATGCCGAGGTCGCGGAGCGCGGGTTCGAGCCCGGGTTTGATGAGCCACTGCGCAGGGCCGACCTGTTCGGCGAGGCCGAAGCGTTCAAGCCTGGTGGCGCGACCGATCAGCCGCCGGCGAAGGTCTGGGTCTTCGCTGGCGCTTGGGCGCAGGTCGGCGATGCCAGCGCTTTCGTCGGCTATGTTGCGCAGCGCCCGGTCGAGGCTGGTCCAGCGTTCGGCCGTGATCTCTTTCTCCAGCCCCGCGCGAATATCCTGCGCGCTGCGCGGGCCGAGCTCCAAGGTGATGCGCGCGGCGGCACGGTCGCGCAGGCCGCGGCTGATATAGTCGCGGCTGATGACGAGGTCGCGGCCGTCATCGGCGCGCCCGCGGATCAGCAGGTGGATGTGCGGGTTGTCGGTGTTCCAGTGATCGACGGCGATCCAGTCGAGGCGGGTGCCGAGATCGCGCTCGGCATCCTGCATCAGCTCGCGGGTAAAATCGCGGAGGCTAGCGAGCGCGGCGGCATCCTCGGGCGAGACGATGAAACGGAAATGATGACGATCCTCGGCGCAGCGCTCGACGAAGGCGCGGCCGTCTGCGTCGTCCGAGCGGGCATCGAACATGCGCGCATCCGCGCCGTCGCGGGTGACGCCGTCCCGGCGGAGATAGCCGATGTGCCTGGCCAAGGGCGCCGCGCGGAAGCCGCTGCCGCGATGGCGGACGACGCGGGCTTTCGTCACCACGCGGCGCGCGGTTGCCGAGAGTGACAGGGAGGCGGCGGCTCGTCGGCCGCGACCGAAGCGCGAGCGGCCGCGGCCGAATTTTCCCGCGCCGAACCGATCGCCGATCTGCCCCGCCTTCTTCGCGGCGCGCATGACCTCGGCGACGAAACTCGCGGGCCGTCTAGCGCCACGCGTGCCGGGGCGGATGCGGCCCGGGCGTATGTGCAGGTCGTCATTCCGGGCGTTCATGGTCGCACGCTTCCAGCCGGGACCGGGGGATGGCGCCTGAGCCGTTGAAATCGCCACGGAAACCGCAGTAACCGCCAGCATCCCAATGGCGCCTGATGGCAAAAAACACCAATCCAACCAACGAATTGCGCGCGCCGGAGGGCGGCGCTTTTCCCTTGCCGTCGATTGATCGGTCTCTGCGGCACTCCGCCGCAACCCCGCCAGCGCCCGCCATGGACCGCCAAAGCATGAAAGCCGACGCTGCCGGTCATGACGACGGGCCCGGGTATGATGGCGTGACAAAAAGCCCCATCGAAGATGGCACGAGACCGGTCCCATCCACCGCCCGAGGATCGTTTGGGCGTGGCTGCGACGGCGCCTCGGCTGCGTCGTGGCTGCTCTTCGGCGGCACTGCTGAGAGTGGCGGAAACAGCGACGCCTTGGCCCCGGATGTCACCGCCGAGGCGAGCCATGGTGCGTCATCAACCGCGCCTGCTTCGATCACCGGCAGAAGCCGGGCGAGATAGGTGCCTGTTTCGGAGGGCAGCGGCCGACCACTCGCGATGTGATCCTCCCACCGCGCCGGCCCGGCATGGTAGGCCGCGAGGAAGCCGGGGATGCCGTAGCGGTCGCGCAAGTCCCGCAGATACGCCGCGCCGGCAAGGATGTTGTCATGCGCGTCGTAAGGATCGGCGCCGAGGTGATAGCGGCGGCGCAGCGCGGCCCAGGTTTCCGGCATGATCTGCATCAGCCCGATCGCGCCCTTGGGCGAGAGGGCACGCGCGTCGCCGAGGCTTTCGGCCCCGATCACGGCGCTCAGGAACGCCGCCGGCATGGCAAACCGCTGCGCGGCTTCGTCGATGAAGCGCGCGAACGGCGCGCGATCGGCATCGATGGCGAGGGTGCGCTGCGGTGCCGGCTGCGCCCGCGCCGACATGCCGATGAACGCGCTCAGGAACGCCGCCGCAAAGGCAAGGCGGCGACGCTCTGGCCGCAGATGCTTGTCCATCGGCGCGGCCGCCGATCGCCGGATATTAGCCTTCAGGAGAACAAAAATCTGGCGGTGCGCGTCGCAGTCATCGGACATGGTCAGGGGTCCTCGCGGGTCCAGAGAGGCACCGCCCGGGCGACGATCGTGCTCGCAGGCAACAAGCCGAAATAGCGGCCGTCAAAGGAGTGCGCAGACCGCCCGTTCATCAGAAACACCGTGCCAGCGGAGAGACGCTGGCAGCCCTGCCAGACCGGCAAAGGGCGGCCCTGGCGGTCGGCAGTGAGCGCTTCGCCGCGCGCAATGCCATCGATGGTGATCACGTCCCCGGTGCGGCAGACGGTCTGTCCCGGGAGTGCGGCGACGCGCTTTAACATTGGCACCCTTTGCGGCAGGTAGCCGCGTTCATCGGCAAACTTGGCGAGTGCCACCGGCGGGTCGAGCACGACCAGTTCCGCATCGTGCAATTCGCCAGCGGGCCGGAGGGCGTAGAGGCCGGTCGCGACACTCGCGCTCGCGTTCCACAGCAAGCGCGGGCGCGGATGGATGGCGCTCGTCGCGCCGGCGGCAAGCATGGCCAGGCTCGCCGCCAGCGACCAGACGATGCGTATCACAGGCCGGCGCTCCGGCGAGCAAGCCATGCGCGGTGGCGTTCGCGCGTGTAGGGGCGCGGCGGTTCGCCGGCGCTCAGGCGGTTGTGGACGTGGCGCCAATGCTCCGGCGCCGCTGCCGCCGGATCGATGCCGAGCGCCTCGACCGCGTCGATCGCCTGCAGAACCCGCTCGACCCTCGGCCACCCGCTGAGCCGCAGCAGGATCTCCCCGCCGGGCGCGACGAATGGCACGGTCTGATAGGCCTCGCCGGCGGCAAGCGCGCGGAGAATGTCGATCCGGGACAGGACAGTGCCGTAGTCGTTGGCAGCCCAGCGGACGAAAGCGAAGACCGAATTCGGCGCGAAGCCGAGCACCCGCCGCCGCCGATCGAGGATCGTCTCCTCGATAGCGTGACCGAAGCGGATCCAGTGTTCGATCCGCTTCTCGATCCAGGTCAGCTCGACGCGGGTCACGTGCACGCTGGCCTCGGCCTGGCTATCCCGACCCGTCCCATGCCGTGCCCGCTGGGTCGGCACGGTTGACGATGCCCCTTTCTCCTTCACGGCAATTCCGTCCGCCGCAATGACGGGCGATCGACGTCTTGGCGACGTCGCCCTTGTGGCTGCGAGGCACCGTGGTCACTGCGCGCCGCGTGTTTTCCACTGGCCGGGGTTGGCCCAACTTCTACAAGGTTAGATTCTTCTAAGTTAGATTCTAAGTTAGGCCGCTCGGAAGTGTCGGAATTTACTGGGAAAAACAGGGATTTTTGTTCCCAATGGCACGTGGTGCCGGTTCCTGATAGCACGTCATCATCAGTTCCCGATGGCACGTGCACATCCACAGCTTTTCCACAGGCTCCTGTGGATAACCGCGCCCGGGTAAACAGCAGCAGTTCGCATCCGCCGGGCTCGCGCTGAACGGCAAGGCGATAGCCGGGCAACGGCTGGCGCTGTGCCAAGTCGCGCAGTTCGAAGGCGAAGCGCCTGAAGGGCGAGAGGCTGGCCGATTTGGCGTAGAGGTGATGGAAATCGAATTTCCAGCCGGCGTGCTGATGGCCGCCGTGCTTGCGTACCAGCCGGTACAACCAGCGTTCCAAGCCGCCCGTCAGCCCGAAATACGCCCGGTC
>JAJYYH010000049.1 GCA_021801255.1 Pseudomonadota bacterium
GACCGGGCGTATTTCGGGCTGACGGGCGGCTTGGAACGCTGGTTGTACCGGCTGGTACGCAAGCACGGCGGCCATCAGCACGCCGGCTGGAAATTCGATTTCCATCACCTCTACGCCAAATCGGCCACCCTCTCGCCCTTCCGGCGCTTCGCCTTCGAACTGCGCGACCTGGCAAGGCGCCAGCCGTTGCCCGGCTATCGCCTTGCCGTTCAGCGCGAGCCCGGCGGATGCGAATTGCTGCTGTTTACCCGGGCGCGGTTATCCACAGGAGCCTGTGGAAAAGCTGTGGATGCGCACGTGCCATCGGGAACTGATGATGACGTGCTATCAGGAACCGGCACCACGTGCCATTGGGAACAAAAATCTCTGTTTTCCCCAGTGAATTCATACACTTCTGAGCGGCCTAACTTAGACTCTAACTTAGGAGAATCTAACCTTGTAGAAATTGGGCCAACCCCGACTAGTGGAAAACACGTGGCGCGCGGTGATGGCAGTGCCACGCAGCCACAAGGGCGCCATCGCCAAGATGTCGATCGTCCGTCATTTCGGCGGGCGGAATTGCCGTGAAGGAGAAAGGAGCATCGTCACCCGTGCCGACCCAGAGGGCACGGCATGGGGCGGGTCGGGATAGCCAGGCCGAGGCCAGCGCGCACGTGACCCGCGTCGCGCTGACCTGGATCGAGAAGCGGATCGAACATTGGATCCGCTTCGGTCACGCTATCGAGGAGACGATCCTCGATCGCCGGCGGCGGGTGCTCGGCTTCGCGCCGAATTCGGTCTTCGCCTTCGTCCGCTGGGCTGCCAACGATTTCGGCACTGTCCTATCCCGGATCGACATTCTCCGCGCGGTTGCCGCCGGTGAGGCCTATCAGACCGTGCCATTCGTCGCGCCCGGCGGGGAGATCCTGCTGCGGCTCAGCGGGTGGCCGAAGGTCGAGCGGGTTCTGCAGGCGATCGACGCCGTCGAGGCGCTCGGCATCGATCCGGCGGCAGCGGCGCCGGAGCATTGGCGCCACGTCCACAACCGCCTGAGCGCCGGCGAGCCGCCGCGCCCCTACACGCGTGAACGCCACCGCGCATGGCTTGCCCGCCGGAGTGCCGGGCTGTGACACGCATCGCCTGGTCGCTGGCGGCGAGCGTGGCCATGCTTGCCGCCGGCGCGACGAGCGCCATCCATCCGCGCCCGCGCTTGCTGTGGAACGCGAGCGCGAGTGTCGCAACCGGCCTCTACGTCCTCCGGCCCGCTGGCGAATTGCACAAAGCGGAACTGGTCGTGGTCGACCCGCCGCCGGCACTCGCCAGGTTTGCCGAGGAACGCGGCTACCTGCCGCAAAGGGTGCCGATGTTAAAGCGCGTCGCCGCACTCCCGGGACAGACCGTCTGCCGCACCGGGCGCATGATCACCATCGATGGCATTGCGCGCGGCGAGGCGCTCACCGCCGACCGCCAGGGCCGCCCTTTGCCGGTCTGGCAGGGATGCCAGCGTCTCTCCGCCGGCACGGTGTTTCTGATGAACGGGTGGTCGGCGCACTCCTTCGACGGCCGCTATTTCGGCTTGCTGCCTGCGAGCACGATCGTCGCCCGGGCGGTGCCTCTCTGGACCCGCGAGGACCCCTACCATGTCCGATGATTGCGACGCGCGCCGCCAGATTTCTGCTCTCCTCAAGGCCAATATCCGGCGATCGGCGGCGGTGCCAATGGATAAATATCAGCGGCCAGATCGCCGCGGCCTTGCCTTTGCGGCCGCGTTCCTGAGCGCGTTCATCGGCATGTCGGCGCGGGCGCAGCCGGCACCGCAGCGCACCCTCGCCATCGATGCCGATCGCGCACCGTTGGCGCGCTTCATCGACGAAGCCGCGCAGCGGTTTGCCATGCCGCCGGCGTGGCTACGCGCCGTGATCGAGGCCGAAAGCCTCGGCGACGCGCGTGCTCTCTCGCCCAAGGGCGCGATCGGGCTGATGCAGATCATGCCGGAAACCTGGGCCGCGCTGCGCCGCCGCTATCACCTCGGCGCCGATCCCTACGACGCGCATGACAACATCCTCGCCGGCGCGGCGTATCTGCGGGACTTGCGCGACCGCTACGGCATCCCCGGCTTCCTCGCGGCCTACCATGCCGGGCCGGCGCGGTGGGAGGATCACATCGCGAGCGGCCGGCCACTGCCCTCCGAAACAGGCACCTATCTCGCCCGGCTTCTGCCGGTGATCGAAGCAGGCGCGGTTGACGACGCACCATGGCTCGCCTCGGCGGTGACATCCGGGGCCAAGGCGTCGCTGTTTCCGCCACTCTCAGCAGTGCCGCCGAAGAGCAGCCAAGACGCAGCTGAAACGCCGTCGCAGCCACGCTCAAACGATCCTCGGGCGGTGGATGGGACCGGTCTCGTGCCATCTTCGATGGGGCTTTTTGTCACGCCATCATACCCGGGCCCGTCGTCATGACCGGCAGCATCGGCTTTCATGCTTTGGCGGTCCATGGCGGGCGCTGGCGGGGTTGCGGCGGAGTGCCGCAGAGACCGATCAATCGACGGCAAGGGAAAAGCGCCGCCCTCCGGCGCGCGCAACTTGTTGGTTGGATTGGTGTTTTTTGCCATCAGGCGCCATTGGGATGCTGGCGGTTACTGCGGTTTTCGTGGCGATTTCAACGGCCCAGGCGCCATCCCCCGGTCCCGGCTGGAGGCGTGCGGCCATGAACGCCCGGACTGACGACCTGCACATACGCCCGGGCCGCATCCGCCCCGGCACGCGCGGCGCGAGGCGGCCGGCGAGTTTCGTTGCTGAGGTCATGCGCGCCGCGAAGAAGGCGGGGCAGATCGGCGATCGGTTCGGCGCGGGAAAATTCGGCCGCGGCCGCTCGCGCTTCGGTCGCGGCCGGCGAGCCGCCGCCTCGTTGTCGCTCTCGGCAACCGCGCGCCGCGTGGTCACGAAAGCCCGCGTCGTCCGCCATCGCGGCAGCGGCTTCCGCGCGGCGCCACTGGCCAGGCACATCGGCTATCTCCGCCGGGACGGCGTCACCCGCGACGGGGCAGATGCGCGGATGTTCGATGCCCGCTCGGACGATGCCGACAGCCGTGCCTTCGCCGAGCGCTGCGCCGAGGACCGTCATCATTTCCGCTTCATCGTCTCGCCCGAGGATGCCGCCGAACTCGCCAGCCTCCGCGATTTCACCCGCGAGCTGATGCAGGATGCCGAGCGCGATCTCGGCACCCGCCTCGACTGGATCGCCGTCGATCACTGGAACACCGACAACCCGCACATCCACCTGCTGATCCGCGGCCGCGCCGATGACGGCCGCGACCTCGTCATCAGCCGCGACTATATCAGCCGTGGCCTGCGCGACCGTGCCGCCGCGCGCATCACCTTGGAGCTCGGCCCGCGCAGCGCGCAGGATATTCGCGCGGGGCTGGAGAAAGAGATCACGGCCGAACGCTGGACCAGTCTCGACCGGGCGCTCCGCGACCTCGCCGACGAAAGCGCTGGCATCGCCGACCTGCGCCCAAGCGCCGGTGAAGACCCCGATCTGCGCCGGCGGCTGATCGGTCGTGCGACCAGGCTCGAACGCTTCGGCCTCGCCGAACAGGTCGGCCCGGCGCAGTGGCTCATCAAACCCGGGCTCGAACCCGCGCTCCGCGACCTCGGCCTCCGCGGCGACATCATCAAAACCATGCACCGGGCGATGCGCGCCGGCGATCGCGACCCGGATGTCGCCGGCTTCGCGCTGCACGGGGAGCAGCCGTCCGATCCCATCCTCGGCCGCCTCGTCGAACGCGGACTGCATGATGAGCTCAAGGGCACCGCCTATGCCGTCATCGACGGGATCGACGGCCGCACGCACCACGTCGTGTTTTCCGATCTCGCGCTGACTGGCGATGCGCCGCCTGGCGCCATCGTCGAGGCCCGCCTCTATGACGACGCTGCCGGCGAGAAGCGGGTCGTGCTCGCCACCCGCTCTGATCTCAGCCTCGCAGCCCAAGTGACCGCGCCCGGCGCCACCTGGCTCGATCGCCAGCTTCTCACCAAGGAGGCCACGCTCAGCGCCGCGGGCTTCGGCGCTGATGTGCAAGCGGCCATGGAAAAGCGGATCGATCATCTCGCCGATCAGAACCTCGCGCGCCGGCACGGCCAGCGGGTGATTTTCGCGCGCGATCTTCTCGCGACACTCCGCCGCCGTGAGCTCGATGCCGCCGCGGCCCGGCTCTCGGCCGAGACCGGGCTCCGCCACCAGCCAGCGGCGGAGGGCGAATATGTCTCCGGCGTCTATCGCCAGCGCATCACCCTTGCCTCCGGCCGGTTCGCCATGATCGAGGACGGCCTGGGGTTTCAGCTGGTGCCGTGGCGGCCGGCGTTGGAGAAGGAACTCGGGCGTCAGGTCGGCGGGGTGATGGGGCCCGGCGGCAGTGTCGATTGGGGTTTGGGGCGCAAGCATGGGCTTGGCATGGCGCGATGATGTCGGCGCAAGATGGCGTCATCACTCCCCGAACGCAAAAGGTATTTTCTGCTTTGATCGCGTGATCCCGCTTGATCGTTCTCGCTCTGTGCTTGATCTTCGCCTCAAAAGGTAATATTCATATGACATATGTCGCGGTCGACCGAA
>JAJYYH010000018.1 GCA_021801255.1 Pseudomonadota bacterium
CCGACGCGATCGCTTCCAGGCGCGCTTTGTCCGAGGGGCTTACGATCACGCAGACTGTCTGTGCCATGCGACAAGATTCGCACGCCACCGCGCCGTTGTGAATCCTATGAATGGCTCAGTGCACTAGGTATCGTCACGGCGGCCAAGAAAAAGCGGATCAGTTTTTTCTCGATGGCATGACTAAAGCTATCGCGAGAATGACCGAGCAAGCTGGGAACCAATTTCCGGTGACGATCTACTATGCCTTCAAACAAAGCGAGGTCGAGAGCGAGGGCATAAGTTCGACTGGCTGGGCGACCTTTCTTCAGGCAGTCGTTCAAGCCGGTTTCTCGGTCGTCGGCACTTGGCCGATGAGAACTGAAATGGCGAACAGGATGGTCGCGACGGGTACTAACGCCCTCGCCAACTCCGTTGTCCTCGTCTGCCGCAAGAAGGAAGCTACGGCTGAGATCATTACGCGGGCCGAGTTTATCCGGGCCCTGAAACGCGAACTACCTTCGGCCATCGCCGAGCTTCAAGCCGCAAACATCGCCCCGGCCGACATGCCCCAATCGGCCATCGGCCCCGGCATGGGTGTCTTCTCGCGCTTCAAGGCAGTGCTTGAGTCCGATGACAGCCCGATGAGCGTGAAGGCCGCGCTTCAGCTCATCAATCGTGAGCTGGACGAGTATCTCGGCGGCATCCAGGGCGAGTTCGATGCCGACACACGCTTTGCGATCACCTGGTTCGAACAGCATGGCATGGCGAAGGGTGAGTATGGCGCCGCAGACAATCTTGCGCGCGCGCGAGGCATCTCTGTCGAGAGCGTGAAGCACGCCGGGATCATCGAGAGCGCTGCCGGCAAGGTGCGCATCCTGGCACGCGATGAACTCGACGATGATTGGGAGCCCGAGGGCGACGGTCACCTGACTGTCTGGGAGTGCCTACAGCATCTCGTTCGCAAGTACGAGAAGGACGGTATCTCGCACGAGACTGCTGTTCTGCTGAAAAAGATCGACGCGAAGGCCGAGGCCGTGAAGGACCTTGCCTACTGCCTCTACGACATCAGCGCCAACAAGCGGAAGGATGCGAAGGAGGCCACGGCCTACAACGCCCTTATTGCCGACTGGACCGAGCTGACGCGGCAGGCTGCGGCCATCCACGACACGAGCGGGGATCGTCAGATCCGCTTGGATATCTGAGGGGGAACGGGACAGTGGCCAAGAGCACGCGCCAATATGTTTTTGAGGGCATGGAGCTGCTGCCCGCTGCCCTCATTCCGTTCGTTGAGAAGCGGCTGGAAAGCTCTCTAAAGGGGCATTGGCAGGTCCAGGTTCTGGAGAAGCTGCCGGGCCTGCGCCCCAACAGCAACGGCGAGGTCGGCTGGGACCAGGCCGCGTTATTCAACGCGATGGACCGCTTCTGGAACGACGCGTTCAAGGCCGTTCTCGGCCGCGCCGAGCGGTCGTGGGTGAATGAGCTTGGCGACGTTCGCAACAAGCTCTCGCACAATGAGACCTTCACCTATGACGACGCCGAGCGCGCGCTCGATTCCATGCGTCGTCTGATGGAGGCGATCAGCGCCGGTGAGACCGCCGAGCAGCTCTCGAAGATGCGCGACACCATCCTGCGCACGAAGTTCACCGAGCTTCAGCGCAACGAGGAGCGGCGCAAGACCCAGCGTCTGGAAATCTCCGTCGAGACGGTGGCGGGTCTGCTGCCGTGGCGCGAGGTGGTGGAGCCGCACCAGGATGTCGCCACCGGCGAGTTCCAGCAGGCCGAGTTCGCGGCCGACCTCGCCAAGGTGCATTCGGGCAGCGCGCCCGCCGAATATCGCGACCCGCGCCAGTTCTACAGCCGCACTTATCTGACCGAGGGGCTGAGTGCGCTTCTGGTCGGGGCCGCTAAGCGGCTGTCGGGTAGCGGCGGCGATCCGGTCGTCGAACTGCAAACCAACTTCGGCGGCGGCAAGACGCACTCGATGCTCGCCCTCTATCACATGGCGGGGCCAACGCCGGTTCAGGACCTGTCGGGCCTCGATCAGCTGCTCGAAAAGCACGAATTGACCGTGCCAAAGAGCATCAACCGTGCGGTGCTGGTCGGCACCTCGCGCGGGCCGCAGGACGTTCTCAATGCCGAGGGCGGCCGCAAGATCCGCACGACCTGGGGCGAACTGGCGTGGCAGCTCGGCGGCGCCGAGGCTTTCGACATGATCGCTGAGAACGACGCTAGCGGCATTGCGCCCGGCTCCAACGTGCTCGAAGCGATCTTCAAGAAATACGCGCCTTGCTTGATCCTGATCGACGAATGGGTCGCGTATTTGCGGCAGATCTACAGGGTCGACGGGCTGCCGTCCGGTTCGTTCGATGCGAACCTCTCCTTCGTGCAGGCGCTCACAGAAGCGGTGAAAGCGAGCCCGCGCACGCTGCTGGTCGCCTCCTTGCCGGCATCTCAGATCGAAGTCGGCGGCGAAGGCGGCCAGGAGGCGTTGGCCCGTCTGAAGCAAACCTTCAGCCGCGTCGAATCCTCATGGCGCCCAGCCAGCCAGGAGGAGAGCTATGAGATCGTCCGGCGGCGGCTGTTCAAGGAGATCCCCGGCGACAAGTTCCATCACCGCGACAACACGCTAAAGCAGTTCGCGAAGCTCTATCGTGAGAACGCCAACGACTTCCCGCAAGGCTGCGCGGATGAGGACTATCGGCGCAAGCTGGAAAAGGCTTACCCGATCCATCCCGAGCTGTTTGATCAGCTCTATACGACCTGGGGTTCGCTGGAAAAATTCCAGCGCACGCGTGGCGTACTGCGGTTGATGGCGCAGGCCATCCACGAGCTTTGGATGAATGCCGATCCCTCGGTCATGATCATGCCCGGTAGCGTCGCGGTCAGCTCGCCGCGCGTCGAGCCGGAGCTGCTGCACTATCTCGACGTGAGCTGGCAGTCGATCATCGCCGGCGATGTCGATGGCACGACGTCCACGCCTTACAGGATCGACCAGTCAGCACCGAACCTGAACCGCTATTCCGCGACCCGGCGTGTCGCCCGCGCGATTTTCATGGGCACGGCCCCAACGCACCAGCAGCAGAACACCGGCCTCGACGACAAGCAGATCAATCTTGGCGTCGTGCAGCCCGGCGAGCGTCCGTCGATTTTCGGAGATGCTCTGCGGCGGCTGACGAACCAGGCCAAGTTCATGCACGCCGACCTTGGTCGGCACTGGTATTCGATGTCGGCCAGCCTCAATCGCATCGCGGCCGACCGCGCGGCGCAGCTCGAGAATGCGCTCGTGTTGATGACGATCGACGGTGAGCTGAGCAAGTATGTGAACAACCTCGCAGACCGGGGGCACTTCGATGCTGTGCAAGTTGCCCCAACGTCGTCAGCCGAGGTTCCCGACGAGGCTGGAGGCGTGCGGGCCGTGGTGCTGGGCGTCGCGCATCCGCACAACGGGCGCGACGGTTCCGAGGCGCTGAACGAGGCGAAGGACATCCTGATGCAGCGTGGCAGCACGCCGCGCGTCTATCGCAACATGCTGGTCTTCATCGCTGCCGATGCCCGCCAGCTCGACAACCTGAAGGATGCCGTTCGCGCGTCTCTGGCCTGGGGCGAGATCGTCCGCGACACCGACCGGCTGAACCTGACGCAAAGCGACAGCGCACTCGCCAAGGCCAAGCTGGTGGAGGCGAATGAGACGATGAAGACGCGCCTGAAAGAGGCGTGGTGCTACCTGCACTATCCGGCCCAGGAGAGCGCGCAGGCCGATGTCGAGTGGGTTTCAGGCAAGATCCCGGCGCAGGATGGACTGCTCGCCCGAGCGAGCAAGAAGCTCGTGGCCGAGGAGGGCCTCCTAACCGAGCTGGGGCCCGCGCGGCTCGATCGCGACCTTCGGAAATACATCTGGAACGGTAAGCCGCACCTTTCGCTGAGGGACCTTCGGGAGTACCTCAACCGCTACATCTATCTGCCGCGCCTGAAGAACCAGGAAGTCCTGGTGAAGGCGGTGCAGGCAGCCGTCACCGGCATGCTGCCCGGTCCCTTTGCTTATGCTGAGCGATGGGACGAGAAGACGGACACCTATTTCGGGCTCCTGATCGAACGGGCCGGCAACGCGCCGGTGGTCGTCGATAGCGACAGCGTCATCATCAAGCCGGACGTCGCGGAAGCGCATCGTCCTGTTCCGGCCCAACCCGGGTCGGGCGGACCTACGGCAGGCCCCGGCGAAAAGCCGCCAGGATTTAGCGAGCCGCCAGGAGGCGGCTCGCCTCCGCCTCCGCCGCCTGAAAGGAAGCCGACCCGGTTCACCGGGGCGGTCATGATCTCGCCGGATCGGCCCGCGCGGGATATCCATCAGATCGTCGAGGCTATTGTGGAGCAGCTGACGACACTGCCGGGCAGCCAGGTCAAGCTTCGACTCGAGATCGAGGCGGAAGTCCCCGGCGGCCTCGAGCGCGCTAAGGTGCGGACGCTGGTCGAGAACGCCAATACGCTGGGGTTCATCGAGAAGTCGGTTGAGTAGGTTCCAGGAGGCACGATTGATCGGTTGGAGCGACCAAGGTGGGCTGGGTGTAGGCGTCTCGGGGGCGCCGCGCCTATCCCGGCGCGCGCCACGCCCCGCTTCCCGCTGCTTCCCCAGTGCTTCCCCGACACTGACCCAAAGGCCGGGGAAGCAAAAAGCGGCCCCGAAGGACCGCTCTAAATCTCTGATTTCTCTAAGAAAAACTGGAGCGGGCGAAGGGATTCGAACCCTCGACCCCAACCTTGGCAAGATTGCAGTGACCTTATTCGGGGGTATCCGGCAGTATCCTGGAGCCCTATTAATGCATTGATATAACATAAATCAGATTGACAGCCTACGCTAGCGCCCTCTAGCTTATGCCGACAATTTCCGCACACGGTGTTGACCAGGTGTTGACCAAAAATCGAGAGGTTGAGGTCATGCGGACAGTGGGTTGAGGTCAAGCGATGACCAAGCGTGTCGGCGTTTTGTTGACCAAACGGGTGGTGGATGCATCGGTCCCTCGCAACGATCGCTACTATGTCTGGGACAGTCTGCTGCCCGGCTTCGGGCTGCGGGTAGAAAAGAGCGGTGCAAAAACTTTCATTGTCCGTTACCGCGCAGACGGGGGCGGGCGCACCGCCGCGCAGCGCTTTGTTACTGTCGGTCGATTTGGCCCATTAACGCCTGAACAGGCGCGCAAGCAGGCCAAAACCATTCTCGGCAGCGTCGCCAACGGCGAAGATCCCGCCCACGAGCGCCGCGCCAAGCGCGCCGAAATGAGAATGGGCGGCCTTATCGACCTCTATGAGGAGGAAGGGTGCTTCGTCCAACGCGGCAAGCGGCAGGGCGCGCCGATGAAGCCGATGACCAAGCGGTTCACCATGGGGCGCCTGCGGAACCATGTTGTTCCGCTTCTGGGCCACAAGCGCGTCACAGAGATCAACCCAGGTGATATTGAGCGGTTCGCCCGCGATGTCGCCGCCGGCAAGACGGCACGGGACGAAAAAGCTGGTCCGCGCGCGCGTATTATCGTCAGGGGCGGCGAAGGCATGGCTGCGAAGGTCGTGCGCGATCTCTCCGCCGTCTATAGCTTCGCCATGCGACGGGAGATTGCGTCGCGTAATCCATGCCTCACCGCCGCAGTACGAAAAACCGGCGGCGTGCGTGAACGATTCCTCACCCTCGAGGAAGTCGCGAGGCTGGGTGCTGCTTTGGACGAACTCGAGCAGGAAGGGGCTAACCCCAAAGCGCTCAATATCGCCCGCCTCTGGGCTCTGACGGGCTGCCGGCGAAACGAGATCGCGGGCCTGAAATGGTCAGAAGTAAACCTGACAGAGGGCTTGCTGGCTCTCGACGATACCAAAACGGGGAAATCCATCAGACCCTTGGGCGCGGCCGCAATCGCAATTTTGGCAAGTATCGATCAGCGGGAAGGTAGCGTCTTCGTTTTTCCAGCCGAGCGCGGCGATGGCTATTTCCAAGGGGTCAAGCCGATTTGGGCGCGGGCGATCGAGAAGGCGAAGCTGAAGGGGGTCACACCGCACACGCTGCGGCACACCATGGGCTCGACCGCGATTTCGACCGGCGAGGCGATGGCATTGACGGGCGCTATTCTGGGCCATTCCAACCTGCGCTCCACCGCTATCTACGCCCACGTTCAGACGGACCCATCCCGTCGTGCCGCAAACCGCGTGACCGAAAAAATCGCTGCCGCGCTGGGTGGTAAACCGTCGGATCATGTTGCACCGAAAGACGAGGCGAAAGACAATTCCGCCCAGCCGGGTTAACCATCCCGCCCTGGTGATTGCTGAGAAAACCTGCCGCGCCGGGTATGGCCGTCGCCGGCCTCTCGCCCCCCGCCCCGACCCTGAAGGCAGCTGCGGACGGCAAGTTCATGATTGTGGTATAAGCCTCGCGATGACCCTGTTCGAGAACATCAAGCCGGGCGCCCGGCTCCGCGGCCTGGACGGCGGCGGCATCGCCGAGATCGTGCAGGTCACGCGCTTTGGGGCAGATGCCCTCAACCTGGTCTTTCGGGTCAATGGCCGCGTCGCGGAACGTCTTGTCTATCGCGGCGAGGAAACCGCTTTCGAACTCGTCGAGGCCGGCCGGGCTTTGAGCTTTGATGCCGACGGCGGACTGCTCCGGCTGGCCTCGGAGGCCTACCGGATCCGCCTCGCCCACCTTTTCGACCCCTACCTCGCCGTTAGCGCCTCCCAGATCGAGGCGCTACCCCACCAGATTACCGCGGTCTATGGCGAGATGCTGCCCCGCCAGCCGCTCCGCTTCCTCCTCGCCGATGACCCGGGCGCGGGCAAGACCATCATGGCCGGCCTGCTGATCAAGGAACTCCTGATCCGCGGTGATCTGGATCGCTGCCTGATCGTGGCGCCCGGCAGCCTGGTCGAGCAGTGGCAGGACGAACTCTCCGAGAAGTTCGGGCTGCGCTTCGACGCGCTGACCCGTGATCAGATCGAGGCCTCCGTCACTGGCAACCCCTTCGCCGAGTGCCGCCGGCTGATCGTGCGGCTCGACATGGCCGCCCGCTCGGACGAGCTGAAGGCAAAGCTTGTCGCCGCGCCCGAATGGGACCTCGTGATCTGCGACGAGGCGCACCGGATGTCGGCCTCCTATTTCGGGGGCGAGGTCAAGGAAACCCAGCGCCACAAGCTCGGCAAGCTGCTTGGCACCCGCACCCGCAACCTGCTGCTGATGTCGGCGACCCCACACAACGGTAAGGAGGCCGATTTCCAGCTCTTCATGGGGCTATTGGATGCTGACCGCTTTGAAGGACGGTTCCGCGAAGGCGTCCATAAGGCCGATGTCTCGGACATGATGCGCCGGCTCACCAAGGAGGAGCTCTACCGCTTCGACGGCACGCCGCTATTCCCTGAACGCCGCGCCTATACGGCCAGCTACGAACTCTCTCCGCTGGAAGCCGATCTCTATCAGGCCGTCACCACCTATGTGCGCGAGGAGATGAACCGCGCCGACCGCAACGCTGACGGCGCACGACGGAACAATGTCGGCTTCGCTCTGCAGATTTTGCAGCGACGCCTCGCTTCCTCGCCGGCTGCCATCCATCGCTCGCTTGAGCGGCGGCGCAAGCGCCTGGAAGACCGGCTACGCGAGGAGCGGATCGGGCGCGACACCGCCGCCGCGAAGCTGACGCCCGGCCCCGTGCTCCCCGCCTATGATCCGGACGAGATCGACGAGGCGCCCGGCGCGGAGGCCGAGGCGCTTGAGGAAAAGATCGTCGATTCGGCGACCGCCGCGCAGACGCTGATGGAACTGGACGCGGAGATCACGATCCTCAAGGATCTCGAGGCCCGCGCACTCCGGCTGAAACTCTCCGGCCAAGACGCCAAATGGCGCGAGCTCGAAAGCATTCTCGACGAGCCGATCATGCTCGATGCGGCCTCGGGCCTGCGCCGCAAGATCCTGATTTTCACCGAGCCCAAGGACACGCTCGAATATCTGGCGGACAAGATCCGTGGCCGCGTTGGCGACGCCCAGTCCGTCGTCGTCATTCACGGCGGCATCGCCCGCGAGGCTCGCCGTGCCGCCATCGCCGCCTTCAACAGCGATCCGGTGGTCCGGGTGATGATCGCCAACGATGCCGCCGGCGAGGGGGTGAACCTCCAGCGCGGCGCGCATCTGATGGTCAACTATGACCTGCCCTGGAACCCCAACCGGCTCGAGCAGCGCTTCGGCCGCATCCACCGCATCGGCCAGACGGAGATCTGCCATCTCTGGAATCTCTGCGCCACCAACACCCGCGAAGGCGAGGTTTATCGACGGCTTCTGGACAAGCTGGAGGAAGCGCGAAAGGCCCTCGGCGGCAAAGTTTACGACGTGCTTGGCGAACTCTTCGAAGGCCAGGCTCTGCGTGACCTGCTCGTTGACGCGATCCGCTACGGCGAGCAGCCTGAGAAGAAGGCTGAGCTCTTCCGCAAGGTCGATGGCGCGGTGGACGTCGCTTCCATCGAACGGCTGGTGGCCGAGCGCAAGCTGACCTCAGAGGGCATGGACCCGAATGCGGTTGCCGCCATCCGCGAGGAGATGGAGCGCGCCCTGGCCCGCCGCCTGCAGCCGCATTTCATCGGGGCCTTCTTCCGGGAAGCGTTCACCACCCTCGGTGGGCGCATCGCCGAGCGCGAACGCGGCCGCTTCGAGATCACCCGTGTTCCGTCCATCCTGAAGGAGCGCGACCGGCTGATCGGGCGCGGCGATCCAGTCTTGGACCGCTATGCCCGCGTCACCTTCGACAAGGCACTGATCCCCGGTCAGCCGCAGGCCGAATTGCTGGCGCCCGGCCACCCGCTGCTCGACGCCGCGGTGGACGTTGTGCTCGAGCGCTTTCAACCGCTGCTCGGGCAAGGCGCCGTGCTCGTGGACGATGCCGATCCAGGCACCGCCCCGCGCCTGTTGCTCTATCTCGAGCACGCCATCCGCGATGGCCGCACGGCCAAGTCGGGCGAGCCGCGCGTGGTCTCCCAACGTCTCCAGTTCATCCACCTCGGTGAAGACGGCAGTGCTGCGGACGGCGGCTCAGCGCCCTATCTCGACTACCGGCCGATCACAGGCGATGAGCGCGCGCTCATCGCCGATGCGGTAGCAGCCCCCTGGTTGGGTGCCGGCGTCGAGCAGCGCGCCCTCGGCTTCGCGATCGCCAACCTCGTCCCCGCCCACCTTGACGAGGTGAAGCGGCGGCGGCTTGTCGAGATCGACAAGGTGGAGCGCGAGGTGCGCGCCCGCCTCAACCGCGAAATCAACTATTGGGACGCCCGCGCTGCCCGCCTGCGCGAAGAAGAGCGGGCCGGCAAGGAGCAGCGCATCAACGCCACCAATGCCGAAGCGACCGCCCAGCGCCTGGTTGAGCGCCTGCACACCCGCCAGGCCCAACTCGATCGCGAGCGCCAGATCAGCGCCCTGCCGCCACTGTTGAGAGGGGCGGCGCTCGTAATCCCCCGCGGCCTGCTTGACGCTCGCGCCGCTCCACAGGCCGCCCCAAAAGCGGCGGGCTTTGCCGATGATCCTGATGCTCGCACCGAGATCGAACGCCGCGCCATGGAGGCGGTCATGGCCGCCGAGCGCGAGCTGGGCTTTGATCCACGCGACGTCTCCGCCGAAAAGAAGGGCTGGGACATCGAGAGCCGCACGCCTTCCGGCCATCTCCGCTTCATCGAGGTGAAGGGGCGCCACGCGGAGGCGTGCGACGTGATCCTGACCAAGAACGAGATCCTCGCCTCGCTCAACGCGCCGGAGGCGTTTTTCCTCGCCATCGTGCGCGTCGATGCCGGCTTTGCCCACGCTCCCGTCTATGTCCAGCGCTTCTTCCAGCGCGAATTGGGCTTCGCCGAGACCGCTGTGGTCTTCAACCTGGCCGACCTTCTGTCACTCGCTGCCCCTGCCGCGTGAGGCCGCCTCCTCTCGACACGGCCCACCGTCCGTTCTATATCTTCCTTTGATTTATAGACGCGGGAGGACGGTGTGGCGCTGAGCCTCAAAGACAAAGAGACCGACCGCCTCGCCCGCGAGGTCGCCGCTCTCACGGGCGAGACGCTGACGGAGGCGATCCGCAAGGCGCTGGCCGAGCGGCTCGAGCGCGAGCGCTTGCGCCGCGGCGGACCCGCCGACCTGGCCGCAAGGCTGCGCCAGATTGGCGAGCATTGCGCTGCCCTACCGGATTACGACACGCGCAGCGTGGACGAGATTCTCGGCTACGACGAAAACGGCATGTGGCGCTGAGTGGTCGTTGATACCTCGGCACTGGTGGCGATCCTGCTGCGCGAGCCGGACGCCGCGCGGTTCGAGCAGGCGCTGGCCGGTGCGCCCATCCGGCTGCTCTCGGTGGTCTCTCGCGTCGAGCTGTCGCTTGTCATCGAGGGGCGGAAGCGGGCGGCTGGCCGCGCGGACGTCGAACGCCTGCTGCGCGACGGCGGCTTCGACATCGTCAGCGTCACCCCGCAGCAGGCGGAGATCGCCATCGACGCTTTCCGCCGCTACGGCCGCGGCCGTCATCGCGCCGGGCTGAACATTGGCGACTGCTTCTCCTACGCGCTGGCCGTGGCGACCGACCATCCGCTGCTGTTCAAAGGCGATGATTTTACCCATACCGATCTGCAACCGGCCCTGCCGGCATCCGCGCCATGACCAAGCGCCAGAACAAGCTCCGGGATCGCCGCGTCGTCCCCGCGGGATCGGTCACGGATGCGGACTTGCAGGCATTGGCAGCCAGGCTGCGCTACGAGGGGATCGCAACCCATAAGCTCCACCCCGGTGATTACGGGTTCATCCCTCCGGTCAACCCGCGTCCCACCAAATCTCCGTGCGATGAACTGCGTCCACTCCTTCGCGCGGCAGCGGCGAGGCTGTTCCGGCAGGGGTTATTGGCCGGCATGGTCAGCCCCTTCGTTGCCGATGGCACCCCAAAATACGTCTGGGCCGTCGATGAAGACGGTGAGGTCTATGAGGCCAATACTAAGCCGCCGGATACGACCTATCACGGCTACCGCCTCGGGGATGACGAACGCGAAATGCGCCGCTACATTCTCGGCGAATGGAGCAAGCGATGCCCGTAGGGCTGGAGATCACCCTGGCGCCGGAACGGCTGGACGAGGGACCGCCCGAGGAGCGGGCGTGCTTCGGCCTTTTCACGATCCGTGCCGGTGCGGCAGACCTCACCGCCGGGCTGGATTTCTACATCTCCGCCTACCGTCCTGGCCCCCTGGTCTCCGGCTATCACGCCGCCGAATGGTTCGCCTGGAACTGGTGGCGGCTGCGCTACGAACCGCGCTCTCCGGCGCCGGAATGGTGGCGTGCGCACAAGATGACCGCCATCGGCGAAGGCTATGTCTGGCCCAACCTGACCATTTTCTCGGACGGCGTCAGGACCGCGTTGCTCGCCGAACCGTCCATCCGTCCGGATGCCAGGCCGTTCCGCTATCTCGGCGCCCACCCCTGCGTTCTCCCCTCCCGCGAATTCGAAGCGGCGGTGGATGCGTTCATTCCCCGCATCCTGGCCCGGCTGCGGGACCAGGGTGTGGAGCAGACGAACCTCGACGCAATATGGCGCGACGTGCTGGCCGAACGCGCCGACCCCGATCAGGTCCGGCGCCGGCGTCTGGAGGCGCTAATGGGGCGCGATCCGGACGAGATCGAGGATGACGCCGTGGACCGGCTGCTGGCCGACGCCGCTTCCCTGGGCGAAACGGCGGTCGAGGAACTCGCCGCCGATCGGGCCGGCGGCGGCGACGCGCTCACCGCCGAGGCGCTGGAGCGCCTTGCTGAGTCCGGCGGCACGGACGCCTCCCCCCGCGATGTCGTCCAACTCGCCCCCGGAACCTGCTTGCCATCCGGCCCGGAGGTCCCGGCCTGGCGGCTAGGGGCGGAGGCCGCGCAAATCTTGCGTGCCCAGATCGGCCTCGGTGAGGCGCCGGTCACAGACGCAAAGCTCGCTGAAATCGCTGGCACCCGGAAGCAGGTGCTTGAACGGCACACGGCGAGCCAGACGGTTTCCTTCGCCCTCGACCGCGATCCCGCCCATTCCCGCGTCGTTCTGCGCTCCCGCTGGCCAACCGGGCGGCGTTTTGAGCTGGCCCGCCTGCTCGCCGATCGGATCGTGACGCCCGCGCCCGGCGGGCTGCACGCAGCCACGCGTGCCTACACCTACCGCCAAAAGATGCAGCGCTCCTTCGCCGCCGAACTCCTCAGCCCTTTCGCCGCGGTGGACGCCATGCTGGCCAGAGACTATTCCGCAGAGGCGCAAGCGGACGTCGCCGAGCATTTCCGGGTCTCGGAGCGCACCATCCTGACCCTGCTGGTCAACCATCGCCGGGTGGATCGCGAGGAACTGGACGAGGACCTCGGCGCCATTGCCTGAGCCGCCGAGGGGAACGCCGTGACGACCGTCCGCAAGAAGCTCATCGAAGTCTCGATCCCGCTGGAGGCGATCAACGCGGCCTCGGCGCGGGAAAAGTCGATCCGGCATGGGCATCCGTCCACGCTGCATCTGTGGTGGGCGCGCAGGCCGCTGGCGGCGTGCCGGGCGGTGTTGTTCGCGCAGCTGGTGGATGATCCGTCCGCCTGGCCCGACCGGTTCCCGACCGAGGAGGCGCAGGAGGCAGAGCGGAAGCGGCTGCACCGGGTGATCGAGGCGATGGTGCCGTGGGAAGCCTCGAACAACGAGGCGATCCTGAACGCGGCGCGCTGGGAAATTGCCCGCTCGGTCGCCTGGGGCCTCGGCGAGGAACCGCCCGCGCGCGACGACGGGCGGGCGATCCTCGACTATCTGCAGACCAAGGCGCCGCCGGTCTATGACCCGTTCTCAGGCGGCGGGTCGATCCCGCTGGAGGCGCAGCGGCTGGGGTTGCGCGCCTATGGCTCCGACCTCAATCCGGTCGCGGTGTTGATCGGCAAGGCGCTGGTCGAGATCCCGCCGAAATTTGCCGGTCAGCCGCCGGTCAACCCGCGCGCCCAGGCGGAAGCGGTGCATGGCCAGCTTCGCGGCTGGCGCGGCGCGCAGGGGCTGGCCGAGGATGTGCGCTATTACGGGCAATGGATGCGCGACGAGGCGGAGCGGCGCATCGGGCATCTCTATCCGAAGGTGAAGTTGGGAGCGCGGGCCTCCGGCCCGCCTGCGGACGGGACGTCCGCGCTCCCACAGGAAAAAGAGGCGACGGTGATCGCGTGGCTCTGGGCACGCACGGTGCGCTCGCCTGATCCGAGAGCGAAAGGGGCGATGGTGCCGCTGGTGTCCTCGTTCCTGCTCTCCTCCAAGGAGGGGAAGAAAGCCTGGGTCGAGCCGGTGATCGATCCGACGGCACCGGATGGCTGGCGCTTCGAGGTGCACACGGGGACGCTCTCGAAAGCCGATGAGGAGCGGCTGAAGAAGGGGACTAAGTCGGCCCGAGGCTCGAATTTCGTTTGCATCTTGACGGGCGCAGCGATCAACGGCGATCACGTCAAGGCTGAAGGCGTGGCCGGACGCATGGGCGCACGACTTATGGCAATTGTTGCTGAGGGTAACCGTTCCCGTGTCTATCTGTCGCCAATCGCCGAGCACGAAGCGCTTGCAGCAACGGCGCGGCCCGCGTGGACCCCAGATGGTGATCTGCCCGACGACCCGCGCAATTTCTGGACCGTCCAATATGGCTTGAAAACCTTCGCCTCGCTCTTCACCCCCCGCCAGTTGGTGGCGCTGACGACCTTTTCCGATCTCGTGGCCGAGGCCCGAGAAAAGGTGCTGGCCGACGCCCTGGGAGCGCGGGCGTCCCGCCCGCATTCCCCCCTCACGCCCAAAGCCGAATGGCACGCCCGCCGTGGCCTGCCGCATTGGGAAGCCGGCGAAACCCCGCAATCCATCACCTTCCGCTTGGCCGACTCCCTGCCCCGCGATGTGATCAAACGCCTCAGCGAAGCGCGGGCCTCCGTCCCGCCTGCGGGCGAGACGCCCGCGCTCCAACGACAGCGCTTCGAATCCCTGCTCGATTCCGGCCACGGCGAATGCCTCCTCGCGCGGCCCGAGCTTGCCGCGATCGTCGAAAACGCCCTGCTGCATTTCCATGGCACACGCTATCGGCTGCATGCCTGGTGCATCATGCCCAACCATGTGCATGTGTTGGCAACGCCGCTACACGGGTTTTCGCTCTCCTCGATCGTGCATTCATGGAAATCGTTCACCGCGAAAGCGATCAACGCCGCGCTTGGGCGCAGCGGTGCGGTGTGGTTTGAGGAGTATTTCGACCGCGCGATCCGCGATGACGCGCATTTCGCCGCAGCGCAAGCCTATATCGAGGCCAATCCGGTGAAAGCCGGGCTGTGCGCGACGCCGGAGGCGTGGGTGTTTTCAAGCGCGGGGGAAAAGGCGCGCGGTCGTCTCGACAACATGCGGGCGGGACGCCCGCGCTCCGTTGACGAAATCCCACTCCACGAAAGCGGAACCGGCGCGGCAGCCTACGCGGATGCGGTGGCGACGTATTTGGGGTTCTCTGTCAGCAAGGCTTCGACGCGTTCCTCCGCTCTGACCATCTGGGAACCGGGCATGGGCCGTTTGGCCGGTGCCATGGGACGGCAGGCTCTGCCGATGCAGTGGAACTATGCTGAAACCAATCCCCTCGCAGGCGCGGGAGGAGATATCGCGGGAACAGCTGTCTCCGTGGCCGAAAATTTGGATAACCTGGGATTTGGTGGGGCTGGTCTTATTCGGAACTTGGCTGCTCAGAGCAACACGTTTTCCGACGAACCCGTTATCATATCAACAGACCCACCATATTACGACAATATCGGCTATGCCGATCTATCCGACTTCTTCTATGTCTGGCTCAGGAGATCGCTCGGCGGAGTGTGGCCGGATTTGTTTCGTCGCCTGACCACCCCGAAAGACGAAGAACTTATCGCCACGCCCTATCGCCACGGCGGCAGGGAGGGAGCGGAAGCGTTCTTCATGGGCGGTATGGGCCAAGCGCTGGCGGCGATGCGCAAGGCGGCAACAAATTCTGAGCCGCTTGCCATCTACTACGCATTCAAACAGTCGGAAATTGCGAATGATGGCATTACGTCTGCAGGCTGGGCATCTTTTCTGCAAGCTACCGTCGACGCCGGCCTTGCGGTAGACGGCACTTGGCCGATCCGGACTGAAGCAACGAATGCTCTCAAGGCCAATATGAACGCCCTTGCCTCCTCCATCGTCCTCGTTTGCCGCAAGCGGAACGAGGCGGCGCAGACGGTCACCCGTGCCGAATTCATCCGCGCGCTGAAACGCGAGATGCCCGCAGCGGTGGACAAAATCCGCAAGGCGGGCGTCGGCCCTGTTGATATGCCGCAATCGATCATCGGCCCCGGCATGGGCGTCTTCACCCGCTTCGCCCGCGTGTTGGAGGACGACGATTCCGCGATGAGCGTCAAAACCGCGCTCGCGCTGATCAACCGCGTCTGGGGCGAGATCGAGAATGATCTCGACGCCAATTTCGATCCGGCAACGCAAGTGGCGCTCGCCTGGTTCGCCACCTACGGTTTTGACGCGCGCGCGTCGGGCGACCTGATCACCCTGGCGAACGCGAAGAACATCCCGGTCGAAACGCTGTTCCGCGCCGGCGTGTTCCAAAATCTCCACGGCAAGGCATGCCTCACCCCACGGAGCGCGGGCGTCCCGCCCGCAGGCGGGCCGGAGGCCCGCGCTCCCAGCCAACGCGCTCCAAGTGAGTGGACCATCTGGGAATGCGTGCAGCGCACCGCCCACGCCCTCCGCGCCGAGGACGGCGGTGCCGAGGCCGCGGCGAAACTCGTGGCCAACATGGGCCCCAAGGCCGAAGATGCCCGCGCGCTGGCCTATCGACTGTATGAAATCGCCTCGCAGAAATCCTGGGCCGCCGAGGCGCTGGTCTATAACGAACTCGCCCAGGAATGGGCGCATCTCGAAGATCTCGCTGCGCGCAGTGGCGTGCGCGATCTGTTCGGGGAGGTCACGCGATGAGCGCCGAGAAGGAAACCCTGAGCCGCGTCCAGGGCGCGCTGTATCACCTCCGCCAAGGCCTCGCGCCGTTCGTCGAAGCGCGGATGAAGGCGCGGCACGGCGCGCAGTGGCTTGCCTATGCCAGCCGCGCCGCCGGCGGCGACCCGCGCGCGCCGCTCGACGAATATGGCCTCCTGAAAACCATGATCGACCAGTGGCGGGACGTGTTCGATGATGCGTTCGCGCGGGCCGAGAAGCAGCGCGTGCGCAATTTCGTCTCGACCGCCCTCGAGGCGCGCAACGCGACGGCACATCTCTCGATCCCGATGCAGGATGACGAGGCGCTGCGCTATCTCGATGCCATCCACCACCTGCTTCGCGCTGTGCGCGCACCAGACGCCGATATCGCCGAAGCCAGGCGGCTCTATGACGACCAGCGCCGCCATGGCCTCGCCGGGAGCGCGGACGTCCCGTCCGCCACGGCGCCCGCGCCGGTGGGCAGCGCCGAACGCGGGCGGGATACCCGCGTCCCCAGACCGTGGATCGAGGTGGTGCTGCCGCACCCGGACGTGCTCGCCAACCGCTTCAAGGAAGCCGAGTTCGCGGCGGACCTGTTCGCGGTCGATGCTGGGATCGCCGGCGAGGGCTACGCGACACCGCCCAGCTTCTTCGCGATGACCTTCCTCACCGAGGGGCTGAAGCGCGTGTTGGCCTCCGCCCTGCAACGCCTGTCCGGCCAGGGCGGCGACCCGGTGATCGGGCTGCAGACGGCATTCGGCGGCGGCAAGACGCACACGATGCTCGCGGTCTATCACCTGGCCCGCCATCTGCGCGACGGCGGCGATCCCGCAACCCTCAGCGGCATGAGCCCACTGGTCGGGACCGCCGGCGCGACCGCCTGGCCGAAGCCGCAGATTGCCGTGTTCGTTGGTTCCGCGAAAGGCGCGGATGTCTCGCTGACCCTGAGGGACGGGCCGAAGCTGCACACTCTGTGGGGCTATCTCGCCTGGCGCCTTGCCGGCGCGGCGGGGCTCACGCTGGTCGCTGAAGCCGAAGCGGCGCGCACCAACCCCGGCTCCGAACTGATGGTGGAGGTGTTCCGCCTGGCGGGGCCGAGCGTGGTCCTACTCGACGAGCTGGTGATGTTCGCCCGGCAACTGGACGATGCGAGGTTCGAGGCGTTCCTCTCGTTCCTCCAGTCGCTGACCGAGGCGGCGAAGATGGTGCCGGGCATCCTGGTGATCGGCTCGCTGCCGGAAAGCGACGCCGAGGCCGGCGGCGCGCGCGGCAAAGAGGCGCTGCTGCGGCTGGAGAAAGTATTCGGGCGCGTGCAGTCGGCCTGGCTGCCGGCCTCGGGCGATGAGACCTATGAAATCATCCGCCGCCGGTTGTTCTGGCCGCTGGATGCCGACGGCGAGCGGGCGCGGGACGAGACGGTGCGCGCGTTCGCCGATCTTTACCGCAAGAACCCGGCCGAGTTTCCGCCCGAGGCGCGGGAGGCGCGCTATACGGAGCTGCTGCGCCTCTCCTACCCGATCCATCCCGAGCTGTTCGATCGGCTGTCGAAGGATTGGGCGAGCCTGGAGAAGTTCCAGCGCACCCGTGGCGTGCTGCGCTTCATGGCGAACGTGGTGGGCGTGCTGTGGCACCAGCGGGTGCCTGACGCGTTGATCCTGCCCGCGCGCGTGCCCGTTTCGCATGAGCGGGTGCGCGCGAGCGTGCTCTATCCGCTGGACCCGGCGTTCGGCGCGGTGGTGGACAAGGAGGTGGATGGGGATAGCGCGCTGCCATCGCGGATGGAGGCCAACCCGTCCCGCCGCATCTCCCAGGCGCATGCCGCGACCCGCGCGGCGCGTGCCGTTTTCCTGTGTTCGGCGCCGCTGGTGGGCCAGCCCAATGCCGGGTTGACCGGGCAAGGCTTGCGGCTGGCCTGTGCCGAGCCGGGCGACCAACTGGCGATCTTCGGCGAGGCGCTGCGGGAACTCTCCGAGCGGGCGACTTATCTGTATGAGGAAGCTGGCCGCTACTGGTTCTCCACCCAGCCGACGCTGAACCGCTTGGCCGAGGATCGTGCGAAGGCGCTAGCGGAGCATGAGGTGGACGAGGCGATCGCGCAGGTGCTGCGCGACGATGGCGCCGGCAAGGACCGGTTCCATCGCGTGTTCGCGGTGCCGGACGATCCGACCGCGATCGACGAGGTGCAGGCACTGTCGCTGATGATCCTCGGCCCGGCGACGCCGCATGCGGGCAAGGGTGTCGCGAAGTCCGCCGCGACCGAGGCCGTGACCGACGCGCTGACCCGCTGCCGCGCGTCGCAGCGGCGGTTTCGCAACACGCTGCTGTTCGTCGCCGCTGACGAGGCCCTGCTTGGCACGGCGCGGGAGGCGATGCGGCGGGCGCTGGCGTGGGAGTCGATCGGCGGTGATGCGCGGCAGGACAAGCGTGTCGATAAGCGGCTACAGGATCAACTCACCCAGGCCCAGCTGGCGGACGCGCATGACAAGGCCAGGAACAGCCGCGAGGGAGCGGTGAAGGCGGTGCGTGGCGCGTGGAGCCACATCCTGTTCCCAATCAAGACCGATGGCACCGAGGCTGGCCGCGCGTTCGATCTGGATCATCTTTCGCTGACCGCCAAGGATCGCGCTTGCGTGCCCGCAGCGGTGTACGACAAAGCAAAGAGCGACGGCATCATCGGCGAAAAGCTCGGCGCCGATGCGCTGTGGCTGCACCTCAAGCCACTCTGGGCGGAGGACAAACCGCATCTGCCGGTAGCCGAGATCGCGGCGTGGTTCGCGACCTACGTCTATCTGCCGAAGCTGCGCGATCGCGTGGTGCTAGAGGCAGCGATCCGCGATGCCTGTGCCAAGCTCGATCCGGCCTTGGCCCTCGCCGAGCGCTTCGACGAGGCAACCGGCCGCTATGTCGGGCTTGTCTGGCAGAAAGCGCCGGGCGAGCCGCTACCGCCGACTTCGGTGCTCGTGCGCCCCGAGGTGGCGATCGCCCAGTTGCGCCCGGTCGCGACGCCCGCTCGGCCGGCGACGGTCTTGGGCGGCCCGGATGGCCAATCGTACGGGCATGACAGGGGATCTCCCGGCACGGATCCTGGTCCGCCCGCCAAGGTGCAGCCGCGGCGGTTCTACGGCTCGGTCGAGATCGACATGGTGCGGCCGGTGAAGGCGTTCGATGCCATCCTGAACGCGGTGGTCATGGAATTGCAGCGCACCAACGGTGCCAAGGTGACGCTGACCCTGGAAATCGAGGCGACGGCGCCCGACGGGTTCGCCGAGGCCGATATTGGGGTTGTCCGCGACAACGCCCGCCAGCTCAAGTTCAAGGATGAATCAACGGGATTCGAGTGAGCACGCCATGGCCCGCGCGAAAACCATCACGCCCGAAGCCCTGGCCGCCCTCGGCGCTGAGGCGCTGGCCGAATTGCTGATCGCACACGCCGCAACCGATCCCGCCTTGCGCAAGAAGCTCGGCATGCTGCTCGCCGGCACCGAGGGGCCGGGCAAGCTGGCGGCCGAGATCGACAAGCGGATCAAGACCATCGGCCGCTCCCGTTCGTTCGTCGATTGGGAGAAACGCAAGCCGCTGGTGCACGAACTCGACCATCTGCGGGCAACGATCGCGACCCGGCTCGCCAAGCAGGACGCGGCGCGGGCGATCGAGCTGCTGTGGGATTTCATCTTCATTGCGGATGCGGTGATGCAGCGCGTCGGCGACGGCATCGGCGAGGTGGAGGTCGTGTTTGACGCCGCGATGGCGGATCTCGGCCGGCTCTCGGCCGTGCAACCGCCGGGGGATGGAAAGGTGCTGGCCCGCCGGGTGCTCGCCTACTGCGAAGGCGATGGCGTCGGTGCGACCGACGCGCTGATCCGGCACATGTCGGACGCGCTGGGCGCGGCCGGACGCGCGGAGATCCGAAGCAAGACCGAGGCGGCACTGAAAACCGTCCCGCGATCGTCCGGCCCGCAGGACTGGCGCGCGGATGCGAAGCGTCGCCATCTCGCCTTTCGCCTGGCGCTCCTCGCCGACCTCGAGAACAATGCCGACGCCTTCATCACTGCCATTCGCGCCGGCGGGATGGAGAGCACGCACGCGCTGGAGGTCGCCGAGCGCCTGATTGCGTCGAACCGGCCGGCCGAGGCGCTCGACTGGCTCGATGAGCCGCGCCGGCGCATCGAGGACGATGATGGCGCCGACACCGATCTTCGGATCACCGCACTCGACGCCCTGGGGCGCAAGGAGGAAGCACAAGCGGTCCGCTGGCGGCATTTCGAGCGCTTCCTGAGCGTCGAGCATCTGCGCGCCTATCTCAAGCGCCTGCCGGATTTCGAGGATTTCGAGGCGGAACAGAAAGCGCTTGACATCGCGGCCGCGCACAAGCAGGCCGCGCGGGGGTTGGCGTTTTTCATCGCATGGCCGGCGCTCGACCGCGCCGACCGCCTGGTGCGCGAGCGGCTGGCCGCGCTCGACGGGCGCCTCTACGAGGTGCTGCGCCCGGCCGCAGAAGCCCTGGAGGAGAAGTTTCCGGAGGCGGCCAGCCTGCTCTACCGTCGCCTGGTCGAAAGCGTGCTCGAACGCGCCTCATCGAAGCAATACCCATACGCCGCGCGCGATCTGCTCTCCTGCGTGCGTCTTGTACCAAACCTGCCGGCGCCGGGATCGATCGAGAGCCACGCGGCGTTTGTCGCGCGGCTGCAGAAGGTGCATGGACGGAAATACGGATTTTGGGGGTTGATCGAGCAGAAAGGATTTTGAGCCGATGGCCAAGCGCACGACACCGCCGACCGCAAGCGATGATCAGGTGCGCGCCTTGCTCGCGCGCACTCACTGCCCGGTGCCGTTCCACGCCGTGCGCACGCGCTTCCTCGGCAACATCGCCTCGCCCGATATGCAAAGCTCGCCGATGGAGATGGTCAAGGCGCTGTGGGGCGGCGAATTGCCGACCTTCGAGTCTATTGACGACGTCAACGAACTCATCGGCGCGCTGGTGATGGGCCTGTGGAACCGGCTCACCCGCCATCAGGAACGCTCGGCGCCATTCCGACTGATGCGCATGGAGGTTCCGGCCACGCGCGACGGGCTGGCGACCCTCGCCCGGCTGCGGCGCGAGGAGCTGGAGGGCTTCGTCGAAGGGCTTTTCGGCGACAAGGAAAGCCTCGACCTGCCGGAACGGGCACACAAGGCGCTTGGCACCCTGGCGGAGATCCGCGCGATGCTGGAGGGGGCTCAGGTCTTGGCCGAAGACCTGACCAAGCCGGCCGCCTCTGACCAAATCGCCGTCACAATCGGACATTTCCGCGAACTGACCCGCATTGCCGAGCACGAGATCCACGAGGCCGTGCTCTCCTGCACCCGCGCGCGCAGGCAGATGCTAGCGGCATGGCCGGCGCGCCGCCCAACGCTGCATTGACCGCGCGTCGATGTGCGGACGCTACGCGAGCTTCCTGCCGTCCGAAGCGATCGCCCGGCTGTTCCGCACCACCGGCGCGCTACCCAACGTCGCCCCGTCCTGGAACGTCGCGCCGCGCCAGCCGGCGATGGTGGTGCGGCGGCACCCGGAAACCGGCGCGCGGCATCTCGACCTGCTGACCTGGGGCTTGGTTCCGCACTGGACGAAGGATCTGCAGGCGGCGCGGCGGCCAATCAACGCGCGGGCGGAGACCGTGGCGACCTCGCCGATGTTCCGCGATGCCTTCGCCCACCGTCGGGCGCTGATCCCGGCGCAGGCGTTCTACGAATGGCAGCGCACCGAGAACGCACCCAAGCAGCCCTACGCAATCGCCCGGCGGGACGGTGAGACGCTGGCCTTTGCCGGCCTCTGGGAAGGCTGGCGCGGCCCCGAGGGCGAGGTGCTGCGCAGCTTCGCCATCATTGTCGCCGCCGCGAACGCGACCATGGTGCCCATCCACGACCGCATGCCGGTGATCGTCGAGCCGCCCGACTGGCCGCTCTGGCTCGGCGAAACCGAGGGTGACGTAGCCTCGCTGCTGCGCCCGGCGGCCGAGGACACGCTGCGGATCTGGCCGGTGAGCACACGGGTCAACCGGACAGCCAACAACGATGCCGACCTGCTCGCCCCGCGTCCCGCCGCCTGACAGGACCAGGCGATGACCGAGCACCAGGCCCCGTGGCCCGATGGCGAAGTGCTCGCCGGCATCGTCGAGCGGGTGACGTTCCACAATGCCGAGAGCGGCTTCGCCGTGTTGCGGGTAAAAGCACGTGGGCACCGCGACCTCGTCACCATCGTCGGGCACGCCGCCGCCATTGCCGCGGGCGAGTGGATCACCGCGACCGGCGAATGGGTCAACGACCGCACCCACGGCCAGCAATTCAAGGCGCGGTTCCTAAAAACCTCGGCGCCGACCACGGAAGAGGGGATCGAGCGCTACCTCGCCTCCGGCATGATCCGCGGCATCGGCCCGGTCTATGCGAAGAAGCTGGTGCGCGGCTTCGGCGAGCAGGTGTTCGACATCATCGAAGGCGCACCAGAGCGCCTGCGCGAGGTGGGCGGGATCGGCGCGGTGCGGGCACAACGCATCGTCGCTGCCTGGGCCGAGCAGAAGGTGATCCGCGAGATCATGGTGTTTCTGCACAGCCACGGCGTCGGCACGGCGCGCGCGGTGCGCATCTTCAAGACCTATGGCGCCGACGCCATTCAGGTGATGAGCGAGAACCCATACCGGCTCGCGCGCGACATCAGAGGCATCGGCTTCAAGACGGCGGATGCGATTGCCGCAAAACTCGGCATCGAGAAGACGGCGATGATCCGCGTCCGCGCCGGCATCGGCTACGCGCTCTCCGAGGCGATGGACGAGGGGCACTGCGGTCTGCCGGTCGCGGAATTGATCCCGCTTGCGGAGCGCCTGCTGGAGGTTCCGGAGGCGCTGATCCGCACCGCGCTCGATCTCGAACTGGCGGACGGCGCGGTGATCGCCGACCGCATCGGCGAGGCGGACTGCATCTTCCTCGCTGGCCTTTATCACGCCGAGCGCGGCATCGCCGAGCGGCTGCGCGCGATCGCCCACCAGCCGCTGCCCTGGCCCGCGATCGACGCAGAAAAAGCCATCCCCTGGGTGGAAAAGCGGATCGGCATGACGCTCGCCGAGAGCCAGCGCCAGGCGGTCGGCCTTGCCCTTGCCTCAAAACTGCTGGTGATCACCGGCGGCCCGGGCGTCGGCAAGACGACGATCATGCGGGCGATCCTCGCCATCCTTGCAGCCAAAGGCGTGCGCATCCTGCTCGCGGCCCCCACCGGGCGGGCGGCGAAGCGGATGAGCGAGGCGACTGGGTTCGAAGCCAAAACGATCCATCGCCTGCTGGAGGTCGACCCAAACACCGGCGGGTTCCGGCGCGGACCTGATCACCCGTTGGACTGCGACCTGCTGGTCATCGACGAGGCCTCCATGGTCGATGTGCCCCTGATGCACGCGCTGACCCGGGCGATCCCGCCGCCGGCGGCGCTCCTGGTGGTGGGCGACGTGGATCAGCTCCCCTCGGTCGGGCCCGGCCAGGTGCTGGCGGATCTGATCGGCTCGGGCACGGTTGCGGTGGTGCGGCTGACCGAGATCTTCCGCCAGGCGGCCTCCAGCCGGATCATCACCAGCGCGCACCGGATCAACCGCGGCGAGATGCCGGACCTCGCCCGCGCCGAGGCCGGGAGCGATTTCCACTTCGTTGCGGCCGACGAGCCGGAGACGGCGGTTGCGCGCATCATCGATCTGGTAAAAACCCGCATCCCCAGCCGCTTCGGGCTCGATCCGGTGCGCGACATCCAGGTGCTGTGCCCGATGGCGCGCGGTGGCGTTGGCGCCCGGTCGCTCAACATCGACCTCCAGGCCGCGCTGAATGGCGAAGCGACGCCACGGGTGGAAAAATTCGGCTGGACCTTTGCCCCTGGCGACAAAGTCATGCAGATCGAGAACGACTATGACCGCGAGGTCTATAACGGCGATATCGGTTTTGTCACCGCGATCGACGCGGAGGAGGCCGAGATCACCGTGCGGTTCGACGGGCGGGATGTGGCCTATGGTCTCGGCGATCTGGATGCGCTGGTGCCGGCCTATGCGGCGACGATCCACAAGGCGCAGGGCTCGGAATATCCCGCCGTGGTCATCCCGGTGCTGACGCAGCACTACACCATGCTGCAGCGGAACCTGCTCTATACCGGCATCACCCGGGGCAAACGGCTGGTCGTGCTCGTCGGCAGCCGCAAGGCGGTGGCCATCGCGGTCCGCAATGTCTCCGGCCGGCGGCGGTGGTCGAAGCTGCGGGAATGGCTCGCTGCGTTGCCGGCTGGAGCGATCGCGTTGTGACACTATCGACCAGCCGGTTGACTACGGCCGAAGTTGGCCGAGACCAGAATGGCAGGTTGCGGATCCTGGCCAGAGGAATATCGACATTCAGCCAAGGTCGGCCTTCGGCCGGAAACGACCCCACCCGGTCACTTAACCGCCGATCGGTCGCGGCGCTCTGCCGACGTCGGGGGCGGGCGGCCAATGTCGCCCCGCGGCGGTGAAATCCGTCGCTCGTGGCACTCGCAGAGAAATTGGAGTTCAAAGAGCGGCGCAAACTGGGTATGACCGCATGTCCGTGCTGATGAAGGTTTCTCGTTCCATACTGCGCATGCAGCGAGGGTTGCTCGCATGGGGCGGGCCCTTCCTTAGCGCAGGGGATGAGACATGGATGAGGGTAGCGAAGTT
>JAJYYH010000003.1 GCA_021801255.1 Pseudomonadota bacterium
GCGTATCGCTTCAACCGCCGATACGACCTCGCCGCCATGATCCCGCGCCTCACCTGGGCCGCGGTGCGGACACCGCCAATGCCCTACCGCCTGCTTAAGTTGGCTGAAAATCATGCGTAATCAGGAACCTTTATCTTCGCGCCGGTTGATTTAATATCCAAGAAAATGTTTTTGCTTATTTTTACAAAAAGAAGCGCTTTCTATAGTCATTCAGAGTGTGCCAGGGCCGGATTATGTCAGAGCCAGCGCCTGATCGAGATCGGCGATCAGGTCATCGGCGGATTCGAGGCCGATCGAGAGGCGAATCACGTCCTCGCCGGCGCCCGCGGCCGCGCGCTGCTCCTCGTTGAGCTGACGATGGGTGGTTGAGGCGGGATGCAGGATCAGGCTCCTGGTGTCGCCGATATTGGCGAGGTGGGAAAAGAGCCTCACTCCCTCCACCACCTTGACGCCGGCGGCGAAGCCGCCCTTGACGCCAAAAGTGAAGACCGCGCCCGCGCCGCGCGGCAGGTATTTCTCGGCAAGCGCCCGATAGGGGCTTGCCGGCAGTCCGGCATAGGAGACCCAGGCGACGCGCGGGTCGGCGTCGAGAAACGCCGCCACTTTCCGGGCGTTGGCGACATGGCGCTCCATGCGCACAGGCAGCGTCTCGGTGCCGGTGATGGTGAGGAAGGCGTGCAGCGGCGCCTGGGTCGGGCCGAAATCGCGCAACGCCACCGCGCGCGCCTTGGTGGTGAAGGCGAAGTCGCCGAAATTCTCATAAAATTTCAGCCCGTGATAGGCCGGCTCCGGCGCCGTGAGGGAGGGGAAGCGGTCGCCCGCCGCCCAGTCGAATTTGCCCGATTCGACGATGATCCCGCCCATCGCCTGGCCGTGGCCGGCAAGGAATTTGGTGGTCGAGTGGCAGACGATATCCGCCCCCCATTCGATCGGGCGGCAGAGATAAGGGGTCGCCAGCGTGTTATCAACGATGAAGGGAATGCCCGCCTCATGGGCGACCTTCGCCACCGCTTCGAGATCGACGATGATGCCGCCGGGATTGGCGAGGCTCTCGACGAAAATCGCCTTGCAGCGTGGCGTCAGCGCGCGGCGGAAATTCTCCGGGTCGGTGGGATCGACGAAATGGCAGGTCCAGCCGAGACGCTTGAAGGAAAGCCCGAACTGAGTGAGCGAGCCGCCATAGAGGTTGCGCGAGGCGAGAAATTCATCACCGGGTTCGAGCAGGGTGAAAAAAATGAGAAACTGCGCGGCATGGCCGGAAGCGGCGGCCAGCGCCGCGCGGCCGCCTTCAAGACTGGCGACACGCTCCTCCAGCACCGCGACCGTCGGGTTGGTGAGGCGAGAATAAATATAGCCGAAATTATGCAGGTTGAAGAGCGAAGCGGCGTGATCGACATCATCGAAGACATAGGCCGTGGTCTGATAGATCGGCGTCGAGCGGGCCCCCGTGGTCGGATCGGGCGCGGCCCCGGCGTGGATGGCGCGGGTCTCAAAGCCATAGCTCGGGTTTTGTGCCGGCAGCGGGCGCGCCCTGGCCGCGCGGTCGTTGGGCGCGCGCGCCGGCTGGTTGCGAATGAGCCCGGAATTGACACCGCTCCAGGAAAGCTCGCCACCGAGGCGCCCGAACTCGATCTTCGGGCAGCGGTTCATGATCACCTCCAGCCCTGCCGCCTCGGCGCGACGAGCCGCCTCATCGTGCTGAATGCCCAGTTGCATCCATACCACCTTCGCGCCGATGGCGATCGCCTCCTCGACGATCGGGGGCACCTCGCGGGCATTGCGGAAGATCTCCACCATGTCGATGGGTTCGGGAATGTCGCCGAGCCGGGCATAGACCTTTTCGCCGAGCAGTTCACCTCCGGCCAAACCCGGATTGACCGGGATCACCCGGTAGCCTTTGCCCTGGAGGTATTTCATCACGAAATAGCTCGGCCGGTTCCAGTTGCTGGAGGCCCCGACCAGCGCGATGGTGCGCGTGATGGCGAGGATGCGGCGGATGGTGGCATCTGAATAGGGCAAGGGCGCGAGCAGGGTCATGGGCGGGTCGTCCTCCGGGAGCGGTCGTGCGGCATGATACCAGCCAGGGACGGCGGCGCTACCCGACCGAGAGCGGCGGCCTCGGGGTGCGCATCATTGGCAGCGGCAGCGCCCCCAGACCCGCATCGCGGGCGATGGCGTGACCCTCGGGAACCGGGGTGCCGCGGATGTGATTACGACGGGCGTGCCCGCCAAAAAGACCAAAAAGGAAGGAACCATACGGTCAAGCCTGGTGCCGGGCGAACGCGTCCTCGACATCGCGCAGCTGGTCCTTGCCAAAGAACATCTCGTTGCCGACGAAGAAGGTCGGGGCTCCGAAAGTGCCGCGGGCCACCGATGCCTCGGTGTTGCGCAGCAGCTCCTGCTTCACCTCGGGGGACTGGGCGCGCGCGAGCAGGCGTCCGGCGTCGAGGCCGTTCCCCGCGAGGACCGCGCGGATCACCTCCGGCTCGTCCATCTTCTTCGGCTCGCACCACATGTTGTGGAAGATCACCTCGACGTAGTGTTCGAAACAGCCTTCATGCCGGGCCGCAACGGCGCCGCGCATAAGCGTGAGCGTGTTCACCGGGAAATGCGGGTTCCGGCGAAAATCGGTGATGCCATGCCGCGCCAGGAAGCGCCGCGTCTCCAAGTCCATGAAGGCGCGCTTGCTGGGGACGTTTGCGAAGGCCTCGGCCGGAGATCGGTTGCCCGTCGCCTTGAAGACGCCGCCGAGCAGGATCGGCACGTAACGGAAGCGCGCCGCGGTGCGCTGCTGGATCATGGGGATCACCCGGTGGGCGAGGTAGGCGTTCGGGCTGCCGACGTCGAAGTGAAACTCGATCTCGTCCATCTCACCAGGTCTCCCCGTAGGGCCGCAGGTCCAGCTCATGGGTCCAGGCGTCGCGCGGCTGCATGTGCATCTGCCGAACCTGTTTCCGGCACTGTTTGACAGTGTTTTACAACCCATAGGAACTGGCTGAAACTCTAACGATAGCATCCGCACTCGTTCCGTTGCGTCCCGTCACGTCCGGCGCTAGAGTGTAGCATCATGCATAGCGAAGGTGCTGCCATGGCTGGCAAGCTGAACACCCTTTCCATCAAGCGGATCACGAAGCCCGGCAACTATTGCGACGGCGGCGCCTTATACCTTCGGGTAGCGCCGAGCGGTGCGAAAAGCTGGTGCTACAGGTTCAAGAAGCGCGATCCGCTCACCGGCAAGGATAAGCAAACCTGGCTGGGCCTTGGCTCGCTCGAACTGGTGACGTTGGCCGAAGCGCGAGCGCGATGCTTGGAACTGCGCCGGCTGCTGCGCCAAGGGGGTGATCCGCTCGGCGCTGAACGCGCCAGGCGAGCCGGCCATGCTGGCGGCAGGGCGTTCGCCGAAGTGATGGCGCTCTACATCGACGCGCACAAGGCCGGCTGGCGCTCGGAAAAACACGGCCGCCAGTGGCAAACATCGCTTGAACTGCACGCCGCCAGGCTGCTGCCGCTATCCGTGGCCGCGATCGATACCAGCGCCGTGCTCGCCGTGCTGCGGCCGCTATGGAATGAGAAAACCGAGACGGCGAGCCGCCTGCGCGGCCGGATCGAGAACGTCATCGCCTTCGCGACGGCGCGCGGCTGGCGCGTTGGCGAGAACCCAGCACGCTGGCGCGGGCACTTGGATAGGCTGTTGCTGGCGAAGGCCAAGGTTGCCGCTGTAGAGCATCATCCCGCCGTGCCGTGGCAGGATATAGGCGCCGTCATGGCAAGGCTGGCCGAGAGCAAGGGCACGGCTGCCAGGTGCCTGCAATTCGCGATCCTGACGGCTGCTCGAAGCGGTGAAGCGCGCGGCGCCAGGTGGAATGAGATCGATCTCGACGCCGGCCTATGGACGGTTCCGGCCAGCCGCATGAAGGCCGGCCGCGAGCATAGGGTGCCGCTTTCCGCGCCGGCGCTGGCGATCCTGGCCGAGATGCTGCCGCTCAAGCGGCGGCCTGACGGGTTGGTATTCCCCGGCGGCCGGCCTGGCGCGCTGCTGAGTGACGTGGCGCTGAGCAAGGCGTTGCGCGCTGCCGGCGGCGGTGATGCCACGGTTCACGGCATGAGATCGAGTTTCCGCGACTGGTGCGCCGAGGCGACGGCATACCCGCGCGAGATCGCCGAGGCCGCGCTCGCACACTCGAACCCCGACAAGACGGAAGCGGCCTATCTGCGCGGCGATGCGCTCGATAAGCGCCGCTTGCTGATGGCCGCATGGGGTGAACACTGCCTGAGATCGCCAGACGCCACGGCGGCCATCGTGCCGCTGCGCCGCGCCTGAAACGAGACGGCCAGGGAAGCGCCTGACACGCGCAACCCCGGCCTAAACCCGAACCCATGGGGGACGCCATGGCTGAGCCTGATCCGAGACATACCGCGCCGGCGCATAGGCGCAACCCTGGCCTGAGCCGCCAATGCCGCACGCTCGCGTCGGAAGCGCCTGATCCGCGCCTGATATTTTCAGGTATATCAGTTGATTACGTCATACTATCCAACAATCGCATGAACATGGCATTGTAAGGCGTTGTTCACAGAATGAGATGGGACAGTTTCCATGGAACCATACGCCTTAACCGTTGCGGAAGCGGTTCGCTTTTCCGGCATCGCGCGGACGCGGCTCTACATGCTTGCCAGTGAAGGCCGCATCGAACTGAAGAAGTGCGGCTGGCGAACGATCGTTCTTGCCGATGATCTCAAGCGGCTGCTCGAAACCCTGCCGGCGGCTGATATCCACTTGACGCCGCACCGCGCCGCGCCGGCCGATGCCGCATAAACCCCTGAAAACCCACAGAAAAAACCCGCCAAGCGCTTGCGACGCCGGCGGGCTGAAAGGCACTGAATATGCAAACCAAAATCTATCCCGCACCAGCCGCGCCGTCAACAAAAATTGACGGCGGTGATCTCGCCGCCCGGCTCGGCCTGCATCGCGCGGGCCGGGGATGGCGGGGGGACTGTCCGCTTTGCGGCTATCGCGGCTCGCTCGCGCTCGACGTTCGCGGCAACCAGCATTTAATCTGGTGCTCGAACTGCGCCGATCGCGCTGGCCTTGCGCGGCTGTTGCGTGCCGAAGGCGTGCCGCACGTGCCACCCCCTGCCGAGCGCCTGCCGCGCGCCGCACCGGACGCCACGGCCAGGATCGCCCGCGCTGCCGCGATATGGCGCGGCGCGGAACCGATCGAACCCGGCTCGCCTGCGGCTAAGTATCTGGAAAATAGGCGTATTTCCCACGCCATGAACTCGGCCGCCTTGCGCTGGCGTCCCGACGTGCCGCACCCTGCCGGCGGCCGGCGCATCGCACTGCTCGCCGCAGTCACCGCACCGGATGGCAGTTTCGCAGGCGTGCAGCGGGTTTTCGTGAAACCGGACGGCCGAAAAGCCGATATCGAACCCGCGAAGGCATCCCTCGGCGTTGTCGCCGGTGGCGCTTGCCGGCTCGCCGATCCCGAAGGTGGCGCGCTGGTGATCGGCGAAGGCGTCGAAACGTCCGCCGCCGCTGGCGCGATCCTTGGCCTTCCCGCATGGTCCGCGATCAGCGCCGGCAATCTCGGCCGATCGCTGATCCTGCCACCGGCAATTCGCAGCGTCGTCATCGCCGTCGATCACGATATGGCCGGCCAGGCGGCGGCTCGGGAAGCGTGGCGGCGATGGACACGCGAAGGCCGGCATGTGCGGCTCGCAACGCCGAGGAAAGCCGGATCGGATTTCGCTGATCTCGCGATGGGGGGTGTGCGATGAACCCGCAAACCCCCCGCGCCGCGCTGGCCGGCATCAAACGCCTTGAGCCGTCCGAGACGCTGCCGGGCGTCAAAGCTGTTGATCCGCCGGCCGTCGTTCTCGACGCGCTCGAAGCCGATGCCGCGCCGTTCACGATCGCCGCTGCGCCGCCTGATCCGCTCGCCGATCTCGCCGAGCGCGCAAAGGCCGATCCGGCGGCTGCGTTCTCTGATGACGTGATCGAAGCGCTCGCCGAACTGCGCGCCGAAGATCGCGGACGGTTCGAAGCCATCCGCGCCGCTCTCAAGCGGGCCGGCATCCGCGTTACCGCGCTCGATCCGCTGATCTGCACGGCGGCGGGTGATGAAGGCGCGCGCCAGACTCAAGCCGATCTTCTGATCGAGATCGCGGCCGAGGCCGAGCTTTTCCATGATCGTGACAAACGCGCGTTTGCCGATATTCGCGTTGGCGACGTTCGCGAAACGTGGCCGGTGAAATCGACAGGATTTCGGCGATGGCTCGGCCGAGCGTTCTACAAAAAGCACGGCGGCGCGCCGAACTCGGACGCTATGGCATCCGCGATCGCGGTGCTCGAAGCCAAGGCACACTATGACGCGCCTGAACGGCCGATTTTCCTTCGCGTTGGCGAGCACGATAGCCGCTTATATCTCGATCTCTGCAATGATGCGTGGCAGGCGATCGAGATCGATGCCGCCGGCTGGCGCGTAGTTTCCGAGCCGCCTTGCCGGTTCCGCCGCGCGCCGGGGATGCTGCCGTTGCCGGAACCGGCGCGCGGCGGAACGCTGAACTCGCTACGCGAGTTGCTGAATATCAGCACGGATCAGCAATTTACCCTTTCCGTAGCGTGGCTGCTGGCGACGTTCCGGCCGTCCGGGCCGTATCCCGTGCTTATCGTCTCTGGCGAGCACGGATCGGCGAAAATGTCGTTCGTGAGCACCTTGCGCGCGATGATCGATCCCAACAGCACGCCGATGCGCTCGACGCCGCGCGAGGATCGCGATTTGTTCGTTAGCGCGACAAATGCTCACGTTCTCGCCTTCGACAATCTGAGCGGACTGCCGGGTTGGCTTTCGGATGCCTTATGCCGTCTCTCTACCGGCGGCGGATTCAGCACGCGGCAGTTATACAGTGACGCGGATGAAATTTTGTTCGACGCGATGCGGCCAATTGCACTGAACGGCATCGAGGATATCGTGAGCCGGCCTGATCTCGCGGATCGCGGCCTTTTCTTGGCGCTCGCGGCGATCCTGGAAGCTGATAGGAAAACCGACAAAGGGATGCGCGCCGCGATCGAGACGGCGCGGCCGGCAATCCTTGGCGCGCTTCTCGATGCCGTCTCGCGCGGCCTGCGGCGGCTGCCTGGCTTGACGCTGCCGGCGCTGCCAAGGATGGCCGATTTCGCGGTTTGGGCCTCGGCCTGCGGCGATGGCGCGCTTTGGCCGGAAGGCGGCTTCCTGCTGGCGTTCAATGCGAACCGCGCCGCCGCGATCGGCGACGTGATCGAAGCGGACGCCGTTGCTTCCGCGGTGGTGAAGCTGATGGCCGATGCGGCGGAATGGACTGGCACCGCCGGCATGCTACGCCAGCGGCTCGGCGAGATCGCCGGCGAGGCCGCCGCCAAGGCTCGAACCTGGCCGGGTAACGATCGAGCACTCGCGGGAAAGTTGCGCCGGATCGCGCCTTTTCTGCGCTCGCCGAGCGTCGGGATCGAGGCGATTCCCGGCCGGAACCACGGCGGGCGGTATATCCACCTTCGCCGTTCCCCTACAGTAGGGAATTTTGCGTCACTTGCGTCACTTGCGTCACAGGAACAAAAAAACTGCGGGAATCCGCCAGTTTCCGGCGGCTCAAGCCGTGACGCAAAGCGTGACGCAAATCTGGCTGGTGACGCAAACGGCTTCGGCCGTGACGCAAACGGTGACGCAAACCCGCCGCCTGATCCAGTTTGCGTCACGGATAAGCCATTGGAAACATTGGCTGGTGACGCAAGTGACGCAAATGACGCAAATTCCCCTACCTTTCCGACGCCGGAAAGCACGCATACCCGTCGGGGGGTAGTATGAGCGCCGCCTCACGCCTTCGCGAGCAGCTTGCCAGCGCTGGTGTGCGGCTCGCGCTCGATGGCGACGGCAACCTAGAGTGGCAGGCGCCGGCCGATCCCCCGGCCGCCTTGCTCGCCGAAGCGCGGCGCCTGAAACCCGCTTTGATCGGGCTCTTGCGATCCGAAGTGACGAACGAGAACAGCGGCCTGCTCTCGCTGGCCGAGATCGCCGGCATGGTGGAAGCGCTCGCCGGCGCCTTGCCGCTCGATGCGCCGGACAGACTGCGCGAAGCCGCCTGCCTGATGCGCCGCGCCGGACACTGCCGCGCCGAGATCGCCGCGACGTTGCTGCCTGCCGTGCCGCTGGCGACGCTCGGAATGGCCGCCAGGCTCGCGCTCGAAGATGGACTGGCGGACGCGGTGGGGTGCGAGCCATGAGCACGTCGCGGCTTTGCGGCCGGTGTGGCTTGCCGCCGCCGAGCCGATGTCTGGCATGCGCGCTGGCGGCGAACCCGCGCGGTGCCGAATCCCCCGCCGAAGCCGCGCAGGCGATCGCCAAGATGGCCGAGCAACTACGCCCGGACTGGCAGCAACCCGAGCGATTTTTCGAAGCGAAATCGGCCTTGATCTATGCTGCTCGCGCCTTGGCTGAAACCCTGAAAGGAACATGACATGAGCGATGACCCCGCACAGAAACCAGTGTCGCCCGCAGTGAACGTCCGCTACATCACGCCCAGCCATGGCAGGGGCAGGTTGACGCCGTTCACGCCCGGCACGTCCGGCAACCCCGGCGGCGTGGGCGGGCGCTTTCACGAGGTGCAGCGGTTGGCCCGCGAAGCCAGCCCGGAAGCAATGAAAACGCTGATCGAGATCATGCGGGACGGCGACGAGGAAACCCGCGCTCGAATTGTGGCGATTCAGGAAATTCTCGGACGTGCGCACGGGCGCATACCGGCAGAGATGAAAGGCGACGGCACGCCGCTGATCGATGCCTCGAAGATGAGCGAGCAGCAGCTCGGCCTGCTGATCGAGGCGTTGCGCCTGGCGAAAGCGGCCGGCCCGAGCACGCCGCAGGCCGAGGGGTGATCTCGCCGCTGGCGAGCGTGGCGTCTGATAAAGCAGGCGATATCAGATGCGCCGGCACGTCCGCCGGCGCCTAGTGTCAGGTCCGCTGGCGCTCGGCCGCGCCATCGTTCACGTGAAAAATACACGCGGAACACCGCGCCGGCGCCTCATAACAGGATATCTGACGCGGCCTGATCCTTCAGGCGGAAACAAGAGCCGATCACGCTTCCGCGAGCGCTCTAACGCTGGCCGTCATCTGTCCTAACGCTGGCCGCTATCCGTCCCGTCCCGTCCGGCATTATTCGCTCTAGTCCGGCTTCAAGGTGTAGCTTGGCGGGTATAACGCGGAAACGCTGGTTTGCCGATTTACGTGATGGATACAGCGACGTTTACAACATGCGCGGCGGAAGGTGCGCTGCCAGTAGGTCTCGGCGATGGAGGCGGGATTGACCAGCTCGTCGGGCGCGAAGCTCTCCTTCCCAAGGCGCTTGCGCCGCATCTCACGCACCCAGGCCGTGTCCACGCCGGAGTCGATCACCAGATGGGCGACGTGGATGTTCTGCGCCCCAAGTTCGCGAGCCATGCTCTGCGCCACCGCGCGGAGGCCGAACTTGGCGCTGGCGAACGCGGCAAAGCCTTGGCGGCCCCGTAGACTGGCGGTCGCGCCGGTGAAGAGGATGCTGCCGCGGCCGCGCGGCAACATTAACCGCGCCGCCTCCCGCCCCGCGAGGAAGCCCGCGTAGCAGGCCATCTTCCAAACCTTGCGGAACACCCGCTCGGTGGTTTCCAGGATGGGAAAATTGACGTTGGCGCCGACGTTGAAGACGCAGACTTCGAGCGGTGCGGTGCGCTCGGCCTCGGCCAGGAACGCGATGACCGCGTCCTCATTGCGGGCGTCGAGGGTGCGACCATTACACCGGCCACCGGCCGCCTCGATCTCGGCGACCAGTGGTGCCAGTTTCTCACCATTGCGACGCCCGGCATGCACGGCATAGCCGCCCGCGGCGAAGCGGCGCGCGACTGCGGCGCCGATGAAGTTGCCGGCGCCGATCACGGCGACGGAGGCGTTGCGTTGCGTACCCATCGTGGTCGACTCCTTGTTATGGCTCGGTTCCGGGCTTGCCACGTGTCTCGCACCCCAGTGTTATTTTTGCACTGACTAAGAGATGGTGCGTTTGGATTCTGAACCCGTCAAGGGTAAAGTTGGTGTTTGCTGTGATCCGGAGGAGAGCGGTCGATGCGGTGGCGCGAACTAGACCAGCAGGAGTGCTCGGTTGCCCGAACCGTGTCGGTGATCGGCGACCGCTGGACCTTGCTGGTCCTACGCGAGTGCTTCCTGCGAGTCCGCCGCTTCGAGGCGTTCCAGGAGCGGCTGGGGATCACCCGTCCCCTGCTGTCGGAGAGGCTGCAGAAGCTTGTGGATGCGGGAGTGCTGGAGAGGGTGGCCTATCAAGAGCGGCCGACCCGCCACGAATACCGCCTGACGCCCCGCGGCCTCGACCTCTATCCCGTGCTCATGGCCATCGTGCATTGGGGTGACGTCCACATGGCCAAGGACGGGCGCCGCCCCTTGCTGCATCGGCATCGAGTCTGCGGACATGTTTTCGATCCGGTGATGGTCTGCTCGGAATGCCAGGAGCCGCTGAAGGCGGGCGAGGTGAAGGTCGAGCCTGGCTTCCGCGCCGACGGCGAGACGCCCGCATCGGCAGCACAGACGGAGGCTCCGTGGTGATCAGGTGTGGTCAAAGGAGGGTCGTTCGGCGAGAGGCCGGTGCCATATCGGAGATTGCGCCGTCCCCTCCGCAGATTTTCCACCAGCCTAACGGAATGGGACAAAAGTCTTTTTACCTTCCGGTTCAGTCGCCGCTTCTACCCATTCAATGCTTTCCGGCCGCTCCCTGGACTTGCCGGGGATGCGGCCGCGCCAACCAAAGCGGAGCTATACTCGGGAGGAGTGGCAGCATCCTACATGTTGTGGGTATGGGTATTAAGCGAATAGGCGCGCAACCAGCCGGGTTACGCGCGGAGGCGACGTGGTCAGTCTGACAAACAAAAAGCGGCGCCATGGATAGTATCAAACGATCCGGCCGTAATAACGTTTCAGTCAAACCGGAATAGCCGGTTGCGATAGACTTTGGGATTCGAGGGGCTTGGCTTCGGCAATGTTTCCGCTCATACCCAATCTGCCCCAATACAGCCGATCCGAGCGGCGCTGGCGAGGACAGATCGGCGGGCTGGGCTGTCCCTGATACGGCGGGAAGGGCCGCCTTGTTACCCGCCGAGGGGGTAGTCTGTGGCTGTGCGGCGCTAAGTCTTTGATTTTATGGTGGAGCCAAGGGGAGTCGAACCCCTGACCTCCTGAATGCCATTCAGGCGCTCTCCCAACTGAGCTATGGCCCCGACCGGGGCGGTTATAGAGGCGCCTAGTGGGTGGATCAAGCGGGCGGGTGGATCAAGCGGGGGACCATGTCATCGCCCGCAACGATTGTGGCGCCGAGCACCAGCAGCAGAACCTCCCTTACGGGAAACATCACCTTGGCCGATGGGCCGGAATCACGCAGGGCGGCGAAGGGCAGCAGAAAACGCGGCGCAGGCAATTGGCCCATCCGGGGTCTCAATAACGTCGCCCCTCTAAATCAAACTTCAGTCCACCTGGAAAACTCTCGGGGAAAAACTTCCGGGTTCAAGCGATCGCCCTGTCGGGAAGGGCGATGCCGGTGAGGGCCTGCCAAACGCGGATGACAAAGGCGTCGTCCTTGCTCCCCTCGCCATGGGCGGCGGCGGCGAGGAAAAGCTGGTGGGCGCAAGCGGCGAGAGGCAGCGGAAAGGTCAGTGCGCGGGCCTGATCGAGAACGATGCCGAGATCTTTGATGAAGATGTTCACGGCAGAAAGCGGGGTGTCGTCGCCGGCCAGGATGTGCGGCACACGGTTCTGCCACATCCACGAACTTCCCGCCGACGACGAGATCACCTCGAACAATGTGGCCGGCTCGGCGCCGGCGCGGATGCCAAGCGCCAACGCCTCGGCCGCCACCGCGATATGCACACCGGCGAGCAGTTGATTAACCATTTTCACCGTGCTGCCAATGCCGTGCGCCGCGCCGAGACGCCAGATTTTACCGGCGATCGCCGTCAGCACCGGCTCGGACTTGGCGAAGGCGATTTCGGGGCCCGACGCCATCACCGTCATCGTCCCTGCCCGCGCCCCGGAAGCACCACCCGAGACCGGCGCGTCGAGCAGCAGAAGGTCGGCCTCGGCGAGCCGCGCGCCGAGTGCTTTGGCGGCCTCGGGGGCCATCGTGGTGCAGGAGATCACGACTGTCCCCGGGGCGAGTTTCCCGGCGCATCCTTCGGCGCCGAACAGCACCGCCTCGGCCTGCGCGGCGTTGACGACGAAGATCAGCACCACCTCGAGATTGCCGGGCAGATCGACAGCGCGTGCCACCACCTTGCCGCCGGCCTCCGCTAACTCGTCGCGCGCCGGGCCGCGGAGATCGCAGCCGGTCACGGCAAATCCCTTGCGCTGGAGGTTGAGCGCCGCCCCCATGCCCATCGTGCCGAGCCCGATCACTGCCGTTTCCATCACCTTTCTCCTTTATGTGGGCCGCATGCGAAGCCGAAGTCGCGGAACCGTTCCACCGCCGCCACCAGGGCCCGGCGGATGCCTGGCTCCAGCGCCGAATGCCCGGCATCGGCGATCACCGCCAGCCGCGCCGCGGGCCAGGACTGGGCGAGAGCGAAAGCGGTCTCGGGTGGGCAGATCATGTCGTAGCGTCCCTGGATGATCTCGGCCGGAATATGGGCGATGCGGTGCATCGCCGCGAGCAGGCCGGTCTCCGGCAGGAACAGGCGATGGGTGAAATAATGCGCCTCGATCCGCGCCAGCCCCAAGGCCGAGCGATCGGCGGCGAAAGAGGAAACGGTCTCGGGATGGGGCAGCAAGGTGCTGCAGGTACCCTCATAGAGCGACCAGGCGCGCGCCGCCGGCAAATGGATCTCGGGGTCGGGGTCGGTGAGGCGGCGCATGTAGGCCGCGAGAATATCGCCACGCTCGGACTCTGGCAGAAAGCCGCGAAACGCCGCGTGGGCTTCCGGGAAGAACCGCGCGAGGCCTTCGAGAAACCAGGCGATCTCGCGCGCCCGGCCCAGGAAAACGCCGCGCAACACGCAACCCGCGACCCGCTCGGGATGCGCCTGGGCATAGGCGAGCGCCAGCGTGGCACCCCAGGAGCCACCGAACAGCAGCCAGCGCTCGATGCCGCGATGACGGCGCAGCGCCTCGATATCGGCCACCAGATGCGCGGTGGTGTTCTCGACGAGCCCGCCGAGCGGGCGGGAGCGGCCGGCGCCGCGCTGATCAAAAATCACCACCCGCCAATAGAGCGGGTCGAAAAACCGCCGATGCACCGCGCCTGCCCCTGCCCCCGGCCCGCCATGCAGGAACAGCACCGGGGCGCCATCACGCTGGCCGGATTCTTCCCAATACATTTCGTGGCCGCTGGAAAGTGACAGAAAGCCCGTTTCATACGGAGTGACTTCAGGGAACAGATCAGCACGCGGCATGGGCGCCGATCATAGCAGGCCGATGGGGGTGCGAAAGGCCGCGGGTTGCGGCAAGAAAATGTTATGTTATAACGTTGCGCTCTGAGCCCCCACGCAGGAGAGACCGATGAAGCTTCCCGTCTTCATGCGCGCCGCGCCGCTGTTTGCCGCCCTTGGTGCGGTTTTTTTGGCGCAACCCGTGCGTGCCGCCTCCGACGCGCCGGTGGCGATCGTCGCGGCGGAGAATTTTTACGGCGATGTCGCGCGCCAGATCGGCGGCCCGGCGGTCAAGGTCACGTCGATCCTCAGCAATCCCAACCAGGATCCGCATCTGTTCGAGGCGAGCCCGGCGGTCGCGCGCGCCGTTGCGGCGGCGCGGATCGTTGTCTATAGCGGCATCGATTATGACCCGTGGATGGAAAAGCTGCTCGCCAGCGCGCCCCAGGCGAGCCGTGAAATCATCGTTGTCGCCAATCTTATCGGGCGCAAATCCGGCGATAATCCGCATATCTGGTATGATCCGGCAACCATGCGCGCCTTCGCCGGGCGTCTCAGCGCCGATCTCAGCACCGCCGATCCTAGCCGCCGCGCCGAATATGCTGCCCGCCTCGCGCGTTTCGCAGCCTCGCTCGCCCCCATCGAGGCAAAAATCACCGCGCTGCACGCGCGCCTCGATGGCGTGCCGGCTACCGCGACCGAGCCGGTTTTCGGCTATATGTTCGCCCGCCTCGGCATGGTGGTGCGCAATGAAGCCTTCCAGTTGGCCGTGATGAACAATACCGAGCCCGCCGCCCACGACGTCGCGGCTTTCGAAAACGACCTGAAAACCCATCAGGTGCGGTTGCTCATCTATAACGCCCAGGCGAGCGACCCCATCGCCGCGCGGATGGAAAAAATCGCCCGGGCTGCCGGCGTGCCCATCGTCGGCGCCGCCGAGACCGAGCCGCCGGGCCTCAATTATCAGGCCTGGATGATGAGCGAACTCGACGCGGTTGACCGGGCGCTGCCCGCCGGGACGCGGTGAAAACCCTAGAATTCCAAAATGTTACTCTCACGCTAGGCCGGCGCACCGTGCTTGCCAGCGTCGATCTCGTGATCGATGCCGGCGAGTTCATCGGTGTCTTGGGCGCAAACGGCGCCGGCAAGACGACGCTGATGCGCGCCGCTCTCGGCCTGCTCACACCGAGCGGGGGGCGCATTCGCGTGTTCGGCGAGCACCCACGGCGGGGCAATCCCTTGATCGGCTACGTGCCGCAGCATCAATCGCTCCCCGCCGGGTTGCGCCTGAGCGGCTTTGATATCATCGCCGGCGTGGTTGCCGGGCATCGCCTCGGGCTTCCCTGGCTTTCACGCGCCGGCCGCGAGGAAGTATCCTGGGCGCTGGAAAAAGTCGGCGCCGCCGATCTCGCGCGCCGCCCGCTCGGGGCGCTTTCGGGCGGCGAACGCCAGCGCCTGCTGCTCGCCCAGGCGCTGATCGGACGGCCGCGGCTGCTGCTGCTCGACGAGCCGTTGATCAGCCTCGATCCCCGCCACCAGCAGGGCATGGTCGATCTCATCCGCGATCTGCAAAAGGAACTCGGCTTCACGGCGCTGTTCAGCGCCCATGAAATCAACCCCCTGCTCGGCGCCATCGACCGCGTGCTCTATCTCGGCGGTGGCAAGGCGGCGCTCGGCCCGGTTGACGCGGTGATCACGCCGGTGGTGCTCTCACGCCTCTATGGCACGCCGATCGAGGTCGTGCATCTCAACAACCGCATTTTTGTCCTCGCCGGCAACGCCGATCTGGAAGCCCAGCCCCATCTTCATGAGCACCACGGGGCATCGGCGGGGCACCCCTGATGCTCGCCTACGCCTTCATGCGCCATGCCTTCGCGGCCAGCGCCGTGGTCGCGCTGATCGCCGGACCGGTCGGCTATTTTCTGGTGCTGCGCGGGCAGACTTTTGCTGGCCACGCGCTTTCCCATGTCGGCTTTACGGGTGCCACGGGTGGGGTTCTCGCCGGTATTTCGCCGTTTTTCGGCATGGTTGCGGCAACCCTGCTGGCTGGGCTCGGCATGGGCGCGTTCGGCGCGCAGCTCGCCGAACGCGATGTCGCGATCGGCATGGTGCTCGCCTTTGCGCTCGCACTCGGCATGCTGTTCCTGCATTTCTTCACCGCCTACGCGACCGCGGCGACGGCGCTTCTGTTCGGCAACGTGCTCGCCGTCGATATCGCGACGGTGTGGCTTCTGCTGGCGCTCGGCCTTGGCTCCATCGCCGCCCTCGCGGTGATTTCGCGCCCGCTGCTGCTCGCCAGCCTGCAACCCGAACTCGCCGAGGCGAAAGGCGTCTCGCTTCGGCTCTATGCCGTGCTGTTCATGGCGATCGTCGCCATCGTCACCGCCGAATGCGCTGAAATCGTCGGCGTGCTGCTGGTATTCACGCTGATGGTCGGCCCGGCGGCGGCGGCCTCGCGTCTCACCCGCCATGTCCTAAGCGGCGTCGCACTCGCCGCCGCCCTCGCGCTCGCCGAGGCCTGGGGCGGCCTCAGCCTCGCTTTCTATACCGACTGGCCGAGCAGTTTTTCCATCACGCTTTTGAGTACCCTAGTCTATCTGGCCGCCGCGGCGCTGGCTTCCCGGTAAATCCCGAAGCGGCGGCCATTGCGCCAGCAACGCTGACCTTGCCTTGCCGTTCTGGCGTGCTAGTGCTGGCACACGGCAGAGAGGGGGAAGGCGTTGGCGGGTCCGCTGTTTTCGCCGGCGCAAGGCCGCCGCGTTGGCGTGATGGCGGCCGGTTTTGGCACCTTCATCAACCTCTACACCACCCAGGCGATCCTGGTGGTGCTGGCGCGGGATTTCGGGGTGAGTTTTGCTCGCACCGGCCTCACCGTCACCGCCCCGCTGGCCGCCGTGGCCCTCGTCGCGCCCTTCGTCGGCTCGATCTCCGACCGGCTGGGACGCAAGCGGCTGATCGTCGGGGCCGGCTTCCTGCTCGCGCTGCCAACCCTGCTGATCGCCGGGGCTGGCCATTTCCCGCTCCTCATTGCCTTGCGTTTCGCCCAGGGCCTGTTGCTGCCATTCATCTTCGCCATCACCGTCGCCTATATCGGTGACGAGACGAGCGAGGCCGAGAATATCCGCCTCGCCGGCAGCTATTCCATCGGCACCATTATCGGCGGTTTCTGCGGCCGCCTCATCGCCGGCTATGCCGCCGCCCTCATCGGCTGGCGGGCGGGATTCGTCGTCCTTGCCCTGCTGACCGCCGGCGCCGCGCTGATCGTGGCCCTCGTGCTCCCACGGGAGCGCCACTTCCGCCCGCAACACGGGCTACGCGCCGCTCTCGAGGGATTCGCCCTGCATATCGCCAACCCGCGGCTGATCGCGACCTATGCCGCCGGCTTCGCGGTGCTGTTCTCGATCGTCGCGACCTTTACCTATGTCAACTTCCTCCTCGCCGCCCCCCCCTATAGCCTTGGCCCGGCGGCACTCGGCAATATTTTTGCGACCTATCTCGTGGCCATCGTCTCGACACCGCTCGCCACACGCCTCGCCGTCCGCATGGGTCGGCGCGTCACCCTGCTGGTTGCGGCCACCACCGGCATCGCCGGACTCACCCTCACATTGATCGGCCCGCTGCCCGCCATCGTCGCCGGGCTGGCGCTTGGCGTCGGCGGCATGTTCCTCGAACAGGTGATGGCCATCGGCTTCGTTGCGCAAGCCGCCGAACGCGCCAAATCCACCGCGGTCGGCCTCTACGTGACTTTCTACTATATCGGCGGCGCCCTCGGCGGCATCCTGCCGGGCAGCCTCTGGCGCGGCTTCGGCTGGCCAGGCTGCGTCGGCCTGATCATCGTCGTCCAACTCACCATGCTCGCCATCGCGCTGCCCTTCTGGCGTCCTCCCGCCGGCCATTGAGCGAAGGCAGGACGAAGGGGCAGAGCGCCCTCGTCTTTGCTTTTCCCGTAGCTCAAGGAGCAGCGGGAACGCGGAGGGTTTGGCCGGGATAAATCAGTTTGGGGTTATGAATGCTGGTGCGGTTGGCCTGGAAAATGAGGGTATAGTGGACACCGCTGCCGTAGGTGGCACGGGCAATTTTCCACAGATTTTCGCCGGGCTGGACCATAACGGTACCAGGCGCCAGGATTTTGCCGGCGAGCGCTTCGCGGCGGAACGGCAGTGAGACCCGGGCGAGAACCTGCTGTTTAGTGTCTTTCTCGGTGAGGTCCAGGCGATGGGCACCGGGCGGCACTGCGGTTGCGAGTGCGAGGGCCCAGTGTCCCGCGGTATCGGCTTGCGCGATGCCGGCGGGGTGGTTGTCCAGGCTGAAGCTGAGCGAGGCGCCGGGGGCGGCGTGGCCAGCGAGGCGGAGATGTCCGGCGGCATCGTAGTCGAGCACGTCCACGCCAGGCGCGGTGTTCTTGGCCAGGCTCGCCGGGCCTTGCAGGAGGCGCGGCAGATTGTCGCCGCCCGGACCCTCGGGCGTAAGAACGGCAAGCGGGGCGGGGGGCGACGGGGTGCTGGGCGCGGGGATGACCACGAGGACGCCGCCGTTGCCAGGAGTTGCCGGCGACGAGGAAAAGTCAGCGGCGCGCAAATTGAGTTCGTGCACGCCGGGGGCGAGGGGGGTATCGGGGGTGAAGATGAAGGCGCCGGAGGCATCCGCCGTGGCGCGCCCGATTTCATGGCCGCCATCGGTGATCGCGACGACGGCGCCGGGGGCGGCGCGCCCGGCGATCACGGCGTTTCCTTGCGGGGTGACGCGCACGATATCGAAGCGCGGTGTCGCGGCGTCCGGCGCGGGTGTGGTGCTGGGCGCGGGCGGCGCCGAAGCGGGGCTGGCTGGCGTCGGGGCGACGGCGGGGGCTGACGGCGCGGTAAGGGGGAGGGTCAGTTCGGCGTGAGGCATGAACCGCCACCCGAGCAGCCCGGCGCCCGCCATCACGCCAAGGGTGACGAGGCCAATCGCCACCCGCGATGACCGGCTCCGCTCAGCCCGGGGCGAGGAAGAGCCGCTCTCTGACATCATGGTGACATTTTAGAGAAAATTCGCCTATTCCGCAATCGATATGCTGCGTTGGCGGGCGTCAGCGCAGCCCGCCAAGGGCGGCGGCGGAGAAGCCGAGCAAAGTGGTGAGCAGGAGGGCGGCGAGGCTGGCAAGTGCCGGCGCCGCGCCGCCCGCGCGCCGTAGGCGTGGCAGGAACCGGGAGGCGAACCATTGCGTTGCCAGTGGCGCGAGCACGACCGCCTGGACCGGGGCGGCGTGGCCGTGTAGCAGGCGGCCATTGGCGAGAATAGCGGAAGCGGCGAGCAGGCCGATACCGGCGCTCGCCGGCAGCAAGCCAACTTCGGACCGGGCCAGCTCGCGCGCACCAAGTGCGGCGGCGGCAAGGACGAAGGCGAGAACCGGCGCGTGCCCAGTTCCGCCGATCGCGCCGAAGGCGGATGCGAGGCCGGCGGCGCATGCCGCGACCCTCCAGCGATCGGCGCCGAGCAGCGGCACGCCGAGGGCTGCGACGAGGCCGAGAGTAACCGCCTCGGCTTTCCAGGCGGTGATTATCCCGCCGGCGCTGCGCGGCGCGCCCGCGAGCCACCACCCGGCACAGCAGGCAAGCAGGCCGAACAGGGCGAGCACCCATCGATCCGAGCCCTGCCGATGGCCCTTCGCGCCGCGCCCCGGCGGGCGTGCCGCGCCGAGGAGCGCCACGCCGAGGGCAGCCAGGGCGAGTGGCAAAAGACGCCGCTCGGCAAGGCCGAGCACGGCGGCCCAGCCGGCGAGGACGCCAAGCCCGCACGCCGCCAGGACGAGGGCGCGCCAGCGCCGCCGCGCGCCAAGCCAGGCGCTGGCGGCGGCGACCAGCAGAGCAAGAGCAACGCCCCGCCACTCGCCCGCGATCAGCCGCGGGAGGTGGTCAATCACCCCGAGCTGAGCCATCTTGGGGGGCATGATTGGCGCGGTCGGGGCGCGTCGGGCCCGGTGCGGGTCAAGCGGGGTGGCGAGAGGCGAGGCATGAGCGGGATCAAACTATCCATCCGGGTCTGGGATGCGCCGGTGCGGCTGTTCCACTGGCTGCTGGTCGTGCTGGTGATCGGGCTTTACGCGAGCCAGTTCGCCGACGCCATGGCGCTGCACTACCGGCTCGGCGAGATCACCCTGAGCCTCGTGGTGTTTCGCCTCCTCTGGGGAATTTTCGGCAGCGACACGGCGCGTTTCGCCCGCTTTCTCCGGCGCCCCAGCGCCGCATTCGCGCATTTGCGCGATTTTCGCAGGCGCGAGCCCGATACCGTGATCGGCCATAACCCGGCCGGCGGCTGGATAGTGGTGATCCTGCTGTTTCTCCTCCTCATTCAGGCGTGTACCGGGCTTTTTTCGCGCGCCGATGAGCACAGCGCCGGCCCGCTCAATCATTTTCTCGCCAAACCCGCCTCCGATGTGGTCTCGGCGATCCATTCCTTCAATTTCTACCTGATTCTGGCGGCGATCATCGTCCATCTGCTGGCGATCGCGGCCTATGCCTGGTTCAAGGGGCAGAATCTGGTGCGGCCGATGATCAGCGGGCGGAAGCGCCTGCCAGCGGCAACACCCGCGCCGCGCCTCGGCAGCCCGTTCCTGGCCCTCGCGCTCTATCTCGTCGCGGTCGCGGTGGTGGCCGCGATCCTTTATCTGCCGCCGCGCTGAGCCTGGGCGGCGCGGTTGACCGGGGGCGCGGCATCGGGCGGAATGGCCGGGAAAATCGGGAGGATAATCATGGACCAAGCCAGCCTGCGCGCGCTCCAGGCGCCGCTCAAGGAGCGCTATCGCAACCAGCCGGAAACCGCCCTCACCAAGGCGCGCGCTGAGGCGCGGCTGGTGCCTGGCGCCGTCGCCTGCACGGTTGCGACCCATGCCGGCCCGGCGCGCGCCGGCCTGCACCCCGCGACCGGCGGCGATGGCACGGAGGCCTGCTCGGGCGATATGCTGCTGGAGGCGCTGGTGGCCTGCGCCGGGGTGACGCTCGCCGCGGTCGCGACCGCCATGGGGGTTGAGCTGCGCGAGGCTCGCGTCATCGCCGAGGGGCAATGGGATGCCCGCGGCACGCTGGCGCTTGATCGCAACGCCCCCGTGGGCGTCATCGACATCGCGCTCACCTTCGAGCTGGATACCGATGCCGATGACCGCACGGTGGGCCGTCTGGTCGAGACCGCCGAGCGCTATTGCGTGGTGTTCCAGACGCTCAAACAGTCTCCGGTAATGCGTATGACGCATCGGCGGATCGGCGCCGGAGGGGTGCGATGAAGGCGATCCGCTGCGTCGAATGGGGCGGGCCGGAGAAGCTGCGGCTGAAGGATGTGGCCCCGCCCCAGCCGGGGCCGGGCGAGGTGCGGCTCAAGGTGCACGCGGCGGCGGTGAATTTTCCCGATATCCTGATCATCCAGCGCAAATACCAGGTGCGTCCGGAGCTGCCGTTCACCCCCGGCGTCGAGCTTTCCGGCACGGTGCTGGAGGTCGGGCCGGGGGTGAGCCGGCTGCGGGTCGGGATGCGGGTTGCCGCCAGTGTTGGCACCGGCGCCTTCGCCGAGGAGGCCGTCGCGCGCGAGGGCGCTTGTTTCGCACTGCCCGAGGCGGTGTCGGATGATGTCGGCGCGGCTTTTCTGCTGACCTATGGCACGACGTGGCACGCCCTGGTCGATCGCGCGGCGCTGCGGGCGGGTGAGCGCCTGCTGGTGCTGGGGGCGGCCGGCGGCGTCGGGCTGGCCGCCTGCGATATTGGGCGGCATCTCGGCGCGCGGGTCATTGCGGCGGCTTCCTCGGCGGAAAAACTTGCGCTCTGCCGTGAATACGGGGCGGCCGAGACGATCGATTATGCGACCGAGGAAATCCGCGCCGGCATCGCGCGGACGACCGGCGGAGAGGGCGCAGATGTGATCTACGATCCGGTGGGGGGAGATCTGGCCGAGCCGGCCTTCCGCTCGATCGCCTGGCGCGGGCGCTATCTGGTGATCGGCTTCGCCGCCGGCACAATTCCGGCCTTGCCGCTCAATCTTGCGTTACTGAAGGGGGCCTCGCTGGTCGGCGCCTACTGGGGTGAGCATGTGCGCCGCGAGCCCGAACGCCATGCTCGGGAGACCGAGGAATTGATCGCCGCGATCGCCGCCGGGCGGCTGAAACCGCTGGTTTCGCGGCGCTATGCCCTGGCCGAAACGGCACAGGCGCTGCGCGACATGGCGGCGCGCCAGGTGCGCGGCAAGATCGTGATCGTGCCCTAGGCGCGGACCAGGGGGAACTTGTCAAACCCGCCGCGCGGCGTCACATCTTGGGACATGAACCGCACGCTTGCTCTCCTGCTCGGCTTGGCTCCTCTCGCTCTCTGGGCATTGCCGCACCCCGCGCTGGCGCAAAGCGGCGCCGGGCCGGCAACGCCCCGGACCGAGGCGACGACCGTCGATGCCGATTACGCCTTCTACACGGCGGGACTGAATACCGGCGATCTCAGCACGGCGATCGATCTCAGCCCGAGCGGCTATCGTGTGAAATTCAATTTTCACACCGCGGGACTGTTTGGCGCCTTTATCCACGGCCAGAACGAAACCGTCGTCGAGGGGCGCTGGCAGGGGTCGGACGCAGTGCCCGAGCGTTACGACTCGGTCGGCCTCTGGAGCGGTCAGAAATGGGAAACCGCGATCGATTACGCTGATCTGGAACCTTTCACCCGCGTCCTCACGCCCCCGCGCGAGCCCGATCGCGATCCGGTGACGCCCGCGCAAGCGCGCCAGACCCTCGATTCACTGAGCGCCATGGCGTTGCTGGTTCGTCGCGTGCAGCTCACCGGAAGCTGCGACGGCACGGCACGGCTGTTCGATGGCCGTCGGCTGATGGAACTCACCGCCCATACTGTTGGCAACGAAACCGTGCCGCGCTCCTCGCGTTCGCCCTATTGGGGCACTGCCCAGCGCTGCGACTTCGAGGGATTGCTGATCGGCGGCTTCGAGCATGACAAGGAAGAGGGCAGCACCCGCCGGCCGAAACGCGGTTCGGCTTGGTTTGCCGCCATCGCGCCAGGGGCGCCGCCGATGCCGATCCGCATGGATTTCGAGACGCTCTGGTTCGGTACCGCCTCGATGTATCTGACGGCGTTTCATCCGCAGAAATCAGCGCTGGTCGCGGGCGCCCCGCGCTGATAGTATTTCCTTCGCGCGGCTTGAGCGTGCGAAAGCGCTTGAAAAACCAGCGCGAGCCGCCAAAATCTGCGCCGACAAGGGCATTTCGCCCGCGAGGAGAGCGAACCGACCATGGCCTTTAGTCCCGACTACCGGGCCTATCCCGGCGCAAGCAGCACGGCCGCCAGCGCGGCCGTTCTCGATGCGGGGCTGCGCGCCTATATGCTGCGCGTCTATAACTGGATGGCGTCCGGCCTGCTGCTGACCGGCATCGTTGCCTATGGCATCGTCAATACCAGCCTGATCGATCTGTTCTATCCGCTGGTGATGACCTCGTCCGGGCCGCACCGTGTGGCGTCCGGTCTCGCGATGCTATCGATCTTCGCCCCGCTCGGCTTCGTGTTGGTGTTGAGTTTTGGCGTCAACCGGCTCTCGAAAAGCGCGGCACAGACGCTGTACTGGCTGTTCTGTGTCGCCATGGGGGCCAGCCTCACGAACATCTTCCTGCAATACACCGGCACCTCGATCACCCGCGTGTTCTTTATCACCTCGGGCACCTTCGCCGCCATGAGTCTCTGGGGCTATACCACGCGGAGCGATCTGAGCCGCATGGGTAGCTTCCTGTTCATGGGCCTTATCGGTATCATCCTTGCCAGCCTGGTGAACATGTTTGTGGGCAGCTCGGCGCTGCAATTCGCGCTGAGCGTGATCGGGGTGCTGGTGTTCACCGGCTTGATCGCCTTTGACACGCAGCGCATCAAGGCGAGCTATCTGCAGTTCGCCTATGCTGATAGCCCGGAGGCGGCGGCGAAGCGCAGCGTCTATGACGCATTGCAGCTTTTTCTCAACTTTATCAATCTCTTCATGCTGTTGCTGCAACTGACAGGCGTCAGAAACAACAACAGCTAACCCTTCAGGACGGGGTCCAGGGGCTTTGCCCCTGGATTTCTTCCCCCAAGGCGGCGCGCAGCGGCGCCAGCGCCGCGGCAAATGCCGCACTTCGCCCAATCGAGCTGGTGAAGAGAGGGCTGCGCACCTGGGCAAGGCTTGCGGTGCGGACGGTGCGATCCGTGAGATGGAAACCCAGGCATTTCGCGTCCCATTGCAGCCCGCAATGGGCGATGAGGCGCTGCGCCTCGGGCACGAAGTCGCGCACCAGCGCCTCGTAGCGAAGATCGAGCATGATCCCTGCCGGCAGGGCCTCGCGCCAATGCGCCATGACCCGTTCATAGGCGCGGTAGTAGCGGCCGAGTTCGCCGAGATCGTAGGTGAAGTCGAGCGCGCCGGTAAAAAGCTTGGTGAAGCAGGAAAAGCAGGTATCGAGCGGGTCACGGATCAGATGGACGATGCGGGCGCCGGGCAGGGCGCGGTGGATGAGGCCGAGATGGCGGAAATTGAGCGGCACCTTGTTGGTGACGCGGGTTGCGCCGGGGGCGAGGGCGCGCAGGCGTGCGAGATAGGCTGTGCCAAGCGCGTGGAGGCCATCTGCGTCGAGGGTTTCGGGCGGAGGAAACTGTTCCAGCACGCGCTCGAACGCATCCATTTCCTCGCCGCCATGAACGCCGGGGAGGCTGGCGAGAATCTGTTCGACGAGGGTGGTGCCGGAGCGTGGCATGCCGACGATGAAGATTGGCAAGGCCGCGGGATCGCCGCCGCCCGCCCGCACCCAGCACGCCGGAAAACGCGCCGGGATGGCCGCGAGTTTCTTGAGCGTCGCGGCCTCGTCATAAACGATTTGCGCGCGTTTGAGCGCGTTGCCGGCGCGGTAATGGGCCATCGCCTCCGCGGGTTGGTTGCAATCCACATGGCTTTTGGCGAGCGCGAAATGGGCGTCGATCCGGTCGGCATCGGGGAGTGTGTCGAGCTGGGCGGCGAGCTGCCGCAGCGCCTGTTGGTCGGCGTCGTCCTCGCTTAGGCGGGTGAGATCGACGAGGTTGCGGTGATAGCCGGCAACCAGGGGGTCAATGGCGATAGCCCGGCGGAGCGCGGCACGGGCCGCATCCAGATCGCCGAAAGCGGCCTCGGTATTGCCGAGATTGCACCAGGTTCGCGCCATGTCGGGGCGGAGCGCGAGCGCCCGTTTATAGCAGGCGCGGGCCTTGCCGAGAACGCCGCGGGCGTGCCAAAGCGTGCCGAGATTGTTATGCGTATCGGCGTGCTCGGGCGCCAGCGCCAGCGCGCGCGTGAAGCGAGCCTCGGCGGCGTCGAACTGGCCGAGGTTTTTCAGCGCGACGCCGAGATTGTTCAGCGTCTCGACATGGTTGGGTTTGATTTTGACGATCTCCCCCAGCAGCGCCGCGGCCTCGGCGGGGCGGTCGCGCGCGATCAGCAGGGCGGCGAGATTGAAGGAAATGCTCGGCTGGCGCGGCGCCAGCGCCAGGGCGGCGCGGAAGCTGGCCTCGGCGCCGGCGTGATCGCCGAGCGATTTTAGCGCGCTGCCGAGGTTGTTGTGCAATGCCGCGAGATCGGGACGGAGCGCGAGCCCGGCGCGAAACGAAGAAACCGCTTCCATATATCGCCCGAGGGCGGCAAATGCATTGCCGAGATTGTTGTAAATTTCTGGGATATCGGGACGCAAGCGGAGCGCGGCGGTGAAATGCGGCAGCGCTTCCGCCGCGCGCCCGAGGCTGGCCAATGCATTGCCAAGATCGTTGCGCAACGCGGCATGGCGAGGATGAATGTCCACCGCCCGCGCCAGCCGCATCGCCGCCTCCTCGGTCCGGCCGCTGGCCAGCAGGGCGCTACAGAGAGTGGCGATGCGGTGGGGATCGTCGCGTGCCGCAGCGGAGCGCATAGCGGGAGCGTGTCGCGCCTTGGCGCCGGTTGCGCGGCGGTGTTTGCGGTCCAGCGCCATGAATGCAAGGCTAATGCTGGGCGCGCTAACAAACCCTTACCGGCGGCGCGCGGGGATGTTTTCGGGAGGACGGAAATGAGCCAGTTGGCAGGAAAAATCGCCTGGATCACCGGCGCGGGGAGCGGCATTGGCGAGGCGGCGGCGGTGGCGCTGGCGCGCGAGGGGGCGGCCGTGGTGCTCACCGGGCGGCGGCGCGAGGCGTTAGAGAAGGTCGCCGCCGTGATCAAGGCGGCGGGCGGGAGGGCGCTGGTCGAGCCCGGCGATCTCGCATTGGCCGACACCGCGCCGCGCATCGCGGCCAGCATCGCCAAGCATTTCGGCCGGCTCGATATCCTGGTCAACAACGCCGGGCTCAACGTGGCGCGCCGCGCCTGGGCGGAGCTAACGGCCGCCGGGGCCGACGAGGTGATGGGCGCCAATCTGCACGCCGCGTTTTATTGCGTGATCGCCGCGCTGCCGATGATGCGGGCACAAAAGGATGGCGTACTGATCCATACCGCCTCTTTTGCCGGGCGCTTCGTGAGCCCGCTGAGCGGGCCGGCCTATTCGGCGGCCAAGCACGCGGTGGTGGCGATGAGCCACAGCCTGAACCTGGAGGAATGCGTGAACGGCATCCGCTCCACGGTGATCTGTCCGGGCGAGGTGGCAACGCCGATCCTGGATCGCCGCCCGGTGCCGGTGAGCGCGGAAGACCGGGCGCGCATGCTCCAGGCTGAGGATTGCGCCGATCTGATCCGCTATGTCGCGACGCTGCCACCGCATGTCTGCCTCAATGAAGTACTGATCACGCCGACCTGGAATCGTGGCTATGTCGCAGCAAGAGCGCGCGCCGTTTCTTGACCGGGAAGGGATGACAAGGCGGCACAGCGCCCTACATCCGCTGGTGATCACCACGCGCGAGAGGAGAGACGCCATGCTGATCCGCCGGCTGCGCGGCTGGGAGCTTCCCGAAGGGGAAGCGACCGCTGAAACCCCGGTTCCGAGCCGCCGCAAGCTCATGGCCGGCGCCGCAGGGTTCGCCCTCGCAAGCGCGCTCACTCCCGAGACCGGACGCGCCGACAGCGCCGTGGCAAAGAGCGCTGCCGGGCGGTTCGACCCGCAGCGCCCCCTGACCCCCGAGCGCGATGCCGAAACCTACAATAATTACTATGAATTCGGCACCGACAAGGATATCTGGGAAGACGCCAAGGCGCTCCCGCTGCGACCCTGGGCGGTGGTGGTGGACGGGCTGGTCGGCAAGCCGCAGACCTTCGCCATCGACGATCTGCTGGCGCGTATGCCGATCGAAGAACGGGTCTATCGTCACCGCTGTGTCGAGGCCTGGGCGATGACGGTGCCGTGGAGCGGCTTTCCGCTCGGCGCCTTGCTCGCCGCGGTCGAGCCGCAGGCAGGCGCGAAATATGTGCGGTTCGAAACCCTGAGCGCGCCGAAATTCATGCCCGGTCTACAGGAGCCCTGGTATCCCTGGCCCTATATCGAGGCGCTGACGCTTGCGGAGGCGGCCAATGAGCTGACGTTTCTCGCCACCGGCCTCTATGGCAAGCCGATGCCGCCGCAGAATGGCGGGCCGATCCGTCTCGTCGTGCCCTGGAAATACGGTTTTAAATCGGCCAAGGCGATCGTGCGGATATCGCTGGTGGACAAACGCCCGGCAACGTTCTGGCAGACGATCCAACCGCGCGAATACGGCTTCTGGGCTAATGTCAATCCCAACGTTGCGCATCCGCGCTGGAGCCAGGCAAGCGAGCGGCTGATCGGGACCAGCGAGCGTGTGCCAACCCAGATCTATAATGGCTATGGCGCCTTCGTCGCTTCGCTGTATGCTGAACGCATGAAAGAACCTTTGTTCATGTGAGCCGCGTGCGCCCCTGCACCGTTCTTGCCGCTGGCTTTTTCGTGGCAGCCTTTGGGCTGGCTATCACCTTGCCGCCGGACACGTCCCTGGTGGCCGCCATAGCGTTTGTCGATCCGGTGCTGCCGGGCCAAATCCACGCGCTGCTGAGCGGGTATCTTCCCGCTTGGGTGTGGAGCGGAATGGCGGTGCCGCTGCTGCTGCGCCCGTCCTGGCTTCTGCCAGCCTCGTTCGGCATCATCGCGGCCGGCCTCGCCGTGACACTGAACGCAGCGCGCCACGCTCCGCGCTCCCGCCGTCGGCCCCGCTGAGTCTTTTTCTTTCCACCCGTCCCACCCGTCGCATATCGGGCTTGCCCGCGCTTCAAGGCGGCGGCGTGAGGTGGTGCGGGACAAAACCGTGCCGCGCCGCGAGGATTTCCCCTACCCGGCGGCGATGGCAAATATGCCAATCCGCCTCGTAGCAGAGCAGGCAGCAGGGCTTTTCCGCCGCGCGCGCCGCTGCCTCCATGAGTGCGGCCTCAGCCTCGGGCGTCGCTAGCCTGGCCGCGACGATGCGCCAGAATTTGTCCCATTGCCGCCGGTGATGGGCCTCGCGCCCCTCGGGTGGGGTACCGAGCGGCTTGAGATGGACGTAATCGAGGCCGGCCTCGGCAAGCGATGCGGCAAGCTGGCGCTTGGAAAACCCGGCGCGGCGCGACAGCGGCCGGTCGCGCACATCGATCACCACCCGCACCCCGGCGCGCAAGAGATCGGCAATCACGTCCGCCTGGGCGCGCTTCTCATAGCCGATCGAGAACAGCGCCCGCCCGCTCATTCCGCCCGCATGCCGCGATCGGCGGCGAAGCGCACCGCTTCCTCGGCAGCGCGGAACAGGGCGCGCGCCTTCTGCCGGGTTTCCTCGTATTCGGCCGCCGGGTTGGAATCCGCCACCACGCCGCAGCCGGCCTGGACATGCATCACGCCGTCCTTGACCACCGCGGTGCGCAGCCCGATGCAGGTATCCATGGTGCCGTTGGCGGCGAAATAGCCGATGCAGCCGGCATAGATGCCGCGCCGGACGGGTTCCAGCTCGTCGATGATCTGCATCGCCCGCACCTTCGGCGCGCCGCTCAGCGTGCCGGCGGGAAAGCCCGCGACGAGGGCGTCCACCGCGTCGAGCCCGGCGCGGAGTTTCCCTTGCACATCCGACATGATATGCATGACATGACTGAACCGCTCGATGGAAAAACTCTCGGTCACCCGCACGCTGCCCAGCTCGGCGACGCGCCCGACATCGTTGCGCCCGAGATCGAGCAGCATCAGATGCTCGGCGCGCTCCTTGGGATCATTGAGGAGTTCGGCCTCCAGCGCCAGATCCTCCTCATGCGTCGCGCCCCGGCGGCGCGTGCCGGCGAGCGGGCGGATGGTGACGGTGCCGTCGCGCAGCCGCACCAGGATTTCGGGGCTGCTGCCGACGACCGAAAATCCGCCAAAATCGAGGAAAAACAGGAAGGGCGCGGGATTGATGCGCCTGAGCGCACGGTAAAGCGCGAAGGGCGGCAGTGCGAAGGGCGCCGAAAACCGCTGGCTCGGGACGACCTGAAAGACATCGCCGGCAAAAATGTATTCCTTGGCCCGTTCCACCGCCGCGATGAATTGCTCGCGGGTGAAGTTGGAGGAAGGCTCGGCCATCGGCGGCAGGGCGACGGCGGGCGGCGGGCGCGGCAGGCCGCGATCGAGCGCTTCCCGCGCCGCCGCGAGGCGCGCCTCGGCGGCGGCATAGGCCGGCTCGGCCGCGAGATCGGGGCGCGGATAGACCGGCGCGATCAGGGAAAGCTCGTCCTTGACGTTGTCGAAAATCGCGAACAGCGTCGGGCGCACCAGAATGGAATCCGGCAGGCCGAGCGGATCAGGTTTTTCGCCGGGCAGCCGCTCCATCAGCCGCACCATGTCATAGCCGAGATAGCCGACCAGGCCGCCCGCCATCGGTGGCAGGTTTTCCGGCACGTCGAGCCGGGTCTCATGGATCACCGCGCGCAGGCTTTCGAGGGCTGGGCGCGTATCAGGGGTGAAAGCGTGCGGCGCGGCGAGCGCGTCGCGGTTGATCTCGGCCCGGCCCGCGCGGCAGCGCCAGATCAGGTCGGGCGCGAAACCGATGACCGAATAGCGCCCGCGCGCCGCCCCCCCCTCGACGCTTTCGAGCAGGAACGAATTGGGCTGGCCATGGGCGAGCTTGAGGAAGGCCGCGACCGGGGTTTCGAGATCGGCGACGCCGCGCCAGAACACCAGGCTGCCCCGCCCGCGGGCGTAGGCATCACGGAAAGCGGCGAAGCTGGTGGGCGAGATGGCGTTCATCGGTGCTTCCTTGCGCGCCTCGGCCGCCCGCGATCAGGGACGGCGATCAGGGGGCGGCGATCTGGCCGAGCAGAGCCTCGTTCACTCGTGGATGGCCGCGCTCGCGCACGGCGTTGACATAGATCTGTTCGATATCATTGCCGATACGCTGGGTCAGCACGTCGCGGATCTTGCCGTAATCGAGCGGCATGGTTTTGGCGTCGGGGTCGTTGATTTCGGCGAGCACCGCGACCACGAAGCTATCCTTGGTCTCGACCATGGTGGGCTCGCCCTTCTGGATGGCGAAAAGCGGCGCGATGAGCGACGCCGGCACGCCCTCGGCGCCAGCATTGCGCTTCACCGCCGGCAGCCGGCGCACCCGGAGCCCGGCCTTGAGCGCGGCATCGGCGAGGCTTTCGCCGCCCTTGACGGCGGTGAGCAGACCGGCCGCGGCGACTTCCTGCGCATGGCGCTCCGCCGCCTCGATCCAGGCGCGGGTGACATCGGGCTTGACCGCGGCAAAAGGCTTGACCGCGGGGGGAATCACCTCCGCGACGCTCACTGCGAAATAGGCCCGGCCGGCAGGCGCTCCCTCGGCGCTCGGCAGATCGACCTCGGTCACATGCGGCGGATCGCCCTTCTTCATCTGAAACGCGGTGGCGATCAGCGCTTTATCCAGTGCCTCGGGGCCGGGCAACGGGGCGGGTTGACCCTCCGGCGTTGCGCCCTCCGCGTCGAGCGTGCCGGCCACTCCGATCGCGCCGAGATCGCTCGGGATCTCGTCGAGACCGCCGCTGCCGGCGAGCGCGTCCTCGAGCTTGGTGGCGCGGTCATCGATCTGCTCGGCGGCTTTCTGGCGTGCGAGATCGGCGCGGAGCTGCTCCTTGACCGCGGCGAAATCCTGGCTGCTCGGCGGGTTGATCTTGTTCACCCGCACGACATACCAGGCGAGGTCGGTCTTGATCGGCCCGGTGATGACGCCCGGTGAGGCCGCGAAAATCGCCTTGGCGAGTTCGGGAACCGGGATTTGCGCGGGCGTCGCGGCATCAAGGGCGAGCGTCGATTCGCCGGCCTGCTGTGCCGCCTTGTCCATCTCCGCCCAGCTCGCCCCGCCGCGCCAAGCGGTGGCAAGCTTGTTGGCCGCCGCTTCGCTCCGCGCCACCACCACCTCGATGGCGCGGCTCTCGGGCTTGGAAAACTCCGCCTTGCGCTGGTCATAGGCGAGGTGGAGTTCGTCCTCGGGGATGGTGATGGATTTGGCAATGGTCTCGGGCGAAAGGACCACCGCCTTGATGCGGCGGTATTCCGGGGCGCTGAAATCACCAGGATGGTTTTCCCAGTAGCGCTTGAGTTCGGCATCGGTCGGCGCGGGGGGCGGCGGCGCGGCATTGAACGGCAGCTCCACCGCGTCGGCGACGCGGGTCTGGTCCTGGAAGGTGAACAGCGCGCGCACCAGCATCTCAGGGGGCGCGACGCCGGCGCGAAGCGCGCCCAGGATCTCCTGCTCGCGGAGATCGCCGCGCACCATGTCAAAAAATTGTCCTTCGTCGAGCCCGTTTTTCTGCAGCACCATCTCGAACTGGCGGCGATCGAAACTGCCGGCCGGGCCCTGGAAGGCCGGGATGGCATAGATCGCCTGGCGCAGCGCGGCATCGGGCACCACCACGCCGAGGTTTTCCGCCGCCACGTTCATCGCCGTCTGGGCGATCAGGATCTCGACGGTCTGGAGCGCGATCTGGCGGCGTAGTGCGGCGTTCGGCGCCGCCTTGTCGCCAAGCTGGCGCTCGGTTGCCTGGAGCTGACGCTGGAAGGCGCGCTGCACGGTGGGCGCATCGAGCTTGCGCCCGGCGACGCTCGCCACCGAACTGTCGGTGCCGACCAGCCGGATGACGTCCCCCACCCCCCAAACGGCAAAAGCGATGACCAGCAGGAAAAACAGTGCCCGGACGAACCAGGAGTCGAGATGGCTGCGGAATTTGGTGAGCATGCACGCTTTCCCTAAAGAGGGCGCACCATAGAAAAGCAGCACTGGCCTGGCCAGAGGCGGCTCGGAGGGCGTCGCGAAATAAATGCGCCTCCAAAGGCAAGGAGCGTAGCAATCCTTCCCGGAATGCGGGTCTGGGGCCGCTGGCCCCAGCGGGGTCCAGGGGCGGCGCCCCTGGACTTATCCTGCGTCGATAAACTCTCCACCAATCCTAAGCGGCCCTGGGCAGTGCCTGGCGCCGCAAGAGCCGCCCCGCCGCCGCCCCGCTCACCCCGCGCGCCCCGGAATAGGCGCTCTCACCGTTGATCCAGGTCTCGATAATGCCAGCGGCCGGCTCCGTCGGATGGTCGTAATCGGCACGATCGGCGATGGTCGCGGGGTCGAACAGCACGAGATCGGCATGGGCGCCGGGGCGCAGCACGCCGCGATCGGAGAGGCCGAACACGGCGGCTGGCCGTCCGGTCATTTTGTGGATCGCGGTTTCCAGATCCAACAGCCCGATCTCGCGCACGTAATGGCCAAGCACACGGGGAAATGTGCCCCAGAGACGGGGGTGGGGAAAGGCGTCATGCGGCAGCCCGTCCGAGCCGATCATGCTGAGCGGATGGGCGAGAATGCGGCGCACATCGGCCTCGTCCATCTGGAAATAGATGGCGCCCGCCGGCAACAGCCGCGCCGCGGCATCGGCGAGCGAGACGCCCCAATCGTCGGCAATGTCGGCCAGCATGCGCCCGGCCATTTCGGGATGCGGCGCGGAAAACGTGACTTTCACCGGCACGTCCGCGCGCACCCGCGCTGGCAGCAGCACGGTCGAGGCGGCGGCGTAGGGATAGACGTCGAAGGCGAGGCGCGTTTGCGCCGCGGCACGCTCAAGCAGCGGCAGGGTCTCGCGCGAGCGGCCGAAATTTTCCGGCAACGCGCATTTGTGGTGGCTGATCACCACGCCTGCCCCGACGGCGCGACCAATGCCGAGGCTCTCCTCAATGGCGGCGATGATTTCGCCCCCCTCGTCGCGCAGATGCGTCACATAAAGCCCGCCCTCCTGGCGCAGCGCCTCGGCGACCGCGATCACCTCCGCGGTCGGCGCGGCGGTGCTCGGCGGATAATAGAGCCCGGTGGAAAGCCCCCAGGCGCCGGCGCGCAGCGCCTCGGCGAGACGGTCGCGCATGCGCGCGGCCTCGCGCTCGTTTGCCGCCCGCCCGGTATCGCCCGCCAGCGCCGCCACACGGAGCGACATATGCCCGATCAAGGGCACGACATTGAGCGGCGGCGGCGCGCGCTCCAGCGCCTCGGCATAGGCGGCGAAACTGTCGAACACCCAGCACGACGCATCGCCGAACAGATTGAGCGGGGCGGGCGGCGCCTTGAGCCGCTCGGGGGCGAGGCTGATGCCGCAATTGCCGGTGACAACCGTGGTGACACCTTGCGAGAGCTTGCAGGCGAGACAGGAAACCCCGCACAGCACGGCGCGATCATCATGGGTATGGGCGTCGATGAAGCCGGGCGCGAGAGCATGGCCGGCGCAGGCGATCTCGCGCGCCGCGCTGGCTCCGCCGAGATCACCGAGGGCGGCGATCTGCGCCCCGTTTACCGCGAGATCGCCGCGCCGGCGCGGCGCGCCGGTGCCGTCAAGGATGAGCGCATCACGGAACAGCAGGTCATACCGGGCCATGGCGCGAGCCTAGCGGGGTGCGCGGCGACTGTGCAACGGTCTCTCGCCTCGCCCGCTTCAACGCCGCGGCGCGGGCGCGTGCGTCACCTCTGGCGGGGTTGGGCGATCAGGCCCATCGGCATTGTCCTTGCGGTGAAGGACGGCGAATACGGCGGGCACGAAGAGCAGCGTCGAGACGGTGGCGAACAGGAGCCCGCCGATCACCGCGCGGCCGAGCGGCGCGTTCTGCTCGCCGCCATCGCCGAGGCCGAGCGCCATCGGGATCATGCCGATGACCATGGCGGAGGCGGTCATCAGCACCGGGCGAAGCCGCACGAAGCCCGCCTCCAGCGCGGCCAGGGTGGAGTTCTTGCCGCTTGCCAACTGCTCCCGCGCGAAGGCTACGACCAGGATCGAGTTGGCGGTGGCGACGCCCATGCACATGATCGCCCCGGTCAGCGCCGGCACGGAAAGTTCAGTATGCGTGACGAACAGGATCCACACAATACCCGCGAGCGCCGCAGGCAACGCCGTGATGATGATGAAGGGGTCAAGCCAGGACTGGAAATTCACCACCAGCAGCAGATAGATCAGGACGATCGAGCCGACCAGGCCAAAGAGCAATTCGCTATAGGCGGTGTTCATCGTATCGACCTGGCCGCGCACCGCGATCGTCACGCCGGGTGGGCGGTATTTCATATTTTCGGCGATGACCTGGTTGATGTCGTCCGACACGCCCCCGAGATCGCGGCCCTGGACGGAGGCAAAAATCTCTTCCATCGGCTGCACGTTATAGTGCGAGACCATGCCGGGGCGGCCCATCGGCCTGATGGTCGCGAGCGCGCCGAGAACCTGGGCATCCTTGCCGAGATTGGAGATCGGCATGTTGATCAGATCGTTCATCGTATCGATCCGATATTGCGGCGTCTGGCCGACCAGGAAGTAGGTAATGCCGGATTTGTAATCGAGGTAGAAATTGGGGCTGGTCTGATAGTTGGAATAGAGCGAGGTCAGCATCGAATTGGTGACATCTGCCTCTGTCAGCCCGACCAGCTTCGCGTAGCTGCGGTTAACGTTGACTTCAAGCGTCGGATAGTTGAAGGGCTGCGCAAGGTGAATATCGACGAGGCCGGGCACATGCACGGTTTGCTTGAAGATACGAAGGGCAAAATCATAATCGGTCTGGAGATCGGGCCCCGCCACCTGGATATCGATCGGCGAGGGGCGGCCAAAATTGAGGATCTGCGTGTTCATGTCGGCTGGCATGAAATAGAATGTTGTGCCAGGGAAATGCTCGGACAACTCGTCGCGCAGCACGGCCACGTATTGCGCCGTCGGACCATGATCCTTCTTGAGCGTGATCAGAACATCGGCGTCCTCGGGGCCGAACGAGCCGGTGCTGAGATAGGCGAGCGGAATACCCGCCACCGGAAGGTCGATATTGTCAACAAAAGTGTCCACTTCATGCGGCGGCAGACGCGAGCGAATGTAATCCTCAACCTCTTGGCAGAGCCGCGCCGTCTCCTCGATGCGCGTGCCGGTTTGCGCTCTGATGTGCAAATACATCACCCCGGCATCGACATCGGGGAAGAAAATTCGCCCCAGCCATGGCACCAGCGCCACCACGGAGATTACCGTAAAGGCCAGGAAAATCGGAATGAAGAAGGCGCGCACGCTAAGCAGGGTCGCCAGAATCTCGCGATAGCCCGCCCGCATCCGCTCAAAGCCACGCTCAAAGCCCTTCTGAAAACGCACGAACGGGTTGCGTGATTTCGGCGCGGCATGCCCCTCTCCCGCATGACGCACATTGCGCAGCATATAGACCGCCATCGTCGGTACCAATGTAACCGACAGGATGAAAGAGGCGACCATCGCGAAAACCACCGCCTCGGCGAGCGGCACGAAGAGATAATAGGAAACCCCGGTGAGCAGAAACATCGGCGCGAACACGACGCTGATCGCCAGCACCGAAAGCAGCGCCGGGATGACGATCTGCTGCGCGCCATCGAGGATGGCGGTCTCGATGTCCTTGCCCATCTCCATGTGGTAGTTGAAATTCTCGATCGTCACGGTCGCTTCATCGACCAGGATGCCGACGGCGAGCGCGAGCCCGCCCATCGTCAGTGTGTTGATCGTCTGGCCAATCGCCGAGAGCACAATGATCGACGACAATATCGATAGTGGGATGGAAACCGCGATGATGATGGTCGAGCGGATGGAGCCGAGAAACAGCAGGATCATCATCGCGGTGAGCACCGCGGCGATTACCGCCTCGCGCACCACGCCTCCGATCGCCGCCTTGACGAAGATCGACTGGTCGCCAACGAGATGCAGCTCCATGCCCTTGGGCACGGTCTCCTCGATCAGCGGCATGCGGTCCTTGACACCCTGGACGATATCGAGCGTCGAGACGGCGCCCGCCTTGACCACAGGCATTAGCACGGCGCGCTCGCCATTCACCCGCACCATGTTGGTCTGCGGGATGGCTCCATCATGGATGAAGGCGACATCCTTGGCGTAGATGACCGTACCGTTGCCCTTTTTGATCGGGAAAAAATTCATCTCCGCGATGCTGCGCGGCTGATCGGTCAGCACCATGTCCCATTCATATTTCCCGATCTTTTCCGTCCCCGTCGGCAGGATGAGATTCTGCTGGTTGATCTGATCGACCACGTCCTGCGGCGAAAGCGCGTTCGCCTGCATCGCCTGCGGGTTGAGATCGGCGATCACCATGCGGTATTTGCCGCCATAGGGCGTGAGAATGGCCGAGCCCTGCACCGAGGCCAGCGCCGGTCGGATCACGTTGTTGGAATAGTCGAACAGAATTGTCTCCGGCACCGTGGTGCTGGAGGCCGTCATCGAAATGACGGGAATGCTCGCGGCATTGTAGAAGAGCACGAAAGGCGGCACCGAGCCACGCGGAAAAAAGCTCAGAACGACCTGCGCGGTGGCCGTCACCTCGGAAAGCGCCGCCGAGATATTCACGTGATTATCAAAGTAAATTTTCAATATGCCGTAATCGATCATCGAGTTCGACTCGATATGCTCGATATCGGGCGTCGTCTGGGTTACGGTTTCCTCGAAAAAGAAGACAAATCTATCAGCTATATCGATAGGCAACATGCCGTTGTACTGAAACACCACGGCCACAACGGGAATATTGATGGACGGAAAAATATCTTTCGGCGTGCGGATGGCCGCGAGCGTTCCGAACAACAGGATCAGTATCGCCAACACCACGAAGGTGTAGGGCCGCCTGAGCGCTACGCGAACCATCCACATGGGTCGTTTCTCTCGCCCTAGTCCCGCGGTCCAGATTCGTGTGACACCCGCGGTGGCTCCGAGGAATCCGGTTTGTCGAGATTTTCTTTGCGATGGAGAACAGCAAAGACGGTCGGCACGAAGAGCAGCGTCGAGATGGTGGCGAACAGGAGCCCTCCGATCACCGCGCGGCCGAGCGGCGCGTTCTGCTCGCCGCCGTCGCCGAGCCCGAGCGACATCGGGATCATGCCAATGACCATGGCGGAGGCGGTCATCAGCACCGGGCGAAGCCGCACGAAGCCCGCCTCCAGCGCGGCCAGGGTGGAGTTCTTGCCCTCCGCCAACTGCTCCCGCGCGAAGGCCACGACCAGGATCGAGTTGGCGGTGGCGACGCCCATGCACATGATCGCCCCGGTCAGCGCCGGCACGGAAAGCTCGGTATGCGTGACGAAGAGCATCCAAACAATGCCCGCGAGCGCCGCCGGCAACGCCGTGATGATGATGAAGGGATCAAGCCAGGACTGGAAATTCACCACCAGCAACAGATAGATCAGGACGATCGAGCCGACCAGGCCAAAGAGCAATTCGCTATAGGCGGTGTTCATCGTGTTGACCTGGCCGCGCACCGTCACCGAGACACCTGGGGGGCGGGATTTCATGTTGGCAGCGATCACCCGGTTGATGTCGTCCGAGACGCCGCCGAGATCACGGCCCTGGACGGAGGCAAAAATATCCTCCTCGGGTTGAACGTTGTAATGGGAAACCATGCCAGGCTCGCCAATCGGCTTGAAAGAGGCGAGCGCGCCGAGAACCTGGGCGTTCTTACCAAGGTTAGAGATCGGCATATTGATCAGATCGTTCATCGTATCGATACGGTATTGCGGTGTTTGGCCGACCAGGAAGTAGGTGATGCCGGTCCTGTAATCGAGATAAAAATTCGGGCTGGTCTGATAGTTGGAATAGAGCGAGGTCAGCATCGAGCCGGTGATATTTGCCTCTGTCAGCCCGACCAGCTTCGCGTAGCTGCGATCGGTATCAACCTGAATGCTGGGATAATTGAATGGCTGCGCAAGATGCGTATCGACGAGGCCCGGGATGAGATTGAATTGCCGATAAAGACGCAGCGCGAATTCATAGTCAGTGCGCAGATCAGGGCCGGAGATCTGGATATCGATCGGCGAGGGACGGCCGAAATTGAGGATCTGCGTGTTCATGTCGGCTGGCATGAAATAGAATGTTGTGCCAGGGAAATGCTCCGCCAGTTCATGGCGCAGCAGCGCCACGTATTGCGCCGTCGGGCCGTGATCCTTCTTGAGCGTGATCAGAACATCGGCGTCCTCGGGGCCGAACGAGCCGGTGCTGAGATAGGCGAGCGGAATGCCCGCCACCGGAAGATCGATATTGTCAACAAAAGTGTCCACTTCATGCGGCGGCAGACGCGAGCGGATGAAATCTTCGACCTCCTGGCAGAGCCGCGCCGTCTCCTCGATGCGCGTGCCGGTCTGCGCCATGATGTGCAAATACATCACCCCGGCATCGACATTGGGGAAGAAAATCCGCCCCAGCCATGGCACCAGCCCCACCACGGAGATCACCGTAAAGGCCAGGAAAATCGGAATGAAGAAGGCGCGCACACCAAGCAGGGTCGCCAGAACCTCGCGATAGCCCGCCCGCATGCGGGCAAACCCGCGCTCAAAGCCCTGCTGGAAACGCACTAACGGGTTGCGCGACTTTGGCGCCGCATTCGCCCCCTCCTCGCCATGCTCATGATGCGCGACGTTGCGCAGCATATAGACCGCCATCGTCGGCACCAGCGTGCGCGAGAGGATGAAGGAGGCGACCATGGCAAAAATCACCGCCTCGGCGAGCGGCACGAAGAGATAATAGGAAACCCCGGTGAGCAGCCACATCGGCGCGAACACGATGCTGATCGAGAGCAGCGAGAGCAGCGCCGGGATGACGATCTGCTGCGCGCCATCGAGGATGGCGGTCTCGATGTCCTTGCCCATCTCCATGTGGTAGTTGAAATTCTCGATCGTCACGGTCGCTTCATCGACCAGCATGCCGACGGCGAGCGCGAGCCCGCCCAATGTCAGCGTGTTGATGGTCTGGCCGATCGCCGAAAGGGCGACGATCGAGGAGAGCACCGAGAGTGGAATGGAAACCGCGATGATGATCGTCGAACGGACGGAGCCGAGAAACAGCAGGATCATCAGCGCGGTGAGCACCGCGGCGATCGCCGCCTCCCGCACCACACCGTCGATCGCCGCGGTGACAAAAATCGACTGATCGCCGATGAGATGCAGTTCCATGCCCTTGGGAGATGTCTCCCGGATCAGCGGCATGCGATCCTTGACGCCTTGCACGATCTCAAGTGTCGAGACATCGCCCGCCTTGACCACCGGCATCAGCACGGCGCGCTCGCCGTTCACCCGCACCATGTTGGTCTGCGGCACGGAGCCGTCATGGATGAAGGCGACATCCTTGGCGTAGATCACCGTGCCGTTAGCTTTCTTGATCGGGAAAAAATTCATCTCCGGGATGTTGCGCGGCTGATCGGTCAGCATCACGTCCCATTCGTATTTCCCGATCTTTTCCGTCCCCGTCGGCAGGATGAGATTCTGCTGGTTGATCTGCTCGACCACGTCCTGCGGCGAAAGCGCGTTCGCCTGCATCGCCTGCGGGTTGAGATCGGCGATCACCATGCGGTATTTGCCGCCATAGGGCGTCAGCACCGCCGAGCCCTGCACTGAGGCCAGCGCCGGTCGGATCACGTTGTTGGAATAATCGAACAGAATGGTCTCCGGCACGGTGGTGCTGGACGCCGTCATCGAAATGACGGGAATGCTCGCGGCATTGTAGAATAATACATAGGGCGGCACCGAACCGCGTGGGAAATACTTCAGGACCACCTGCGCGGTGGCCGTCACCTCGGCCAGGGCGGCGGCAACATCGACATGATTGTCAAAGAAAATCTTGACAATGCCATAATCGATCATCGAGTTCGACTCGATATGCTCGATATCGGGCGTGGTCGCGGTCACCGTGCGTTCGAAGAAATAGACAAACCGGCCCGAAATATCCTGGGGCATCATCCCGTTATACTGAAACACGACGGCGACCACGGGAATATCGATGGACGGAAAAATATCCTTCGCTGTGCGGATCGCGGAAAGCGCGCCGAACAGCAGGATCAGAATGGCCAGCACCACGAAGGTATAGGGCCGCCTGAGCGCGACTTGAACAATCCACATCGAACCGGTTCGCTTTCCCTATGCCTGCCAACGGGCAGCTGGAGGCCCATCCCATGCCGACCCTGCCGGGCTCGGGATATCGCCCGACCGGCCCCCGGCATCTAGCGCAGCCGCCGCGAGGGGGGAATTATATTTTCTTTTAAGCCTCTCCCCGCAGCCGCGCCGTCGCTTCCGCGTCAACCGCGCCGGCGGCGTCGAGATGCACGCGATAGAGCGCGCGGGCCATCGCGGCGGAAACCACGCCGTCGCGCACATCCCGCGCCACCGCCTCGGGCGCGCGCCGCGCGGGATCGCCGAAGCCGCCACCCCCGGGCAGTTTGAGCACCAGGCGCTGACCTTCGGGGATGATCTGGAACCCCTTGGCGCGGAGAAGCGTGCCATCCGAAAGCGCCACCACCCCCGCCGCGCCCGCCCCGCCGCCGGCGCGCCCGCGCGGCGCATGCGCGACACGATCAAACACCGCGTTGCAGGCGAATTCCTGATCCCCCTTGGTGCCGATTTCCATGACCTGGCCGAGGCCGCCCCGCATCCGCCCGGCGCCGCCGGAATCAGGGCGCAACTCTTTCCGCCAGAACACCACCGGGGCGACGTTCTCGGTGGCTTCCACCGGCATGGTGCGCACGCCCGAGGGAAACGCCGTGCCGTCCAGCCCGTCGCGCGCCGGCCGCGCCCCGGTGCCGCCGGAGTTGAAGGTGATGACCTCGAAATCGGGCAAGGCCGGCCGATTGCCGCGCGCTCCCCCGGAAATCGCCCCACCCCCGCGCAAGGGCGGGTTCCACAGGCACGACGAGCCCTCCGCCGCGACACGTTCCGGCACCGCCTGGAAAAGGCAGCCCATCATCAGGTCCGGCAGCAACTGGCCGATGACATGGCGCACCGAGACCGCGTAGGGCCGTGGCGCATTGAGGATCGAGCCTTCCGGGATTACCATGCGCAGCGGCGCGAGGCTCGCCCAATTATTGGGAATTTCGGGCGCCACCACCACCTTGATGCCAAACGCGGCATAGGCCCGGCAATAGGCGGGGGGAACATTGATCCCGCGCGGGGACAACCCCGAGGTGCCAGCGAAATCGACGCTGATGTCCCCCTCGCCGATCGTCATCGCGGCGGCAAGCCGCACTTCCTCGTCATAGCCGTCGGAGAAAATTTCCGCCCGATAGGTGCCGCGGGGCAACCGCGCGATCTCGGCCGCGGTCGCGCGGCGGGAGCTTGTGAAGATGAAATCCGCCAGTTCATCCAGCGTGCCGAGGCGGAATTCGTCGAACATGGCGCCCAGCCGGCGCGCGCCAGCCTCGTTGCAGGCGGTCAGCGAATAGACATCACCCTCGAGTTCGACGGGAAGGCGCGAGCCGGCGCGGAGAAAATCGAAAAAAGTCTCGTTGGGCTGCCCGGCGTCAAAACACTTGACGATCGGGATATAAAGCCCCTCCTCGAACACCGAGCGGCCCTCCGGGCCCATTCCCAGACCGCCGATATCGATGACATGGGCGGTATTGGCGAACAGTGCCACCAGGCGCCCACCATGGAAGGCCGGGGTGACGACGGTGAGGTCGTGCAGATGCCCGGTGCCGAGCCAGGGGTCGTTGGTGATGTAGTGATCGCCTGGGCGCATCGTCGGGGCGGGGAATTTGCGCAGGAAATGCCCGACGCTTTCCGACATCGAGTTGACATGGCCGGGCGTGCCGGTCACCGCCTGAGCGAGCATCCGGCCATCAAGGGTGAAAATCCCCGCCGACAGATCGCCCGCCTCGCGCACCGTGGTGCTGAAGGCGGTGCGGATCATCGTCTGCGCCTGCTCCTCCACCACCGCGATCAGCCGGTTCCACATCACCTGGAGGCGGATCCGCGCCAGCGCCGTGCTCATGGGTTTTCTCCCCGCCGTAAGTCACCCCCTCGCCGCAATTCACCCCCTCGCCGCAATTCGATTGTCCCCGAGGCGAGCAACCGGGCCTGCCAATCGGGGCCGATCAGGGTGGAAGTCTCATCCTCGGCGATGATCGCCGGCCCCTCAAGCCGGGCGCCCGGGCCAAGGGCGGCGCGCGCGAAAACCGACCATTCCACCTTCTCGCCGTGCGCCATATCGCGCACGGACTGGCCCCGCGCCGCCCGAGCATGCCAGGGCGCCGGCGCCGCCGCGACGGTTCCGGGCGAGGGTGCGGACGTTGCGATGCGCACCGCGAAACTCAGAACCTCGATATCGGAACCCGGCACCGGGCGGGTGTAAAACCGGGTGTATTCGGCATCGAACGCCACGCGCAGCCCCGTCACCTCGGCCGCGCCGAGTTCTCCGGGAGGCAGTGGCACGGCGATTTCGTGGCCCTGGCCGACATAGCGCATGAAGGCGAGCCGCTCCTCGTGCGTCGCAGCCCCCGGTGCGCCGGCGGCGACCACCCCCCGCGCCTCCGCCGCCATCGCCGCCAGCAGCGCATTCACCGCCACGGCATCGAACCGCGCCAGACGCTGGTACAGGCTGCGCACCACCTCATAGGCGATCGGCGCGCGGAGAAAGCCAATGGCACTGCCGACCCCGGCGCCGGGGGGGATGAGCACCCGATCGATGCCGAGTTTTTCAGCGATGCGGTAGGCATGCACCGGCCCGCCGCCGCCAAAGGCGATCAGCACCCGCCCCGCGAACCCCTTGCCCGATTCGACGGCATGGACCAGGGCCGCGTTGGCCATCGTCTCATCGACCATCTCCACCACGCCAAGCGCCGCCAGCGCCGGATCGTCGATGCCAAGCGGCGCGCCCACCGTCTCGGCCAGCGCGCGCGCCGCCCGCGCCGGATCGAGCTTCAGCCGGCCGCCGGCGAAGCGTTCCGGATCGTAGCGGCCGAGCAGCAGGTTGGCATCCGTTACCGCCGGCAGCACGCCCCCCCGCCCGTAGCAGGCCGGGCCAGGATCGGCCCCGGCGCTCTCCGGGCCAATGGTGATGCGCCCCAGCGCATCGACGCCGGCGAGGCTGCCCCCGCCGGCGCCGATTTCCACCATCTCGATCACCGGAATACGTAGCGGCAAGCCCGAGCCCTTGCGGAAGCGGCCGATGCGCGCGACCTCGAAACCGCGCGTTGTTTGCGGCACAAACCCATCGATCAGGCAGATTTTCGCCGTCGTTCCCCCCATGTCGAACGAAAGCACGGCGGGACAATGCTCGGCGCGCGCGATGTGAGCGGCGAAAATCGCGCCGCCCGCCGGCCCGCTCTCCACCAGGCGCACCGGAAACCGGCACGCGGTCTCGACGGTGGTGAGCCCGCCGCCCGAGAGCATGAGCAGCAGTGGCGCCGCAACACCGATCTCGGCAAGCTCGGCCGCCAGCCGGCGCAGATAGCGCGCCATCAGCGGCTGGATATAGGCATTGGCGACGGCGGTGGAAAACCGCTCCCATTCGCGCATCTCGGGCGCTACCTCGGCGGCGAGCGAAACCGGCAGTTCCGGCCAGGAAGCGGCCAGGATGGCGCGGGCCGCCTCTTCATGCGTGGGATTGACGAAGCCATGGAGAAAACCGATCGCGACACTCTCCACCCCGGCGCCGCGCAGCGCCGGGATCAGCGCCCGCACCGCGTCGTGGTCAAGCGGGCGTAGAACATGGCCCTCGTTGTCGAGCCGCTCGGGGACGGTGAAGCGCAAATCGCGCGGCACCAGCGGCTCAGGCAGCATGAGGTTGAGGTCATACTGGTCGTAGCGGCTCTCGTTGCGCAGCGCCAGAACGTCGCGGAAGCCTGCCGTGGTGATCAGCGCGGTGCGCGCACCCTTGCGCTCGATGATCGCGTTGGTCGCCAAGGTCGTGCCGTGGATCACCAAAGCGAGATCGCCCGGCGCCAAGCCGGCGGTGGCGAGAATCGCCGCAACCCCCTCGAGCACGCCGCGCTCCGGCGCCTCGGGCGTGGTCAGCACCTTCGCCGTCCAGCGCTTTTCTCCCCGCTCCAGCGTGAAATCGGTGAAGGTGCCGCCGATATCGATCGCGAGGCGGGCGGGAGCAGAGGACATTACCGGCATGCGGCATCGGGCGGGCAAAGCATCGTGCCAGTGAACCCCTTCCCGCCCCCTTTCGCAAGCCGCAATTGCCCGCCATGATAGGGGCCATCGCTGCGAGCGTGCGCGGCCGCAACGCCCCTATCGATTCTCCCGGGAGGAGATCATGACCAAACCCGTCCTGCTGATCACCCGCCGCCTGCCGCAAGCCGTCGAAGCGCGCGCCGGGCGCGAGTTCGAGGCGCGCTTCAACCGCGACGACCACATTCTCAGCGCCGCGGAGCTGCTGCGCCTCGCCGACGGCGCCGATGCCCTTCTCACCGCCCCCGGCGACCGGCTCGACGCCGCGACGATCCAGGCGCTCCCCGCGCGCCTAAAAGCGATTGGCACCTTCAGCGTCGGCTTCGATCACATCGACATCGCCGCCGCGAAAGCGCGCGGCATCCAGGTGTGCAACACGCCCGACGTGCTCTCGGTCGCCACCGCCGAGACCGCGATGCTGCTCATCCTCGCCGCCGCCCGCCGCGCCGGCGAGGGCGAGCGGCTGGTCCGCGCCGGCCGGTGGACCGGCTGGGCGCCGACCCAGCTTCTCGGCACCCAGGTGTCGGGGCGGCGGCTCGGCATCTTCGGCATGGGCCGGATCGGACGCGAACTGGCGCGCATGGCGCGCGGCTTCGCCATGGAAATCCACTACCGTGACCAGGCGCGCCTGCCGCCCGACCTCGAACAGGGCGCCATCTTCCACGACAACGATGACGATTTTCTCAGGCTCTGCCAGGTGCTCTCGCTCAACGCGCCGGGCGGCGAAAGTACAAAACACTGGCTGAACGCGGCCCGCATCGCCAAACTCCCCAAGGGCGCCGTGGTGGTGAATGCCGCGCGCGGCACGCTGATCGATGACAAGGCGCTGATCGCGGCGCTGCAAGGCGGCCACCTCGCCGCCGCCGGGCTCGATGTCTATAACAACGAGCCGCATCTCGAACGCGGCTATCTGGATCTGGAAAATATCGTGCTGCTGCCCCATCTCGGCAGCGCCACGGTGGAAACCCGCGACGCCATGGGGGCGCTGGTCCTCGACGGCATCACCGCCCTCCTCGCCGGCCAGCGGCCACGCAATCTCGTCGTTTAGCGGAGAGTAAGCGGGGGGTTTTGCCCCCTTTCCCCCACCAAGGGCGAAAGCCCTTGCAACCATTCCCGAAGAAATGAAAAGGCCCGGAACGGTTGTGCCGTTCCGGGCCTTATATCGGGGTTTTCGTGAGGGGAAAAATTACGCGCTGCCGTTGGGGCTGGCGCGATCGGTCTCAGGGCGCTGGCCTTCATAGCCCTGCGCGAGCTGCAGCCGATCGCTGTCAACATGCGGACCACGGCCCCAGGCAACCTGGCCCTGGGCGGACTGCTCCGTCACCGGAGGACGCGCCGCGGCCTGCTGCTCATACGCGGCGGGAGATTGATGCACACCGGAAGCCGCCGCGGCGGTCAAACCAATGGCGGAAACAGCGGCGAAGAGAAACTGACGCATGATACCTTGCCTTCCTTCCTTAACTATCGAGCGGGGCCACCGGTTCGGTGGCTCAATCGATGAGGCGTAAATAGTAGCGCCAGTTATAACATGCAAGCTTATAAACGCATGGCTGTGTTGCAGCGCAGCGAACGCTGTGGGACTTGACCTATCAGGGACCGAGCGGGCGCGCCTCATCGGGCAGCATGATCGGAATGCCGTCGCGGATCGGATAGGCGAGCCCCGCCGCCTCGCTGATCAGTTCATTACGCACCGGATCGTAACGCAGCCCCTGGCGGGTGAGCGGGCAGACCAGGATTTCGAGCAGGCGCGGATCAACCGGCCGCGCCGCAGCGGCGCCGGCAGGCGGATCAGGTAGATCGGGTTTGGTCATCGGACCCTCCACAAGGCATTCCCTAAGAGCCTGAAAATCAATCGAGCTTGGAAAAGTCTGCCCTCTGAAAATATTGGTTTTTCCGATCGATCCTGGGGCGTGAGGGCATGCTTTTGCAAACTCTCAGCCCGTCGCGTGCTGGCTCAGCACGGCGCCTGATGCGAGCGCGATCTCCAGCAGCGCGCGTAATGCCTGCGCGCGCGCCGCGAGATCGGGGGCTTCCAGGAGCGCCTGTTTCTCTGCCGGCTCGAACGGGCAGATCATGGCGAGCGTCGCGAGCAGCAACGCGGCCGGCATCGCCTCGATCGCCTCCCATTCCACCTCATAGCGCTGGCGCGCGAAATATGTCCGCAGCAGCCCCCCGAGCCGCACGCGGTCGAGGGAAGGCAGCGTCGCCCCGCGGTCAAGATCGCCGGCATAGCCGGTAAAGTCGCCCCGCACCCGGCGGTAACCGCGCCTCGCCTCGACCTCCCCGGCTACCACGAAGCGGATCACCCCGGTAAGGGTGATCAGATAGCGGCCATCCTCGGTCTCGCTGAACGAGGACACCCGGCCGAGACAGCCGACACGATAGAGACCTGGCCCGAATTCCCCGCGCGGACGGGCGGGGTCGGGCTGGATCATGCCGAACATCCGCCCAGCCGCGAGAGCATCTTCCACCATGGCAAGATAACGCGGCTCGAAAATATTGAGCGGCAGCCGCCCCTCTGGCATCAGCAACGCTCCGGCGAGCGGGAAAACCGGAAAAATTTCGGGCAAGTCCTCCAGGCATGGGTGGAAACGAAGCATCTCTGTCAGCGGAACAACAGCGCCGAAAGCTTGCGCCGCGCCGCCATCGTCGCCGCGTCGTCAAACCCCCACGCCTCGAAGAATTTTAGCAGTTGCAGCCGTGCCGCGTCCTGGTTCCAGCCCGGCTGCTCGCGGATGATCGAGAGCAGCGCCTCGGCCGCCGCTTCGCGCTCGCCCTTGGCATTGAGCGCGGTCGCCAGATCGTAGCGCGCCGCGCGGTCATGGGGATCGGCGGCGAGACGGGCTTTTAAACTCTCGATCGCCCCCGCCGCCTGGCGCCCTTCGCGGGCCAAGGCGAGCGCGCTCCGCGCGCCCGCGATCTCGGCGTGCTCGGCGAGCTTGGGTGGCACCTGGGCGAGCGCCTGCTCGGCGCGGTCCTCGGCGCCCTCCGCCATCAGCGCGCGGATCAGCCCACCCCAGCCTTCCGCGTTCTCCGGCTCCTCGGCGATCAGCGCGCGGAACAATTCGCCAGCGCCCGCGGCATCACCCGCTTGCAGAGCGGCGCGCGCCTCAGCCAGCAGATCGGCCGTGGGCATGGCGCCCCCGGCCAGCTTGAGCAGACCCTCAACAAAGCGCTTGATCTCGGATTCGGGCAGCGCGCCCTGGAACATATCGGCGATCTGGCCCTGCCAGAAGGCGGCAACCGTCGGTACCGATTGCAGCGGCAGGCCAAGCTGGGTGAGTTGCTGGACGAGGGCGCGGTTCTTGTCGATGTCGATCTTGACCAGCTTGACCCGCCCGCCCGCCGCGCGTGTGACTTTTTCAAGCGCCGGGGTAAGCTGTCGGCACGGGCCGCACCAGGTCGCCCAGAAATCGACCAGCACGGGCACGCCGCGCGAGGCTTCGATCACGTCGGCCATGAAGGTTTTCTGATCGCCCTCGACGATCATCGCAGCCGCGCCGGGCATCGCAGCCACGCCAGAGGGCGCCTCGGCCGCAGCGCGGCCCTGACCGAGAATGAGTTCCATAGCTTGCGTATCCTGCCTGTGCGCGGTTGATCATCGACAATATAGGCGTGCCGCCGGAAAGGTCATCCAGGGGCACCGGAAATCAGCAGCGGCGCGGCGCCGCGAGCTTGAAATCGGCGAGCTTGCCGGTCATCACGAAATCGCCGAAATCCATCTCCAGTTCATCGGCGACGCCGTTTTCCCAATAGCGCATGCCGACCTCGTAATCCGGCTCGGACGCATCGGGCGTGCGGTCGAAAAACGCGACATGGACATAGCCGCTCGGCAGTTTTGATAAAGCCGCGATGCGAAACGGCTCGGGCGTTTTCCAACTGGTGATCACCACCGAGGTATCCTGCGCGCCGGTATCGGAGGTGCCGTCGAACAGCGGCACGGCGAGGAATTTCTTGCCCTGCTCGGCTGCTGCGATGATCGTCGCGGTGTGCCACATCGGAAACAGCGTGCCGATCGGGAGTTTCTGCACCCCGGCCTTGGGCAGCGTATAGCGCACCTCGCCCGCCCCGCCCGGCCGCTCCAATGCGGCCTCGCCTGAAGTCACCTCGGTGGTCGCGGTATCGGTGGTCTGGCGCATGCGGAAGCGCATCTTGAGCCCGTCCTTGGCCTCCCAGGTGGCGTAGTCCGAGACCATCTGGACATCCTGGCCGTCGCGGTTGGTGATCGTCATGTCGAGCCGCTGCTGCACCGCCCAGCCGTCGCAGGCATCGATAACCTCGTAGTTCATCGTGCCGGAAGCGGCAACGACATCGCCGCCATGGGTGGTATCGAGACTGAGGCGATAGGTGCCGCGATAGGCCGCCAACCCCGCGGCGACATGCGCGACCAGGGATTCCGCGCGGCCAAGCATGGGGTGCAACAGCAGGCTCAAGGCCGCCACCAGGGCGGGAAGGCGGATTTTCATGCGCAGCGGGCTCCAGACATCACCGTCTCACATTAGGGGTGGTGGCGCCATTTCACCACCCATCGGCAGCGGATTGAATGCGGCGCGCAACGACCCTCCTCCGCCGCCAGATCAGAAATCGGCAAGCGCGCATCCCGCGCCCCTGGCGCGCAGCCGCTCGCAGAGCCGCCGCGCCTCGGCGCCGTCGGTGAAGCCGCTGGCACGAAGCCGCCAGAATTCGTGCCCCGCATGGCTCACGCGGGTGATCAGGGGCTGGCGGGAGGCCAGCAGCGCCGGAAATTTCTTGCTGAGCCGCTCCCATTCCTGCCGCGCCGCTTCCTCGCTCGGCAGCGCCGCGAGCTGCACCGCGACCCCGTGCATGGCGCCGGTTTTGGCCGCGACCGCGGGTACGGCAGCGGGGTGGAGCGCGGCTTCATGCAGCGCTGGCGGCTTGGCCGCCGCGGCGGCTTTCGGTGCCGGCGCGGGGGTGGCGGGCGCGGGGGTCTGCCCAGAAGACGGCTCGGGCTGCATCTGGCGCAGCATCTCGGGCGCCGGTTTTTCCGAGGCGGGCGCGAGCGGTGGGCCGCCAGACGTCGCCCCCTCCTCGCCGCTGTCATGGCCGCTGCCGGAGAGGATCGCCTCATCCGCGCCCGCCACCTGCATGCCGCCGGCATGCTCGGGCTTGACCTTGAGCGGCCCGGTCTCGGCCGCGATCAGCGGCGCCGGCCCCGGCCGCTGCCCCGCGAGCGCCCAGACGCCGATAATTGCCAGCAGCGCCGCGCCCAGCCCGCCGGCGATCAGCAGCAACCGCCGGGTTCCCCCCTCCATCCGCGCCGCCCGTCCCGGACGATAGGCCGGGATCTCAATCTCTGAGGTCATCAGCCGATCGTCCGCCCCATGCCTCAACGCCCCATTCCTCAAAGCGTACCCCTCATCGCATCTCCTCGACCGGGGTCACCCCCATCACGGCCAGGCCGGAGCGGATCACCACCGCCGTCGCCGCCACCAGGGCGAGCCGCGCGCCGGTCTCGAGCGGCGTTTCGGCCTGGATGAAGCGCAACGCCGCGGCCTCGCGCCCGCGGTTCCACAATATATGAAAGTCGCTCGCTAGATCATAGAGAAAAAACGCAATCCGATGCGGCTCGCGGGCCCGCGCCGCGCCCTCGACGAGACGCGGCCAGGCGCTCAGGCGACGGATCAGGGCAAGCTCGGCGGGATCGTTGAGGCTCCCCAGCGCGGCCTCGGCCAGCGCCTCGGGCGCCGTGGCAAAACCCTGCTCGGCGGCGTGGCGCAGCACCGAGCGCGCCCGGGCATGGGCGTATTGCACGTAAAACACCGGGTTGTCGCGGGTTTGCGCCACCGCCTGGTCGAGATCGAACTCCATCTGCGCGTCGTTTTTGCGCGTCAGCATGATGAAGCGCACGGCATCGCGCCCGACCTCCTCGATCAGGTCGCGGAGCGTGATATAGCTCCCGGCACGCTTCGACATGCGCACCGGCTGGCCGGATTTCACGACATGGACGATCTGGCAGAGCAGCGCCTCGAAGACAACGCGCCCCGCCCCAAGCGCCGCGACGGCGGCCTTCATGCGCGGCACGTAGCCGCCGTGGTCGGCGCCCCAGACATCGATCAGAACATTGAAGCCACGGTCGATCTTGTCGGCGTGATAGGCGATGTCATTGGCGAAATAGGTCGCCGTGCCGTCGGATTTCTTGAGCGGGCGATCGACCTCGTCGCCGAACAGCGTGGCGCGAAACAGGGTCTGCGGCCGCGGCTCCCAATCCTCGGGCAGTTTGCCCTTGGGCGGCGCGAGCACGCCCTCATGGATCAGCCCCGCCGCTTCCAGCCGCGCGATCGCCGCTTCGGTCGCACCCTTGGCGACGAGCGCCGCCTCCGAGGTAAAAATCTCCTGCGCGACGCCGAGACGGTCGAGATCGGCGCGGATTTCGGCGAGCATCGCGGCGACGGTAATTTCGCGTACGGCGTCGAACCACAGCGCCGGATCGGCAGGAAACGCGCCCGGCGTGGCCAGCTTGTCGCCGAAACGTGCCGCCAACTCGGCGCCGACGGGGATCAGATAATCGCCGCGATATTGCAGCCCAGCCGGCGCGAGAGCGTCGAATTCGGCTTCCGTGAGCGTCGTGCCGAGGGCTTGCAGATAGCGCCAATAGGCCGCCCAGGCGAGGGCCGCGACCTGCGCCCCGGCATCGTTGATGTAGAACTCCTTGGTGACCTTATATCCCGCCTTGCGCAGTAGATTGGCCAAGGCATCGCCGACCACCGCACCCCGGCAATGCCCGACATGCATCGGCCCTGTCGGATTGGCCGAGACATACTCGACATTGACCCGCTCCCCGGCGCCGATCGCGCCATCACCATAGGCCTCGCCGGCTCGGAGAATCGCCGGCAGCATCGCATGCAGGGCTTCGGGGCGCAGTCGGATATTGAGAAATCCCGGCCCCGCCGCCTCGGCCTGAAAAATCTCCGGCGCCGTGGCGAGCGCCGCGGCCAGTGCCGCCGCCAGATCCCGTGGCCGCTGCCCGGCCGCCTTGGCCGCGACCATCGCGGCGTTGCTCGCGAGATCGCCATGCAGCGCCTCGCGCGCCGGCGTCACCTCGACGCGCTCGAGGATTTCCCCCGGCAGCGCACCCGCGACCGCCGCCAGCGCGGCCAGCACCCGCGCCCGGACCACGGCAAAAAGATCGCTGTTCATGGGTATGCTTCCAAAAAAGGCGCGGCGCTCAACCGGAGACCGAGATATCGGTGAGGCGGCGGTGTTCGTCCATGGCAAAACGGTCGGTCATGCCGGCGATATAATCGGTGACGATCATCGCCGCCCGCGCCGATCCCGCCTCGCCCGCGCGCGCCCGCCATTCGCCGGGCAGCAGGCCAGGATCGGTGTGCAGCAGGCGGAACAGCCCCTCGGTGAGCTTTCGCGCCTTGCTGGTCATGCGGTTGACCCGCCAGTGGCGATACATGCGGGCAAAAAGAAACTCCCGGATCGCCCGGTTGGCGTCATTGCAGCGCGGGCTGAAGGCGACGACCGGCTTCCTGGCGTGGCGGATGGCGTCGGCGTCCGCCGGATCGAGCGCGGCGATGCGATTTTTGGTTTCGGCGATGAGATCGGAGACCAGCGCGTCGATCACCCGCCGGATGGTTTCATGGCGGAGCCGGGGCGGCGGCATATCGAGGCTCGCGCGACGCGCCTCGGCCAGCGCCGCACCGACCAGTGGCAGATGGCCGATATCGCCCGCGTCGAACAGCTCGGCGCGCAATCCGTCATCGAGATCGTGGCCGTGATAGGCGATATCATCGGCGAGCGCCGCGACCTGTGCCTCGGCCGAGGCGTGGGTGCCGAGATCGAGCTTGTGGCGGGCATCGTAGTCCGTGACATAGGCGGGCGGACGGGCGAGTGGGCCATTATGCTTGGCCAGCCCTTCCAGCGTCTCCCAGGTCAGGTTGAGGCCGTCGAAGGCGGCATAGCGGCTCTCCAGGAGCGTCACGACACGGAGCGACTGGGCGTTGTGATCGAAACCGCCGAACGGCCGCGCCGCCTGCGCCAAAGCCTCCTCGCCGGCGTGGCCGAAAGGCGGGTGGCCGAGATCGTGGGCGAGCGCCAAAGCCTCTGTGAGATCCTCGTTGAGCGCGAGCGCGCGCGCCACCGAGCGGGCGATCTGCGCCACCTCGATCGAATGGGTGAGCCGGGTGCGGTAGAAATCGCCCTCGTGATTGACGAAGACCTGGGTTTTATATTGCAGCTTGCGGAAGGCCGAGCTGTGGATGATGCGGTCGCGGTCGCGCTGATAGGGGCCGCGCCCGATGGCGTCGGGCTCGGGATGGAGCCGGCTTCGGGAGGTCTCGGCGCGGACGGCGTAGCGTGCCAGGCTGGGGGCGTCGCTCATGGCCGCGCGGCTTAGCACTGCAGGGCAGTCTCTTCAATCCGCACCACGACCGTCCTATATTATGGCTATGGACCAGGTTACCCCCCGCTTCGCCCTCTCACCCCGCGCCCAGGCGCGCATTAAGGCGCTGCTCGCCGCGCAAAAGGGCGCGGCGGCGCTCCGCGTCAGCGTGCTCGCCGGCGGCTGTAGCGGTTTTCAATACCGTTTCGAGCTGGACGATGCCTACACCCCCGATGATATCGCGATCGGGGAAGCAGATGCCCGCGTCGTCATCGACCCGGCGAGCCTTGATCTCCTTGCCGGCGCCGAGCTGGACTTCGTCGAGGAACTGATGGGCACCTATTTCAAGGTGAAAAACCCCAATGCCACGACTTCCTGCGGCTGCGGCACGTCGTTTGCTGTCGATTGAGCGGCAGGGGTGAAGCTCGCCACCTGGAATGTCAATTCGATCCGCCAGCGCGCCGAGCAGGTCGCCCGCTGGGTAAAACGCGCGGCCCCGGACATCCTGCTGCTCCAGGAGCTGAAATGCGAGGCGGCGGCGTTTCCCGAGACGCTCTTCGCGGAACTTGGCTACCGCGCCGAAATCGTCGGGCAGAAGGCCTATAATGGCGTCGCCGTGCTGTCGCGCCTGCCATTCGAGACCCGCGCGCGCGCTCTACCCGGTCTGCCGCCGCACGATACCCAGGCGCGCTATGTCGAAATCGAGGCGGCAGGCGTGGTGGTGGGTGGGATCTACGCGCCCAACGGCAATTCCGGCGGTGATGACGGCTTCGCCTACAAGCTCGCCTGGCTCGACGCCCTCGCCGTCCATGCGGCGCATTTGCTCGCTGCCGACACGCCCCTTATTCTCGCCGGCGATTTCAACATCTGCCCGACCGATGCCGATCTGGCCCCAGGCGCCTTGGCGCCCGAGGACGCGCTGGTGCGCCCCGAAAGCCGCGCCGGCTTTCGCCGTCTGCTCTGGCTCGGCCTGACGGACGCGCTCCGGGCGCTGCATCCCACCGAGCGCCTCTTCACTTTCTGGGACTATCAGGCCAGCGCCTTCGATGCCGATCGCGGCTTGCGCATCGACCATGTCCTGCTTTCGCCGACGCTGGCCGAGCGGCTGGTCGCGGCAAGCGTCGAGCGCGCCGAACGCGCCGCGCCGCATCCCTCCGATCATGCGCCGGTGGTCGTCACGCTCGATTGATCAGGTGCTTTGGTGATCAGGTGCTTTGAATGACTCTGGCGAGCAGCGGCGCGGCGTCCGGCGCCGCCCAGTTGATCGCGCCTTCGAGCCGCCCGGCGATGCGCCCGGCGCGGTTGAGGATCAGCGTCGTCGGGATGCCCTCGAGCTTGAGCGATTGCAGCGCCGCGCCCTCGGGATCGAGCCAGATCGGCAAATGCTCGATGCCATGGCTGTCGTAGAACGCGCGCACCCTTGCGGCGCCGCCGCGATCGGAGGACACCGGCAGTACCACGATCCCTCTTTCGGCGACCCGGGAAGCGAGCTGGTCGAGCGCCGGCATCTCGGCGACGCAAGGCGGGCACCAGGTCGCCCAGAGATTGAGCACCACCCCCTTGCCGAGAAACTCCACGAGATGGTGCGTCCGCCCGGCGCCGTCCTGGAACGAGAGCGCCGGCGCCGGCGCGGGCGGTACCACCAGGGTCATCGTGGAGACGTCATAGAGCTGCTCGGCGGCCAGCGATTTGCCGATCAGCGCCGCCGTCGCTACCGTGGAGGCGAGAGCGAGCGCCGAGCGGCGCGTCAGAATTGCCATGCGGGATTCCCTTTCGTGACCGAGCACACCGACGCCAACCAGCAATGGGGCGGCCGCTTCCAGGCCGGCCCCGCCGCCATCATGCAAGAGATCAACGCCTCGATCGGCTTTGACCGCGCACTCTGGCGCCAGGACATCCGGGGCTCTCTGGCGCACGCCGCCATGCTGGCCCGCGTCGGCATCATCAGCCCCCAAGATGAGACTTTGATCCGCCAAGGTCTAGAGGCGATCGCCGCCGAGATCGAATCTGGCGCCTTTCCCTTCGACGCCGCGCTCGAGGATATCCATATGAACATCGAGGCGCGCCTCAGCGCGCGCATCGGCGAGCCGGGCAAGCGCCTGCACACCGCGCGCTCGCGCAACGACCAGGTGGCGACCGATTTCCGCCTCTTCGTGCGCGACGCGATCGACGGGCTCGACGCCCAGATGGCCGATCTCATGCGCGCCCTGGCCACCCGCGCCGCCGAACACGCCGCCCAACCGATGCCCGGCTTCACCCATCTGCAAACCGCGCAACCCGTGACCTTCGGCCATCATCTGCTGGCCTATGTCGAGATGCTGGCGCGCGATCGCGGGCGGTTGCGCGACGCCCGGGCGCGGCTCAACGAATGCCCGCTGGGGGCGGCGGCGCTCGCCGGCACCTCGTTCCCGATCGACCGGCGCATGACCGCCGCCGAACTCGGTTTCGACCGGCCGATGGCAAATTCCCTCGATGCTGTCTCAGATCGCGATTTCGCGCTGGAATTTTTGAGCGCGGCGGCGATTACCGCGATGCACCTCTCGCGCCTCGCCGAGGAAATCATCCTCTGGTGCAGCGCGCCGTTCCGTTTCATCACGCTTTCCGACGCCTTCACCACCGGCAGCTCGATCATGCCGCAAAAACGCAACCCCGACGCCGCCGAGCTGGTGCGCGCCAAGACCGGGCGGATCACCGGCGCGCTGGTCGCCCTGCTCACCGTGATGAAGGGCCTGCCGCTCGCCTACGCCAAGGACATGCAGGAAGACAAGGAGCCGGTGTTCGACGCGGCGCGGGCATTATCGCTGGCGCTCGCCGCGATGGCCGGCATGGTGCGCGATCTGCGCCCCGATACCACGCGGATGCGCGCGGCAGCGGGGGAAAGTTTCGCCATCGCGACCGATCTCGCCGACTGGCTGGTGCGCGAGCTTCATCTGCCGTTCCGCGTGGCGCATCACGTGACGGGGCGGCTGGTGGCCGCCGCCGAAGCCAAGGGCATCGATCTCGCCGCACTCCCGCTTACCGAGATGCAGGCGATCGAGCCACGCATCACGGCGGCGGTTTTTTCGGTTCTGACCGTCGAAGCCTCGCTTGCCTCGCGCATAAGCGAGGGCGGCACCGCGCCGGCGCATGTCGCCGCCGCCGCTTCGCGCTGGATCGAGGCGCTGGGATGAGGCTGTGGCTGCTGATCCCAGCGCTCGTCCTCGTCCTCGGGCTTGCCGCCTGCGGCAAGAAGGGCTCGCCGGAGGCCCCCGGCCCCGCCGACAAAATCACCTACCCCCGCGCCTATCCGCCGTATTGAGGCCGCCCACCGCGATGGATTTATCCCCCATTCCCGACCCCACGCTTGCCGAACTGATCGCGCTCCGGCCGCATTTGTCCCGCGACGCCCTGGCTGGGCTGATGTTGGACGACGTGCCGCTGGGGGCGATCGCCGACGCCGTTGGCACGCCGGTCTGGGTCTATGCGGCGGATACCATGCGGGCGCGCTATCGGGCGCTCGCCGGCGCGCTCAAAAACCTCGCGCGCGTCCACTATGCGGTCAAGGCCAACGACCACCTCGCCGTGCTCGCGCTATTCGCCGCTGAGGGGGCGGGCGCGGATGTGGTGAGCCTCGGGGAATTGCGGCGCGTCCGCCGCGCCGGGATCGACACCCGGGACGTGGTGTTTTCCGGGGTCGGCAAAACCCCCGACGAACTCCGCGCGGCGCTTGCCGAGGGGGTTGGCCAGATCAATGTCGAGAGCGCCGAGGAGTTGGAGATGATCGCGGCCCTCGCGCGGGCGATGGGCAAGCGCGCGCCGGTCGCGCTTCGCGTCAACCCCGATATCGACGCCGGCACCCATCCGAAAATCACCACCGGGCGGCGCGAGAACAAATTCGGCATCCCGGCCGCCGCCATCCCCGCCCTCTACGCCCATGCCAGCCAGCTCGCGGGCATCGAGACGCTGGGGCTGGCGGTGCATATCGGCAGCCAGATCACCTCGGCGCAACCGTTTCGCGCCGCATTCGCCGAAATCGCCGCCCTGGTCGGCGCGCTGCGGGCGGCGGGGCAGGTGGTGCGGCGCGTTGATTGCGGCGGCGGGCTCGGCATCGCCTATCGCCATGAGGCGGCACTCTCGCCGGAAGCTTTTGCCGGCGCGCTCCGGGCCAGCCTGGATGGGCTCGATCTGGAGCTGATCGTCGAGCCGGGGCGCTGGCTGGTCGGGCCGGCCGGCGTGCTGCTGGCCAGCGTCGTTCTGGTCAAGCACGCCGCGCCCTATCCCTTCGTGGTGCTGGACGCGGCGATGAACGATCTGCTGCGCCCGGCGCTCTATGACGCCTGGCACGGCATCGTCCCGCTCGCCGACGCCGCGCGGGCGGCCGCGCCCCACGCCATCGTCGGGCCGGTCTGCGAAAGCAGCGACGCATTTGCCGCCGCGCGCACTCTTCCCCCCCTTGCTCCGGGCGGGCGCGTCGCCATTCTTGATGTCGGGGCCTATGGTGCGGTGATGAGTTCGACCTACAATGCGCGCCCGCTCGCTGCCGAGGTGATGGTCGCGGGCGGCGGCTTCACGGTGATCCGCCCGCGCCAGGAGATCGCGGATCTCTGGCGCGGCGAAACCGTGCCTGAATTCATCGCGAACCGCCCCGCTTGCGGTGGCGCGGTGATATGAGCCGGCTTGCGCGCCAGCGGTGGGTCGCACGCCTCGTGCTCGGCTTTGAGCAGATTTGGCTGGCGCTCTGGCCGGCGCTCGGGCTGTTCGGCCTCTATGTCCTCGCGGCGCTGCTCGATTTGCCAGCGGCACTGCCGCCAGAGTGGCGCGCCGCCCTGCTCGGGCTCACCGCCCTCGGCGCGCTTGGCCTGCTCGGGCACGGGCTGCGGGGCTTCCGCTGGCCGGATCGGGCCGCCGCCGAACGGCGCATCGAGCGCGCCTCCGGCCTCGCCCATCGTCCGCTGGCGACGCTTGCCGACCGCCCGGCGCTGCCGGAGATGGCGGGGTTGTGGCAGGCCCATCTCGCGGCCGAGCGGGCACGGCTCGGCGGCCTGCGAAGCGGCTGGCCGCATCCCGGCCTGGCTCGGCGCGACCGCCGGGCGCTCCGTGCCGCTCTCCTCGTGGCGCTCGCCGCCGCCCTGGTGATCGCCGGGCCCGACGCGCCGCTGCGCCTCGCCCGCGCCTTCCATCCCGATCTCGCGTTCGGCGCCGCCACCGCTGGCGATAAACTCGAAGCCTGGATCACCCCACCCGGCTATACCGGCCTCGCGCCGATCTTTCTTCATGCGCCGGGAGAAAAGCTCAGCGTGCCGGCGGGTTCGCGGCTCAGCGTCAATCTCAGCGGCGCGCGCACGCCCGCCGATCTCGTGCTGAACGGCGCCAAAACGCCGTTCAAGCCACTCGACCCGACGAGTTTCCAGGCCGAGATGGTGCTCACGGAGAGCGGGCGGCTGGTCGTGCGCCAGGGCTGGGCAACGCGCGGGGCGTGGGATCTCGCAGTGACGCCGAACACGCCCCCGGTGATTGCCTTCACCGCGCCCCCCGGCCCGGTGCCGCGCCGGCCCCTATTACGCCTGCCCTGGCAGGCGCGCGATCAATATGGCGTGGTCGCGGCGACGGCCGAGATGGTTCTCGCCGCCCGCCCCGATGCCGCCCCGCTCAGCGTTCCGATCCCGCTGCCGAGCGGCCCCACCAGGGCGGCGCGCGGCAGCCTGATCACCGATCTCACCGCCCACCCCTGGGCCGGGCTCGCGGTCAGCGCGCATCTCACGGCGCGCGACGCGGCCGGGCTCACCGGGGCGAGCGAGAGTTTCTCCTTCGTGCTGCCGGAGCGGAATTTTGCCAACCCGATCGCCGCCGTGCTGGCGATGGCGCGCAAATCCCTGAGCCAGAACCCCTCGGCGCGCAGCGGGGCGCTTGAATTGCTCGATGGATTGGCCGCCGAGACCAGCCTCTTCGCCAGCGATTGGGGCGGCTATCTCAACGAACGCGCCATCGCTGCCCTGCTTCGCCGCGATCCCACCGCCGGCGCCGTGACCGAAGCGCAGGCGCGGCTGTGGCAACTCGCGCTGCATTTCGAGGAAGGCCGGGTGGGCGATACGGCGCGCGCGCTGGAGGCGGCGCGCCAGGCGCTCCACGACGCCCTCGAACAGCGCGCCCATGGCGACCAGCCGGATGCCAAGACGCTCGATCAGTTGCTCCGGCGCTACCAGGAGGCGCTTGCCGCCCATCTCGCCGCGCTCGCTCGCCAGGCGCGGCAAAACCCCGCCCTCGATCAGGCCGGCGAGCCCATCGACCCCAGCCAGATCGCACGGATGGCCGAGGAAATGCGCGAAGCCGCCGCCGCCGGGCGCACACAGGAGGCGGAAGCCCGCCTGCAAGCACTCGAACACCTGATGAAAAAGCTGCGTGCCGGCCGGCCGCATCCGGTTGATCCGCGCCAGGCGCAGGCACAGAAACGCCTGAAAGAGGCGGAATCCGCGTTGCAGGAGCTGGTGAAACGCCAGGGCGCGCTGCTCGACCGCGCCCAGGCGCGCGCCGAGGCCGAGCGCGGCGACGACGACTCCATGCTTCGCCAGCCCGGTGGCCTGCCGCTGCCCGGCCTGGCGCAACCCCGCGACGCCCGTGGCCCATCGCCCTTGCCCGGCGCGACATCGGAGCAGCAAAGCGATCAACGCGCCCAGGCGGCTCTCCGCGAACGGCTGAAAACCCTACATCCGACCCTGGCCCCGGCCGGCGCCGCGACCGCCGGCAATCTCACCGAAGCGGAGCAGGCGATGCGCCAGGCCGAACAGGCGCTCACCCAAAACGAGGACGACGCCGCCGCCGAGGCCGAGGCCGAGGCGCTCGGCGCGCTTGAGCGCAGCGGGCAGGATCTCGCCCGCGCCGAGGCCAAGGGCCAGGGCGAGGACGGCCGCGATCAGGATAGCGCCGATGACGGCGGCGAGGACCAGGACCAACTCGGCCAGTCGGGCACCGTCTCGCGCCCTGGCGATGGCGGCGACAGCGGCCAGGGCGGCGCGCGCGGCCCGCATCGCCTGCGCCGCGACCCGCTCGGGCGGAGCGTCGAGCAAGGGAGCGCCGGTGGCGACGAGGCGACTGACGTGATGTTGCCCGACACCATGGAGCAGGCGCGCAGCCGCGCCATCGAGGACGAACTCCGCCGCCGCGGCGCCGAGCGCACCCGGCCGGAGGAGGAATTGCGCTATATCGACCGCCTGCTACAGCCGTTCTGAGCGGCCCGCGCGCCGGGCTGGCAGGCGCCGAGGCGCGAAACCATATTAAAAAATGTCAGTGCCGGAAATTGGTCGATATCGCGGAGTTGTGTCAGGACCGCGGCCGGGCAGGCCGCTGCGGCAGCTTGTCAAAGTGATAATGCGCGTTATAATTCCTCGTATTAATGATATTCGGGTCGTAGTATCATGGCCACTGCGGTGCTTCTGGCCACAGGAAGGCGCCGCGCAGTGGCTTGGTGTGGGTTCACGCCGCCCCTTGTCCGGCGCGGGCATGGAGGGTGGTTTTGGTGTGGTGATGGGTTGGAAAGGCGGGCCGAAGATGCGGTTGATTTCTCGGATGATCGGCTCAGGCGGGCTGGCGCTGGGGCTGGGGCTGGCGCCGGCCATGGGATGGGCCGAGCCGGCGGCGGCGCAGGCGGCGGCTTCGCCGGCTGGAGCCCCAGCCGGTGAGGTGCAGGTGACCGTGCTCGGTGTCACCTCGCCGTTCTTCGTCTTCGGCATCGTCAAGCGGCTGGGGCAGATCCCCGGCGTCCAGCATGTCTCGTTCAACCTGCTGCACGGCCGCGCGGATGTCCAACTTAAGCCCGGCGCCGTGGTGACCGACGATGACCTCCGCAAAGCCGTGCGCAATGCCTCCTACTCGTTCGGCGGGATCCACTGGATCCGCCGCCCCGGCGCCACCGATTCGACCACCGCCGCAGGCGTCGCGGCAGTGGGCCAGGGGACGAAGTAGCCGCATGCGTTGTGCCGTCCGACGCCTCGCGGCCGCCGCCGCGGGCCTTTTTGTCGCGCTGCTGCTCGCCGCGCCGGCGCGCGCGCAGATCACCTTTCCCTCCGCCGCGCCGATTTCCGCCGGCAACATCATCGTCCGCACGCAGCCGACCGTGACCGATGAATCGGGAGGGGTGCAGAGCCTCTACGACGAGAACGTCGTTCTCTACGGCGCCTCGCCCGACCTTGCCTTCATTCTTGAGAACAAGTCGATCGTCTCCAATTCCGCCAATATCGTCACCAACGGCAAGACCGCGGCGCTCACCGCGACCGGCTTCGGCGATACCGTGCTCGATACCCGCTATAATCTCTATGAACTCGACGACATCGGCTCGACCTTTCGCGTCGCTCCCTATTTTGGCATCGATCTGCCCACGGGGATGGACAATACCAACGCCTTCATGCCGCGCGAACTGCAACCCGCCTCCGCCGCCTGGGGCACGCGCGAGGCGCTGACCGCCTCCTGGCAGACCCTGTTCTGGAACGCCCAGGCGCTCATCGGCTATCAGAACTATGCCAGTTCGAGCGGCTTTCAGCCCGGCGATTCGGTGCTCGCCGATGCCGCGTTTCACTACATGATCTGGCCGGGCGACCTCGATCGTGAAGTGAACGCCGAGATTTTCGCCTCGCTGGAGACCAATTACTCGCTCTCCGGGATAGATCGCATGGACGGAGCCCCCATCGCCGGCACCGGTGGGCAGCTCTGGCTGGTCGATCCCGGCATCATCTATAGCACGCCGCAATACGCCGTCGATCTCACCGCGCTGCTGCCGATCCTGCAACAGTATCGCGGCCCGGGCGCCGCCCGCTACAATTACGGCGTGGAAGCCATGTTCCGCTGGAGCTTCTTCACCTATCACCATTGGTAGCGCTTTTTTTTCTCATGCGCCGATAACAGGGAATTGAAACGGGCGCGCCCTGGTCAGCGGGGAAAAATAACGGCATCTCTGCGCCATTGCATGCACAAGGGGTCGAGCGATGCGCCATTCCGTCTGGCCGTTTCTGTTGGGCAGTCTGCTGCTCGCCGGCTGCGTCAATTACGAAAAACAGGAAGAAGCCCTGGACGACTCGATGATCGGCCTGCCCGAGGCCGATCTGATCCAGCGCATGGGCGTGCCGCAGCGCACCTATACATCCGAAGGCCATAAATTCCTCGCCTATGAGCATCAGAGCGAGAGCTACATCTCCGATGGCGGAATGGGCATGGGCGGCTTCGGCATGATGGGTATGGGGCCCTACGATTTCGGGGAACCGAGCTTCGATAGCGGCGAGGTCGATGTCTCGACCTGCCAGACGGTGTTCGATGTGGTCAAGGGCGTGGTCCAGAACTTCTCCCGCCATGGCGACGGCTGCTGATAGTTTGAAATATACCCTGTTCGCGTCAGGATCGGAAAATTCTCTGGCGAGATGATGGGGAAGTTGTCTGGCACCCGATCGCAGTAAAGGGTCCATTTTCTGGGCATCTCCTCACGCAGAAACGTCAGCATCGCGGCCCCGAAATCGGCGAACTTTGTGGCATTGGTCATGTGTGACTCGACCGCGAAGCATTCGATTTGGAATCCACGCCGATTGCCCGCACGCCGAACGTTCCTGCCTGCAATCGATCGCGAAATTGACATGCGCTCGGCTATTCTTCGATCGCCGCTTGCGCCGGTCCCCATTGCAGGTGCTGGCCGCCATCGAGCGCCAGTATCTGGCCGGTGAAGGAGGGGAGCGCCAAGATGGCGAGCGCCGCGCGCGCCACTTCGGCGGGATCGCCCGGGCGGCCGAGCGGGGTCGCGCCCGATTGGCGGGCGAATTGCGCGGCACTTTGGCGGGCGCTCGGCAGGATCGGGCCGGGGCCGATCGCGGCCACCCGGATGCGCGGCGCGAGCGCCAGCGCCATGCTCCGCGTCAACGCCCAGAGCCCGGCTTTCGAGACCGTATAAGAGACGAAATGCGGGGTGAGGGCGAGCACGCGCTGGTCGAGCAGGTTGATCACCACGCCCTCGGCATCGTCCGGCAGCGCGCGGGCAAAGTTCTGCATCAGCACGAAAGGCGCGCGGAGATTGGGCGCGAGATGCGCATCCCAGCTTGCCCGCGTCACGGTGTCCCACTCGTCGCGCTCGAACACGCTGGCATTATTGACCAGCACCCCGATCGGGCCGAGCTCCGCCTCGGCGCGCGCGATGAGCGTCGTGACCTCTTCCTCGCTTGCGAGGTCGGCGGGAACCACGGCGGCAGCGGCGCCGCTGGCGCGGACCAGGGACGCGGTTTCACGGGCGCCATCCTGGCTTTCCCGGTAATGCACGGCGATAGCAAAACCGGCCTCGGCGAGGGCGAGGGCGAGGGCGCGCCCGATGCGCCGCCCCGCGCCGGTGACGAGGGCGGCGCGAGGGATGGTGGCGGGGATCGCATCACCCTTCATCGCCGTCCCCGCTTGCCGCGCTGCTTGGGATCATAGCCGCCGCCCCCCGGCCCGAGCGGCGTTGGCCCGCGCGATCGCCGTTCGCTCACGCCGCGTGGCGTGGGCGGCGCGGCGAGGCCGAGTTCAAACGCTTCCAGTCGGCGAATTTCATCGCGCAACCGCGCGGCTTCCTCGAATTCGAGATCGGCGGCGGCGGCGCGCATGCGCTTTTCCAGTTCCTTGAGGCTGCCGGCGAGATCCTTGCCAACAAACTCGCTGCCTTTTTCGGCCCCGAGCGGTGCTACGGTCACGTAATCCTGCTCGAAAACGCTTTCCAGCACTTGGCCGATCTCCCGTTTCACGGTCTGCGGCGTGATGCCGTGCGCTTCATTCCAGGCTTCCTGTTTGGCGCGCCGGCGCGCGGTCTCCTCGATCGCCGCTCTGAGGCTCGCGGTGATGGTGTCGGCGTAGAGAATGACCCGCCCCTCGACATTGCGCGACGCCCGCCCGATGGTCTGGATCAGCGAGGTGCGCGAGCGCAGAAAACCCTCCTTGTCGGCGTCCAGGATGGCGACCAGGGCGCATTCGGGAATGTCGAGCCCCTCGCGCAACAAATTGATCCCGATCAGCACGTCGCAGACGCCAAGCCGGAGATCGCGGATGATCTCGACGCGCTCCAGGGTGTCAATGTCGGAGTGGAGATAGCGCACCTTCACCCCTTGCTCGGTGAGGTATTCGGTGAGGTCCTCGGCCATGCGCTTGGTCAGTGTCGTCACCAGCACGCGACCGCCCCTGGCTGCAACCGCCTTGCACTCGGCGAGCAGATCATCAACCTGGTGCTCGACGGGGCGGATTTCGGTGGGGGGATCGATCAGCCCGGTCGGGCGGATCACCTGTTCCACGAAGACGCCCGCGGTACGCGCCATCTCCCACGGCCCCGGCGTTGCCGAAACGAACAGCGTCTGCGGGCGGTAGGTGTCCCATTCCTCGAATTTCAGCGGCCGGTTATCGACGCAGGAGGGCAGGCGAAACCCATACTCGGCGAGCACCGATTTGCGGTTGAAATCGCCGCGATACATACCCCCCAGTTGCGGCACCGTGACATGGCTTTCATCGACGATGAGCAGCGCGTTTTCCGGCAGATATTCAAACAGCGTCGGCGGCGGCTCGCCGGGATTGCGCCCGGTGAGGTAGCGCGAATAATTCTCGATCCCCTTGCAGGAACCCGTGGTTTCCATCATCTCGATATCGAAGGTCGTGCGCTGCTGGAGCCGCTCCGCCTCCAAGGGCTTGCCCTCACGGGTGAAATAATCGAGGCGGGCGCGCAATTCGCGCTTGATGTCGGCGACCGCCTGGGTGAGCGTCGGGCGCGGCGTGACATAGTGGCTGTTGGCATAGACGGTGACGGAGGCGAGGTCGGCGGTTTTTTCCCCCGTGAGCGGGTCGAACTCGGCGATCGCCTCGACCTCGTCGCCGAACAGGGTGACCCGCCAGGCGCGGTCCTCGTAGTGCGAGGGGAAGATATCAACGACCTCGCCGCGCAGGCGGAAACTGCCGCGCTGAAATGCCATGTCGTTGCGCCGGTATTGCAGATCGACCAGGGCGCGGGCCAGCGCATCGCGCGCGATCGTGCCGCCGGTCTCGAGTTTCACCACCATGCGCGCGTAGGTCTCGACCGAGCCGATACCGTAGATGCAGGAGACCGAGGCGACGATGACGACATCGTTGCGCTCCAGCAGCGCCTGGGTCGCGGCATGGCGCAAGCGGTCGATGGTCTCGTTGATCTGCGCGTCTTTCTCGATATAGGTATCGGTGCGCGGCACATAGGCTTCGGGCTGGTAGTAATCGTAGTAGCTGACGAAGTATTCGACCGCATTATGCGGGAAAAATCCCTTCATCTCGCCATAGAGCTGGGCGGCCAGCGTTTTATTGGGTGCCAGGATCAGGGTCGGGCGCTGCACCGCCTCGATCACCTTGGCCATGGTGAAGGTTTTCCCCGAGCCGGTGACGCCGAGCAGCACCTGGTCGCGCTCCCCAGCCGCGAGCCCGGCGGTGAGGGCGGCGATGGCCGAGGGCTGGTCGCCGCTCGGCTCATAGGGCGAGACCACCTCGAGCGCGCGCAGGGTGGGGCGGATCGGCTGTTTTTCCGGGATGAAGAGCACCGGATGGGGGTGAGCCAGGGCGTGTGACATGATCGACCATGGGTGAGGGGAGGAGGCTTTGTCGAATGGAGCGGCTTTCGCTATGTAGGGGGGTCCATGTCCAAAGGGGAGTGCGTTCGCGATGGCGGTCAACAAGGTCTATCCCGATGCCCAGGCGGCGCTCGCCGGCGTTTTGCGCGATGGCATGCTGATTATGGCCGGCGGCTTCGGTCTCTGCGGTATTCCGGGGGCGCTGATCGCGGCCATCCGCGACTCGGGCGTCAAGGATCTCACCATCGTCTCCAACAATGCCGGCATTGACGGCGCCGGATTGGGGATCCTTCTCCAGACCCGCCAGGTGCGCAAAATGATCAGCTCCTATGTTGGCGAGAACGCGACTTTTGCCCGCCAGTACCTTGCCGGCGAGCTGGAGATCGAGTTCAACCCGCAAGGCACGCTCGCCGAGCGCATCCGCGCCGGCGGCGCCGGCATCCCGGCGTTTTTCACGCCGACGGGAGTCGGCACCGAGATCGCCAAGGGCAAGGAAATACGCGAGTTCGACGGCAAACAATACCTCATGGAGCGCGGCCTGTTCGCCGATCTCGCGATCATCCACGCGTGGAAGGGCGACACCGAGGGCAATCTCGTCTACCGCCTGACCGCGCGCAATTTCAACCCGATCATGGCGACCGCCGCGCGGATGACCATTGCCGAGGTCGAGCATCTCGTCGAACCTGGCGAGATCGCGGCCGATGCCATCATCACGCCGGGCATCTTTGTCAAGCGCCTAGTCAAGCTCGATCGGGTGGAGAAGCACATCGAGCAACGCACCACCCGCAAGCGCGCCGCCTGAACCCGAAAGGATTTTTTCCCCATGCCCTGGACCCGCGATGACATGGCGGCCCGCGCCGCTGCCGAACTAGAGGATGGCTTCTACGTCAATCTCGGCATCGGCATCCCGACCCTCGTCGCCAACCACATCCCGCCCGGAATGTCGATCCATCTGCACAGCGAGAACGGGCTTTTCGGCATTGGCCCCTTTCCCTACGAGGGCGAGGAGGATGCCGATCTCATCAATGCTGGTAAGCAGACCGTGACACTGCTTCCGACCTCGAGCATTTTCGACAGCGCCACCTCGTTTGCCATGGTGCGCGGCGGGCATATCGACATTTCCATCCTCGGTGCCTTGCAGGTCGCAGAAAACGGCGATCTCGCCAACTGGATGATCCCGGGGAAGATGGTGAAGGGCATGGGCGGGGCGATGGATCTGGTGGCCGGGGTGCCCCGCGTCGTCATCCTGATGGAGCATACCGCGCGCGGTGAGCCGAAAATCCTCAAGGAATGCACGCTGCCGCTCACCGGCAAGGGGGTTGCCGATACCATTATCACCGAATTGGGCGTCTTCAAGCTTGATCGCGAGACCGGGCGCGGGTTGATCCTCACCGATCTCGCCCCCGGCGTGAGTCTCGATGACATCCGCGCCCAGACCGCAGCCAGTTTTCGCCCGGCGCCGGCGCTCAAGACATGGTAATCGCTGTCTGACGCGGCTATTTTCGGGAGCATAAAAACGCCGGGAGGGCGCCATGTCAGCCTACGCCTATCCACTGCTGATCAAGCAGCTTCTGACCACACCGATCCAGCAGGCAAGCCCGGCGGAAATTGTCTATCGCGATCTCCGCCGTTTTTCCTACCCCGAACTGATCGCCCGCATCGCCCGTCTCGGCAGCAGGCTGGCTGGGCTCGGTGTCGCCCCCGGCGATCGCGTCGCGGTGCTCGATTGGGACAGCCATCGCTATCTGGAATGCTATTTCGCTATCCCGATGCTGGGTGCGGCGCTGATGACCGCCAATCCGCGCCTCTCGCCCGAGCAGCTCCACTACACGCTCGATCATTGCGGCGCCCGCGTGCTTCTCGTCCATCCCGATTTTGTCCCATTGGTCCGCGAGATTCGGGCCAAACTGCCCCAGCTTCGCCTCATCATCGGCCTGCCCGATGACGGCAAGCTGCCCCCTGGCCTCGACTTTGCCGGCGAATACGAGGCGCTGCTGGAGGGGGGCGATCCTGCCTATACGTTTCCCGAGTTCGACGAAAACACCACGGCCACGACTTTTTACACCACCGGCACCACCGGCCATCCCAAGGGCGTACATTTTTCGCACCGCCAGATCGTGCTGCACACGCTCGCGGCGATGGCGACGCTTTTTCTCGCCAGCCGCCAGGGGCGGCTTTCGCGCGAGACGGTCTATATGCCGCTCACGCCGATGTTTCATGTTCACGCCTGGGGTTTCCCCTATATCGCGACGGTTGCCGGCATGAAGCAGGTCTATCCCGGCCGCTACGCCCCCCCGGTGATCGCGGCGCTCTTTGAGCGCGAAGGCGTCACCTATTCCCATTGCGTGCCGACCATCCTGCACATGCTGCTGAACGCGCCGGAATTCGCCGCCCTCGATCTTTCGCGCTGGCAGGTGATCATCGGCGGTTCGGCGCTGCCGCGCGGGCTCGCCGAGGCGGCGCTTGCCCGCGGCATCGATGTCTATGCCGGCTACGGCATGTCGGAGACCTGCCCGGTGCTGTCCCTGGCCCAACTCAAGCCTGGGATCGCGCTGGGCGAGGCAGAAGTGCGTGCCCGCACGAGCGCCGGCTTGCCGGCAGTACTCGCGCAGATCCGCGTCGTCGATGAGGACATGCACGATCTGCCGCACGATGGCAGCCAGGCCGGCGAGGTGGTGGCGCGCGCGCCCTATCTCACCCAATCCTATGTTGGCAACGAGGACGCGAGTGCGGCGCTCTGGCGCGGCGGCTGGCTGCACACCGGCGATATCGGCACCATCGCGGAAGATGGCTATCTCCGCATCACCGATCGCGCCAAGGATGTCATTAAAACCGGCGGCGAGTGGGTCTCTTCGCTCGATCTCGAGGATTTGATCTCGCGGCATCCAGATGTCGGCGAGGTCGCCGTGATCGGCGTGCCGGATGCGAAATGGGGCGAGCGTCCGCTGGTCCTGGTGGTCGCCAAACCGGGACGCGCGCTCGACCCCGAAAGCGTGCGGCAATTCCTCGCCGAAGAGGCCGAGCGCGGCGCCATCCCGCGCTATGCGGTTCCCGAGCGTATCGTCGCCGTTGAAAGCCTCGATAAGACGAGTGTCGGCAAGCTCGACAAGAAGCGGCTCCGCGCGCGTTTCGCTGGCTGAGGGGAGCGTGTGACATGCGCACCGCACAGGGGGCGCCGACGCCGCCCCGAAGCCGTGCCCCGGCCGGCGCAACCGACTGCCATTTCCATATCTTCGGCCCATTTGAGCATTTTCCCCTGAGCCCCGGCCGCCGCTACGATCCGCCCTTGGCGCTCGTCGAGGACTACCGCTCGGTCGCCACAAGGCTCGGGCTCGCGCGCCAGATCGTCGTCCAGGCGAGCGTTATGGGTACCGACAACCGCTGCACCCTCGATGCCGTGGCGCGCTTCGGCCGCGTCCAGGCGCGTGCCGTCGCGGTGATCGATGACGGTTTTTCGCCAGAGCAGCTCCGCGAACTCGCCGCGGGCGGCGTTATCGGCGTGCGTTTCAATGCGGTGAGCGGCAATGGCACGCCGCTGGATCAGTTGGCCCCCATCGCCCACCGCATCGCCCCTCTGGGTTGGCATCTGCAAATCTATGCGCCGGGCGAGGCCTGGCCCGACCTCGCACCAAGGCTCGCCGATTTGCCGGTGCCGGTGGTGATCGATCACATGGGCGGCATTCCCCCCGCCTGGGGCAAGGATCACCCAGCGCTCCAGGCGCTCTATCGCCTGCTCGATGGCGGGCAAGCCTGGCTGAAACTCTGTGGCTATCGCGTCTCGGCCGGGCCGCCCTACGATGATCTCCAGCCTGCGGCGCGGCGCTTCATCCGCCGTGCGCCGGAGCGCATGCTCTGGGGCACTGATTGGCCGCATACCAGCCTCGAAGGCCTCGCCCTGCCCGATGACGGCGTTCTCCTCGACCTGCTCGCCGATTGGGTGGAGACGCCGGCCGATTGGCAGCGTATTCTGGTCGATAATCCCGTCCGGCTTTACGGGTTCTAGGAAAGGTTTGGCACGATGAGCGCGCTCTCCAAGGAAACCGCCGCCCCGCCGCTTTTGCGCAGCGATCGCGATGGGATCGCGACCCTCACCCTCAATCGTCCACAGGCGCGCAATGCGCTTTCGCTGGCGCTGATGTGCGCCCTCGAGGAGGCGCTCGCCGCGCTCGCCGAGGATCGCGCGGTCAAGGTGGTCGTGATCGCCGGCGCCGGCCCCGCCTTCTGCGCCGGGCACGATCTCCGCGAAATGCGTGCCCATCCCGAGCGCGCGATGTATGAAACCTTGTTCGCGCAATGCTCGCGTTTGATGCTCGCCATCACCCGCCTGCCCAAGCCGGTGATCGCCCGCGTGCATGGCATCGCCACCGCCGCCGGCTGCCAGCTTGTCGCCACTTGCGATCTCGCCGTTGCCGCCGAGACCACGCGGTTTGCCACGCCTGGGGTCAATATCGGCCTGTTTTGCTCGACGCCGATGGTGGCGCTCACCCGCGCCGTCTCGCGCAAGGCGGCGATGGAGATGCTGCTCACCGGCGAGATGATCACGGCCGCTGAGGCGCTCCACATTGGTCTTGTCAACCGCGTCGTGCCGGAGGCCGAACTGGACGCCGCGGTCGCCGCGCTCGCCGCCCGCATCGCGGCGAAGAGCCCGCTCACCGTCGCGATCGGCAAGGAAGCCTTCTATCGCCAGGCGGAAATGCCGCTGGAGGCGGCCTACGCCTACGCCGCCGAGGTGATGACCCGCAACATGCTGGCGCGTGACGCCGAAGAAGGGATCGACGCGTTTCTCGAAAAACGCCATCCCGTTTGGCAAGGCTGCTGAGGTAAAGACGACGAGGGCTCTGCCCGCGATCCGCTGGGGCCTTATGGCCCAAGACCCAGCGACGGATTGCGCTGACGAATTATTATTCGCATGCGCTGAAAAGGGAGCGCGGCCGCGCGCCTCTGCTGAAGCAAGAACTGGGGATGGACAAGGTCGCGCATTACGTCGTCAGCTGGTTTCCGGTTATCGGCGCTGACCCCGCGGTGATCAACTACTTAATCACCCTGTTCAGAAAACCAGAGCCGCCGGATCATATCATTTCGATTTATCGTCTGACGCACCCCTCTTGGGGTACCCCCAGTCGGGACGTGGAATTGCGCGATAGGCATCCCGAAGCGCTTCCGACCAGCGCTCGCGGATCATGCGGAAATAGGGGTCGTCCTCGGTGATACGCCGGCGCAGTTCGACCCGCGCGGAATCCCGGCGATAGACCAGAAGATCGATTGGCATGCCGACCGTAAGATTGCTGCGCAGTGTCGAATCCATCGACACCAGGGCAAGCTTTACGCCGTCATAGAGATCAGTGTCGAAGAGAGCGGCACGATCGAGAATGGGTTTGCCGTATTTATGCTCGCCGACCTGAAGAAAAGGCGTATCCGCTGTCGCCTCGATAAAATTTCCTGCAGAATAGATCTGGAAAAGCCGCATCGAGCGCCCAACAATCTGGCCGCCGAGCAAGAATGAGGCATCGAACGGCACCTTTTGCGCCTGCATCGCCGGACCATCGACATGCCAGACCCGCCGCACTGCCTCGCCGACCAGTTGCGCGGCGCGGAACATGCTCTTGACGTTTAGCAGCGTCTGCACCTTCCCCGCGATCTCAATCCCTTCCTGCAATAGATTGACCACGGCCTGCGTGGTCGCGAGGTTGCCTGCCGCGAGCAGCACGATGACCCGCTCGCCGGCGTTCTCGAAGACATGCATCTTGGAGAATGTTGCGATGTTATCAACACCCGCGTTAGTTCGCGTATCGGCAAGCAACACTAGTCCATCGGCCAAATCGAGCCCGACGCAATAGGTCATTGGTTTCTTTCCTCCCGCCTCGAATGCTATTGCGTCGCGCCATCCAGTCTCGTCGCGTCATCCGTCACGCGCACCTCCACAGCCAGCGTTTCCCCCGCAACGCCCTGGCGTACCCCTCGCGATGGCGCGGCGGAGAGGTAGTCAAGCCCGACGCTGACGCGAATATGCGCTTCGGTCACGCAGGTCTGGTTCGACGGATCAAAGCCGACCCAGCCGAGATCAGGGACAAACGCCTCCGCCCAGGCATGGCTTGCCTCTGATGTCATCGTCTCCGACCCGGTCCAGAGATAGCCGCCGATATAGCGCGCCGGAATACCGAGCGCGCGGGAGGCGGTGATGAAAACATGAGCGTGATCCTGGCACACCCCAGCGCCCAGCGCCAGCGCCTCCGCCGCCGTCGTCGCGGCGCCGGTTACCCCGGTGCGATAGGGCAGTCGCTGATGTACCGCCTGCATCAAGGCATGGAGCACGGCCAGAGGCGCGCCATGCCGCGCGAGGTCCGCGGCAAAAGCGATGAGTGCCGCGTCAGGCCTGGTAAGGGACGTGGGGCGCAGAAAAAAAAGCGGCGGCAGAGGCTCTGCCGCGCCACGCACGATGCCATGGGTCTCCGCCGTCCGCACCGCACCCGCGGCGAGGATGATCAAGAAATCATGCGGATGGTTGACGGCATGGCAGTGAACGAGATTGCCAAAGCCATCAATGAAGGAAGGCAGCTCCCGCCGCCCGGTCGCGCGTACCTGCCAGCCGATAACATTCTGCCCATCATGCGAACGCGGCGACAGGCGCAGGATCTGGCTCGCCGCCTTCACTGGCGCATCGTAGTGGTAGCTGGTTTCATGGTGAATCCGTAAGTACATCGCCGCATTGCTCACATCAGATAGAGATCGCTGATCTCGCTGCCCAACTGAGCGATATGGCTGATGAAGGCCACGAGAAATTCATGCAGGCCAGATTGGAAAATATCCTCGGTGCGGCCATAGCGCAGCCGCGCATGCATCTCCCCGGCGAGCCGATGACATTCCCCCTGCTTGCCGCCATAGGCGCCGGCCAGAAGGTCAAGATGCAGCACCACCTGCTCCATGGCAGCACGCAGCGAGCGTGGCATCTCGTGGCGCAGAATGAGCAACTCCGCGACCAGCCAGGGCTTGAGCCGTTCCTGATAGACCCAGTGGTAGCTGCGCAGCGCCGAGACCGAACGCAGGATCGCTTGCCATTGGTAATAGTCAAGCGCGCCACCCACCCCCTCGCCGCGCGGCAGCAGCACATGATATTTGACATCGAGAATACGCGCTGTGCTATCGGCCCGCTCGATGAACGTGCCAAGACGCATGAAAGAGAAGGCGTCGTTGCGCAGCATGGTATTGGCATAGGCGCCGTTGAACAGCAAGGAACGTTCCTTGACCCAATCGAGAAAATCGGGCAGAGCCTCGGTCACCACCGCGCTCTGGTCAAGATCGCGGAGCCGCATCCATGTCTGGTTGAGCGCCTCCCACATATCGGTGGTGAGCGCAGTGCGCACCGCGCGGGCATTGCGGCGGGCGGTCTCCAGACAGGAGAAAATGCTCGACGGATTGTTGGCGTCGGCCACCATGTAATGGATGACCTCCGTCCCATTCGCCGCGCCATGCTGGGCGAAAAATCCGTCCTCGCACCCCGCCGCGCGCAGCGTCGAAAGCCATTCATTGCCTGTATTGCCGAGCGAATGGGCAAGGCTCGCCATCCGATCGCCAACGGTAAGAATGCGCGCGACATTTTCCGCCCGCTCCATATAGCGTGCGAGCCAGAACAGGCTGCCGGCGGTGCGGCTCAGCATCGGCTCACGGCTCCAGCACCCAGGTGTCCTTGGTGCCGCCGCCCTGGCTCGAGTTGACGACAAGAGAGCCCGCGCGAAGTGCCACGCGCGTGAGCCCGCCGGGGACGATGCGGATCTCCTTGCCCACGAGAACGAAAGGGCGCAGATCGACGTGGCGCGGCGCGATGCCGCTCTCGACGCAGGTCGGGCAGGTGGAAAGCGCGAGCGTCGGCTGGGCGATATAGGAGGTGGGCGCGGCGCCCAGCTTGCGGGCGAATTCCTCGCGCTCGGCGCGGCTCGCGCATGGGCCGATGAGCATGCCATAGCCGCCCGAGCCGCGCGCTTCCTTGATCACCAGGTCTTCAAGATGGGCGAGCACATAAGCGAGATCTTCGGCCCGTCCGCAATCATAGGTGGGCACGTTGGCGAGCAGCGGCTCCTCGCCGAGATAGAACCGGATCATTTCCGGCACATAGGGATAGATCGATTTGTCATCGGCGATGCCGGCGCCGACTGCATTCGCGAGCGTCACATTGCCCGCGCGATAGGCAGCGAATAGCCCGGCCGCGCCAAGAGCGGAGTCTGCATTGAAGGTCAGGGGATCGAGGAAGTCGTCGTCAAGCCGGCGATAGAGCACGTCGATCCGCTTCGGTCCTTCGGTAGTCCGCATATAAACGGTGTTGTCATCGACAAAGAGATCGGCGCCCTCGACGAGCTCGACCCCCATCTCGTCGGCAAGGAAGGAATGCTCATAATAGGCGCTGTTGAAAGCGCCCGGCGTGAGCAGGGCCACTTTCGGCTCCGCCGGACAATTTACTGGCGCTACTGATTTCAGAGTGTCGAGCAATTCTTCGGGATAATGCGAGACCGGCGCCACGCGATGGCGAGCGAGAAGGCCGGGAAACAGCCGCATCATTGCTTCGCGATTCTCCAGCATATAGGAAACGCCTGACGGGGTTCGGCAATTATCCTCCAAAACACAGAAATCACGCGGTCCGAGACGCACGATGTCGATGCCCGCGATGTGCGTATAGACGCCAAGTGCGGGATCGAAATCCTGCATTTCTGGACGAAATCCATCATTGTGCAGGATGAGCGCGGCCGGGATGCGACCGCTCGCAAGAATTTCGCGGCGATGATAGACATCACTGGCAAAAGCGTTGAGCGCTCGCACCCGCTGACGTAGCCCACGCGCGAGAAAATCCCACTCCGCCGCATCGAGCACGCGGGGGATGATATCGAACGGGATCAGGCGCTCAGGGCCGCCGCCTTCGGTATAGACCGCGAAGGTGATGCCGATGCGGCGAAACAGTAATTCGGCTTCGTGCTGCTTGAGGGCGAGTTGCTGCGGAGGCAGATCATCGAGCCAGCGCCGGATCATAGCATATTGCGCCCGGCAGACCCCGCTTTCGTGCATTTCGTCGAACTGGGCAAATCGTCTCCCGGTTGTCTCGCCCTGTTCCATGCTCTTCTCCGCCCGATTGACCTTCTCACCTAATCTAAGCAAACTTCGCGCCAAGGTGGCAGGAAATCTGCATTGCGCGACGGCGCTGAAACAAAATAGGAACACGCTGCCGCACAGCGCGCGCGCCGCACACGCATGCGCGCATTCTTCGCGGTAGCGCGGCGATCTGGATAAGAAACATATCGCCCGATATGGGAATCCTCCCGGGCGGCCAGAGAGCGAACTGCCGCCGCTATTCCCCCGCTTGACCGCCCCGGCCTGGTTGGGGTTCTGTGCCGACAGGAGGTAAGGGCGATTGGAAAAACACTGGCGCATAGCGGATGTTGCGTGGGATAAATTTGATCCGGATCGCGTCGATCCGGCGATCGTGCCGCTCATCAAGGCGGCAGCGATGGTTGAGCGCAATGGCGACGACTATGCCCGCTACCTCGCCAATGTCTTTCCTGACGACGCGCTCTTCCGCGCCGCCGCGGAAGCCTGGGCGGTGGAGGAGGTGCAACATGGCGATGCACTCGGCAGATGGGCCATGCTTGCTGATCCGGGCTGGGATTTCCCGGCGGCTTTCGCCCGCTACCGCGCCGGCTATCAGGTGCCGCTCGATGCCACAAGCTCGGTGCGTGGCTCGCGCGCCGGCGAGCTGATCGCTCGCTGCATGGTCGAGACCGGCACGTCGAGCTATTATTCCGCCCTCGGGGAGGCCACCCAAGAGCCGGTCCTGAAGGAAATCTGCCGCCGTATCGCCGCCGATGAATTCCGCCATTACAAGCTGTTCTACGATCATCTGCGCCGCTATCTCGGGATCGAGCGGATCGGCCGGCTGCGGCGCCTTCGCATCGCGCTCGGACGCATCGGTGAGAGCGAGGACGACGAACTCGCCTTTGCCTATCATTGCGGCAACGAGCCGGAGGGTACGGCTTTCGTCCATCGCCGCTGCACCGCGCTCTATATGGGCCGGGCGATGGCCTTCTATCGCTACCACCATGTCGCGCGCGGGGTGGGGATGATCCTCAAGGCGGTCGGGCTGCCGGCGCGCGGGCGGATTTTCGAGCTTGCGGCGCGCGGTACCTGGTGGCTCATCAGACGCCGGCGTCGGCGCTTCGCCGCCGAGGTCACCAGCGTGACCTGAACCGCAATCTGATGGGGGGCAAGAAAGAGATGGAGGGGTCGAAAGAGAAGGGGCGCGGGTGGCGCTGGCTGTTGCTCGTGCCGTTCGCCGCCGTGCTGGCGGTGCCGCTCTATAATCGCGACGCGCCGCTGCTCGCGGGCGTGCCGTTTTTCTATTGGTATCAAATGCTGTGGATTTTGCTTTCCGCGGCGATCATTTTTCTTGTTCATCGGATCGAGCGCATGCGCATCGAACGCGCCGAGCGGGGGGGCAAGGTGCCATGAACGTCCTCGCGACCACGGTTTTCGTCGTTATTTTCGTCTTTGTCACGCTGCTTGGGTTTTTCGCCGGGCGCTGGCGGCGCGGCGATCTTACGCAACTGCATGAATGGGGCCTCGGCGGACGGCGGTTTGGCACTTTTGTCACATGGTTTTTGCTCGGTGGCGACCTCTATACCGCCTATACCTTCATCGCCGTCCCGGCGCTGATTTATGGCGGCGGCGCCATCGGCTTTTTTGCTGTGCCCTATACCATCCTGATCTATCCCATCCTTTATGTGGTCTTCCCCCGGCTCTGGGCCATCGCGCGCCAGAGGGGCCACATCACCGCCGCTGATTATGTCCAGGATCGGTTCGGCAATCGCTGGCTGGGGCTGGCGGTTTCGCTCACCGGCCTCATCGCCACCATGCCCTATATCGCACTGCAACTGGTGGGGATGGCGGTGGTGATCGGCGCGCTCGGCTTTCAGGCGAGCGGCCTTGTGGGCGATATTCCGCTGATCATTGCCTTCATCATCCTCGCCGCCTTCACCTACACCAGCGGGCTGCGGGCGCCGGCGATGATCGCGGTGGTGAAGGACACGCTGATCTATCTCACCGTGTTTGCCGCCGTTATCGCGGTGCCACTCGCTCTCGGCGGGTTTGCCCCGGTTTTCTCGGCGGTGCCGGCGGCGAAGCTCCTGCTTGCGGCGCCCCCTGCCGGCAGTCTCGGCAGCTACAGCGCCTATGCGACGCTGGCTTTGGGCTCGGCCGTCGCTCTTTTTCTCTATCCGCACTCCCTCACCGCCATTCTCTCTTCCTCCTCGGCGGCGGTGATCCGACGCAACGCCGCGATTCTGCCGGCCTATTCCTTCCTGCTCGGCCTGCTCGCCCTGCTCGGCTTCATGGCGCTCGCCATGGGGGTGGGCGGCATGGCGCGGTTCAGTGCCGGCTTTGCCCGCTTCGGCACCAATTATGCGGTGCCGGCGCTGTTTCTGGCGGTGTTTCCCGCCTGGTTCGTGGGCGTCGCCTTCGCGGCTGTCGCCATCGGCGCGCTGGTGCCCGCCGCCATCATGTCGATCGCGGCGGCCAATATCTTTACCCGCAACATCTGGCGGGCTTTCCTGCGCCCGGCCTGCACTGACGCCGAGGAGGCCGAGGTGGCCAAGCTGGCCTCGCTTGGGGTGAAAGTGGGAGCGCTGTTTTTTATCATCTTTCTACCCCAGCAATACGCCATCCAGTTGCAGTTGCTGGGCGGCGTGTGGATCATCCAGACCGCGCCGGCGGTGATGCTCGGCCTGTTCTGTCCGTGGCTGAACGGCTGGGCGCTGCTGCTCGGCTGGGCGGCGGGGATCGGCTGGGGCACGGCGATGGCGGCGGCGCTTTCGTTCAAATCGGCGGTCTATCCGTTGCAGCTCCTCGGCCTCACCATGCCGGGCTATGCGGCACTTTACGCGCTCGCCCTCAACCTCGTCGTTTCAGCTGTGCTCTCGCTGCTGTTCAATATCGCCCGCCACTCTGGCCCGCGCCGGCTTGCCGCCAAGCCCGGCTGAAGGTTCGCGATTCTGCCGCAGCGCAGCCGCTCCCTCGGCGACGATCAGCCAAAGCTGGCGTGCCAGTTCCTTGCGATCGGGGATGAGGCGAGGATCGAGGACAGGGTGCAGCAGGATGGTCGCCCCCATCCCCTTCCATTGCGCGAGGCGCCAGAAATGCGCCCCGATCGCGGTTGCCCCATAATAGGCGAAAACCGCGCGGTCGCGCCGGAAGCAAGGCAGGCCAGCGAGGCGATCGGCGACCACCGAGACCGGCTGCACCAGAGGCGCGTCCTCGCCGGTCAATATCCCCAGAAAGGCCGAGCGGAAGGGCAGAACCCGGCTCCCGTCAGAGGTTGTGCCCTCGGGGAAGAGGATGAGGTTATCGCCCGCCGCCAGCCTTGCTGCGATTGCCGCGCGCCCGCGCTTGGTGCTGGCCCGCTTCCGGCTGATGAAAACCGTGCGCCCGAGGCGGGCGATGGCGCTGATCAGCGGCCAGCCCGCGACGTCGTCCTTGGCGACGAAGGCGGCGCGTAACTCGGCGCCGAGCAGCGGGATATCGATCCAGGATGAATGATTGGAAATGAACACCACGGCGCGATCGCCCCCCGTCGCGGGGCGGCCAATGATCCGGCGCTTGAGCCCGAGGGCGGTGCAAATCCCCCGCCAGTAAAGCAGCGGCAGGCGGCGCTTGGCCTCGCCCGGCAGAACCAGAAATAGCGCCTGCACCGGCATCAGGGCGAGCGTCCAGAGCACGATCAGGAGTGCCCGGCGGATCGCGCGTAGGGGTCCGGCAACGCGCCCGGGATTCTGGCTCGGCAACTGCGACCGCATCCCGCCGGGCGCCGGCGGGAGCGGGGAGAGGGGCGGATTTTTCGCCGACATCGGATGTCCCCCTTACCACGCCGCTCGCGCGCCGGGCGAGGGGCGGGAATTGCGTTGTCTTGGCCCCCGTCAGGCTGGCATAGGGGGGCAGATGCCGAAGACGCTCGTCGCCCGAATCTCCCGCCATGCCGGGTTTTCCGCCGCGGCGATCCAGCTGGTTGCCGCGCTCGCGGTGATTGCGATGTTGGTGGCACGCGCCGCCGACCCGCTCGCCTACACCGTCGCGATCAAGCCGACCGGGCAGGGCGCGCTCGATGAGACGATCCGGCAGTCCTCCAGCCTGATCGCGCTGCGCGATAAGTCCCCGGTCGGGCCGTTCGCTCTGATCGCCCGCGCGCGCGCCGACGTCACGCGGTTTCAGGCGGCGCTGCAAAGCCAGGGCTACTATAAAGCGCAGGTTAAGATCACTGTCCTCGGGCGCGATCTCGAGGACCCCGGCCTGCTTGCCATGCTCGAGACGCTGGCGGCGAAGCAAAAGGTGCCGGTGGTCGTCGCGATCACGACGGGGCCGATGTTTCATCTCGGCAAGATCGAGATCGTCGGCAATGTCACGCAAGCCGAACGCGACGCGCTCGGCCTCAAATCGGGCCAGAACGCGGTGGCGGCGGAGGTTCTGGCGGGGCAGGGCAAGCTTCTCAAGGCGCTCAAGCATGACGGCCACGCCTTCGCCAAGGTGGCGCCGCCGGAGGCCATCGAGCATGACGACACCGACACCATCGATGTCAGCTTCCGCGCCGATCCCGGCCCGCGCGTCGATCTCGGCCCGATCGCCCTGGAGGGGCTGCATCAGGTCAATCCCGCCTATCCGCGAGGGCTAATCACGCTCAAGCCCGGCATGCCCTATGACGCCGATCAGATCGAGCAGCAGCGCCTCACCCTCGCTGGCTTGCCAGTTTTCGCGGGCGTACAGGCGGAGACGCCAGATCAGCTCGACGCCAATGGCCAGTTGCCGCTCGATTTCAAATTCGCCGAGGCGCCGCGCCACGCCATCAGCTTCAACGGCTCCTACTCCACCGATCTCGGCGCCGATCTCACCGCCTCCTGGACCGACCGCAACGTCTTCGGCCATGGCGAGACCCTGACGCTTTCGGCGAGCGCCGACGAGATCGGTGGACTTGATGCGCAGTACCCGGGCTACGACCTCTCCGCCACCTACGCGATCCCGCAATGGCAGCGCCCCGACCAGACGCTTTCCTTTAACATCAGTGCCTTACAACAATATCTCTATACCTACACCCAGGCCGCGCTCTATGCCACCTCGACGCTGACCCGCCAACTCACGCCGCAGCTCTCGGCCAATATCGGGCTTGGACTGGAGCAGGAGCTGATCACCCAGAACAATACCAGCGCGCTCTACACCCTGTTCAGCACCCCCGTCGGGCTGAAATTCGACAATACGAACAACCCCCTGGAGCCGACGCGGGGCTTCCGCGCCACCGCTCAGGTGACGCCGACCGCCTCCCTTGGTGGCTTCGACGGCCATGCCCTGTTCGTGATCGGCCAGAGCCAGGCCTCGACCTATCTCGATCTTTCGGGCGATGGGCGAACCGTTCTGGCACTGCGCGGCATGGTCGGCGACACGCTCGGCGCGACCGAGCTGCAGGTGCCGGCCGATCAGCGGTTTTATGGCGGCGGCAGCGCCAATATCCGAGGCTACCGCTATCAGTGGGCGAGCCCGCAATTCGCCGACCAACTTCCCGCCGGCGGGCTGGCGATGGATGCCGGCACCATCGAGCTGCGCCAGCGCATCGCCAGCAACTGGGGGACTGCGGCGTTCTTCGATGTCGGTCAGGTGAGCGAGCAGCCGGCACCGTTCACCGGCCAGACCTATCCCGGTGTCGGGGTGGGTCTGCGCTATTTTACCGGCTTCGGCCCCGTCCGGGTGGATTTTGCCATCCCCTTGGTGCAGGTTCCTGGTGATTTCCCCTTCGAGATCTATGTCGGATTGGGTGAGGCGTTCTGATGCGGCGCGGGGCATTTTTTTTCGCGGGCCTGCTCGGGGTTGTGGTGGTCCTGCCGCTGCTCGTTTTCGCCTTTGCCATGCTCGCGCTGAATACCACGCCGGGAGAACGGGCGCTCGTGCGCTATGCCGCGCCGCTCAGCGGCGGGCGGGTGCGGATCGCCGGGGTTTCCGGGCGGTTTCCCGACCATTTGCGCCTGGCCTCCCTGATGCTCGATGACGATGAAGGGGAATGGCTGCGCATCACTGGTCTCGCGCTCGATCTTGATCTGCCGCGACTGTTTGCGGGCGAGGTGCGGATCGCCCGGCTGACCGCGCGCCGGATCGAGGTGAAGCGGCTGCCCCATTCCTCGCCCGCGCCTTCTTCCCCCGCCCCGGCGTCTTCCTCCGCGGGCGACTTTGCGCTGCCGCTGCCGGTGGTGCTGCAACGGCTCGATCTCGCCCGCGTCGAGCTGGCCGCGCCGGTTGCCGGTGCGGCGGCGGTGCTTGCGATCACCGGGGAAGGCCGGTTCCGCGCCCTCGATGACGCCGATGCCCGGCTCGCGATCGAGGGCATCGCGCCAGCCGCCGACTATCAGCTTTCGGCGAAGCTCACGGCGAGCACGGTCGGGCTTCATATCACGGCGCGCGAGCCGCCGGGGGGATTGGCTGAGACGCTCGGCCATCTGCCCGCGCTCGGTGGGCTGGTGCTTGATGCCGATCTCGCCGGACCACGCGATGCGGCGGCCTTGGCCGCAAAACTCACCGCCGGCCCGCTGGCGGCCGGTCTTCATGGCCGGCTCGACCTCGACCATCTGGCGGGCACGCTCGATTTTTCCGCCACGGCGCCGGCGATGGCGCCGGGAGCGGGAGTTTCGTGGCGAGCTTTCACGCTTGATGCCGCGCTGCATGGCCGGCTGGAGGCGCCCGCGGGGAATGCGCATTTGCGCCTCGACGGTCTCGTGGCGGGTGGCGCCAGGATCGCCGAGCTTGCCGCTCAGCTCACCGGTAGCGAGGGAAAACTTACGCTCAGCGCGCGCGCCGACGCGGTTCGCCTGCCCGGTCCGGCTCCGACGCTGCTGGCCGCTTCTCCGCTCATCCTCGATGCCACCATCGCGCCGCTGGCCGCTGACCGGCCGGTCGATTTCACCCTGAGCCATCCGCTGCTCCGGCTTGCCGGTCATCTGACAACGGCGGGAACGAGCGGGGGGAAAATAGGTCTCGATCTCCCTGATCTCGCGCCGTTTGCCGCGATCGGGGAGGTGGATCTGGCGGGCCGGGCCCATTTCACGCTCGACGGGTTGCTCGCGGCGGGGGGCTCGGGCGGCAGCGCCAATCTCGACGGGCGGATCGCGCTCACCGGCGGCCTGGCGCCGCTGCCGGCGCTGCTCGGCGGGGAGACCCATCTCGCGGCCGCCGCGCGGCTCGACGGCGCCGATATCCCGGAAGCGGCGCTGACCCTGGATGGCCAGGCGCTCTCGCTCGCCGCTTCCGGCAGCGATATCGGCGGGCATATCGCGCTCGATTGGCACCTCGGCTTGGCCGATCTCAAGGTACTGAGCGCGGCGGTCTCGGGGGCGCTGAACGGCGATGGCCATTTCGCCGGAACCCCCGACGATCTGGCGGCGCGGGCAAGAATTGCCGGCACCATCGCCGCCGGGCCTGTGCCGGCTGCGCCGATCTCGGTCGAACTCACCGCAACCGGCCTGCCCAGCGCGCCGCGCGCCCATCTCGAGGCACAGGCGATGCTTGACCGCACGCCGCTCCGCCTCGCGTTCGCTGCGTCGCGGATGGCCGATGGCGCGACGACGCTCACGCTCAACGAACTCGGCTGGAAAAGTCTCTCGGGGGCGGGCAATTTTGCCCTGGCCTCCGGCGCGGCGCTGCCCGAGGGAAGCGTTCGCCTGCGCATGACAACACTCACCGATCTCGACCCGTTCTTGGGACAAAAAATTTCCGGGAGTTTCTCGGCCACGGCGGAATTGGAGAAAAACACGGCGCGGCTGGAGGTAAGCGTCGAACAAGCGAGCCTGGCGGGGGGAGCGCGTGTGGCGCGGGCCAAGCTTTCCGCAACGATTGCCTCGCCGCTCGCGACGCCGAAAATCGCGGCGCGGCTGGAGGCGAGCGGGATCGCCGCGGGCGAGACCGTGGGAGACGCGACGCTCAGCCTTGATGGGCCGGAAAATGCGCTCACGACCCGGATCGCGGCCAATGTCCACAACCTCGCTGGGGCCCCGGCGACGGCGTCTTCCGCGGCGCTGCTCGATCTGGCGCGGAGAGAGGTCACGCTTTCGGCGCTGCGGGCGGACTGGCACGACGAGAGCCTGCGCTTGCTCGCCCCGGCCAGGGTTGCCTTCGCCGACGGGGTGCGCATCGATCGCCTGCAACTCGGAATCGGCGCGGCGCGGCTCGATCTCGCCGGGCGGCTTGCGCCCGCGCTCGATGCCACGGCGCGCCTCACCAATGTCACCCCAGCGCTGGCCGCGCCCTTTATGCCGGGGTTTGCCGCGAGCGGCGTCGCCCAGGCCTCGGCGCGGCTCACCGGCCCCCTCGCGCGGCCCTCGGGGCTGGTGACGCTCACGGCGCTTGGCCTCCATGCCGCGACGGGCCCGGCGAGCGCGCTGCCGCCGGCCAATCTCGACGCCCAGGCGGTGCTGGATGGCACGCGGGCGAAGCTCGACGCAACGCTTGCCGCCGGGCAGAAAGTGCATCTCGCGCTCTCCGGCCCGGTGCCGTTCGACCCCGAAGGGCGGTTCGCGCTCAGCGCCAAGGGGCGGCTCGATCTCGCTCTGCTCGATCCGATCCTGACCGCCGCGGGTCGGCGCGTCACCGGCGCGCTCACCCTCGATGCCGGGGTCGCCGGGACGCGGGCGGCGCCGGAGCTTTCGGGGAGCGTCTCGCTCGCGGGCGGCGAGGTGCGGGATTTCGCCCAGGGGCTCGATATCCGCGCCATCACCGCCAGAATCAGCGCGGCGGGGCAGACGCTGCGCGTGGAAAACCTCACCGCCAAAGCCGGGCAGGGGGCGCTCGGCGGTGGCGGGACGGTGGGCGTGCTGGCGCCGGGTCTGCCACTCGATCTCACCCTTACAGCGCGCGACGCCAGCCCGATCACCACCGATCAGCTCACGGAGCGGCTGGATGCCGATCTCCATGTCTCGGGGCCGGCGTTCGGCGCGCTTTCACTGGCTGGCACAATCGGCATCAAGCGCGCCGAGATTTCCATCCCCGACAGCCTGCCTCCCTCGGTCGCGGTGCTCAATGTGCGTAAGGCCGGCGCGCCGCCGCCCGCGCCCGAATCCACTGCGGCGGGGCCTGATGTGGCACTCGATCTCGGCATCGACGCGCCGCGGCAGATATTCATCCATGGGCGCGGGATCGACGCCGAACTCGGGGGCAAGCTCCATGTCGCGGGGATGGCCGCGGCGCCGCGCATGCAAGGCGGGCTCAATCTGATCCGCGGCACCGTCAATCTCGGCGGCAGCTCGCTCAATTTCACGTCCGGCCATATTGGCTTTGAAGGCGGGCATCGGATCGATCCGGCGCTCAACCTCATCGCCACCAGTTCGAATGGCAATGTCACCGCGACCCTTGCCGTCGGCGGCTTCGCCAGCGCGCCCACCATCACGCTCTCCAGTACCCCGCCGCTGCCCCAGGATGATATCCTCGCGCATCTGCTGTTTGGCCAGTCCGCCTCCCAGCTCAGCGCCTTTCAACTTGCCGAGATCGCCGCCGGGGTTGCGCAGCTCTCGGGGGCGGCCGGAACGGGGGGGGCGCTCAACAGCATCCGCAGCACGCTGGGGCTCGATCGACTGGCGATCGGCACGCCGACCAATCAGACGGCGGGACCGCAGGGCGGGGGGCCGGGGGCGGCGCAATCGGTGCCGACCCTGGAGGCCGGGCGCTACATCGCCCCTGGTGTCTATCTCGGCGCCAAACAGGGCACGACCGGCACCAACGACACGCAAGCGGAGTTGCAGATCGATCTCGGGCACGGCGCCAAGCTCAATACCACTACCGGCAGCGGCTATGGCGCCAACAGCGTCGGCCTCAGCTATCAGTTCCAGTATTAGCGCCGCGGCAGCGCAGCAGGTTCATCGCCGAGAGCGACATTACCACCGTATCGTGCTGGTTGATGACCTCGACCAGGCTGCGGACCATGCCGCGATCGGGCTTCGAGCGCGAACGCGTCGCCTCGGTCACGCGCACGCGGACGCGCAGTTGATCTCCTGGGCGTACCGGGGCGCGCCAGCGCAGCTCGTCGATGCCCGGCGAGGCGATGCTGTTGCGATGCGAGAGAAAATGGGTGGCGAGCAGGCGCATCATCAGCCCCGCGGTGTGCCAGCCGCTCGCAATCAGCCCGCCGAACGGGCCGTTGGCCGCCGCCTCGGGGTCGGTATGGATGGCTTGCGGGTCGAATTGCCGGGCAAACGCGATGATTTCGGCCTCGGAGACGCTGACGGGGCCGTATTGCGCCACGGCATCGCGCGGGTAATCCTCGAAAAAACGATCTGCAACAGGGGTCGGAAGATCTTGGGTCATGGGGCGAAGCGGGGAAGGGAGGCGCCGCAGCGCCGGCCCAGCTCAGAACCCTTCACGCTCCAACCGCTTGCGCTCCATCTTGCGGGCGCGGCGCACCGCCTCGGCGGCTTCGCGGGCCCGGCGTTCGGAGGGCTTCTCGTAATGGCGGCGGAGTTTCATCTCGCGGAAGACGCCCTCGCGCTGGAGCTTCTTCTTGAGCGCCTTGAGGGCCTGATCAACATTGTTGTCACGAACCAATACTTGCACTTGGCGGCGATCTCCTCTCAGGAAGGCGGCCTTTCCCGATCCCAGGCCGCAACAAAGGATGCCCGGTACGGCTCTTGCCCGCCAGGCCGGGCGCTCATAGCACGCTCCGCCGCTCTCGCCAAAGCCTTTTCGAGCGCCTATGTGAGCGGTCATGGCCATCCTTAAAATCGCCCGCATGGGCCATCCCGTGCTGATCACCAAGGCCGCGCCGGTAGATGATCCCAGTGCGCCTGAGATCCGCCGTCTCATCGCCGACATGATCGAGACCATGGAGGACGCACCGGGGGTAGGGTTGGCAGCGCCCCAGGTGCATGTGCCGTTGCGGCTTTTTGTTTTTCGCGTGCCGCCGGGGCGCGGCAGCGATGAGGCAGAGGATGCGCCCCGCGGCCCGAGCGTGCTGATCAACCCCGAGGTCGAGCCGCTCGGCGAGGAAATTCGGGTGCGCTGGGAGGGGTGTCTTTCCATCCCCGGGATGCGCGGCGCTGTGCCGCGGCCATGGCGGGTGCGCTATCGCGGGCTTGACGCCGAGGGCGCGCCGGTCGAGCGGATCGCCGCTGGTTTTCATGCCGGCGTGGTGCAGCACGAGTACGACCATCTGGAGGGGATTCTCTATCCCATGCGCATGAGCGATTTCCGTCTGTTCGGGTTCAACGAGGAATTCGCGCGCGCCGCCGAGCCGCAGCCATGAGCGATCCGGATACCCTTTCCGCGGAGGCATTCGCGACACTCGGGCCACTGCTGGCGAGCGAGCCCTTTGCCGGCTGGAGCCTGTCGGCGCTCCGCGCGGCTCTGCGCGCCGCCGGTCAGCCAGAGGGCGAGGCGGATAGGCTTTTTCCCGGCGGCGCGGCGGAAATGATCGCGACCTTTTTTGCCGGGGTCGACCACGCCATGGTGGCGCGGGCGGGCGATCTCACGGGGCTAGGGCTGACGGCGCGGGTACGGGCGCTGATCGCGGCACGGCTTGCCGTGCTGGAGCCGCACAAGGAAGCGGTGCGGCGTGCCCTCGGCCTGCTCGCCTTGCCGCGGAATGCTGGGCTTGCGGCAAGGCTTGCCGCGCGCACCGCCGATGCCATCTGGGTCGCCGCGGGCGACCGCGCGGCGGATTTTTCCTGGTATACGAAACGCGCGATCCTGCTCGCCATCTACAGCGCGACTCTCATCTACTGGCTCACCGATACCACCGAGGGCGCCGAGGCGAGCCGCGCCTTCCTCGATCGCCGACTCCGCCTTGTCGGGCGGATCGGGCGGGCGCGATTCTCCGTGCGTCTGCCGTGTCGCGGGAGCGCGGCGCGCGCCTCTTGAGCGGCGATCCGCGGCTTCCCAAATCGTTGTGCAGAAATGATCTGCCCGCCGCCTGCGCAGGGGCCGGCAGGTCTGTCGCCTGAAATGGTAAGGGACAACGATCATGGATATCGAAAAATTCACCGAACGGGCCCGCGGATTTCTCCAGGCCGCGCAGACCATCGCGATTCGCGACTTCCATCAGCGGCTCGGGCCTGAGCATTTGCTTAAGGCGCTGCTCGACGATGAGGAGGGCGCGGCCGCCGGGCTGATCCGTGCCGCCGGCGGCAAGCCGGAAGCGGCGAAGGCCGCCATCGAGACGGAACTTGCGCGCCTGCCGAAGGTGGAGGGCAGCGGCGCCGGCCAACCGCAGGCCACGCCTGAGTTGGTGCGCGTGCTTGACGCGGCCGAACAGTCCGCGCGGAAGGCAGGCGATGAATATGTCGCGCAGGATCGGCTGCTCGTGGCGCTTGCTACGACGGAAAGTGCCGCCGCACGGGCGCTGCGTGGCGCCGGCGCTAACGCGCCGGCCTTAGAAAAGAGTCTCGCCGACATCCGCAAGGGCCGGCGCGTGACCAGCGCCAATGCGGAAGCGAATTTCGATGCGCTGAAGAAATACGCCCGTGACATGACGGCGCTGGCGCGCGGGGGGAAACTTGATCCGGTGATCGGGCGCGACGAAGAAATTCGCCGCACCATCCAGGTTCTCGCCCGCCGCACCAAAAACAACCCGGTGCTGATCGGCGAGCCCGGTGTCGGCAAGACGGCGATCGTGGAAGGGCTGGCGCTGCGCATCGTCAATGGTGATGTGCCGGAGGCGCTCAAGGGCAAGCGGCTGCTGGCACTTGATCTCGGCGCGCTCGTCGCGGGGGCCAAATTCCGCGGTGAGTTCGAGGAAAGATTGAAATCTGTTCTCAAGGAAATCGAAGAAGCGGGTGGCGAGATCATTCTATTTATCGATGAGATGCATACACTGGTCGGTGCTGGCCGCGCCGATGGTGCGATGGATGCATCGAATCTGCTCAAGCCGGAACTGGCGCGTGGTGCGTTGCACTGCATCGGCGCCACCACGCTCGATGAATTCCGCAAGCATGTCGAGAAGGATGCCGCACTCGCCCGGCGCTTCCAGCCGGTATTCGTCGATGAGCCGAGTGTCGAGGATACGATCAGCATTTTACGCGGCATCAAGGAAAAATATGAACTCCACCATGGCGTACGCATTACCGACAGCGCGATTGTCGCGGCCGCGATGCTCTCGAAGCGCTATATCTCTGACCGTTTTTTACCCGACAAGGCGATTGATCTGATCGACGAAGCGGCGAGCCGGCTGCGCATGGAGGTGGACAGCAAGCCCGAGGAACTTGACGAACTCGACAGGCGTATCCTGCAACTCAAGATCGAGCGTGAAGCGCTAAAGCGCGAGGAGGATGCAGCATCGCGCGATCGGTTGGAAAAGCTTGAGAAAGAGCTTGCGGAACTGGAAGAAAAATCAGCGGCGATGAGTGCGGCCTGGATCTCAGAGAAAGCTCAACTCGTCGAAACACAAAAACTCAAGGAGAAGCTCGATCAGGCGCGGAGCGAAGTGGAGATCGCGCAGCGGCGCGGCGATCTTGGGCGCGCGTCGGAACTGCTTTATGGCGTCATTCCCGAACTTGAGAAAAAGCTCGTTGCCTCGCATGAAGGCGGGAATTTGGTGAACGAGGCGGTTACGGACGAGCAGATCGCCGGCGTTGTCTCGCGCTGGACCGGTGTGCCGGTCGATCGCATGCTGGAAGGCGAGCGCGCCAAGCTGATGCGCATGGAAGATGAGTTGCGCAAGCGCGTGGTGGGCCAGGAAGACGCGCTGCGGGCGGTTGCGAACGCGGTCCGTCGGGCGCGGGCAGGATTGCAGGATCCCAACCGGCCAATCGGAAGCTTTCTATTTCTTGGGCCGACTGGGGTGGGAAAAACCGAAACCTGCAAGGCACTGGCGGAGTTTCTCTTTGATGACGAGCGCGCAATGGTGCGTATCGACATGAGCGAATTTATGGAGAAGCACAGCGTTTCTCGCCTCATCGGTGCGCCGCCCGGCTATGTCGGCTATGACGAGGGCGGCGTGCTGACCGAAGCGGTACGTCGGCGACCCTATCAGGTCGTTCTATTCGACGAGGTCGAGAAGGCACATGAGGATGTCTTCAACATTCTTCTCCAGGTTCTCGATGATGGGCGGCTCACCGACGGGCAGGGGCGCACGGTCGATTTCAAGAACACGATCATCGTGCTGACGAGCAATCTCGGGAGCGATATTCTGGCCGCCCAGCCCGAGAGCGAGACCACCGCCATGGTACATGGCCAGGTGATGGCCGTGGTGCGGAGGCATTTCCGGCCTGAATTTCTCAACCGGCTTGATGAGATCATTCTCTTCCGCCGGCTACAGCGTGCCGACATGGCGGTGATCGTCGAAATCCAACTTGGGGCGCTGGCGCGGCTGCTTGCCGACCGACATATCAATTTGGTGGTTGATCAGAGCGCGATCGAATGGCTGGCGAACGAGGGCTTCGATCCGGTCTATGGTGCGCGGCCGCTCAAGCGAGTGATCCAGCGCGATCTCCAGAATTCGCTCGCTGGGCGAATTCTCGATGGCTCGGTGAAGGACGGTGACACCGTGCGCATCAGCGCCGGGAGGGATGGCCTCGCGATCACCGGGGAAACCGCCGTGGCGGCATGAGGCTGCGCGGCGGAGCCATGCGTTCATGGCATGGCTCCGCCGTATGGCGGCCGGCCTCGTCGGCCGCCCAGCAGCGCTTTTTTTGCGCTTATTTGCAATGGGTTAAACATAAAGTTGGCAGGCCTTGTCATGCCGTTGACACATCAGGGCGGCATCAGTAGAAGGCGCCTCCACCGATGCTCCGGCGTTGGGCGGCGCGGCCGGGTTTGATCGCCCGGTTCTTTCTTTTGTTCATTGACAGTTTTATCTGGAGTGGAAGGGATACGTTGGCGGTGCCTTTGGTGGGTATTTTGTGAGTTTAGGCTGAGGTTTAGTTAGGTGGAGTGACCTGGCTAGGTTTTGGTTTA